>JACOXT010000005.1 GCA_016182235.1 Candidatus Levyibacteriota bacterium | reverse complement strand
AGCTTACAATACCAGACAACTTCTGTTCGGATTCTCCGGCGGAACACTTACCCCTCCAAATCCGGGAGGCTTTAACATTGATAGTATAGAATGCGTTCTGCCTCCAACCTCTGCCCCCACCCCAACCCCTACCCGCACACCCACCCCTATCCCAACGTCAGCAGGCGGTAGCATCAGCCCAACTTCCGTACAATGCCGAGTAACAGTTGACCCAAGTGTGCGAAATCTCAAGGTAGGAGCAATAGGAAGAATTACGGCAAGCGTAACGTCAGGCTTGGGCTCGGCAGGGGTAGCGCGAATGCGTTTCGGTTCTTACAATACTTCTGTCGCCACTGTTGGTGTGACTTCTGATCCAAGCTCTCCTTATGGTACATCAGTAAGGGGCATCAGCCCTGGTAATACAGCGGTATGGGCAACCGCTCATTTGTCTGATGGACGAAGATGTCAGTCTACTCGATCTACAGATATAGATATAAAAATACTTAGTTCCATCCCAACCCTTACGCCGACAATTACTCCCGTTCCTTGTCAGCTTACATCTGCCTCATGGGGTACATCTACTTCCACCGAAGGAGAGACAGTAACACTAAATGTCGTTGGTAACTCTTTCTGCAACGGGAAACAAGTAAATTTTGCAGTGAGAGAGGAGGATTCTATAATCGAAGGAATAGGCGATGAATCGGTTTCTGTTAATCCACAACAGGCTGTTTTTGTTGGAAATACAGCAAGCTCAACATGGGTTTCCGAATGGCAGAATGATTGTAATGGTGGTTGTCTTCCACCAGAATATTTCTTCAACGCAACTCTTCTTGGAGATCCATCAATTACCGTAAGAAGTTCAGATCCGTTACTTAACGTTAATAAACGACCAATACAAACGTTAAGTAGGGTTGAGATTCAGCCTGCGTCTTTAACCACTAGAGTAGGGTCGCCTCCAATTGGATTTTCAGCATTAGCATACGATACTAACAATCAACCAATATGGTCAGGCGCTTCATACCAATGGGGAATCAGTTCTACTAACTCAATAGCTACCCTTAGTCGTACATCTGGCGATATTGTAACTTTTAATCCGCTAAATGTTGGAATTGGAGATCTGTTTGTGAATGCGACATTTAAGGGAGAAACTGTTATGAAATCAATGAAAGTAACCGTAGAGTCCGCCCCTCCATATGCAACACCTTCTTATCCAACACCGCATACCCCTACTCCTTCTACAACGCCAGATACTATTCCTTTTAGCTCAAGTGTATTTCCATCAAATAGCAGTTATCATGGAACAATATTCACGATAAATGCAATAACAGAAACTAATCAAACGATAAAGATTAATATAAAAGGCCCTGGAGTAAATTTTGATGTTGACTTATTAGATAATGGACAATTTTCGGATCAGTATGCTTTTGATGGAATTTATAATTGGACTTTTTATTCGGGTGAATTCCCATTTGGAATTTATACATTTACCCATACGATAAACGGTAAACTTTTAGCTACCAATACGGTAGAGGTTTTAGATACATTAGTAAGCAAATGTACAGATATCGGTATAAATGGTGATTCGGCAGTTAAAATAGACTTAATTGTTGTACCTGATCATTATGGTGAAGCAGAGTTGGAAGATTTTAAGCAAAATGTTTTGCCAAGACACATAAATTATGTCTTCTCAAAAGACCCTTTTAGTCTGAACAAAGACAAATTTAATATTTGGTTTTTAGAGTCTGCACTTGATGTAGACTGCTCTATATATAATTCAGGAAATTGTGCGGACGCAATAATGAGAAACGTGTCTAAAAATTGCAGTATCTTTGATAAAATCCTTGTGATAAGCAAAACAGATGGAGGTTGGGCATATATGGGAGGTCCTATGGCTGTTTCATATGATACCTCCAACTATGGGATGGATGTTACTTTACACGAACTTGGTCATTCGATAGGTGCATTAGCTGATGAATATGATCGAGCTACTGACTTTCGCCAATCATCTACAGGTCATTTGTCACCTACGAATTTTGCAAATTGCGATGTTCTTGCGTGTCCTAAGTGGTGTAGTGGTGCTTCTAGTTTGGAAGAACCATTGTGTAATAGCTTTAGTTCAAAAGAAGATTGCGAAACAAAAGTATACAATGGTTTAGGCTGCCGTTGGATTAGTCAAGCTAACATTTGTGATTATCAATATGATTATTTTGGTAATGTAAATTTTGGAGAATCATGCCAGATAGATACCGCATGTTATTATGGATGTGGTGGAAGAGATGGTTATAGGTCGAGCATAGATAGCGTGATGAGAAGTTCTAATTTTCCAGAGTTTAATATAGTTTCCAAAAAACAAATACAAAAGGAGATTGATTCTTATACAAAATAAAAATATTATGAAAGCAATGAACATTTTTTTATTAAAAATTAGTTTATTTTTGTTTAGCTTACTTTTTGTTATCAACCCAGTATCTGCAAAGGAGAGTAAGTTTTATCATATAAATTTGTTGTATGACAAAGGGAATATTGAACTTAAAAATATCGCAGTTTTGCCAGGAGAGATTTCGCAAGTTCCGCAAGAAGGGGAGTATATAGTCGAGTTAATATCTGGCGTAGGGACAACTTTATATATAGATCACTTTCAAATTCCTTTGACCATACATGGAGAAGAGATCGATCCCGAAACTGGTGAGTTTACATCAATCTCTGTAAATTTGGATAGTACAGAAATTGTTTTGAATATTCCATTTTTTCCAGACGGAAAAGTCATAAATATTTATGATTCTCAAAATACAAAGGTTCTGGAGATTCCGGTTGAGGGATTTTCAAAAGCTCCAGATATATCAAGCAAAACATCTTTTTTTGATAAGGCGAATACTAAAATATTTTTAACCTTAATTATCGGAGGATTGGTGGTATTAGGGACGTTTTTTGTCACTGCTAGGATTAGGAAGAGGTTATAATCTCATCTAAATTTCCATCCATAATGCTTTCTAGGTTGTGCCACGATTCTCCCAGTCTATGGTCGGTCATACGATCCTGCGGAAAGTTGTAGGTTCGAATTTTCTCTGCTCTCATGCCGCGGCCAACCTGAGTTGATTTAAGTGAAGAAATTTCTTTATTTTGTTTCTCAACTTCAATTTCCCAGAGTTTGGAGCGAAGAATTTCCATAGCGATTTCTCTATTTTGGGCTTGGAAACGTTCAGTTTGTGCCGTTACAATTATACCTGTTGGTTTATGTTTGAGTCTTACAGCAGTTGAGACCTTATTAACATTCTGCCCTCCATGTCCGCCTGCCCGGAAAGCCTCAAATTCTATATCTTCAGGATTGATATGAAGGTCAATATCCTCAAGTTCGGGAAGTACTGAAACAGTCGCGGTTGATGTATGAATTCGTCCGCGTTTTTCAGTGGCAGGAATTCTCTGGACTCTATGAACACCAGCCTCAAACTTAAACAGCTTGAAAGGATCGGAAGATGTTGAGGCGGCAGAAATTTTTACTACATTCTCATCCACGCTTTCTACTTTAAATCCTTTTTGCGTTGCGAATTTTACATACATTCGGAAAAGTTCGTCTTTCCATATTTTGGCTTCTTCTCCTCCCGCAGCGCCCTTTACTTCCAAAATCACATTTCGGCTGTCCAATGAATCTTCCGCAGATTTTTGGTCTTGGTTCAGACTTTCTTCCAGAGTCTTTTTTTGCGTTTTCAAATCTTCAATTTCTTTTAACGCCATTTCCCGCATTGACGGATCTTCAACGAGAGATTTAGTCTCGGTAATTTTTTTATCAATTTCTTGTATTTGGATTTTTCTATAGTCGTCCATACGAAAAAGCGTCTAGCAACTAGCTTTCAGCATTCAGTTTAAACTAGACACTAGACGCTGATAACTAGACGCTGGCTAACGGATTGCCTGTAGCATTTCTCGGAGAGTCTTTGGTTGGGTATCTTTCTCTTTTTGTTTTTCCTGCTTTTTTACTTTTTTATTCAAATATTGTTTTGCGATATTTTGTTTTGCCTCAAATTTTTGTATTCTTGAAGCGCTATCAACGAATCTCTGCTCTCCGGTATAAAATGGATGGCATTTATTGCAAAGTTCAATTCGGATCTCTTCCATAGTTGAGCCAGTTGTAAATCTATTTCCGCAAGAGCAAATAACCTGAGCCTGATCATAATATTTTGGATGAATATTCGCTTTCATAGATTAAATTATAGCTTCTATTGAAAAAATTTGCAAGGTGATTTATAATTTACATTTATGACAGAAAAACAAACCCTAAGGCCAAGACAGGTTATAGAAATAAAAGGGGGTAATATAATTTTTGCTTACAACCATAAAGAGACAGCAAAAAGAGAAGCAAATAGGGAAAGAGTAGCCTCGGAATTAAATAAAGCTTATCCAACAGAGTACATTCGACAGGAAAAATAAAAGAACCACTTCAAAAAAGCAGAATGGTTAAGCTCTAAGGAACTAGATAATTTTTTTCTGTGTGTTTCCTCAAAATTAGGAGCTATTGACAAATCATGAACATATATTATACTGATAACTGGAGACTAATATAGTAATATTGCAGTATAAAACATTATGCAAGATTCAGGAGCAGATCTATTAGAAAATAAGCCAGCAGGAGTACCACAGATAGGAAAAGAGGAAAAACCGTTTAACCCAGTGACAAATGGGGAACTAGTTAAATTCTTTACCTACACTGCTGAAAAGGGGGGATGGACTGATGAAGCTCGGGCCCGGCTTAAAAAAGAAGATCCTAATACCTACGCTGAATTCCAAAGCATAAATGAAAGACGCAATCAAGAACTTGATTCGCTTAAACTTCCTAGCAATTTGGTATTACTTGAAGAACGGAGCGGAAAGTTTGAAAGGGATAGGGGGGGAGTCATGGATTATGCGCCGTCTCTCGAACTTGAGGAACGGCTACAAAAAGTAGAAATGTGGCAAAAAAAGTGGGGCGGCTCTGAAGTAGAAAAGCTTGCTCTTTACAGAAGGCTGAAGCAGCTCGAAGCTTTTCGCCCTGAGGGAGTCACGGAAGTCCCCGACGAGGAAGAGGCAAAAAATAATATCGGAGACATGGAATCGGAGAGCCAGCGGATAATCCAAGAACTGAATGAAAGAATTAAAAGTAGGAAAAGAGCTGAGTTCCAACAGTTATTTGATCAAAAGGGCCATGGTGGCTTAGGTGTTTTGCTTCCAGAACCTTACTTTGGAGAAGAACGTCCCGAAGACCAGGAAACATGGGCACAGCTTAAAAATGGACGACCGAATGAGTACGAAGTAAAGCGGAGACTTTACGAACAGTATGCAAATGAGCTTCGGTCTATTGAGCCGCCGATTTCACTGGACTATTATAGTGTTAGCGTAAAAGGGCCGGACTTGAAAGGCCTCGACACGCCCAAATTACAAGATCTTTCCCAGAGAACAAAAACAGCTTTAGAGGATTGGAATAAACTGTCAGATGAAGAAAAAAAGGCAAGACTCGGCAGAATAGCAGTATTAAGAAATACAGATAGATTTCACAGAAGTGACTTAGGAAAGTATGATACACGCCCCGAACATAGCTTTGAGAATTTTGAGGTAGATTGGTGGAGTGGCGCTCTAGAGCGTCAAAGCTCGCATCTTAAGGAAGAGCTTGAACGACGAAATAGCGAAGAACAAAAGGCGAAAGATCAAGCTAGAGCCGTCATGGAAGAAACGAAACAGACCTACAAAGATGTGCTTGAAGATGCTTTGAAAAAAGACAGTCCATTAAATCAGAGAACACAGCCAGTAGTGGAAAAGAGAAAGAAACGTTTTGGAATTTTTTAGGCGTTACGTATGATACTCAAGTATTTACTTTAAAATTCTTAATAGCTTCGGAAATTGGCAGACTTTTTTGTTCTCTTGTCATCATACTACGTAAAGTTATAGTATTATCTTTAACTTCATCAGGACCTATAACGATAGCAAAAGGGATGCCTTTTTTGTCGGCGTATTTTAACTGTTTTTCAAGGTTTGCACTCCCATCAATATAGAGTTCTGTATTAATACCTTTGGAACGAAGGAATGATGCGGTCTCTAGGGATTTCTCTTTTAGCTCCTCAGAAAAAATGGTTACCAATACTTTAGTAGCAGTTAGATTGCCAGGAAAGAGATTTAATTCTTCCATTGCCTCAATAAGACGATCGAAACCAAAAGCAAATCCAACCGCGGGGATTTGTTTATTGGCGAACAGACCTATTAAATTATCATACCTTCCGCCTCCGCACACAGAACCAGCGGAATATCCATCTATTTTTAGCTCGAATATTATCCCCGTATAATAATCAAGTCCGCGAGCCAAAGTAGGCATATAAAAAAGATTAAGATTTTTATTATTAAATATTTCTCTTAAGCTTGAATCGTCTTCCGGTTTAGAATTTTTGAGATACTCGTAAGCTTCCTTATCGCTTTCTTTAGCGATAGATAAAAGCCTTAAAAACTCGTCTTTACTTAGCTTATCTTGTTTGTCTAATGCTTTAATGAAATTTAAACTTGCTTTACTATTTTTTAGAACAGTTCTGCTGTTAACTAGAGTAGTAAAGTTTTTAAATCCTAATTTTTCTAGAGATCTTTCAGCAAGAGAAATTATTTCGGAATCAGCCAGCGAGGAAGAGGATCCGACTATGTCCGCATCGCACTGGAGGAATTCCCTAAATCTTCCTTTTTGCGTATTGTCTGCGCGCCAGACATTTTGAATTTGGTAGCGCTTAAAAGGCATTGGAAATTCATTCTGATATTGAGCGACAACACGGGCTAGGGGAACAGTCTGATCATATCGAAGAGCGACTTTTCTTCCTCCGCGGTCGGTAAATCTGTACATTAGTTTATCCCCTTCGTCTCCATATTTCCCAAGCAAGATTTCTTCGTATTCAAGTGCTGGAGTTTCCAAAGGCTCAAAACCATAAGACTCAAACACCTTTTTTAGTAGGTTTATAACATATTGTCGTTTTTTTGCTTCTTGGGGTAGAAAATCCCGAAAGCCTTTTAAAATTTTAGGTTCAATAGTTTTCATATTTTAATGCCTTGACATAAAACTTATTTTCTGTTACATTATGGGTAACGAACTTCCCCCTCGCTTAGCGAGGGGTGATTTTTTATTAAGGTCTTTTTATCTTTTCTTTTAATTTTTGAAGTGGCAAATACGAGTTTGCTCGTTTGATTAGCTCTCTTGCCACATGTCCTCGAGCCGATACAATAATGATTTTCTTATTTATTGACCTTAAGTATTCGACTGCAGGTTCAAAGTCGCTGTCGCCACTGCCTAGAACTGCGATATCAAATTCTTTTGCCTTGAGAACAAGATCTATTGCTAATTTTACATCAAAATTTCCTTTTTGAATAATTTTCTTATTTTTCCTATCGCGAATAACTTTTACTTCTCGAGTGATAACAGTATAGCCAAGCTTTCCTAATGCATGAAAAAATTTTAATTGTTTCTGTTTTGTTGATATAACAGCTGTATAAAAATATGCTCCTTTAGCTTTTCCTTGCTCTTTCCAATATGATAAGAATTTTTCATAGTCAACTCGCCAACCGAGAGTTTTCTGAGAATAAAAGATGTTTGCGGCATCAATAAAAATACTGATGCGGTTTTTACCTAAGCTCTTTTTCATAAACACCTTTAGTTGGCAAAAAATCCCGAAAACCTTTGAGGGTTTGCGGTTTAATTTGCATACTTTTATTTTACCACGAATAAAACTCTTTCTCCAATTCTGTGGGGCTAAATCCACGGAGGTCGTTTTATAGTTGAATTATGTCTTTGGATGAATGAGTCAGCAGACGGGGACTAAAGTTTTCTAAAACCACTAAGTCTTCAATTCTTACGCCTCCAAAGCCAGGAATATAGATTCCCGGCTCAATGGAGAAAACCATACCTGCTTTTAAAATATCTTTTGACTTTGGTGATATTATCGGTTTCTCGTGAACTTCAAGACCAATTCCGTGACCGACGCTATGAGGTATAGTATTATAGTTTTTTGAGATAATATAATTGCGAGCAACTTTGTCGACTTCTTTGGCGGCAATTGATTTATGATTTATGATTAATGATTTAAGATATTCTATTGCTTTTTGCTGTGCTTCTAAAACTGTTTCATAAATTCTTTTTTGCTTTCTTGTTGGTTTTCCAAAAAAAACTGTTCGGGTCATGTCTGAGCAATAATTATTTACTTTTGCACCAAAATCCAAAAGAACTATTTTGTCTTTGGTCGTTAGTCTTTTGTCGCTTGACTTATGGTGGGGAATTGCGGAATTTTTACCAAACGCAACAATTGGCGGGAAAGAAATATCAGCCCCATGTTTTTTGATGAAAAATTCTATCTCAAATCCCAATTGTCTTTCAGTTACGCCTCTGTTAATAAGTGTTATAACATGTTCGAACGTTTTGTCGCCAAGTCTACATGCTTCTTCAATTGCTGAAATTTCAGATGGATTCTTAATCATTCGTAAATCTGCTACTGTGAAATGACTCAAGTCATTTAATAAACGAGATAGTTTTTTGTGTTCTTTTGCAGTAAGATTATTTTCTTCAACTCCCAAGTATTTTATCCTATGTTTTTTGGCCAAGTTTTTTAGGGTCTTTTCGAATGTAAGACTTGATGATATTTCAATAAGATCAAAATTTTGGGTGTTCTCTTTTATCGCTTCAGCATACCGTCCATCGGTTAAGATATATTGTTTGTTTTTAAGAACTAATAAAAATGCTTCTCTCTCATAGTGAGAGAAATATGAAAAATTAGTCAGATAGATTATATTTGCGACCGACGAAATAAGAATAGCGTCAAGCTTTTTTCTTGAGATCTCTTTTTTTAGAGATAATAATTGGGGAGTCATTTAGTTTTTGGAATAAAAGGGATGTCTGGGAAGATAAGAATTCGAGTTGCGAGAATTTTGTTTTCGTCTTTTGGATCCAAAGTTCCAGAAGCTATGATAGAATAATCCTCTTGAATCTTTGAAAATCCGGATCGAATATAATCATCTTCCCGAGAATAGGAATAAGTTGAAGTCGTATAGCCAACGTCAATTATTACTTTTTTACCATCTATTGTTGATACATCAATAGTGAAATTATTATTGTCAATTGAGGCGACTCCGCCGCGAACGACTTTTGGAATAGCAAGGACTGTTACGAATCTCGCCAGAATTCTTCGAGAGTCTTTATTGTAAAGACCAAGAACTCCCAAGGTTTCGCCGCCCTTAATATCGGAAATTCCAAAAACCCCTTTTGACTTGGGAGAAGTGAACTTTGTGAACTCATCGACATCCACGAATCTTGTATTGTCTTGCAGGTCTGTAATGGTTATTTGAGTATTTGTCGCGTTATTAACAGTTCCTATTATTCCTCGTTTTTCAACAAGCTTAAGCTGTGCGACGCGTGAGGCAATATTTGTTATCAGCTGTTCTTTAATATTAATGTCAGGAGTTATAGTTTGAGAATATGCAAGATACGTACCTACACTTAGCACAGAATATGTTAAGATTATACTTAGTATAATAAATAATATTTTTTTCATCTTTTAAAAGTCTTCCTCGGAATACGTAACTGTTCTTGAAATTGACTTACTTTCACCATCCGCCGCAACAGCTATTACTTCTATGATGTTTTGTCCATTTCCGATTGTTAAAGGAATTGAAAAATTTCCCGAAAGAGAAGGAGTAGTAACATTTTCCACTCCATTTATTAAAATCGCAATAACCGCGTCCGGTCTTGTTTTGCCAGAAATAGTAATTGTTTTACTGTCTACAACCTCTTCGTCTTTAGGTTGATCGAGAGTAAGAAAGATTGAAGAGCTAGGTGTAGGGGTTGGAGATACTGTAGATACTATTTTCGTTTGAGAAGAGGGAGTTTTTTTTGTAATTTGCAAAAAGTAAAAACCGCCTGCAGCAACAATAAGTCCCAAGAGTATTGCAATAAAAGAAAGAACAACTTTTTCGGTTTTCATTCAAGAGAAGATATGATACGACAAAGTCGTCCCCTTGTCAAGAAAAATTCCCTGTGATAGGATGTCTGGGTGGATATATCTTTAGTCAGTAAAAATTGTATAAAGCTTAAAGGAAAGAAAGCTACTTTTGTTGTTGATCCAGAAGAAAAAATGCCTATGACAACTGCGGATGCTATTTTACTTACAGGTTCATCTTTTGATAAATCTCGCGTAGCCAATAGCCGCATAATTATAAACAGTCAGGGAGAATATGAGATAGGTGGCTCCAAGATCTCAGGAGTAGCAACAACTAAGGGAACGGTTTATAGGATGACAATAGATAATATCGTTATAATTGCAGGCAGAACTGTTGAGTTTTCAAAGTTAGATGGAAAATTTACTGCATGCGAGATAGTTCTTGTTAACGCGGACGAGGAGTTTAATGAATCATCTATAACTGCATTTAGTCCTAAACTTGCAGTATTTTTTGGCGATAAAAAGGTAGATGCCGCCAAAAAACTAGGCGCTGAGAATACAACAGCTATCTCTAAATTGTCAATAACAAGCGATAAACTTCCAGGGGAGATGCAAGTTGTACTTTTAGGATAATATGGCTACATTGAAAGTTCCTCCACACAATGAAGAAGCAGAACAAAGTGTTTTAGGAGCAATACTAATTGATAAAGATGCTATATCAACAGTTTCTTCAATTATCGCATCTAGTGATTTTTATAATCCTACTAACGGAATTATTTTTGATTCAATGCTAACCCTTTATGAGCAAGGAAAACCGATTGATATTTTAACGTTAAAAGCCATTCTCAAAAAGCAAAAAACCCTACAAAGGATTGAATCATCTTATCTTACAGATCTTGTAAATGTCGTTCCGACTGCTGCAAATATTGAACATTACGCATTGTTGATAAAAGAGGGTGCGACAAAAAGAGCTCTAATCCAGGCGGGATCCCAAATTACTGAAATGGGTTTTACGGAAGATAAAGAAACTGACGATCTTTTGGACAAGGCTGAGTCGTCTATTTTTGCGATATCTCAAAAAAACGCCTTAAGATCTTTTATACCCCTTAAGGAGGCTTTGGCGGAAAGCTTTGATAGGATAGATGAGCTTCATAAGAAAGGAGCCGGGCTTCGCGGAGTAAAAACAGGTTTTGTGGATTTGGACAATACGCTTTCCGGGCTTCAAGCATCAAATTTAATTATTCTTGCCGCGCGTCCCGGACAAGGAAAAACCGCGATGATTGTTAATATTTCTCAGTATGCGGCGGTAAACGACAAATGCGCGGTTGGAATATTTTCTTTGGAAATGAGCAAAGAGGAGTTGGTCGATAGACTTTTAGTTGGCCAGGCAGATGTTGACGCGTGGAGGATAAAAACAGGCAGATTATCAGAGGGAGACTTTACTAAATTGTCCAATGCGATGGGAGAGCTAGCTGATGCGCCGATTTTTATAGATGACACGCCGGGAATAACCATATCGGAAATGCGGACAAAAGCGCGAAGACTTCTCCTGGAGCATAACATTTCGCTTTTCATAGTTGACTATTTGCAGCTGGTTGATCCGGGACGAAGGTATGACAATAGAGTCCAGGAGGTATCAATCGTTTCGCAGTCTCTTAAAAATTTGGCGCGGGAACTAAAAGTTCCGGTTCTTGCTGTTTCTCAGTTGTCTCGGGCTGTTGAGCATCGGGGAGAGAGAAAACCTCAGTTGGCTGATCTTCGCGAGTCAGGGGCAATTGAGCAGGACGCGGATGTTGTAATGTTTTTGTACCGTCCTGAAGCAGAACTTGCGCCAACAATGCAGACAAAACTTCTTATTGCCAAACACCGTAACGGCCCAATGGGCGAAATAGATCTTCTTTTCCGGGGAGACAGGATTAAGTTTTATAATGTGGAGAAGAGGAGGGAAGAAAGCTAAATCCTTAGGTTCGAACCCAATCAACCCCCGGGGTTAGAACTATAGTCGTAGTCATGTCTTTGCCAATTTTGTTTGTATAAGTAGATAAGATTAGGGGAAAAGTTGTATAATCGAACTATGGAAGATACAGGAGAAGAAATATCAAAACAGCCAGAAATAAAAAGTGGAGAAAAAGAATCTCCCGCAGTTCCTAAGAATTGGACTATGCTTTATCATGGAACCAATCTTAACCGACCTGAATGGCAAGGGAAACAACATGCCCTTGAGCAAAACCTGTTCACTGTTGGCGGATTAGGATTATCTTGTATTACAGAAGATGACAAAATGTATAGCAAGCAAAGAGGGTTAAGCAATACAACAAATACATACGCATCGAGTGTCCAAAAGGGAAATCCGGGACAAGAAGTGGAAATGCGAATTATTTTTCCTAGATTTCATAGTCGGTGGACGGGTTTTCGTGAAGTGACAGCAGCTTATGCTAATCGGTATGGAGAAGAAAGAGCCAATAGTATTTTAGACAGATCAGATGTTGTGCATTGGAAGAATCTTCAGGGTGGTAGACACCCAGTACTTCCAAAAGGAATGATCCTTGATAGGTTGGGTGTTCCAACAGACGAAAACGGCAGAAAAGTAATAACTTATATTCCCCATGAGTTAGAAGACGTTTATAAAAATGAAATAAAAAGAGAGTAAAATTTCAAATACTCACTAGATTGTGCCGAGAGAGGGAGTCGGACCCTCACAGCCTTGCGACTAGTAGTTTTTGAGACTACCGCGTATACCATTCCGCCACCTCGGCAAATTTGGCTTTTGACTTTTAACTTTTAGATATTATATACTTTCCATTATGATACATTCAACTCCGTTCAGTATCATGGTGAGGAGACTCGAACCATGACACTTCAAGAAATCTACGAACTTGGGATTAAGATGGGAATAAAAGCTGATCCTCGAGGCGAGGAGAATGTAAAGCATCTTCTCTTCAGACTTAAGAAAGAATACAAAGAATTACCGGAAAAGAAAAAGAAATTTTTTGATCTTGAGTCTCTAGTTAATCCATATTCCGATTCCCGCATTTTGGTTGGCGATCCGAAGCTTAAGATAACAAAGGTTTTGGCGGGAATAGACGCCGATGCCTCCGAACTTCTTTTGGTTGATAGGTTAAATTCTCCATCGAAAGGTGCGGGATTGGGCATTGATCTTTTGATTTCTCACCACCCGGGAGGTCACGCTCTTGCCGGTCTTCATGAAGTTATGGATGTGCAAGTTGACATGTTTGCCAAAGCAGGAGTTGCCAAGAACGTTGCTTACGCGCTTCTTGAGGAGCGAAAAGGGGTAGTGCAAAGAAGATTTAATCCATTAAATCACAATCGGGCCGTAGACGTAGCGAAACTTTTGAAGGTTCCTCTTTTGGCATTCCATACTATTTGGGATAATCTTGGGAATATGTTTATGGAGGATTATCTCTCAAAGAAAAAACTTGATACCGCGGGAGAAGTTCTTGAATATATAAGAGAAATTCCCGAATTTACTGAAGCGACAAAAGGTAAATCAGGACCGTTTTTGGCATCCGGACATGATAAATCTCCAACAGGGAAGATAATTGTTGGGTTTACGGGCGGAACCAATGTTTCAAAAGATCTTTATTTGGAGCTTTCTAAGGCAGGGGTGGGTACGCTTATCGAAATGCATGCATCTGAAGATGTATTGATAGAGCTTAGGAAGCTGCACATAAACGTTATTGATTGCGGTCACATGGCAGCCGATTCTATTGGCGCAAATATATTTTTGGACGAGATTGAAAAAAGGGGAGTAAAGGTTATTCCTTGCTCTGGACTTATAAGGGTTAAGCGAAATGGACGGTAGAAGATGGGTTTCTACCCTCAAATTACTACCTTCTACTTTCCACTATCTATCATCAAAGTAATATGGAGATTCTCAAGAGATCTGTAATAAGTAATGATATTCTGCGTGTTCTTCGGATAAAACCTTTTCTTCTTATGATGGCCTCTGAGTTTTTTTCCCAGTTCGCATTCAATATGCAAAACTTTGTTCTTATATTTGTTATATATGGAGCTACAGGTTCAAATACAGCGGTTTCCGGATTAATCCTTTCTTTTACCATCCCCGCGGTTTTATTCAGTATCTTTTCCGGAGTTTTTGTAGATAGATGGGATAAGAAAAAAATTATTTTCTTCACACATCTTTTTAGGGGTTTTCTTATTTTGCTATTTCTAATACCAAACTTGCATATAGGATACATGTACATATTAGTGTTTTTGATTGCTATTGCGACCCAATTTTTTATTCCAGCAGAAACCGCAATCATCCCGCAACTGATTCCAAAAAAACTTATAATCCCGGGCAACGCGGTATTTGTGTTTGGGCTTTATTCTACGGTACTTTTAGGATATATATTATCTGGACCCATACTTATTCTGATAGGAAAAAATAACACAATTATTTTTCTATCGCTATTCTTTTTTATAAGTACCATTTTTGTTGCTGCTATTAAATTTTCAACTAGAAACAAAAGCTACGTCCGAGAGCAATATGTCTCCAAATCTATTTCTATAGCTTACGAAACAAGAGAAATATTCTCTTTTATAAGGCGTGCTAGAAAAGTTATGCACGCTCTTTTGATGCTGACCATTGCTCAAGCTGTAATGTTCACATTCGCGGTACTTGGTCCTGGATACGTCACGACAATCCTTTCTTCACCCTTAGAGAGTCTCTCTTGGATTCTTATTGCTCCAGCAGGAGTTGGAATGGGCATTGGCGTTATTCTCCTGGGCAGTATTGGCAAAAAATATAAGCAAACACGTTTGAGCGCTATAGGGTTTTTGATGGTTGGGATTGCTTTTATTTTGCTGCCGTTTGGCAGTCAGTTCGCGTCTCGTGAGTTTGTTTACGTTCTGAATTCCTATCTCCCTTCAATACTACATATTACAATTTTACATATAATCATAGCTTTGGCTTTTATAATCGGTTTCTCGATTTCTCTTGTGTTTATTCCCTCCAACGCAACTATTCAGATCGAGACGGGACAAGAGATGAGAGGAAGAATATATGGATTTCTAAACGCATTGGTTGGCGCCGTATCATTTATTCCCGTTATTCTTTCAGGGGGATTGGCAGATATCCTTGGTGTTGGAACTGTTATACTGGGGGTTGGAATTCTAATGGTAATTTTAAGCATAGTCTTCTTTTTTTCAAAATAACATATGCAATTTTTCATTTTCTTTTTGGTAGTTTGTCTTTTCATTTTCTTATTTTGTGAATATTATCTGGCTAAAGATGATCTTGTTTTTCTTAGAAAGAACATATCTATGGAGAGATTTTTTAATATAATTTTTATAGGAAGCCTGTTTTGTCTTTTGGGAGCTCGTTTTTTTTATGGTTTGTTTCACGCAAAACAAATTCTGCTAAACCCTTTTGTTTTTTTACTTTTTCCTTATTTTCCGGGACTTTCTCTTGTTGGGGGTGTAATTGGGGCTGTAGTATTTTACTTGATTCTCTCACTCAATAAGAAGAACCCTTTGCCGTTAGGAAGGATGTCTGATTTTTTTTCAGTAGGATTTTTGATTACACTGCCGGTTGGATTTCTGGGCTATTTTATGTTCGCAGAAGAAATGTCCTCACTTATAAGAACGATTAGTCTTATGGCTGTTTACATAATCTTATTTGCAATTTTTTGGAAAATATTTCTGCCTCAAATGCTTAACCATAAATTCAAGGATGGAACAATTACATTCTTATTTCTCGTATGTTTTTCATTAGTAAGTATTATTTCAAATACAGTAAGGGATTTTAAAGAAATATTGACTTTGGAAAACGTTATTTTTTTGATTATGCTGATTTCGTCCCTAGTCTTTTTGATAATGCAGGAAAATTTGCTGTCGAAGGTTTTTAAAATTAGAAAAAATTAATGGAGATAAAGATTTTGTACGAGGATCATGATATTTTGGTTTTGGACAAGCCGTCAGGAGTTGTTGTGAATAGATCTGATACAACAAAAGGGGAGAGGACGGTACAGGATTGGGTGGAAGATAAATTTTCAATTTTCAATTTTCAATTTTCAATTGATGAGGAATCGGATTTTTATAAACGGGCAGGGATTGTTCATAGGCTTGATAAGGAGACCTCGGGAATTCTGATTGTCGCCAAAACTCCTGATAGCTTTGATAATCTGCAATCTCAATTTAAAGAGAGAAAAGTCAAAAAAACATATCTTGCATTAGTTCATGGAAAAATAGAAAAAAATGAGGGTGAGATTAATGTTTCGGTAGGGAGGTTGCCATGGAATAGGAGAAGATTTGGGGTAGTTGCCGGGGGAAGAGAAGCCGTGACGAAGTATAAAGTATTAAGTATTATGTATTATGTATCGGGAAAAAATAGAGAGCCTTTAAGTTTGCTTGAACTTTATCCTAAGACTGGGAGGACGCATCAGATTAGGGTGCATTTAAAATACATAAACCACCCGGTTTTTGCTGACCCTCTTTATGCAGGAAGAAAGACATCAAAAGTTGACAGAAAGCTCTTATCCCGCATATTTTTACATGCATCCAAAATCTCCTTTTACCATCCAAAAAATGGTAAGATGATTTCATTCGAGTCTAATTTGCCTCAAGAGCTTCAAGATTTCATTTCACGCCTATCTTCTGTGGTTAATTGATCAAAATGAATCAATCTGTTATTATTAATAATGGATAATTTAAGCTTAGGAGGTGATTATATGGGGAGTTTTGGGGGATTTTACAAAGGCGAAAAAAAGAAAAAGAAAAAAGACGAAGTCAAAAAAATTTCAACTTCTATAGGTATGGGCGCGCCAACTTTTTCGATGCCGGAAATAATCTCTAAAAAAAATCCGCCTAAATAAGTGGTCAGAGTCTAACTGCCTATGAGGAAAAAAAAACACCTCAGGAAAAAAAATAACACAAAAGTCGCGATAATATTTGTCGGATTTGTTGTATTTATTATAGCAATTTCTTTGGTATCAAAATTAATTTTAATAGTTCGACAAAGCCAATTTGACGATCGACAAAGATTTACGATGACAGTTTCAGACAGTAAAAGTACTCGCGTTTTTTCTTTCTCGCCAATGTCTCGTTCTATGTCAATATTGAAATTGAATGAGAGTTTAGATTCCAAAACCTTAAGTAAGTCTTTGGCGATCCCCGTTGACGCTTTTGTTCTTGAAAAATCTTTGGAAATTGATCAAAAGTTGGATTCAATACTTCTTAAGATGATCTTAAATTATTCTAAATTACAAACAAATCTTACAATATTAGACATATTAAAACTTTTTGCATTTGCTAAGCAATTACCGGAAAGTGGGATTTATGAAAGAACAATTTCTCAAGATTTAAGTAAGGATAGAGTTGATAATATTGTAGGAGAACTATTTAAGGATGAGTTGATAGCAAAAGATCGAAAAACAATACAGATTATTAACGCGACTGACGTTGCGGGTTTGGGAAATAGATTGGCAAGACTTATTACCAATATGGGCGGTGATGTAATACTTGTTGCGACAGGAAATGATCTAAAGCGTTCTTCAATAATTTCGTATGTTGATGAAAAAGGCTATACTGTTGAAAGGCTAAGTAAAATATTGAATTTTAAAACAGCTAAAATTTCAGATGGGACGATTGCGGATATTACCATAATGATAGGGGAGGACAACATAGAGTCTCTTCCTTTCTAGTTTTATGAATATCTGGGTTATAATTATTATAATTGCTGTTATCTCTGTAGTATTATCATTGGTCTCACTTAAAAATTTGAATAATAAGTCTCATATCGATGATGTTAAGAAGAAATTGGAAAGAGGACGAGTTTTATATCAAGACACATCTTCGTCTTCCAAAAAATGATCTCTTTCATTATAGTCTACTTTAGGTTTTTTGTAATTTTTTATTTTACCTTTGCCTTTTGATAAATTAAGGTCCTGATCGCTTGTCTGCAGAAAGGAAGGGTGATCTTTGTAGCGAGAGGCTCTTTTCACTTCTTTTATGAAAATAGTAACATTGTGTTCGTTTGCAGATTTGACATACGCCGTATATTGATTTCCGCCTTTTATCAGTTTGATAAGTCTTCTTCCAATGTCGTCTGGCAATACCCCTAAATACTGCTTATAGTGGTCTTGGACGAATATCTTGGATCGTTTTATACAAATTATAAGAGATTGACCAGCCGTCAGTAATCCAATAATTTTAGGAGGAGCTAAATTTACTAGAGAAATTATTTTTGTCTTTCCAGTTTCTTCAAGGAAAGCATGATTTACATATCTAAAGTTACTTGCTCCGTTTTTAAGACGTTTTTTAACACTTACCTCTGACAATCTCTTTATGTTCCTGATCGCTATTTGATTCAAATTATCAAGCCGAAGCACTTTTCTGTAGATAGATTTTGCGTCTTTAAATTTACCAAGAACCGTAAATGCATAAGCAAGACGATTAAGAGTATCTATGTTGTCGGGGTCTTCTTTAAGAAGGCTTTTGTTTAGTGAGGTTGCATTTTGCCAGTTGCCTAAAAGCATTGCTTCAATTGCTTTATCTTTCAGTGTCATTTGGGTGTAAGATGAAACAATAATACTCCCATTTCTTGCAAAAGTCAATAAACTAGCTATATAATAAAGAGTCTAAACTAGTTAGAGACTTATGAGTGGACATTCAAAGTGGGCAACTATAAAAAGACAAAAAGGAGCGGCAGATCTTAAAAGGGGATTGACTTTCACCAAACTATCTAACGCAATTACAATTGCAGTGAAAAGGGGAGGCGGAATTACAGATCCAGACAATAATTTCAGACTTCGGCTTGCAATGGATGAAGCTAGGGGAGCGAACATGCCCAAAGAGAATATTGAAAGAGCTATAGATAGGGGAACTGGGAAGGGTACTGAGGCGGTTGAAGAAGTAATATATGAAGGTTTTGCCCCTGAGGGGGTAAGTCTTATTATTGAGGCCGCGACAGATAATTCCCAAAGAACGACTAGTGAGATTAAAAGCATTTTCAATAGGGAAGGGGCAAGCTTTGGCCAACCGGGCTCAGTTTCTCACCAGTTTGAGCAAAAGGGGCAAATTACTGTTGCATTGGAAGGCAGATCTATGGATGAATTATTCGAGGCGGCTGCCGAGAGCGGGGCTGAGGATATAGAGAATGGGGATGCTGATAAAGCAATAATAACTACGTCTTTTTCTGACCTTTCGCAGGTTCGGGATAAACTTTTGGCAAAAGGTATAAAGATAGAAGGGGCTTCAATTGTTAGGAAGCCTTTAGTTCTCATACCAGTTTCAGATAGAGAAAAGTTGGAGAGAATACATGGTTTTATAAGAAAGATAGAGGAATTAGATGATGTTCAAAAAGTTTATTCGAATCTCAAGGAATAGTTCTTTAAAGAGAAATTTCTCATTAAGCAGAATCTCAAAAAAGAATAACCCCATTTTTATAATTTCAAAAAGGCAAAAATTTATAATTGTTGTTGTATTTTTATCCCTTGTACTATTTTGGTCGGAACAATTATTCGGGAAATCGGGAGTATATGTTGCAATCATTCTTCCTATCCTAACGGATTTATTTATATTTTGGATTTTAGCACCCGATCTCAAGAATAAATTTTATCCTCAAATTTTTATTCTTCCTTTTCTGTACAGCCTTTCGGTTTCATTATTTTATTTTCTAGTCCCTGCTCGCTTCCTAACAAGAATTATCATGACTTCTTTTTACGCGATAGGTCTTTATTCTCTACTTTTGAGCGTCAACATCTTTATTGTATCTTCGGTTAGGACAATCGCTCTCCTTTCTTCTGCTCGGACAGTCTCTTTCTCAGTTACACTTGTATCCTATTTTTTCCTATCGAATGTAGTTATATCTTTGCGTCTAAATATTTTTTTGACACTAGCTTTAATTTTTTGCTTCACCATTCCTCTTGTTTTGTACTCACTTTGGACTCACGTCTTGGACAGTAATTTGTTCTCGAGGTTTCTATGGATATCCTTACTGTCAGTAAGCTTGGTTGAGACAGCATTAGCATTGTGGTTTTGGCCTGCATCACCAACTATAATCGCTCTTTTCTTAAGCAGTTTGTTTTATATATTTATTGGCTTATCGCAGAACTGGATTGATAGGAGGCTTTTTAAGGCTGTTATGTGGGAGTATGTTTGGGTGGCTGTAATTGTTTTTATTGTATTTGTAACTTTTAGCTTAAGAGCCTCATAAAATACATGTGACCTCATGATAGAGGAGAGGATAGGGTTCGAATTTACACCGCGCAGGAAATAGAGAAGGTGATATAGTCTGATGTAGTCGGTAAATTATATTATAGGACTTAATTAGTCAAAATTTTGCTTCGCAGAATGTGGATAACTTGTAATTTTCACGGACTTTTAGGTAAATTTTCACAAAGACTATACTTCTTGTTAGTCCGCCAGCTCTTGTTTTCGCCTTAGCTACTATTCGTAACGCGGCTTAAAGAGCGAGCTATGGCGGACATAAGAAACAATATTTACTCTCTACCTTGTAAATCGTAAACTATTTCTAAAGAAAAAAATACGAATGTTGTTTTTCAGTATTTTCGAAGCTTAAATGATACGTTTAGACTGATAATTCAAGCTAAATCAACATGTATTTGAGAGAAGGAGAAGCACGCCCACAAAGAGATGTAATATAAAAAGATTTATCAGACAAAGACTGAGCTTTATAGAGGTAGAAGGGCTTAGCAGTGTTGAGATAAATCGTTCTCTACCGGAAGACGTTAACGCTTTTAAAATTTAACTGACGTTAGCAATAATAGGAGGGAAATTGATTATGTCGCACAATAATACTTTTACGACGTAGCGTAGGCTAAGATGCCGGAGAAGACCTTTTTTCCTTCTTTTTAATTAGACCGAAATATTGTTAATTTTTAGCTCTGTAATTCGAGACACTCTCTTTGCATCATATTATTCTTCTAAAAACGAGTTTGTCATCAATCCCCTACTATGGGACTTTTAGCCTTAAATTTGCATACTCTTAATTCTCCAAATATTTTAAATTTTTTAATATCGGGGGACAAGTTAGGGGTTTGTAAATCAGATTGTTTTTTGCTATAATCTTCCGATTGATTTATGGTTAGTAATGTAGAAGCGCTAGCAGGTCAGTTTGGCTTGCGTGGTTTTAAAGATGCTCAAAGACTATTGATGGATGCGGCTTCGGAAATGCGAAAAAAAGGCACAACTCCCGAACAGCTGAAAGACATTGAAGGAATTTACTATCATCCGCTGTTTTCTCATAATCACGAAACCCGAAATGTCGTTTTTGGGTCAGGAGGAAAAAGTCTTCTTTCGTCCAGAGAAAACGAGCTTTTGATTGAATTGGAAAAAATGCCAAATAAATTTAGAAGCAAAGCGGAGTTACTTGAAAGCGTATTTGGTGAAGGATACTCATTAGATAGTGTAAAAAAAAATATTGATAGATTGAGAGATAAGATTGAAGCTGATCCCCAAAACCCCAGAATTATCACGTCGCGTGCTAAAGCCGGTTATATGCTTAATGACTCAAGCAGACCGCCTATAGAAAAGGAGTTATCGCAGGAAAGTTTGGAAGAGGAGGTATATCATCATCCCGGATTTACATATTATCCAGAAAAACATCTTGCGGTTATAGGAGAGACAGAGACTTTTTTGACCCCAATAGAAAATGCAATTCTGGATTTTTTGTCTAGACACTCTAACACAACTGTAACGCATGAGAAACTTAACGATTTGTGGGAAGACGAGGGCAACGGTCGTGATCCTAAAATTAATGTAAGAAAACAAATCCAGCTCTTGAGAGACAAGTTGGATCCAGATAAAAAAGGAAGAAGCTCTGAGTACTTAGTTGCAGTAAATGGAATCGGATATATGCTTATTAATCCACGTCTCAACAATAATGGATGATGATAAATCATTCTAATTCGCGAATTTGTCAATTATTAATCTTTGTAAGTCCGAATTATAGCCATCGTATCCAAGAGCCCAGATCCCAATACCTTTTAGGTTTTTGGCGTTCACATAATCGAATTTAATTCCCATAGATCGGACATTATCAAAATGCGCGGTACGCTCAACTCCATTGTCAACATAAGTAAATGAGGGAGTTTGCCAGGTCTCGTTCCAAATTGTCGTATGTTTTTTACTTTCGGCTATGATTACGGAATACGGAAGAATTGCCACGTCGCCGGCATCCTTTGTTGGCCAGCCATATCCATAATAGGGAACAGCAAGTATAAGTTTGTCAGCTGGCACCTTCTCTAGATAACCCTGCATTGATCCCACCATATTTATCTCTCCTCCCATTGGAGCAATAGGTCCGGCAGTCCCATCAGGAGTATTAAAATCGTAACCCATAACTACAAATGCGTCTACTTGAGCTTCCAGAAGCTTCAGATCAAAAAGTCCAGGTACATTACCTTCTCTAATGTAGGTATCTAGCGTTAGCTGAGATTTAGGGTATTGGCGTTTTAATTCGGCATTTAAATTTGTTACCAGGCGAGTGAATCCATCTCTTATATTTTCCCCTGGCTTTCCAACATACTCAAAGTCAAGATTTATTCCATTTAGATTTTTGGAGCTAAATAAATACAGCGAGTTGGCAATTAAGGCTTTTTGCGCGTCATCAGAAAGGACAAGTTTTTCGATATTATTATTGCTGAATGCTTTTATAGTTAGAAAAATCTTAATATTTTTGTCTCGGGCTCTTCCTATAAATTGATCAAGCGTCGGGTCTTTCCACATTTCCCATCCTTTATCTACCTCGTTTGTTGAGCCAACTGTAACTATGTTTCCTTCCCCATCCACTTCTAGTCCAAATATGCTGACAGACGTCAAAAGACTTAAGTCAATCTCTCCTCCCTTAGGAAGCATCCAATATGGGAGAAAACCAAATACTTCTTTTTTGGGTTTGGAGTTTACTGCTAGGGGCACATTGGATTTTGGGGTAGAAAATGCTCTTGAGGGGTCAATAGGTCTTAGGTTGGCATAGACTTCCCTAACAATGTTGAGAGGATGTTGTACTAAAGTGGGCGTAGGTATACTTACAAGGTTTTCTTGAGGCTTCATCCTGGTATAAGAGCCAAACACGTTAATTAAAGACGATACGAAAAGTAAAATAGACGCGAATAAATAGATAAGCAAACGCTCTCTCAATGAAATCGAATGAATAATTTTTGAGATAAGCGATGTGGCTTTATATTGTTTTTGCGCTAACGGCTCTTGAAGGTTATTTAACGATTGCTGAAGCATTGAAGGATGATAACCAGTTGCCTGTTTAACTGCTTCTTCAAACTCTTCTTCTGTTGCCCCCGCACTGACAACATCATTCTTCAGTTCATTAAGAGTGAATTTATATTCCGGTTTTTGAGCAATATAATCTTTAATTACCTTGACGTAGTCATTCCTCATTGCATTTAGTATGAGTTAAAAGGATATATCTGTCAAGCAAAAATTGAGAAAATCTGATATATTTTTAGTATGAATAATTCCCTATCGCAGCTTATTGACCAATTCTTAGAATATTTGGAAATTGAGAAGAATTGTTCCAAGCTTACTATCCGCGATTATAGACACTATTTAGAGGTTTTTAACAGCTGGCTTACGACTTCCCTTCCTTCTAAAAAAATTAATGAGTTGGATTTACAGACTATTAGGAAATACAGAGTATATTTGGCGAATAAGGAAGATAAGAGGGGCCTGACACTAAAACGAGTAACACAAAACTATTATGTTATCGCTCTTCGGTCTTTTTTAAGATTTCTTATAAAAAACGACTTCCAGACGCTTGAGCCTTCGAAGATAGACTTGCCAAAAACAGAAAGCAGATCTTTGAAGTTTTTGGATAAAAATCAAATTGATCGGTTAGCATCCTATGCTGATACTTCAAAAGAGGAAGGACTTAGGGATCGGGCAATTCTTGAGCTGTTGTTTTCAACAGGACTAAGAGTGTCCGAGCTTGTGAAGCTAAATATAACCCAGGTAAATTTAGAAAGAAAAGAATTTGGAGTTATTGGGAAAGGAGGGAGGGCGCGTGTTGTTTTTGTCTCAGAGAGAGCTGTTGGGTGGATAAAACGATATCTTGAGAAAAGAAAAGATCGTTTTGCCCCGCTTTTTATTCGATATTCAGGAAGAGTTGATGAGCAAGATAATGGGGAAAGAATGAGGTTAACCGCAAGAAGTGTTGAGAGAATTGTTAAAAAGTATGTTAGGCTGGCAAGACTTCCCGTTGACGCAACAGTTCATACGCTTCGGCATTCGTTCGCTACTGATCTTTTAAGTAACGGTGCCGATTTAAGGAGCGTGCAGGAAATGCTCGGACACAAAAATATTTCCACAACCCAAATTTATACTCATGTAACTAATATAAAATTGCAGGAAGTTCACAAATCATTTCATAGTGGAAATAAATAGAATTATCGTTTTGTTATGATAGAACAGCGTGCAACTGAGAAAATCCATGATATTAGGGATATTAGAAGGCAGATAGTAGAATGTCTTTCTGGGGTAAATCCAAAACAAGGTCAGGAGTTTAATAATTTAGTTAAAGAAGTAGCCAAGAATATCTTGTTAATAAGGGTTGGAGGGGATATGAGTTGTTACCCAGGCAGGTCAAGAGTGCCTATAATATTTCCATAGGAAAACTGGCAAGAGCTGGGTGTTTTATAGGACAGATCAGGAATGCCAATGAAGAGGAATTAAGAGTATTAGGTTTAACCGAGATGACTGTGCGTTTTGCTAAAATTGCTTTTTCAAAACCACAGCATAAATTATAAAAATTCAATATTTGACAAGGAATTGGCTGTGTGTTAGATTACGGCTATGAGATTAGCTGAAAGATTTACGGGTTTGTTCAAGCAGAGATCTCATGTTGAACGATCTTTTACTCCAGAGGAGATAAGACTAAAACTAGAAAGCGAATGTGAAGAAATTGTAAATAAAGTAGGCTTTGGGATTGAAGATTTCGGTAGATTTACCCATAATATGCAAAGCCTCTTAAGGACATCAAATATGCAAAATGCATTCATATTGAAGGACGAAGTTGCAGGAAGAAATATAAAATTTGATTATTTAAAAAACGGCAGATCTTTGATCACTATTAGAAGTAGTAGAAGTAAACCTAGAAATTTAGGTAATGTAGAACGAACAACTGAGACAAATTACGAATCGCTCTCATATGAAGAACCGACCGGGGGATCGAGTGAGCCCAGACCATATTTAACAATTTCTTTTACCGTTCCAGTACCAAAAGACATTATGTTTAACTCTTACGTGACTGGGAAATCTAATCCTGTGTTTCCAGAGGGAGAAGTCAGGAATAGCCGTTCGGAGTATGTAACTGAGAAAATAGCACAAGATTTTTGTAGAAAAGCCTATGCCGTCTACTCTGGATTCGCGTCAAATATGGAGTTCTAGAGATTTAAGCTAGATAAGAATTTTTCCAAATCCTGGTTTTACTAAGACCTTACCGTCTTCAAAAACTTTTTCTCCTCTTATAAAAACTCTTTCTATTTTTCCTTTCACTTTCCAACCTTCAAATGGTGACCAGCCGCATTTCGTAAATAATGAAGTATGAAGTATGAAGTATGAAGTATGAAGATTAATCTCGATTTTTGTTTGCGGGTCAGATTTGATGCCAAAGATTTTGGCTGTGTTTTTGTGGCAGAGTCGCATAATATCATCAATCTCTATTCGTTTCTCAGAAACTGCAGTTAATAAAAGCGGAAGCGTAGTCTCAAGCCCGGGAACGCCGTAGGTTGTCCCCTCTCCCCTCTTTTCATTGACCGTATGCGGAGCATGATCAGATTCTATTACATCAATATATTTTAAATTTTTCCACAAAAAATCCTGATCTTTTTTACTTTTTAATCCTGGTTTCATTTTGCCAAATGGACCAAGAGTTTTGACATCGTTTTCAGTTAAAAATAAATGGTGAGGAGTGACGCCGCAAGTAATTGGTAAGCCTTCCTCTTTTGCTTTAATAATTTGTGTTAAATCAGAAACAGTGCTTATATGGCAGACATGAATTTTGTTTCCCAATTTCTTAACTAAATCAATAACAACATTTAGCATTTTTTCTTCCGCGTGTATAAGAATTGGTTTGGTCGAAAGTATGTTACTATGTAGTGACATACTTTGAGACCAGGCAAGAAATATTTTTTCTAATTCCATTTTATCTATTAAAAGATTTCCAGTGGTTTCGTTGAGATATAACTTAAGACCTAAAACTTTATTTTTAACTTTCTCAAATTCATCTAGATTATCTCCGAGAGAGCCAAAATAAAATCCCACATCGCAAACTATTTTTTCTTTGGCAATTTTGATTTTCTCATTCAAGACCCTGAAAGTTGTTATGGGAGTTTTATTGTTTGGCATATCAAGGATTGTTGTAAAGCCTCCGGCCAATGCAGCACAAGTGCCTGTATAAAAATCTTCCTTATGGGTTTGTCTTGGATCCCTTAGGTGAACATGGGGGTCAATAAGACCAAGCAAAGTTATTAAAGACATAATTTATTTTATTTATAAAATATTCTCAGGTATATTCGTCCCAGGATTTGATTGCGAGGTTGTCTAAATTTTTTGAAGAAAGCGCTCTTGCGAAAAGCGATGCTTTTTTAATATTTGTAAAAAGCTGTATATTGTGATCTATTGCTGCTCTTCTTAAGGCCAGATCATCGTCGATGTCTTTACTAAGATTTGCATCCACTATATTGATGGCAAGATCTACTTTGTTTTTCAGAAAATATTCAAGAATGTTAGGTGATTTTTTCTCATGCAGTTTATAGAGTTTTTCGGTTTTAATTCCATTTTGACTTAAAAATTTTGATGTTTTTTCAGTGGCATATATAGAAATATTTAATTTGGCAATAAGCTCCGCACTCTCTAAGAAATTGATTTTATTCTTCTCTCCCCCCAGTGAAATAAATATACCTTTTTCAGGGATCTTACCCCCTACAGCAATCTCTGCTTTAAGAAAAGCTTCTTCGACATCGTCTCCAAAACAGGCAACCTCTCCGGTAGAGGCCATCTCAACTCCCGGCATCGGATCTGCTCCAGTTATTCTGGCGAAAGAAAATTGTGCTACTTTAACAGCAGTAAAATCTGGCATTTTAATCTCATGTTTTCTTGCTTTTCCAAAAAAAGAGTCTGTCGCAAGTCCTATGAAATTAACTTTAGTAACCTTGGAAATGAAAGGAAATGTTCTTGATGAACGAAGATTTATTTCTATGACTTGAAGTCTATTATCCTTTGCTAAAAACTGGATATTGAAAGGCCCAGATATATTTAGCTCTTTTGCGAGCATTATGCCGATACGCTCAATATTTCTTTCTGTTTTGGAGTACACTCTTTGAGTTGGAAGAACAATGCTTGAGTCTCCGGAATGAACGCCTGCATTTTCTATGTGTTCTGTTATTATTGATGTAATAAGTTCTCCTTTTTGGGAAACAGCATCTAGCTCTATCTCTTTTGCTTTCTCAATAAATTTAGATATCGTGAGGGGATACTCTTTAGATATATGAGCCGCTTCTTCTATAAATCTAGTTAATTCTTCTTTGTTATGACATATTCTCATTAGTGTGCCTGAGAGTACGTAAGAAGGTCTTAGTAAGACAGGATATCCTACTCTATCGCAAAATTTAATAGCGGCAATTATATTTGATACTTTTTCCCACGAGGGTTGTGAGATTGCAAGGTTATCCAAAAGTTTTGAAAATTTGCTTCTGTTCTCAGCCTTATCAATATTGGCAGGGTCAGTGCCAAGAATGCGGGCGCCATACGCTTTGAGAGAAGAAGCTCTGTTGTTGGGAGTTTGTCCTCCTACAGAAATTACTACGCCGTATGGCTTCTCAAAATCATAGATATCTGCAATTCTTTCAAACGTCAGCTCTTCGAAGTAAAGCCTATCGGAGATATCATAATCGGTTGATACTGTTTCCGGATTACAATTAATAATGATTGATGACTTTTTATATTTTTTTAAATTGTTTGCTACATTTACACATGTCCAATCGAACTCTACCGAAGAGCCAATTCTGTAAGGTCCAGACCCCAAAACAATTACGCCTTTTTCCTTTTCGGGAGTTATGTCATTATGATTTCCATTGTAAGTAAGATACAAATAATTTGTTTTGGCCTCAAATTCTCCTGCAAGTGTATCTATTTGGAATATTGAAGGAGTTATTTTATATTTTTTTCTTAAACTTCTTATTTTGAGCCCAGTCTGCCCCATGAATTGTCCAATTCTTTTATCTGAGAAGCCAAGTTTTTTTAAATACAGGAGTTGGTCCTTTGTAAGATTTTTTATGTTTTTTGGTATATTTTTTTCAGCTAAAACAATATTTTTTATCCTCTCAAGATACCAGGGATTTATTCCGGTAAGAGTATAAATTGTAGATATTGAAATATTTTCTTTTATTGCTTGTGCTATAGCAAAAATTCTTTTGGGTGTTGGGACTTCAAGAAGATTTTTTATAGTTTTACCATTTCCTAAAAGAATATCAGATGTTCCCCCATCGAAGTCCAGGTCAAGCATTCTAATTGCTTTTTGGTATGCTTCTTCAAATCTTCTTCCGATACCCATTACCTCTCCAACACTTTTCATACTGCTTCCAATCTTTTCGTCAGCACCTTTAAATTTCTCAATATCCCATCTAGGAATTTTAACTACAACATAATCCATTGCCGGCTCAAAACATGCCTGAGTTACTCCAGTAATTTTATTTTTGATTTCGGTTAAATTCTTCCCAAGCGATAATTTGGCAGCAACATATGCCAAGGGATAACCGGTTGCTTTGGAAGCAAGAGCAGAGCTTCTTGAGAGACGCGCGTTTACTTCGATGACGTAGAGGTCAATAGGGGTGTTATGAGTAGGTTCAGGATTTAGCGCGAACTGGACATTACACTCGCCTACAATTCCCAGACTTCTGACAATTTTTATAGAGATATTTCTTAATGTTTGATATTCGAAGTTGTTTAATGTTTGACTTGGTGCTACAACAACAGACTCTCCGGTATGGATTCCCAGGGGATCCATATTTTCCATGTTACAAACAGTAATACAATTGTCATATTTATCTCTGACAACCTCGTATTCGATTTCCTTGAAATGGTGAAGATATTGTTCGATAAGAACTTGAGGAGAAAAAGACAACGCATGTTTTACGATTTCTTCCAGCTCTTTTAAGTTTTGGGCTATTCCGCTTCCTTGTCCTCCCAAAGCAAACCCTGATCTTACCATAGTTGGAAATCCAATTTCTTTTGCATATTTAATTGCTTCATTTAAATTTCTTGCCGCCATGCTTTTCGGAGTTGGAATATTTATCTTTCTTAAATGCATTGCAAATTTTTCTCTGTCTTCAGTTAATAAGATTGCCGAAATTGAAGTTCCAAGTATTTGCAAATTGTGTTTGGCGAGAACTCCACTTTTGTACAAATCAATGCCGCAGTTAAGCGCAGTTTGTCCACCAAAGGAAAGCAATATTCCGTCAGGCTTTTCTTTTTCTATGACTTTTTCAGCAAAGTATTTATATATAGGCAAAAAATAAACCTTATCCGCCAAAAGATCCGACGTTTGGATAGTTGCGATATTGGGATTGACTAGAATTGTTTTTACTCCTTCTTCTTTAAGAGCTTTAATTGCTTGAGAGCCGGAGTAATCAAATTCCCCCGCCTCTCCTATCTTTAGAGCTCCAGAACCCAGTATCAATACTTTGTTGATTTTTTTCATATTTTTTCCAGGAAATAGTCGAATATCCATCCTGTATCTTCGGGGCCGGGGGCGGCTTCAGGATGAAATTGCACTGACATAAATGGGAGTTTTTGGTGGATTATGCCCTCATTTGAATTATCATTTGCGTTCGTAAACCATTTATGAAATCCCTTGGGAATTTTAGAAACTTCAAAACCATGGTTTTGAGTTGTGATATAGCACCTTTTTGTTTTTTCCAATACGCAAGGCTGATTTTGGCTTCTGTGGCCAAATTTTAATTTTTGGGTATCCCCTCCTCCCGCCAATGCAAGTAATTGATGTCCAAGGCAAATTCCAAGAACTGGGATTTTGGAGGCAAGAGCTTTTCGGATGGTTTCGATTGTTTTTGTTGCCATTTTCGGGTCACCCGGACCATTGGAGACGACAATCCCATCGAATTTCACCTCGAAGGAGTCATGGCTTTCGCTTTGCTTCAGCCTGCCACCTTCGAGGTGGGGTTGCGCCTGCGGCACACCTCGAAGGTGTACCTTCGGGTCGAATGGATCGAAATTCCACGGAACAGTTATGACTCTTACTCCCCTTTTCAACAAAGATCTTTCTATGTTTTGTTTTGCTCCACAATCTATTAAAATAACCGTTTTTTTACCGTTGCCTTTTTGAATAACTTTTTTTGTTGAAACTTGGGCGACAAGGTTTTCTTTATTTGGATCATAAAAATTAATATTGTCCTTAGTGATTATTTTCCCGAGCATTGTTCCTTTTGTCCTTATTTTTTGAGTTAATAATCTTGTATCTGTAATTTCAAGAAAAGGTACGTTCTCTTTAACTGCCCATTTTCTTAGAGTCAAAGTCATTTCTTGATGATAAGGAGTATCAATATAATTTGAGACGATAAATCCTGAGACTTGGATTTTATCCGACTCCCAATACTTCTTGTCGGGAATTCCGTAATTTCCAATCAAAGGATAAGTAAATATTAAAATTTGTCCTTTGTATGAAGGATCAGTTAAACTTTCTGGATATCCTACCATTCCTGTTGAGAAAACTACCTCGCCAGAAATTGAGCGAGGAGCTCCTAAGCTTATGCCTTCAAATTCCGAAGCATCCTCCAGAATAAGTTTTCCAATCATATTTTTCCCAAGACTAATGCCAAAAGCGCCATTCTTAAATACATTCCGTTTTTCATCTGACGCTTTAGGTAAACCGCTCGCGTATCACTGTCGATTTCTTTTTCTATTTCATTTACTCTTGGCAAAGGGTGCATAAGAATCATTTTGGAATTTCCATAAGTGTCTAATAGACGTTTTGTTAATATAAAAATATTCTTTACTTTTTCATAATCTTTGAAATTTTCAAATCGTTCTTTTTGAATTCTTGTCCAGTACCAAAAATGAGCATTTTTGGGGATATCGCTATAATTTTTAATTTCAATAATTTTTATCCCTCTTCTTTGGAAATCGTTAAAATCTTCCCTTGAAAGCTTTAATTCTTTTGGGGACAATAAATAGCAGGTGTTATTCTTGAAAAGCGAAAGACCGCGAAGAAGTGATTTTACTGTTCGTCCATGAAGCATGTCACCCGCGAAAACGCCAGTTAAGTTATCAAGTTTTCCAAATTCTTCTTGAATGGTATAAAGATCTAAAAGTGCTTGCGTTGGGTGCTCGCCTATTCCGTCACCGGCATTAATAACGGGAATTTCTGTAGCATTTGCTGCGATTTTTGCCGTTCCTCTTTCTGGATGACGAATGACAATGACATCACTATATGAGGAAAATGTTTGCATAGTGTCTTCTAAAGTTTCTCCTTTAGCAACAGAAGAATTTCCCATTCCTTGTAAAGGGATAAATCCTCCTCCCAAACGTTGCATAGAAGTAATAAAAGACCCAAAAGTTCTTGAAGATGGTTCATAAAATATGGCGCACATAATTTTACCCTTAAGTAGAGTTGAACCTCCTTTTTTTTGGACGAGATTCTTCATTTTGGATGTATTAGAGAAGAGAATATAGATATCTTTTTTGGAGAATTGATCAAGAGAAACAATATCTTTTCCTTTGAAGTCACCATTAATTTTTTGTGGGTTATCCATAAAAAACCAGAACACTTTTGTTCTGGGAACTAACTTTAACAGAAGGATATGTTTCCTGTCAACAGCTAAAAAATCAATTAGGACTAATTGTTTAAATGTTTTGAAACATTTAAGTAAATTCATTTTTTGTCTAAAGTATCTTGCTATGTAGTGGCATACCTTGAAGGTTAAAAATTTTCCACATACTCAGGGCCATTATTTCCCGATGGCACCCATTTGTTTGAAAGTTATGAAAAAGTATCAAATAGAGACGCGCAAGCTTTCTGTAAGAAAACTTACAATCTATATGCTGCAAAACAACATCAAAGAGGATCTTAACTTTCGGACGCTTTTACTAAATTTTTCAAAAGCATAGCTACATTGATGGGGCCTACTCCTCCTGGGGTTGGGGTGTAAAAGGATGCAATGTTTTTGATCTTGTCTTCATCATAATCCCCGTGAAGTTTTCCGTCTTTTCCTTTTGACAAACCAATGCTAATTAAAATAGAATTTTTTTTGATCATTTCTGGCTTTATTGTATTTTCTTTGCCAACCGCAGAGATTATTATATCTGCAGTTTTAGTTATGTTAGGGGGATTTTGAGTTTTACTGTCGACAATCAAAGGCTTTGCTCCTATTTTTTTAAGCATTTCAATTACAGGTTTACCACCGGTTTCACCCTTGCCAATAACGACAATATTTTGGAGGATTAACCATTCACGAAATTCACCTTCGAGGTGTGCCGCAGGCGCAACCCCACCTCGAAGGTGGACGAATATATTTTTCAAAATCTTCAATACCGCCAGAGCGAGAGGTGGTTGAAATTTGGATTTTGGGTGAAAGCCATCCACATCCTTTTTGGGATCTATGGATTTTGAGATTACATTCGAATCAATATGCGAAGGCAGAGGACGCTGAACAATAATTCCGTGAATATTGTTATCATTGTTATATTGCTGAATTGTTTTCAAAATATTTTTTTGGGAGACACCGGAAGGAAATTTTGCTATTGTTGTATTAACACTAATTGCTTTTGATTTTAATTCTTTTTGCCGAACATACGCAGTTGATGCGGGATCACTGCCGATGAGAATTACCGCAAGATGGGGCGTGATTTTTTTCTCTTTTAGCTTTTTTACCTTTTTTCGAAGTTCGATGTGAATCTTATTTGCGATTTCCGATCCATTGATTTTCATTCTTCAATGCAAGTTGCAGAAGTTATATGGTCGGGTGTTTTGTTTGAGAATCTCATTAAAAACACTCCCTGTGTGTTTCGAGAACGTTTTGGTACTGAAGAAATTTCAAGCTTTACGACTTGTCCTTTTTTGGATGTAATAATTAAGCTTTTGCAATTTGGCGGAATTACCTGAGCGAATGCGACCTTTCCTGTTTTCGATGTTACCTTTGCGACTTTTACGCCTTGTCCGGCCCTAGTTTGTCCTCTGAACTGGTCGACAGAAGTTTTTTTACCCAGCCCATTCTCCATTATTGTAAGGAGGTCTGCTTTATCTGATTTTTTGATAATGTCCATTCCCGTTACTTGGTCGCCCTCTTTTAGCTTTATCCCGTGAACTCCTGTGGTACTTCTGCCCAAAGGTCTTACAGACTTCTCAGAAAATCTTATTGCCTTTCCGTCGTGAGTCGTGAGAATAACTTCATTATCGCCGTTGGTTAACTTACTCCACACAAGCTCATCTCCTTTGTCTAGTTTAATTGCGATAATCCCATTTCTCCTTATATTTTCAAATTCTGATAACGCGGTCTTTTTAACAGTCCCATTTTTGGTGGTAAGAAACACATATTTATATGGGAACTCTTCGCTTCCTTTTCCCACGCTGTAATTTATAAAGGATTCGACTCTCTCATTTTGTTCTATATTGATAAGATTCACAATGGCGGTGCCCTTACTTGTTCTTTGGGACTCCGCAATTTCAAAGGCCCTGAGCTGGTAGACTTTTCCTTTGTTTGTAAAAAACAAAATATTATCATGGGTTTGCGCATAGCGAATATTCAAAATTCCATCCTCCTCTTTGGTAGTCATTCCCTTAACTCCTTTTCCTCCCCTATGCTGGACTCTGAAACTACTGAGGCTTTGGCGCTTTATATATCCGGTATCGGTAATAGTTATAACCGTTGATTCATTTGGAATAAGATCTTCATCGGAAAACTCTCCGACTTTACTTTTATATACCTTTGTGCGCCTCTGGTCCTGATACCTTTCTTTTAGAACTTTCAATTCTTCTTTGATTACGCTTAGTATTTTTTCTGAATGAGAAAGCAGGTCTTCCAAATAAGCAATTGCTTCTTTTATCATGATAAGCTCGTCTTCTATTTTTTGCCGTTCCAAAGCCGCGAGTCGGCGAAGCTGCATATCCAAAATCGCAACCGCTTGGATCTCGGTAAGTTTAAATTTAATGATCAAATTCTTCTTTGCGGAATCTTGGTCTTTGGATTCACGAATTGTTCTTATAACAGCATCTATTTGATCGACTGCAGTTTTTAGTCCCTCAAGAATATGAAGCCTTGCCTTGGCCTGCTTTAACTCAAATTCGGAACGTTTGGTGACAACAATATATCTATGTTTAAGATATTCCTCAAGAATAGTTTTAAGATTTAACGTTTGAGGTGTACCGTCAACCAAAGCAACAATATTAGCGGGAAAAATTGATTGAAGACTCGTGTGTTTAAATAGGTTATTCAATACTCTTTTTGGCGCGGTGTCACGCTTGAGTTCCACAACCACTCTTATTCCGTGTCTGTCAGATTCATCCCTTAGATCCGAGATTCCTTCTATCTTCTTTTCACGGGCTAAATCAGCAATACGAGCAACCATAAGAGCTTTGTTGACTTGATAAGGGAGTTCGGTAATAATAATTGCCGATTTACCCTGCCCTATATCTTCGATCTCTGCGCGTCCTCGGATAATTATTCTTCCCCGTCCGGTTGTATACACATTTGTAATTTCAGAAATGTCATAAATTGCCCCGGCCGTTGGGAAATCCGGGCCTTTAATATATTCCAAGAGCTCACCAACAGTGACGTTACTCGTCAGCGTTAAAGATTTTGATTCACCATTCAACGATTTTGATACTTTTGTTTTGCCAATCGTAAAAATAATCGCGTCTACCAATTCACCAAGATTGTGAGGAGGAATTTTTGTAGCCATACCAACCGCGATACCCTCAGACCCCATCAAAAGAAGATTGGGGAGTCTGGCAGGAAGATATGCCGGTTCCTGAAGCGTCGCGTCAAAATTCGGCAGATGGCTAACTGTTTCTTTATCCAAATCCAAAAGCATCTCGGCGGTGATTGCGGCCAGACGCGCTTCTGTATAACGCATAGCAGCCGGCGGATCTCCATCAGTTGAGCCATAATTTCCTTGGCCATCAACCAAAGGATAACGCATCGAGAAATCCTGAGCCAAGCGAACTAATGCATCGTATATTGGTAAATCTCCATGAGGATGGTATTTTCCCATTACCTCCCCAACAATCTTTGCTGATTTTGCATATTTCGCGTTGTGCGTTAGATTTAACTCGTGCATCGCGAAAAGAATACGTCTATGGACTGGTTTAAGTCCATCTCTAACATCAGGAAGCGCGCGGGAAACAATAACAGACATTGCATAGTCAAGGTATGCCCTCTTGACCTCTGCGCTAATTCCAGTTTGTTGTAATTTACCAATTTGCATAATAATAAACTCAAAACTCAAAAATCAAAAGTCAAAAATACAACTTAAAAGTTAAAATTTTCAGATTCTTTACTTTTGAATTTTTACTTGTAATTTTGAATTTTAACCTTTGACTTTTAACTTTTGTTTCCAATGGCTTTTCTTATTTCTTCAATCGCCGCTTCCCTTCCTTTCCACTCTTTTACCTTGACCCATTTTCCCGGTTCGGTTTTTTTGTAATTTTCGAAAAAGTATTTGATTTCCTCTTTTGTTTTGATTGGGATATCATTGATATCATTATAATTTTTGAATTTTTGGTCGACTTTTGGAACAGGAACTGCAATTACCTTGTTATCAATTCCCTTCTCGTCCTCCATCTCAAGCATTCCGATTGGTTTTGAAAGAATTACAACGCCTGGTATTACAGGTTTGCTTGATAACACTAAAACATCTACAGGATCTCCATCCATGGCCAAAGTTCCCGGCACAAAACCATAATTAAATGGATATTCCATTTCTGTAAAAAGAAATCTATCCACAAAGATTACGCCGCTATCTTTATCTAATTCATACTTTACACTTACTCCTTGGGGGATTTCTATAAAAACATTTATTTCTTCCGGCGCATTTTTCCCGGCGTTTAATTTCTTAATGTCCATTAATTCTCACCTCCCCTATCTGGTTTTTCTTCAGCAAGGACAAAGCGCATTTTAATTTGTTTGAGTTTTTCCGGATCATCGGGTAGGAGTATATTAAACCCTTCACGTTGCATTATCAATTGCAAGATCGGTGATTGGAGACCATCAGTTGAAGCAGAAAGAGGACCTGAGTCGGTTGGATAAAAATCTTTGAACCATAGATCTCCGCGAGTTAACGAAGGCTCAAAAGGTTTTGCCTCAAAGGATTCATCTGGAAGTCGTAAGAGTAGTCTTAATTTTCCTAAAAGGCTAAGCTTCTCCTGTGGAAATCTATAACGATCTCCGCTTACTTTTTTAACAATAGCGTTTTCAATAAGAGAAGGCACATTACCCGCCACAAATAATTCGTAATGTCTTTTTGAGAAATCCATGAATTTACTTAGCTTTTCTTCACCGAGTCGGTTCAATTTTGCTATTCTGTTTTCTAGATTAAAGTCATCAGAATCAATCCGATACCCTTTTTCACTATCGAATGGAAGGACAGTATGACCATGTTGCCAAAAAGAAACGGAGAATAACAGCATATCTATTGGAATTCTTAGATCATTTTCCGTAGCTAACTCGATACGAGTCTCTAGAGCGTCAAAGTCAGGAGATTCTCTTTGGGAAAACGTTCTCTTTACTATGAGGTTTACGTCGTGATCAAAAGGGTGAAAGTCTTCATTAAGACGAATAACTCTTCTCTCCGGCAGTTTTTGGTTTTCTTTTGCTTCGCTTATGTTGTCCATAAAATTTTTTTAAATATCGAGCGTTGCGGTTCGTGCGTTTGATTGGATGAATTGTTTGCGTGGGGGGACCTCATCGCCCATAAGCATTGTGAACACTGCGTCTGCTTCTTCCGCGTCTTCTATATTCACTTTTTTTAAGATCCTATTTACAGGATTCATGGTGGTGTCCCATAATTGGTCTTTGTTCATTTCCCCAAGACCTTTGTAGCGTTGAATTGAAATATTTGCGTTTCCATTCTTCATTTGCTTTAAAACTTGTTCCTTTTCCTCATCTGAGTATGCATATTTAATATCTTTTCCCCTTTGCAGTTTATACAAAGGCGGTTGGGCAATATATTGGCGATAGAAAAATGTCAGAAGAAGCGTTTCTATATGTTCCCCGTCAACATCGGCATCAGTCATAATGATAATCCTATGGTATCTAAGCTTTTCAAATTTTATGGTCTCCCCTATTCCCATTCCCAAAGCAATAATCACGTTCTTCAATTCCTCATGTTCGATTATCTTGTCCAGTCTTGCTCTTTCAGTGTTAAGAATTTTTCCTCCAATTGGAAGAATTGCCTGAAATTTCCTGTCCCTTCCTCCTTTTGCTGTTCCCGCGGCCGAGTCTCCTTCGACCAAGTATAATTCCGAAACACTCGGATCTTTTTCCTGACAATCGGCTAATTTCCCGGGAAGAGACGATCCTTCAAGAGCTCCTTTTCTAAGAATTGCTTCTTTTGCGGCTTTGGCTGCCAATCGAGCCTTGGCCGCCAAGTAAACTTTCTCCAATATTTTTCTTGATTCACTGGGATTTTCTTCAAAATATACATCCAGTCCTTCTTTGACGCTTGCCTGGACAATGGGTTGAATTTCCGAATTTCCCAGCCGTCCTTTTGTCTGTCCTTCAAATTGGATTCTGTCCTGAGGCATTTTGACGAAAACAACCGCGGACAAACCCTCTTTCGTATCATCTCCCGCTATTGAGTCTCCGTTGTCTTTGAGGCTTCCGATTTTCTTGCCATAATCATTTATTGCGCGAGTGAGTGCCATTCTAAAACCAGTCAAATGCGTTCCGCCGTTGACCGTATTGATTACATTTACGTAGCTTTGCACGTTTTCCGCGTAGCCGTTGTTGTATTGCATCGAAACCTCAATCTCTACATCACCCTCCTTTTTTAGAATAAAAATTGCTTCATGGAGCGGCCCTTTGTTCTCATTGAGTTTCTCTACAAGAGACGTAATTCCTCCCTCAAAATAGTAATTTACTTCATTTTTCTTTCCTTCCCTGGAATCGTATAAATGAAAATAAAGCTTTGGAATAAGATACGCTCTTTCCCTCACTGCCTTTTTGATAGTATCGAAGTCAAATTCTACTGTCGAGAAGATTTTTTTATCTGGGAAAAAAGTAGCTACTGTGCCGGTATCGATTTGTCTGGCGGAGCCGGATCCAGCTTCGCGGGAGAAATTGGACGATTTTACCTCTTTTACAGAAGTTTTAGGTATCCCCTTTTCGTACTCTTGTCTGTAGATTTTACCATTTCTTTTTACCTCGATCCACATGAACGATGACAACGCGTTTACCACAGATGAACCCACTCCATGAAGTCCTCCGGATATCTTGTATGCTGATCCGCCAAACTTTCCGCCAGCGTGAAGTTTGGTCATAACAATTTCCAAAGCAGACTTTTTGTATTGGGGCATTATGTCAACTGGAATTCCTCTCCCGTCGTCAATCACTGTCGCGCTTCCATCCGCGTTGAGAGTTATCCAGATATTCTTGGCAAATCCTGCCAAAGCCTCATCTACCGCGTTATCAATAATTTCTCTTAAAGATTCATGAAGTCCTATAGCATCAGTAGATCCAATATACATTGCCGGACGTTTCCTAACAGGTTCTAGGCCTTCAAGAACTTGGATATGTTTTGCAGAGTAATCAGAGGATTTTGGAGATTTTTGCGCTGTTTTTGTTAACACCATAAAGAATATTTTACCACAAAAAACCCTAAATTTCTAGTACTGGAAAGCGGTATAGATGAGTTATTTATTAAATTTAAACGTTTCTTGTTTTTTTTCTTATGGTTTCGACTACGTAGTTAATAATATATCTTGGGTAATTTATTATTAAATCTTGTGCATGAAGATATTCTATATCTTGTCCTCCAAAGCCTCTTTTGAAAAGAGATAAACCTCTAAACCTATGGTTTTTGCTCATCTCAGGAGAAACCCCCCAAAAGTTATATCGCGTCATTCCTCTTTTCTGTGCTTCTTTAATTGCCTCCCATTGTATTAAATAGGCGCCAGGATATCTTCTCCCTTCCTCTGTACTTACCCCATAATGATAAACAGCTTCCTGCCCATAAAAAATTATAAAAGCCTGAGCAAGAATTTTTCTGTCATAATAAGCTGTATATAAAACCGCTTTATCATTAAGCGCAAATATTTTAAATTGCTCATATAAATATTTGTAGGAAAATGGTATGAATCCTTGCCTTTTTGAGGTTTCAATCTGTAAATCATAAAAGTCTTTTATTTGACCGGGGTCTTTGGAGGCAACTACTTTTATACCTAAATTAATTGCTTTTTTAATCTCGTATCTGGTTGTTTTTCTCATTTGACCTAGAAGTTCATCTTCGGTTTTTCTTATATCAAGTTGTGATGTTAACTCAGCGTGTAAGTGCATTGGGGCGTTAGTAAATCCTTGTCTTTTAGACAAGCTTTTCGAAAAGTCATCTGAAACAAGCTGAGGGCGGACTCTTACGAAAACACACTTGTATGTTTTCGCAATCTTTTTACATTCCTGCACGAAATGCTCGACAAGGTCGGACCTTGTCCAATCGATAATTGGTCCTCCTGGAACTGCTAGATATCGCCCGCGCTTCGCGTTTTCAACAATAGAAAGCATAACGCCAACAAGCTTATTATTTTCATAAAATCCCATTCGCTGAATTTCGTTACTTAGACTTTTATGAAATTCTCCCCAATACCATGATTGCAAAAAGTTTGCTTCTTCATGAAGATCCAGGAAAGATTCCCAGGTTTTTTTATCTATTATCGGTTTTGCTATCATTGGATCAATTCATTAATCCTTTCGCAGATTAGCCTTGCGTCTCTTTCGCTGACATTGATATGAGTTGGTAAATTAAGAACTTTGCGAGAGACTTTTTGTGCGTTCGGGCAATCGGGCGAAACATCTTCGTACCATATATCTGAAACATGAATGCCGTAGTCTTTTAGATATTCTAATAACTGTGCTCGTTTCTCAACAAAAATTGGAAATCTTAAGTTAGACGATAAATCTAAGTTTTGCGCGATTTCTTTTGATTGTGCGCTTTTGTTTAAATTGTCTATGTAAATTTGGGCAATTCTTCTTCTGTGATTTAGATTTTGAGACAAATTATTAAACCCAATCATGGCTAAATAACAATACCAATTAGGAAGAGAAAGTAATTCATATAAATTTTCTTCCATAGGCTTTGATAAAAGGTCTAATTTTTTTAGGAGAAAGTGAAGGAGTTTTCCTAATCCAAAACTATAAAATGTTCTAATTTTGTAAGTAAGTATTGGATAAAATTTGTCTTTTAATTGTTGTCTGAAATTGATCTTTTTACTCTGCAAGGCCTCGCCTTGCGAAGCTAAAGTTCTTTCTCTTATAATTAAAGCTCCTCCGGAAACCGCATCGATGACCTTGTCTTGGCTAAAAGATAACACCGCAATAGGTCCAACTGTCCCCGCCTCTTTTCCGTTGGAGTATTTTGTTCCTACACAATGGGCTAAATCTTCAATTAAGACAAGGTTTTTTTTCTTGCAAATTTCAAGGATACCTTCGATATCGCATGGATACCCAAGCGTATTTTGTACAATTACTACTTTTAAATTTGGGTTTTTTTTGACTTCTGCCTCAAGCACTGAAGTGCTAAAGTTTAGATCAAATTTATCGGAGTCAAGATCAAGGCAAACTGGTTTATAGCCAGCCTTCTCAATAGCTTTATACACTGCAAAACATGTAAATCCATTTATAGCAGCTTCTGTTTTTGGGGGAAGGTTAAGAGTCTTAATAGCAAGAGTGAGTGCTTCTCTGCCCTTATATAATAGTATGGCTTTGCCATTATATTTTTTTTCAAGAAGATGAATAAGATCTTGACGGTCTTTATCGCTACCATTTGCAAAAAGAGATGATAAAACAAATTTCAAATTGTAGTTTGAGCCAAGGGAGTTAAATATATTCATAGAGTAATTGTTATATTGTTAGATTGTTTTATTGTTAATTTCTTTGACTATAGTGTTGACTACCTCAACCGGATTTGTAAACTGGGGCGAGTGTCTTGCGCCATCTATGATATGAAGCGTTGAATTTTTAATTAGCTTATTTATGAGTTTTGCGTCAGAGAGACGAGTAATTTTATCGTTTTTCCCCCAGATAATTAAAGTTGGCGTTGTGATATTACCAAAGCTTAGGAGTTTATCGGAATTAATAAGATTAAGCATAGTTTGTTTCATATTTTGAGTTGCATTTCTGTAATCGTTCTCCCCTACTATTTTATATAAGAAATCTTTAAGCTTTTGAGTGTTGGTTATTTTTTTGGCAGTTTTTGCAATGCTTTTAAAAATCAGCCGCTTCAGCCGAATAGCTAGATCATCATGATAAATCCCAGCGCTGTCTATTAAAACTAAGTTCGGAACCAGATTTGGATATTTTGCTACAAAATTAAGAGCGATTCGCCCGCCATTTGAATGACCGATGAGAATTATTTTATTGTTAGTTTTTTTTCTCAACCATTCAACATAATCATTAACATTCCAAACTTTATCGAGTTTTTCAGTTAAGCCGGGAATTTTGAGAAGATTTACTTCAACCCCTTTTTGTTTTAATAAGCGGACAAAAGGTTCCCATTTCTCTATTGAGTAGGCCCAGCCAGGTAATATATATACTTCAAACTTCATACTTCAGAATTCTATCATAGTCCCCACTTTTCTCTCCTTTCTTGCCAGATTTTTTCTCGTCTGCATAATTTCTCAATATCATTTTTGTTTGCGAGCAGATGTTCTATAATCCCTTCCAAAAACCTTGCACCTTTGAAAAGTATTGTTTCCCCGCCCTCTAACTTGTTTAATAAATAATTTAAGGCATCTTTTGGCATAAGAAACTTTTCCAATGTTCCCATCTGTTTTAATTTGGGATACGTGTATTTTGATACCCTTGGGCCAACTAGTACAATTTTTTCTAAACTCATTGTTGCGATTACGTCGGCGAGTTTCTCATGCTCTTCTTTTTCTTCCTCTCCAAGCTCAATCATATCTCCCAAAACCAGCCATTGCTTGGATATTTATCAAACATCGAGAGAATAGACTTTACCCCATCCGGTGTCGCATTGTAAGAGCTATCTATTATAGTAGTATCCCGAACCCCTTTCATGAGGCTACACCTTCCAGGTGGAAGGCTAAACTTTGAGAAAGAAAAATCAAGCTTGATTCTTAGAAATTCAAGTAAATCAAGAGTCATTTGAATAGAGATTGATGCTTCTTTTGGAAGCAATGCTTTAATCAAATAATCTTTAGTATTAATTTTAAGCTCTGTATGGTCATTGGACACTTTATAACTGGCTAAGTTCGTTAGGCTAACATGTTTAATTTTTACTTTTGATCTGTGGGACTCTTTTCTTATCAATTCATTGTCGGAATTTAAAATTACTAAATCAGACGTGTGTTCTAGAAAATAACCAAACTCATGAGCAATCGCCTCCTCAACTGAAGAGAATTTTTTATTTGCCACAAGATAGTCGAAATTTTGACTATGTGTTCTTCCCACGTTTGTCAAAAGCGTAACCTCTGGTTTTAGTAAGCTTGCCAAGAATTTACCTTCATTTGGTCTATCGCAATCTGCCTCAACAACATAAAGTTTTTCTTTGTAAGATTTCTTGAAAGCTCTAAACGGAGCTTTCAGAAAAAGATATGGCCATTCATCAAGCGTTAATTTTGTACGCTTTAATCCCAAGATATCAAATGGAATTCCGAAGCTGCTGTTTGCGTTATGAGAATAGCGAGCTTCTTCCCCAATTTGAGATTCGATAAGATGAAGTAAAGTTGTCTTCCCGCTTGATCCTGTTATAACAATTATCCTTGGCTTCCACTTCCCAAGTTGTATGTTTGCAAAAAATCTAAAATATTGGGCAACTGGAAAATAAAGTAATTTTTTGAGTTTACTTATCACAATAGGTTATCAACATATATATTTTAGCAGGTATAGGTGCAATATTCTATAAAAATCATGAACATTTTATCCTATAGCATGTTGATATTCTTGGACTTTTTTTAGTATAATGTTTGCCATGAAGGAGTCAGGAAAAAATAGATTGTTTGAGAAATTGCCTAGCAAGTTGAATAAAGCAGTAATTGGCATTACTAAATCTCCAGGCGGTAAAGAAATAATTGGGATGACGTTAAATGGTAAAAATTGGATTCATTACCTAACTGTAGAGGATGTTGCTTCGGGCAGAGCCAGAGTTAAACTTGATGTAAAATATGGGATTTCTAGCTTATCATTATCAGGCTTACCTTCTAATTGGAGAGAGATTCTTGAGCGTAGAGAACTTGTTTTAGATAAAATTGACGGAATTGGGGGAAACTCAGTTGAGATATTTGTGCGTGCCGAAATATTTGATTATTTGCCAAAAGCCACTTGGTTAGAGAGCGCCCTATAAAAGTTTATTCCCACAGAGAAAGAAAAAGATTTTCTAAGGCAATCCTCTTATTGACATTTGTATTTTTAATAACTTCAAAGGTGTTTTGGAATTGTTTTAAGAGGTTTAAATATCTGGGATCGTTATAATTTTCAATCAATTCTTGTCTAACAACAAGAGTCATTTTTTCAAGCCAGGGAATCACATTTTCGCTGTTCTTAGTGAGATCCTGAGCTATTTTTAGTCTTTCCCCTACCCCGCCAATCTCTAAAGATTTTAAAATATTAAGATACAGAGACGCATCTTCTTTAGAAAGTTGGATATTATTTTCCTTAAGCACAATAATTTTGCATCTAGAGAGAATAGTTGGCAGAAACAGAGTGATTTTATTTGCTACAATTATTATAGTAGTGTTTTTTGGCGGCTCTTCAAGGATTTTCAATAGTGCGTTTTGGGATTCAGTAGTTATTCCCTCATAGACTTCGAAGACAACAGCTTTAGATTTACTTCGAAGAGGTTTTAAAAAGATTTTTTTCTGAATATTTCTCACGTCTTCGATTCCAAGTGCTTTTTCAAAAGAATTGGTACTGATATCTATAGGATCAATTTTTTCATGAATCAAAAGTTTGGCTACATATTCTTCGGCTTTTTTTCTACTTTCCGATATTAATAAAATGCTTTGCATGTTGACATTATATCGGAGTTTTACCTATTATGAAAGTAATGCCTAACTCAGATTTGAATCCGCCGACTCTTGGAGAGAAAAAAACGCTTTTGGACATTTTGTTTTCTTCGAATTTAGTAACGAAAGAACAGTACGACGAGATAAAAGTGAAAAGCGCAAGCCAGGGAGTATCGCAGGAGACTGTTATAAAAAACTTAAATTTGGTTCCAGCGAAAAAGCTTGCCGAAGTCAAGGCAAAAATTATTGGGGTGCCTTTTATCTCCCTTGAGGCAACTTCTTTTGCCCCGCAGGCCTTAAGTCTTATTTCTCGAGCAGTCGCTGAGAGATTTTCGTTAATTCCATTTATGTATGATGAAAAGACAAAAACTCTCTCAATCGCGATGAGCGAACCTTCCGATCTAGAAGCGCTTCAGTTCGTCGCCCAAAAAACTGGTCTTGCGATAAAATCTTTTGCCGTATCCAAGGAAGACGTAACTAAAGCTATTGAGCAGCAATACCGTCAGGAAATAGTCGGAGAAGTCGGCAAAGCTTTGAAAGAGACGGAGGAGCTTACTAAGACTCGGACGATTGACAGCAAGGAGATAAAAGACATTATTAAAGAAGCTCCTATCGCGAATATCGTGTCGACTATTTTGGAGTACGCAGTGTCCAGCCGTGCTTCAGATGTTCACATAGAGCCTCAGGAAGATAGGGTAAGAGTCAGATTTAGAATTGATGGAATTTTGTATGACAGACTGAGTTTGCCTAAAAATGTTCAGGAAGGAGTGATCTCCAGAATAAAAATTCTTTCAGAAATGAAAATTGATGAGCATCGAATTCCCCAAGACGGCAGATTTAATTTCACGGTGGAAAAGCAAGAAGTTGATCTTCGTATATCAGTGCTTCTCACTACCCATGGTGAGAAAATAGTTATGAGACTGCTTCGAAAGTCAGGAGGAGTGCCGAGCCTTGGAGAATTGGGGCTTAATGGTACTAGCCTTCGAAGCCTGGAGACCGCGATATTAAGGCCGCATGGAATTATTATTGTCTGCGGACCAACAGGAAGCGGTAAGACAACTACTCTCTATTCAATTTTGACCAAACTTAATACTACGCGCGTCAACATCATGTCGCTTGAAGATCCTGTTGAATACGAAATACCAGGCATTAATCAGGTCGCGATAAATCCGGGAGTCGGCTTGACCTTCGCCACGGGGCTTAGGGCATTTCTTCGTCAAGACCCAAATATAATTCTGGTTGGAGAAATAAGAGACAAGGAAACGACAGATCTTGCCCTTCAGGCGGCGCTAACAGGGCATTTGGTTTTTTCAACCCTCCATACTTCAAACGCGTCAAATGCGCTTCCCCGTCTTTTGGATTTGGACGCTGAGAATTTTTTGCTTGCCTCAACAGTGAATGCGATAGTAGGGCAAAGAATAGCTCGTAAGATTTGTAAGAATTGTTTGCAAGAGCAGACACCTTTACCTCAGATTGTCGAAGAGATGAAAAGAGTATTAGGACCGCTTTTTCCAACATCAAAAAGTGAGGTCAAGTTCTATAAAGGTAAAGGTTGTGATAAGTGCGCATTATCCGGATATATAGGCAGAGTTGGAATTTTTGAAACCCTTCCTGTTACACAAAAAATTTCAAATCTTATACTTCAGAGTGCGGATAGTGGTACTATAGAGAAGGAGGGAGTTTTGGAAGGTATGATTACAATGAAGCAAGACGGCTATCTAAAGGTTTTGAAAGGAATTACAACTGTTGAGGAGGTATTAAGAGTCGCGCAGGAATAGCGACCGAAGGGAGCGATTATGGAAATACAGGAACTTTTGAAGGTAACAATTAAAAGAGGCGCGTCGGACCTACATCTTTTGGCTGGAATCCCTCCAACCATCAGGGTAGATGGCGCACTTGAATATGTGGCGGGTCATGCTCCGCTGACTCCTCAGAGCATTGAGATAATGGTTTTTTCGCTTTTAACCCCATCTCAAAAGGAGCTTCTACTTGCCAATAAGGAATTGGATTTTTCCTTTGGTTTTGGCGGAGGAGCATATGGCAATTTGGGAAGGTTCCGAGCTAATTTATATTATCAAAGGAGATATATATCCGGCGCGTTTCGTTTGTTCCCCCCGTCTATTCTAACAATAGAAGACCTCCATATGCCCAACATTCTCCACTCTTTCTCGGAGTTGAAGCAAGGACTAATCTTGGTTACAGGCCCGACGGGTCATGGAAAATCAACAACTATTGCCTCAATAATTAACGAAATCAATCTTAATAGAGCGGTTCATATTTTAACTATAGAAGACCCTATAGAATATGTGTATCCAAACGGGAAAAGCATAATCTCCCAAAGAGAAATGAATCAAGATACTCATTCCTGGGACTTTGCTCTAAGATCCGCTTTAAGGGAGGATCCGGATGTGGTTTTGGTAGGAGAAATGAGGGACCCTGAAACAATGGCAACTGTTATTACTATCGCTGAAACAGGTCATCTGGTATTTTCAAGTCTTCATACGAACTCGGCCTCTCAGAGTATAGATAGAATAATAGATAGTTTTCCAGCCAGTCAGCAGTCCCAGATAAAAATTCAGCTGGCGGCCACTCTTAAAGGAATAGTTAGTCAGCGTTTGCTGCCAATGATAAATGGAGGAAGAGTTCCGGCAGTTGAGGTTCTTCTTGGCACGCCTGCTGTGGCAAGTATAGTAAGGGAGGGAAAAACACACCTTATAGACTCGGTTATACAGACATCCAAAGACAAAGGAATGATTACTCTGGATTCTTCATTATCGGCTCTAGTATTGTCCGGAAGTATATCTTTGGAAGTTGGAAAAAGTTATTCTTTGCATCAGGAAGATTTTCTGAGATTGGTTAAATAAAACTACTATGATTTTCTCGTCATTCTGGTAAGCCGAAGGCGCATCCAGAATCCCCATGACACTGAGAGATTCTGGGCAAGCCAGAATGACGGTATGTGCAATATTACTTATGACGCTTTATTACAAGGCAGTAACCAGAGATGGCAAATTCCTAAACGGACTAATTGAAGCGCGGGACGAAAAAGAAGCGGCGGGATATCTTCGAAGCAAGGATTTTATTCCGATTACAATATCAAGGCAAGAAGGAACTAAATTATCGGATTTTATTCCTATATTTTCAAGCCGCGTTAAATCAAAAGACATTGTGGCATTTACGAGGCATTTGTCGTCCATGCTTACATCCGGGATTACACTTATCAGATCTTTGGAGATTATTAAAAATCAAGTAAATAACGACGCTCTAAAAGAAGTTTTAGAAAGTATGACAGCGGACATTGAGGAAGGCAAGAGTCTTTCTATGGCTTTATCCAAGTATCCGCAGATTTTCTCCCCAGTCTACGTGTCGCTAATAAGAGCATCAGAAAGTTCGGGGCTTTTAGACAAAGCGCTCCTCAGACTTGCCGATACACTGGAAAAACAGCAGAAACTTAAGGGGACTATAAAGGCAGCACTCGCCTACCCTGTTATAGTTGTTACTATGATGATTGCTGTAACTTTTATTATGATGATTTTTGTAATTCCTCAGCTCTCGAGCCTTTATGAAAACTTAAATGTTGAACTTCCTCTTCCTACTCTAATACTAATAACTCTTTCAAATTGGACTATCATGTTTTGGCCAATTGTTTTGGGAATTATTATTATCTCCATTTATTTATTTACGCGCTGGCATAGGACATTGGAAGGCAAAATTGTAATAGATGGCATCTTATTAAAAATGCCGATTTTTGGCAAAATTATAAAAAACTCAATTCTTTCAGAATTTTCAAGAACGTTAGGGGCAATGCTGGGATCCGGCACTCTTGTTATAGAATCTTTGAAAGAAGCATCGGACGCCACAGGAAATGTTCTTTATAGAAATGCGGTTTTGGATGTCGCCAAGAGAATAGAAAAAGGCATAACAATGGGGGATGCGATGTCTATCTATAATCTTTTCCCGCAAAATCTTGTGGAACTCGTCAAAATAGGAGAGCAAACAGGGAAACTCGATGAAACACTCGTTAGGGCTTCGGAGTACTTCGAGAACGAAGTTGACCAGTCAGTAAAAATACTAACAACAGCCCTTGAACCGGCCATTATGGTAGCTTTGGGTATTGGAGTCGCGTTTCTGGTATTCTCTATCATAATGCCGATTTATCAACTCACAAATACTATCCAATAGCAAAGTCAGCTTCATTTTGCCCCCTTGACAAGTAAAAAAAAATATGTCTAAATAGATAAGTACTCAAAAAATGAAAACGAATTTATTTAGAAAATTATCTTCCAGAAAGGGCTTCACATTAATAGAACTTCTTATCGTAATCGCAATTTTGGGAGTACTCGCAGCAGGAGTATTAGTGCTAATTGATCCAGTTCAGCAGTTGGCAAGAGCAAGAGACGCGGGAAGAAAAAACAGTGTGGGACAGTTAGCAAGGGCTGTGCAAGCTTATCTTACAACCAGGCAATCGGCTTATCCGAATGATGCTGGTACTTGGATTACAACTGAATTGATCGCCGCGGGTGAGATCCAAACTGTTCCTGCTAATCCTACAATGACGGCTGGATTCTGTGCTGGTACGGGTGGGGCGGTAGAAAATGGTTACTGTTATAATCGCGCAGGTGCTGCTCCTGGTACTAATGGTCAAGTATATGTGAGATTGGAGTCACAAGCAGAGATTGCTAAATGTTCAGCAGGTAATATTCCGTTCTTTCAATGGGTTGCGAACAGGGGCACAACATGTTTAGTGTGTACTGCAGCAGATCCAGGTTTTGCTGTCGCTTGTAATGCTGTCCAGTAGGTTTAATATCCTCTAAGAATAAGTTTCTATAATCGGCTCAAATGTTGTTTGTTTATTTGTGTCTTTGCCACCTGAAAGGTGAAATAGCCTAGATACCTGCTGATTTAAATTTTTGACATGTTGACTCCTGTTTTTTTCTTGAATTTATTAGGGGCCTAATTAGGCTTCCAAGAGGAAAGCTGTATTCTCTCATATACAAGGTCCGACCTTGCAGCGCTTGAAATAGAAACAATTCTAAGGAGTCTGACTCTTATAAATAATGGTACAATAAATAAGTAATGGATTTATTAGGGGCCTAATTAGGGTTTTCAAGAGGAAAGCTGTATTCTCTCATATACAAGGTCCGACCTTGCAGGACAATCAATCAATACTTAGTGTTTCAAGAATTTCTTTTGAATCCCCTATCGAGTCTTCTACGAAACTTTGATACGAAAGTATATCTTGCTCGCTCATTTTTTGTTTGCTTTTAAAATAATCTAATATTTCCCCAAAGTGAATCCATTCTGTCTTTCTTTCTCCAATAAATTCCCCGTAACTCGAATACCTATACTTTGCAAGGTCCGACCTTGTAAAGCCAAGATCCAGCGGATTTGTGTGAATATAGCGAGTAAGATGAAGAAAGTATGACTCCTTTTCGATAAGAACGGCCTTATATCTTCCTTGAAAAAGAGGTCCAATTCGTTCATACCGTGAGTTAAAGTATAGTACGTAGCTATTGGTTAAAGCTCGCATAAATTCTGTAATCGCGTCTTTCGTGAATTGTTTCATCATAAGATGAAAATGGTTGGGCATGAGACAATATGAGATTAGCTGAATTTTTTCATGAAGATCTATCCTATAACGAGGTCGGACCTTGCTATTTTCCCAAGGCACAAGATATCGCTTCAAAAGACTAAGCAAAACCATATAATCCTTGTGGTCTATAAAAATTTCTCGTTTATCAATTCCCCGATTGTAAATGTGATAATAGCCATTTTCAACGTAAATTTTGACAGAATTTATGGCAGGCATAGGATATATATTACAGAGCAAGGTCGGACCTTGTCAAATCACTCGTAAGGAAATATGGTATTCTAAGTATGTGGAGATTATTTTTATCTTTTTAGTTGGAACTGCAATTGGGAGTTTTTTGAATGTGTTGGTTGACAGATTGCCAAGAGGCGAAGGAGTATTTGGAGGAAGATCTCACTGCGATAAATGCAAGAAAGATTTAGCATGGTATGATCTTATTCCTTTATTTTCGTTCTTGATCCTAAGAGGCAAATGCCGCTATTGCCATACTCCCCTATCTCTGTATTATCCGGTAGTTGAGTTAACAACGGGAATCTTGTTCGTGTTAGTATTTGTTTTTCTCGGAGCAAGAATCATGAATCAGGAATTAAGAATTTTGGATTATATTACTTTGGTTTACTATTTTATTATTATCTCGTCATTAATTGTGGTTTTTTTTACTGATTTGAAATACGGGATAATTCCCGACGCGATCGTAGCTCCCTCGATCTTCGTTTCTTTTCCATATCTATTCTTTAATCATTATTCTTTAATCTTAAATCATTTGCTTTCCGGGGGTGGGGCTTTTCTTTTCTTCTTGTTCTTATTTCTGATAACCAAAGGTCGCGGGATGGGGTTTGGCGATGTGAAGTTGTCATTTCTTCTAGGGCTGGTTTTGGGATTCCCAAAGATAGCTGTTGCCTTGTACATATCGTTCTTGACAGGAGCCATTGTCGGGTGCATACTAATTATATGGAAGAGAAAAAGACTTCACGGAACAAAAATTCCTTTTGGTCCCTTTTTAGTTTTTGGGACATTATTAACTATATTTTTAGGAGAGCAAATCATGCAGATAATGCTGGGATTCCTATTTCCTATATAAAGACTCAAAAGTGGCCAGAGATATTGCATTTGCTTGAACGTGGGTTTACCTTAATAGAATTATTGATAGTTATAGGTATTGTTGGAGCGCTTGTATCCGCTGTTATGATAGTATTGAATCCTCTTACGCAAATCCAAAAAGCCAATGACGCAAGAAGAAAATCCGATCTTGAGCAAATACAAAGGGCGCTTGAAGTTTTTTATAATGATATCGGCCGATACCCGTCAGCCACAAACTCCAAAATTACTGATTTGTCAGGTTCTGAGGTTGACTGGGGAGATCCTTGGACACCTTATATGAGCAAACTACCCGAAGATCCTTCATCCCCCACAAATACATATGTATATGATTCCTCATCTGGTGAACAGTCATATCGTCTTTATGCTAGTTTGGAGAGAGCAGATGATCCCCAATCATGCGGTGGCGTATGTCCAAATGCTGGGACTTTAAATTGTGGTGGAGATTGCAATTATGGAGTTACGAGTCCGAATGTCTCTCCATAGTATTGAATTATGAATCAGGAATTAAGAATTATGAATAAAAAAAAGAACCTAATAACCATAATTCATGATTCGTTATTCATGATTCGTAAATCCAGAGGATTTACTTTGATTGAGCTTTTGGTGGCAATTATCATCATCGGGCTTTTGGCTGGGCTTCTTACGGCTAATTTTGTTGGAGTAAGGCAAAGAACCAGAGACGGAGTGCGTAAATCTGACCTTGGTCAAATTCGTTCGGCTCTGGAATTTTACAGATCAGATAGTGGCTTATATCCAGTTGTGGTTGGTGGTGATCCAGGCGATTTTCCAAATACTTGCGATGATCCCACTAACCCTTTCACCGATAGCGCAGGAGCAGTAATCTACATGCGGGAAATTCCATGCGACCCATTAAATACAGGTGATTATGTATATACTTATGCAGTGGGAGGAGGAGGCGCTACATACAGCATAGTCTCATGTTTAGAAAATGTTAATGACTCTCAAAAAGATCCTTCAAATGATGCTCTCTGCACGGGAGGAACTACAAATTGGTCTTTCACTGTTAATAACCCATGATCCTTACAGAAATTGCTACATTGCTACATTGCTACATTGCTAAAAAAAACAATACGACAGTAAAACAATATGGCAATATAAAATCCCAAGGTTTTACGTTGATCGAATTAATTGTTGTTTTTTCTGTTATGAGTATTTTGTCCGCATTTGGTATAGCTTCGTTTAATAGCTATAACGAGACCAAAGTTCTTCAGAATGCGGCCATTGACGTTGCAAATACGCTTAATCTGGCAAAATCGCGCGCTTTGTCTCAGGTAAAGCCAAACACATGTGGCGCTAATGCTCTTGAGGGATACGGAGTAGATATGTTAAGCAACAAAGACTATCAACTGATTGCGTATTGCACAACAACTCATATAATTTCTGCAGGAAGTCTTCCAGATTCTGTTGATTTTGAGGAAGCTTGTTCTGGAACAGACCACTCGTTTTTATTTCCGGTGTTAGAGGGTGGGGTCGTTGAAAACAGCGGATGCTCTTGCTCTCCACCTATCTGTTATCCGTGGCAAGTTAAGCTAATATCAGGATCGGATAGTAAGCTTATTGTGATTGACAAATTAGGAAGAATAAAAATTCAATGAAAAATCAAAAGGGACAGACACTTTTGGAGACATTGTTGGCACTAAGCGCTGCCGTTTTCATATTAAGTGCGATTACATCTGTTGTCATTTCCTCCTTAAGCAACACTACCTTCACAAAAAATCAGAATTTAGCAAATCAGTATGCGCAGGAAGGCTTAGAAGTCATAAGACAGATCAAGAGTTCAAGCTGGGCTACTTTTTCTGGACTTGCCTCAAATAATTGCCTTCCCCAGTCGAAGATTTTAACTGCTTCGTCAAACTGTATAATGGATGGTATAGTTGGAATTTTTATAAGAGCAATAGATATTGATCATGTTAGTTCTGAATGTCCTGACAGTGGTGGTAATCCAATCGGCAGTAAGGTTGCATCAACTGTATTCTGGTCGGATGGTAAATGTCCCGCGGGCAATCCGTATTGCCATAAAGTGGAAATTATTTCTTGTTTTTATAATATTGAAGTTAAACCAACACCTTGATAAGTGATTTATGATTAAAGATTTAAGATTTATGAATAGAAAGAAATATTCTGGTGAGATCATTAATCATTATTCATCAATCATTAATCTTAAAACCGAAGGTTTTACGCTAATCGAACTTGTTGTAGTAATAACTGTTCTAGTCGCAATTGGGTCAATCGTAGTAGGTGTTATCACATTTTCTCTTCGCGGAACAAATAAAACAAATACTATTGAGAACATAAGACAGAATGGCAATTACGCGATTTCCCAAATCGGGAGAACAATAGGGTTTGCAGAGTCATTTAATGGATTTAGTGACGATAATTTCGCAACTCCAGCTATCATGCAGTGTCCGGCAGGAGCAACAACACCTTATAAATATATTAGAATAAAGCCATTTAATAGCACTCCAATCATATATTCTTGTGCTGGAACTCCCATTACTATTGCTTCAGACAGCGGATCTTTTATTGATACATCTACCATAGAGGTGCCGAGTTGTTCTTTCACTTGCACTGTGTCAGGGACATCCGATGTGCCCGTAATTGGAATAAAGTTTGAGCTTAAACCAAAAGGATCAAGTAATCTTGTTGAAAGTTCCAATCCGCCGATCCTTTTTGAAACTTCAGTGACAATGAGAAATTATCAAAGATAAAATACTGTTGACAAAGCATAGAAAGACTTGTATTCTAAATATATGCTTCAAGCAGTTCAAAGTTCAAAATGCAAAGTTCAAAGTTGGGAGAGTGGGCAGGTTCTTTTGATTGTTATATTGGTAATTATTGTTTCATTAACTATTGGTTTGTCTATTGCCGGACGAAGCATCACAAACATAAGGACTTCAACCGAGGAGGCAGAATCTCAAAAAGCGCTAGCCGCAGCCGAGGCAGGGATAGAAAGGGCCTTGCAAGATACTCAAGTAGGATTGAGCAGCGGAAGCCTCTCCCCTTTAACTGGATACGATACCAATGTGGTTGAGGTTGGCACAGGTGCAAATCTACTCCTGGTAAATGGAGGAAGTCTGATTCCGCAAAGCGAGGGAGTAGACATTTGGCTGGCGAATCAAGATCCCACTAATGACGAAATCGAATTTTCTGTACCCGGGGCAACTTTGGATTTAACATTGCATTGGGGCGTAGCGGGTGAGATATGCGCAGATGATTCAAATCCATCAAATTGGCCAGCTGCTATAGAAGTAATAGTGATACGTGGAACTTCTTCTCTCAATGTATCTTCAACACGAAGTGTATTTGATCCATGTAATACCCATAGGGGAAATGGGTTTAGTCCGGCATCGACATCACCTACGCCTATTGGAGGAAAGACTCTTCAATTTGAAACAACAAACTTAAATATTACAGAAGGAATATTTGTTCGAGCAATTCCTGTTTATAAAAGTACTTTTATTGGAGCGGAAGTTGGAGGAGCGACCTTCCCATCTCAAGGTTACCAGATCACTTCAACCGGAGAAAGCGGAGAAGCGAGTCGTAGGATTTCTGTTTTTAAAGGATTTTCACAAGCTTTCCTGCCATATATTTCATATGGTTTATTTGTACCCTCGAATTAATTACTATGGGCAAGAAATCTATCGGTTTGGATATCGGCTTAACCAACATTAAAGCAGTGTCTTTATCACGGCAAAAAGAAGGTTTTTTTTTGAATTCGGCTTTTTCCATACCCACCCCTCCGCGAGGTATGTTTTCAGAATCACCTCTTGACCAGGAGAACATAGCCAAAGCAATAAAAAAAGTAGTATCCAATTTGAAAGCGGACAGTAAAAACGTAAATGTTGCTCTGGATGATACCCAAGTTTACACAAAAGTCATAGATATGCCTGCTCTTTCAGATAGAGAATTGGCTCTGGCCATTCATTGGGAAGCAGAGCAAAATATCCCAGTATCTTTGTCCGACATAACTCTTGTATGGAACGTATTGAAAAAACCGCCAAAAGAGTCTAAGGATGAAAAAATGCGGGTTTTGTTGGTAGGAGCGCCTACGACTCTTATTAAGAAATATCAAAACATAATAGAGGCTTCCGGATTAAACCTTTACGCGATTGAGACAGAGATATTATCTGTAGTCAGGGCATTGTCTTATTCGGGCCTCCCTCCAACAATTATTTTGAGTATTGGCGCGATTAGTACTTCTCTGGCAATTGTTAAGGATAATATCTTAGTTTTTACATACTCAATTCCAACAGGCGGGAACGCGATTAGTCGCGCGATTTCATCGGATTTTGGGCTAACTTTATCTCAATCGGAAGCGTATAAAAAAGCGTACGGATTATCCAAGGAAGGGATGGGACAAAAAGTTGGTAAGTCCACGGAGCTTATATTGACTTCAATTTTAGGCGAGGTAAAAAAAACGTTAGCTTTTTACTCAGAAAAGTATCATGACGATTCTTTAATACAGCAAATACTTCTATCTGGAGGCACCGCGCGACTTCCGGGAATTGATCTTTTTTTTGCAGAAAACTTAGGAATTGAGACGGCACTTGCCAATCCGTGGAAAATTCTTGCAAGTCAAGTGGTACCCCAGGAAATAGTCTCTAGCGCATCTGATTTTACTATTGCTGTTGGTCTTGCGATGAGAGATTTATAGCGGAATATGAATACTAACATAAATCTTGTCTTGCCTCAGGATAAAGATTTTCTTGAGCAACAAAAAAAGATAAGAATTGCAAACATTATCGCGATTTCTTCCCCAATAATGATTGGCATTGTGTCGTTAATCGTTTTTCTATTTACTCAATCGATTAATCCAACGGGCATTAAAAGGCAGCAGGAAGATACGATGTCTCAAATATCCGAACTTCAAGATAGAAGCATTAAGCTTTCTATTATAAATAATAGGCTTGATAATATATCCGGCCTTCTTAAAAATAGAGGTGATCTTTCTGAAAGCATCAATAGCCTTCTTTCGATAATGCCTATTGAGATAGCTATTCAGAATTTGGAGATAGATAACAAAAGGCTTACTTTGACTGTTTCCTCAACTTCCCTAAGAGCAATTGATGAGCTTATTAATAATCTAATTGCTATGGCAGAGAAAAGAGAGGTTATCAGTTCGATCTCATTAGGTACCCTGACATTTGATGACAGCGGAAATAGTTATTCAGTTTCTTTGACATCGGATCTTTAATAGTATGGAAAATAGAGTAAACACAGACATACAATCTTTGAAAATTATCTACAACCGCAACAAGTATTTTATTGTCCCAACGATTGTAGTTTTTGTTTGCTTGGCACTTGTTATATTAGTTATTATTCCCCAAATTAAGACTCTATTTGTAGTCCAGGAGGAAGCGAGAAACGCTTCTCAAAAGCTTAGTACGCTTAGAAATAATCTAGGTACACTTGAAAATCTTGATGTAGGGTTACTTGAATCACAGCTTAGAACCTCAACTCTTGCCCTCCCAATAAATAAAGACTTTGGAGGAATATTAAATGCTATATTTTTTGCTTCACAAAAAACTGGTGTAAGAATAGGAAGATTTTCATTTGCAGTTGGAGAACTGACTCAAGGCGAACAGGAAGAAGAACAAGAAGAGGAACAAAAAGAAGAAGGGTCAACAAGCACTGGCTTAACTGTTACTTTAGACAGTGATATAGGAGCTGTTAATAGTTTTATAACTGAGATTCAAAAAACTTTGCCCTTATCTGAGATTGGGTCTGTAACGACAGACAGCAATTCATCAACCGTAACTTTACTATTTTACTACAAAGTTTTGCCGGTTGCCTCTCTTTTGAAAAATCTTACCATAAATTCCATTTCCCAAGAGAAACTGTCGTTACTAAGTAAAATGGAAAGTTTTAATAACACGTCGTTAATTGATTTTTCTCCTTCCCCCTCCACATCTTCTGCTATAAAGAGCACTAATCCTTTTCTCGAGTAATGCTCGATCTTAGAATATCCGGACGAAGTTTTTTAGTATTTTGAAGCGCAATTTTCTCTCTCCATTTAAGAATTTCTTTGTGGTTTCCGCTTGTTAATACTTTTGGTACAGACATATTTCTGAAAACTTCTGGCCTTGTGTATTGAGGATATTCAAGAAGAGGTGAAAATGATTCTGACCCAGTGACACCTTCTTTTAGAACCCCTTTTTTGAGTCGTACTACAGCATCTGTAATAGTCATTGCGGGGATCTCACCTCCAGTAACTATGAAATCTCCAATAGATATCTCCTCATCTATAAAATTCTTGATTCTTTCGTCAACCCCTTCATAGTGTCCGCAAATAAGAATAAGATGTTGTAGTTTAGAGAAGCTTTCCGCGTATTTTTGATTAAAGGTTTTGCCCTGCGCTCCTAAAAGAATAACTTTTTGTCCGTCAGCTCCAGAGGGACCATTTTCTTTTGCTGCCAAAATAGCTCTTTCTAAGACATCCACTCTTAATATCATGCCAGTTCCTCCTCCGTATGGTTTGTCGTCAACGATCTTATGTCTGCCAATGCCAAATTCACGAATATTTACGAAGTCTATATTGACAATATTTTTTTCTTTTGCTCTTTTTATAATGGAGTAATCAAAAGGCCCTGAAAACATTTCGGGGAAAAGCGTTAAGATCGAAATCTTCATTTTACTCTGAAGGGGTTTCAGAAAGAGCGATGTTTATTCTTTTATTTTGTTTTATTGCGAGTATTTTTATTGCGTTTCTGATGCCTCTTATTACCTTACCGTTTTTACCGATGATTCGTCCCATATCAGAGGAAGCGACCTTGATTGTAAAATTTACCATTCCGTTATCCTCATTTTCACTTATCTCTACTTCTTGAGGAGTCTCAACAATAGACATAACAATATATTCCAATGCTTTTTTCATTACTTCACTATCTTTAGAACTGTCTGACTGGGTATGCCGCCTTTAGATACCCAATAATTATATCTTTCCATGTTTACATTTTTATTCTGTGAATCTTGTCTTTTTTCATACCAGCCAAGTATCTCTATAGGTTTCCCGTCACGTCTACTTCTTTTCTCGCTCACAACAACACGAAACCTTGCCTCTCCTCGCCTACCTATTTTTGATAATCTAATTACAACAGACATGAAGGTATTGTACCACTAAAAACTTCCTCTCTCAAGTGCGATTTTAGCAGCAGACGATTCTGCGATTTGCTTTGACTTCCCTATTCCCGCCCCGACCATAATTTCATTAACATAAACACCTACTCTAAATGTCTTTGAATGAGCAGGTCCTGATTCTTCTAGTACCTTATAAATAGGAGAATTTTGTTTTTTTGCCTGTACAACCTCCTGCAATATGCTTTTGGGGTCCTTAAAAGATTTACTTTTTATTAAATTTTTTATTTTATTAAGGAGTACTCTTTCTAAAAAATCCCTTACGGCTTCGATTCCTTGATCTAGAAAAAATGCTCCAACAAAAGCCTCGAAACTATTTTCAAGAATCGCATCGTTCTCTCTTCCTTTTGACTCTTCTTCTCCGCGGGAGAGTTTAAGAAGTTTTCCGATATTTAGTTCGCGAGCCAACATAGATAAGCTCTTCGTGTTAACCAAAAGAGACCTAATGTTGGTGAGTGTCCCTTCATTGAAGTTTGGGTACTTTTCGAATAAGAAACTTGATACTACAAATGATAAGATGCTATCTCCCAAAAACTCGAGTCTTTCATTTGAGGGTATTTTCTGTTTTACCTCGTTAAGATAGGACTTATGCGTGAACGCTTCTTCAAAAAGTTTTGTGTTTTTTAGTTTTGGGAGCTCCATAATAATTTACTCTTTACTTTAACATCGCAGGCCTCATATCTTAATATTCCCCAATGCGCCGTTTATAAATGCGGGGCTCGTGTCTCCGCCATATTCTTTGGCTAGCTCAATTGCTTCGTCAATAATTACCTTTGAAGGCTCTTTTTTTTCAACCAGAAGCTCGTATACTGCAAGTCTTAATATTGCCAAGTCGGTCTTATTTATTTTATCTATAGAGAATTCCGGCGCGGCTGATGATATTTTTTTATCAATAAAGTCAATATGAATTAAAATATTTTTTGTGTCGGTACTCACTTTCTGCTTATGGAAATCTATCATAAACAGTTCTTCAACGAGATGTTGCCTTTTTTTATGTCGAGGATCCAAGGGGGTTTTCATAGCTTACGCAATTTTTTCTTGTCCTTCTTTTCGAACGACCTTAGTCGTATTAATAGTTAATACTTTTTGCCCGGCATAAAACCCGCATTTTTTGCACACTATATGCGGAAGCATAACGCTTTTACAATTCTGACATAAAACAAAACTTAATTTCTTAAGCTTTATACTGGCTCTTCTTTTGCCTTTTCTTTGCCTTGAATGTCTTTTTTTTGGTTCCTGCGGCATAAACAAATTATAGCAGTTTAATAAGATTCTTTCAAGGATCTGAATTAGTCGTCTTAGTCTGGGGAGACTTGTTTTAGGTTTAGGGTTTTTAGTTTTTCTTTCAGGAGTGGATATTCATCTAGACTAGGGAAGATTTTTTGAGCGCACAATCTCGTTTTTTTGATTAATTCAAAGTCTGAAAAGCTGGCGACTTTAAGCATACGTCTTCCGTGCTGCATGGTTCCATAAATCTCTCCCGGTCCTCTCATCTTGAGATCAAGCTCCGCGAGTTCTGCTCCAACGTGATATCTTTCCATCGCCTTAAGCCTTTCTAAAGTTTCTTGGTTTTTACTTTCAGTAAACAAAAGACAATATGATTGTTTGTTTCCCCTTCCTACCCTTCCTCTTAATTGATGTAACTGTGCTAGTCCGAAACGCTCTGATGCTTCAATTACAATAATAGTGGCGTTTGGAATATCAATCCCGACCTCAACAACCGGTGTTGCAACCAAGATGTCAATCTTTTTATCTCTAAAGTCTTGAAGAACTTTATCTTTATCCCTTGTTTTAAGTTTTCCATGCAGAAGTCCAAGCTTAAATTTTTTAAAAACGTCTTTTTTCAAGTATTCATATTCTCGACTTGCGGCTTTAACTGTCTGCATAGTTTCAGATTCCTCTATAAAAGGACAGATTATAAATACTTGACTATTCGTTTCTTTTATTTGTTTTTCAATCCATCGGTAGGCTGATATTCTTTTTTCTCTTCCAACAAGCCATGTTTTAATATATTTTCTTCCTTTTGGCATCTCATCCAAAAGAGAAAGATCCAAATCTCCATACAAAGTCAAGGCAATAGTTCTTGGTATGGGAGTTGCGGTCATTGTAAGAAGGTGAGGATTTTTGCCCTTTCGTCTTATAATTGCTCTTTGCTCAACACCAAAACGTTGCTGTTCGTCAATTACAACCAAACCTAATTTTTCAAATTCAATTTTTTCATACAATAATGCATGTGTGCCGACAGCTACACCAAAATTGGTAGGAGATTTATGATTAACGATGGATGATTTATGATCTGATTCTTTAATCTTTAATCTTAAATCTTTATTCTTCTTGAAATTTGAACTAGATGTAAATAACTGGACTTTAATCCCAAAGGGTGACAAGAGTTTGGATATTGTATTATAATGTTGAATAGCTAATATTTCAGTTGGCGCCATAAAGACTGACTGGTAACCATTAAGAAAATTTAGAAACATCGCTATTGCAGATACTACTGTTTTTCCGCTTCCTACGTCCCCTTCCAGAAGCCTGTTCATTGGTTTTTTTCCTGCCAAGTCTTTAAATATCTCACCCACTCCCCTTTTCTGGGCATTTGTAAGCGTAAAGGGAAGTTTTTTCCAAAAATCTTCAATTTCTTTCTTGTAATTTGAGATTGAGTAAGGATTGCTAACTAGAGTTTTTCTCCAAGTTGACCTTCTTTGTATAGAAGAAAGGTGCATTAAAAAAAATTCGTCAAAAGCTAGTCTTTTTTTCGCTTTTTCGGCATTTTCCAAGGTTTTCGGAAAGTGAATTTGTTCAATTGCCTCATTTACTCCTAATAAGTCATAATTATTTATAATTGAGTCCGGAAGATATTCAGTCAAATTTTGTCTGCTATCTTTCAATACATTGTATATTTGGCGGCGTAACCATTTAGACGATACTCCTTTAGTCTCTGGATATATGGGGACCAATCTTCCCGTATGAAGTGAAAACGATTCATTAGCTAATTCATATTCAGGAGATTGCAGAACCAGTTTATTGGAAAACCAGTTCACTTTCCCTGAGATAGAAATATTGTCGTTTGCGTGTATAATCCTTACTAAATAAGGCTGGTTAAACCAAACAATATTTATTTCTCCTGTGTCGTCGGATAACTTTGCTTTTTGTAAATTTTTGAACCCCCTTGTGTATTCATTTTTTATCTCCAAAACCGTACCTCTTACAGTTACGGTTTCTCCGGCCTGCACTTGTCCAATTTTTGAAATTAAAGAGTAGTCTTCGTAACGTGAAGGAATATGATAAAGCAAATCTTCAAAAATCTTTACTCCAAGCCTTTCCAGTCTTCGCGCATAGAGCTTAAAGTTAGATCCACCTTTCGGAATAGGTGTTTGAAGGTTCATACTAAGCTAAAGGCTAAAGAATGGAAGAAAAGATGTAGCAATAAGCGCAATAGTTGAAATAACTACAATAATCTTCCAAATCCACTTATGCTTATTAAACATTTCCATAAAAATATTTTACCACAATAGGTCTACTAGTGCCAGAAGGCGCGTCTGCCGGTAAAAACCATGGAGACATTTGCGTTGTTTGCGGCTTCGATTGAGAGAATGTCGTTTATTGATCCCCCTTGCTGAACAATTCCCGAAATGCCGTATTTGGCAGCAAGTTTTACACTATCATCGAAAGGAAAGAAGCTGTCACTGGCAAGGATGCCGTCTTGAGAATATTTTCCTCCCTGTTCTAAAGCAATTCTCGTAGACTTAATTCTAGAAGTTTGTCCAGATCCTATTCCTCGAGTCATTGGCAAATCTTTGTCAACAACGATGACGGCATTCGACCTAATTCTTGAAATAAATTTCCAAGCAATTTTCATCTGTTTTATTTCTTCTGGAGAAGGTTTCTTCCTTGTTACCACCTTCCAAGCCCTAAATCCTTTTTCAATATCGTTATCAGGTGTTTGCAGAATAAATCCTCCAGCGATGTGCTTGATGTTCATAGCTCTTGGTTCATAGTTCATAGTTTTTCCGAAGGAATAGATTCCCATACTTTTTCTAACCTCTACTAAATATTCCAAGGCGTCTTTTGTAATTTGCGGCGCTGCAATTATATCAATATTCGCTCTCTTTTTATTTTTGAATTCTCCAATTACTTTTGCTGTTTTTAAATCCATGGGCTTATTCAGTACAGTTGTCCCACCAAACGCAGACTCGGGATCTGCATCAATTGCCCTTTCTAAGGCCTGAGAAATGTTTTTTCCTAATGCAATACCGCATGGGCTATTATGCTTAATTATGGCAGCACAAGGTTCTCTAAATAGCCTCACTGATTCTAACCCTGCGTTTATATCGGTTAGATTGACGAAGGATAATTCCCGTCCGACGATTTTTTTAAGGTTTTTAAAGAGAGAGTTTGTGTTTGGTTCTAAATAGAAGGAGGCTTTTTGATGAGGATTTTCTCCATATCTAAGATCGTTAACTTTTCTTCCTGGAATGGTTATTTCCGAAGGAAAAATCTCTTTCTCTAAGAATTTTGCAATTTGTGAATCATATAGAGACAAATGGGCAAAGGCTTTTGCCGCAAGCTCTCTTCGGATGTCATCCTGAGCATTAGCGAAGGATCTCTCGAGATTCTTCGTCCGCCTATGGCGTGACTCAGAATGACAAAACGAAATTACTCTTTGATAATCCTTTGGATCGACCACGACCAAGACATTTTTAAAATTCTTCGCGGCAGCACGTATCATAGTTGGACCGCCAACGTCAATATTTTCAACTGCAGTTTCAACTGACACTTTAGGATTTGCAATCGTTTTTTCAAATGGATAAAGATTGCAGACAACAATATCGATTGGCTTTATATTTAGGTCTTTTGCTTCTTTAACGTGGGATTTATTTGTTCGATCAAAAAGAATACCCGATTCAATCTCAAAACTAATTGTCTTCATCCTACCATCGAAGCTTTCCGGGTTCCCAGTAATTTCCTGAACAGGTATTACTTTAATATTTTTTTTAATAAGTTCTTTTGCAGTTCCGCCAGTTGAGATGATTTTGTACCCTAAATCTAAAAGTTTTTTCGCAAGTTCAATAATTCCTGTTTTATCAAAAACACTTAAGAGAGCGTATTTCATAAAGATGAATTGTGAATCATGAATCAAGAATTATGAATCAGGAGTAGTTATGATTTTTACAAATTTATGTTTGCCGGTTTGAACTAAAGCTTCTCCTGTTTTTAGAAAGGGGTAGATTGGTTCATTTGGATCTGTAATTCTCTGATCGTTTATTGATGTACCTCCTTGAATCGTTACCCTTTTGCCCTCAGATATACTACTTACTGTGCCTATGGCATTGAGAACCTCTGCTATAGTTGCGGATGATGTGAAACTTGTGGGCAACTCAACTGCTTTTATTTCCGATGGTTTTTCTTTTTCTTGGACTGTTTTTTCAAAATAAATCTGTGCCTTTTTAGCTTCATTGTCGGAATTTAATTCTTTTACAATCTCAAATGCTAAGCGTTTCTTTTGACTCATGGAATCCATTTTTTGTTCAATTTTTTTTACCTCGTCCATTGGCACACTCGTTAAATACTCAAATCCTTTTAATGTTACATCGTCAGGAAGTGCCATGATTTTACCAAAAAGATCTTCCGGCTTGTCTGTTAGGGCAATTACATTGCCTTCGGTTTTGCCGATTTTCACACCTTTTGAGTCAGTTAAGAGTGGAGTTGTCATAACAAATTTATCTTTATTCTTCATTTGTTTTATTAATGATCTTCCGCAAAGCATATTGAAAGTTTGGTCCGTTCCGCCGATTTCTAAATCTACATCCATCGCCACTGAATCGTATGCCTGAAGTAGCGGATACAAAAATTCGCGGAGATTAACATCCTCTCCTCTTTTTATTCGGTCAGTAAACAAATCTCTTTCAGAGAGCTGTTGAAGTGTAAAATGTCCCGCAATTTCCAAAATGTCAGAAAGTATTAGTTTGGTTAACCAGTCACCATTGAACAATATCTCAACCGGATTTACTTCCTCAAATCTTACTATTTTTCCTGCTTGCTTTATATAATCAGTAGAATTCTTGCGAAGTTCCTCTCGAGTTAGAAATTTTTCTCTTTTGTGTTTTTTTCCCGAGGGATCACCTGCCAATCCTGTCCCATCTCCTATTAAAAAAATAACATGGTGTCCTAAATCCTGCCACTGCCTTAGTTTTCGAAGTCCAACCATGTGTCCGATATGAAGCTGAATACCAGTGGGATCAAAACCTTGATAAAGTTTTAATTTTCTCCCGCTTCTTAATGCTTTCTCAAGCTCTTCTTTTGATGGGTAAATCTTTTCAACTCCCCTAGTCAATAATTCCCCAATCTTATCCATAGCCAAAGTATAGCATATTAGGCATTTAAAGTTGTATAATATCTTTGTGGTTTATTATAATACAAATAGGGGGTTAAGTAGGAGACAGATAAGGTTTAGATACTCTTCGCGGATCTTTATTTACAGCAAAATTGCCAGATTTGCATTTTTTGGCATTATTGGGATTTTTATTTTAACCGTAGTCTTATTCTTTTGGTATGGGCGTGATTTACCTACCCCAGAGAAACTTTCGCGAGCCAATCTGCCCCAATCCACAAGGATTTATGATCGAAACGGTTTACTTCTTTATGACATTTTTGAAGAAGAAAATCGTACGTATGTCACGCTTGACAAAATTCCAAAACAACTTCAGCAAGCAACAATTGCTATCGAAGATAAGGATTTTTATCAAAATCAAGGGTTTTCTATTTGGGGATATCTTAGGGCTTTAAGAGATGCTGTTTTGTTTCAGCGAATTACAGGAGCGTCAACCTTAACTCAACAGCTTGTTAAAAATACGCTTTTATCTCCCGAGCGAACAATCCCAAGAAAGATTAAGGAATTTATTTTAGCGATACAGGTTGACCGCAAGTATTCAAAAGATCAAATTTTAGAGCTTTATTTAAACGCTACCCCTTATGGAGGCACAGCTGTGGGAGTTGAAGCGGGTTCTGAAAGGTACTTCGGAAAGAAAGCAAAGGACCTAAATTTAGTTGAGTCAGCGATTCTTGCCGGGCTTCCACAGCGCCCCTCGTATTACTCTCCTTTTGGCCAAAACCCAAAATCATATATCACGCGAACTACGGAAGTATTACGTCGCATGCACGAAGATAAATATATAACAAAAAAACAGGAAAAAGATGCAGTTTCGGCTCTTTCCGATGTTGTATTTATTGTGAAGGATCAGTCAATAAAAGCTCCTCATTTTTCTTTTTATGTAAAAGATTTGTTGATTGAGCAGTTTGGGGAGAATTTTGTTGAGCAAGGAGGTTTACAAGTTACTACAACTCTTGATTATAGGCTGCAGGAAAAAGCTGAAGCAATTGTTCTGGAAGAAGTTGAAAAGGCAAGAAATTTAAAGGTAGGAAATGGGGCAAGCGTAGTTTTGGATCCGAAAAGCGGTGAAATTTTGACGATGGTTGGCAGTCGCGATTTCTTTGCGACAGGGTCGGGGGATCTAAAAGACAACACTGAATTTGAAGGACAGTTTAACGTAATCACCCAGGGTCTTCGTCAGCCGGGCTCTTCAATAAAACCTGTTGCTTATGCCACAGCACTCAATCGCGGGCATACGGCTTCGACTCTCATAATGGATACCAGAACTGTTTTTCCAAATCCCACAGACGAGGATTATATTCCTAAAAACTATGATGATAAATTCCGGGGGCCATTGCAACTTCGATTTGCTCTTGGCTCATCAATTAATGTTCCTGCTGTGAAACTCCTGGCTTTAATTGGAGTTAAAAATATGCTGGCCACCTCTTATGATATGGGCATTTCTACATTTGCTCCAACAGATGATAATGTAAATCGTTTTGGTTTGTCTCTGACCTTAGGAGGTGGAGATGTAAGGCCCTTGGAACTTGCTTCGGCCTATACGGCATTTGCGAATGGAGGATATAGAAGTGATCCGATAGCAATCCTCAAGGTCACTGACCCAAAAGGAAAGATTTTATTTGAAAAGAAAGATACTACAAAAAGAAGAGTATTAAGTAGCGAAGTAGCTTTTATAATTTCCCATATACTTTTGGATAATAATGCAAGACTTCTGACATTTGGGCCAAATAGCTATTTAAATATTGGAGGCCGGCCGATTTCGGTAAAAACTGGAACAACGGATGACAAAAGAGATAATTGGACAATTGGCTGGACGCCAAATATACTGGTCGCGACCTGGGTTGGAAATAATGACAATAGCCCGATGGGAAATGTGGCGTCAGGAGTTACAGGGGCCGCTCCAATTTGGCGTAGAATAATTATAGAAGCTTTGTCAGGAAAACCGGCAGAAGATTTTGAACAACCAGAAAATGTAATTGCCGTAACTGTTGATGCTTTGGGAGGGGGATTGCCGGTTGATGGGCGACCTACAAGAACAGAATATTTTATAAAAGGTACAGAGCCTCAGGGACTAAGCCCGATATACAAAGACGTTAAGGTTTCAAAAGAAGATACCAATAAGCTTGCCAGTCAAAGCGAGATTGACAAAAATGAATATGAAGCTCGCAAGTTTGTCGTATTTTCCGAGAATGACCCGATATCTGGGGACGGGAAAAATCGCTGGCAGGAAGGAATTAATGAGTGGGTGAATGAAAATCACAAAGACGATCCTTTATACCATCCGCCGACAGAACAATCTACCCGAGTCGTTTCCGATACCCCTACTCCGACACCTACGCCAGAGGTTACGTTGACTCCTACCCCAACACCGACTCCTACTCTAGCTCCGTAAAAATTAAACAACTGTTGCGGATGAAAGCTCTTCTGCCAAGAGATCAATTTGTGTTGAATCCAAACCGCGTAAAAAAGAAATACTGAGTAGATTTACATAATCAACGCTTCTTGGTATTTGGATTCCAATTCCATTTGTTAATGATTCGTTTTCTCCACGTAAGAATTCATATACGAAAAGCCCCATATTGAGCAGCCCTACCGATATAACATCTCCTGATTTTTGATTTACGTGGGTATCAATAATTTCGAAGAGCTTATGAGTATCTTTACTTTTTAATATTACGCTTTGTCGTCCTAAATCATCAACTTTTCCTTCTCGTACTTTTTCCATAGCTATTTTAACGACTCTTTTGGTAGGGTCAACCAGTTCTTTTAGAGCTTGATATTTTGGATTTTCTTTCAAGATTTAGTTATTTGGTAAAAGAATATTGCGGCAGATAATTTATTCTTTCAGAGTTACCTTAAATTTTTCCCTAAGGTTATTTATAATTTTTTCGCGTATTTTGGAGACCTCAGCTGTTGTTAAGTTTTTTTGGGGATCTTGATAGACAACATGAAATGTTCGTGATTCTTCAAAACTATCCAAAAGCGAAACATTTACAATAAGCGAATTTTGATTTTTGATTTCTTTTATTATTTCGTCAGTTTTTACTGAAGCATTCGCAACGATTGCCATGTCTTCAATAATCGGCGGGTATTTAGGAAGAGGTTTGAACTTTTTATTTAAACTTACAAGAGGCAAAATTTCCGAAAAGTTTAACTCAAAAAATATCCCTTCATCTAACACCTCAATATATTTTGTCGGATCAAGCTTTACTCCCAGATCTTCAAGTAGTTGCTCAATAGTTCCTTTAACTTCAAAGTAGTTTTTCACATTCGTGATGCCAGCAAGAAAATATTGTTCTTTCACATTATCTAAATGTTTTCCTATATAAACTTTGCCAAGCTCGAAAAGATTTATGTTTTTGAAGTTTGGCATATTTAGTCTTAGAGCTTTTAAAAGATTTGTCTTAAGGGTTGGTCTTAGATATTCAAATTCACGACTTACTGGGTTATCGACTCTGATGCAGTTTTCAGATTTTATATTGAAGCTTTTCAAATCGTCCTCCCCCACCAAACTATAAGTATAAATTTCAGAAAATCCGCTCGCAGTTAGAATACTTTTTGCATTTTCTTCCATGTTAAAATCCTTGAAATATGGAACACGTTTAGTTGGAATTTCTCCAACTGGCATTGTTTTTGGAAAATTATTGTATCCGTATAAACGCGCAACTTCTTCAATTAGATCTTCTTCAATTTTAAGATCGTTTCTGTAAGTTGGGATTGTGCATTCTATGAGGATGAGATCTTTCGACGCGCTTTGCTTGCTCAGGACGACATGAGGATTTAAGTTCAGCGAATCTAAAATATCTATTATTTTCTTTTCGTCTATTTTTATTCCGATAATTTGATTAAGGCGTGAAATCCTCAATGCCAATTTCCATGGTTTAAATTCTTGGTTTTTCAAATCAAAAAGATGACTTGCTATTTTTCCATCTGCATGTTCTTGTATGAGTGTCGCAGCGCGTTTTAGCGTATCAATTGTCCCGCCTTTATTAGTTCCCCGTTCGTAAATAGCGGATGCATCGCTTCTGAGGCTCAATGCGATGGACGCCCTTCTAATTAGCATAGGGTTAGCTATTGTTACATGAAGAAAAACGTTTTTCGTCTTACCACTTACACCTGAATTAAGCCCGCCTTTAATTCCCGCAAGATCTATGAGTCTTTCATTATCTTTAATAATAATCGCATCTTTTGGCAAATGATAGGATTTTTCATCAACAGATGTGAATTTTTCTCCTCCCTTTGCAAGATCAACCGTCATTTCGTGTCCTTTAATTTCGTCATAGTCAAACGCATGAAGAGGCACTCCCAACTCAAACATTACATAGTTTGTTATATCAATGACGTTATTAATTGGCCTAAGACCTATTTTTATAAGCCTGTCTTTTATAAATTGCGGAGATGGCTTAATAGAAACATTTGCAATAGATATTCCGGTCCACCTATGAAATAATTTATAATTTGGATTTAACTTTATTGGAAGAGTTGTTGCGTGAGAAACTTTAATTTCGTATGATTTTGACTTAATCCTCTTGCCTTCGATAGCTGCTATTTCTCTTGCTATCCCAATAATTGAAAGTAGATCTGGTCGATTAGGAGTGATTTCAAACTCAAAGATAGTATCATTATCAACCCTTGTAATTCTTTCAACTCCAAGGCCAATTTCGGTTAATTTTTCCCCTAATTCACCAGACGTTAATGTTATGTCAACAAATTCTTTTAGCCAAGATAAAGGCGCTAGCATAGTTAAAATTGTTCCAAAATTCTTAGATCTGGATTTGTCAATAGTCTTAAATCATCCATTTGATACCTTAGCGTTACCAGTCTTGAAAGCCCGATTGCGAAGGCAAAGCCTGCCACTTTTTGATGATCATATCCAACTGCCTTAAGGACATTTGGATGGATCATTCCGGCAGGCATAATTTCACTCCAAGTGCTATATTTACAAAAACTGCATCCGCGTCCGTTACAAACAGTACATGAAATATATGTATCAACTCCGGGCTCAACGAATGGGAAATTAGTCGTAGCAAATTTTATTTTAGTTTTCTCCCCCATTAATTTTTTGAGCACATATTCAATTGTCCCGAATAGGTCAGTTAGTCTTACATTTGAGTCAACCACAAATCCTTCAACCTGCCAAAATTCAAATCCATGAGACGCATCAACCTGCTCGTATCGAAAATTTTTCCCTGGAACAACTATTCTTATAGGAGGTTTTACTTTTTCCATGATTCTTCCCTGCATACTTGAAGTTTGCGTTCGTAGAATTATTTCCCCTGGCGTGACTTTGCTCTGCCTTGTATCAAGATAAAGTGTTTGTTGTGTATCTCTTGCTGGATGGTCAGAAGGTATATTTAACATCTCGAAATTGTAATGATCGGTTTCTATTTCTGGTCCGTCAGCCGCCTGAAACCCAATTCCCTTAAATACATCAACTACTTCGTAAAGAACTTGAGACATTGGGTGAATATGGCCAATGTCAGGTCTTACTCCTGGATTGGTTATGTCAATTTTTTCGCGCCTTTTTTTTGACTCTTGAGTCTTAAGCGAATTGCTTCGTTCGTTGATAGATTCTTCAAGAACTCTTTTGACCTCGTTTGCAAGCTGACCAACCTCTCTTCTATCTCCTGTGGGAAGTTTGGTAATTCCCTTCATTGCGAGAGTTAATTTTCCGCTTCTTCCCAAGAATTGGAGCTTGATTTCCTCAAGTTCTTTCTGATCCTCTGCCTCAATTATCATTGAAACAGCAGAGTTTTTGATCTGCATCAGGCTTTCTTCCATAAATATAAGATTATCATACTTTTAGTTATTGCACTATTTTAACTTTAGCAAAAAAGTTTTTAATATGTCGTAATATGTTTTTATACTTTCTATACTTACCCATTCGTTGTCGGTTCCAATACCTCCACCTATTGGTCCAAATTCAATTCCATCAATACATACCCGCGTAAAATGTCTTGCATCGGAAGATCCCTGCGCACCATAAAATCGTACTTTCTTCTTAGTAGTTTGCTTGACTACGCTCTGGAGCATTTTTAAGTATTGGTTTTTGTCATCGACAAACAGAGATGGTTCTTTTTCAAAGATATCCATCTTAAAGCCTTTGGGTAGAAATTCTTTTATGTCATTAACAATAGTATCTGCTTCCTCTGGAACATATCGAATGTCGAGCAAGATTTCACAGTCATCTGGAATCTTATTCAAAGACGTATTTGTTGTTTTGATCCTACTCAAATTAACCGTTGTTACCCATTCTTGACGAGAAGGAATTGGATACTTTTTTAATAGTGAGTTGAGAAATTGGTTCATTTTCCAAATGGCATTCTTTCCTTTCCACGGGTAGGCTCCATGAGCAGTTTTACCTTTGGTAGAAATCTTTACTTGTAAAATCCCTTTCGCCCTATTTGCAATCTGTAAGCCAGTGCTCTCACCGGCAATCACAAAATCAGCTTTTACACCTTTTTCTATCTGAAATTTTGTGCCGTTAAATCCTCCAATTTCCTCGTCAGTAACTAGCTGTAAAGCAAGATGATAATCAACCTTTTCTGCCACTTCCTTAAAAACCATGATAAGACAAGCCACGCTGGCTTTCATATCCATCGAACCGACACCATAAAGTTTGTCGTTCTTAATCTTCGGCGAATACTGATAATCTTTTCCTGGAATCACATCTAAATGTCCATTTAGGATAATCCTAAATTTTGAGGGTCTTTTTTTGGAATTGTAAACTAAGGCGCTTTTAACACCTTTGTTCGTAAATCGCTCAATCGTAAATTCCTTCAGGTTCGACAAGGCAATTTCTAATATCTTATCTAATTCAGCTGGATTATCTGAGTTTGATTTAACGGAAACAAACTCTTTGGTTAAATTTACAATTTTATTTAACATATGTTAATTCTATATTATTTCAGCATAAACTGAGGAACTATTTCCATGAACCCTATTATTTTGAGCCTCAATAGAATCAATAGGCATTAGTGTTCTTTCGCCACCCATAAATCGATAATTTTGACCATCATTGGAGAAAAAGACTCTATCGATATACATATAAGAGCGTCCATCGTCTTGGTTTGTTATCGTAGGATTTTGTAACTCAGGCTGGACAACGTACGAGCCTCTTTTTAACAAAGCGTCTCTTAATTCCCGTCTAAACCTTGCATCTCCTGGGGTTCCTCGAAAATGACCATATCCTCCATAAGTTCCTTTCATAGGTTTAGCACGCAAAAGTCTCTCTCCGGATTCCACTTGTGTTGGATCTACACCTTGCGATCTCAAATAGGAGTTAAACTCAGGAGAAGTAAGATCCTCTCCATAAAAAACTGGAAAAGCCATGCCCATTGCACCAAGATATTCCTTGGTATCATTTATGCGTCTACTATCTCCGATTGGCAAGTTAGGATTATCAATGTTAAAAGTAAGCGCATTTGCTTTAATTATTCTTCTTAAGTTTTCATCTGCTAAAAGCTCCTCATCAATTACCAAATCTGGCCTTTTCATCTTCGCTACAGGATCGGAAGAGCGCACATATAGAAGATAGCTAGACTCCCCACCATTTTCCTCTAAATATTTTTTGAACTCCTCAGGAGAAAAGAACTTATCAAATCCTGAATACTCACTCACCTCGTCATCGGTTAATGGCTCACCATCTCTTTTGCCGAATTCAGTCTCTCTCATTGCCTGATATTTTTGATCAGTAGCAGCCAATAGGGCGATTGGTCGCCCATATTTTTGTCTAATGTCGTCTAAACCGCCGCGGAATTGCCTCTTAAAAAGAGTATCTTGTGTTCCATCTGAAAAGAAGTATTCTAAAAGCGAATACATTGCTATAGAATTTTCTATTTCAAAGATTCGGCCTCTTAAAGCTTCCCTAACATCCTCTTCTCTTAAAGTTTCTGCTTGCTCCAAAAACCCAGCTGGTAATCCAACCATATCAATTTGAACGAAGCTGTTTATAGGCGTTCCATCGGGTGAAAGACAATATTGATACTCTGTATCGAATTCTTTATTGGCAGCGACCAAACGACGAAAAGCCTGATTATATTCCCCATACAAATTTTCTAAAGCCTGAGTAACTACTCGTGGATATGTAGTTTTATATTCTGGATAAGTTTGGAATGGACCTAAAGTAGATTTAATATCCTCTCTTAGCTTTATAACACCTAAACTATCAGTGCCAGGTTCTTCAATACTTTGATCCAAAAGTAACCTAGCTTCTGTATCTGAGGCTCTACTATTTGACTCTCGTGCCCTCATTAAAGCTAGAGAGACTTCTCTTTGCCTTCTCCTCTCGGAATCTGTTATGGTAAGCGCTCTTCCTACATTTGTTTCTTCCTGTGAAGCGGAAACCACTAATTCTAATCCACGAGCAATTATTTCATCCTTCAACTGATCAAGCTTGCTAGGATCTTTCAGTACCGAACTTCCATCAATACCCAACTCTGCTATTGCAGCATTTACAGCATCTGGGGCTCTGGCAACGAGTATTTGTTCTGAAAGTATTCCTGTGAGAGCAGAAATTATCTCACTATCTGTAACCTCATCCTCTAATTGTTTTTTTAGCCTTTCACCGGCTAATTCGTATATCGAACGCTCATCTGAAATCTTAGAGATTCCCGTCCGAATAACTAATAATTCATCATCAGTAAGTCTAGCGATAAAAGATAATGGATCGAGTAAGGCTTGTGTCAATTTTGCTCTTTCCTCTGCGATCACAGTCTGTCCATTAAACATCCTTCGATCTTCAACGGACAGAATAATCTTTTTAGCGTTTAGAGCATTGTTGGCAATCAGTCTCTTTTTACCCAGATCAGCTGTTAATAAATCATCAGGATTAAGGCGTGATCTTTGAGCTAATACTTGGCATAAAAGAGGATCTTGATCAATTAAAGATATTACAGTTCCAATTGCTCTCTTCTTAGCAATAACATTTAAAACTGTTTCTTGCTCTCTTTTGAGTCTGGCTTCTGCTTCGGCTCTAGCAGAGTCAGTTTGAGCAAATAAACCCTCTCTTTCAATAATTTGATTCGCTAAAACTTCATATCTTGAAAATCCACGAGTGCCAGGTACTTCAACGGGTTCTCTTTTCAAAGCATAAATTCTCTGTTGAGCTAGTTCTGCCCTAATTTTAGAAACTTGTTCAGATCCATCTATTTTTGACTTTTCCAACCTCACCTGTGCTAGTTGTCTCGCAGAAACACTTAAAGCCTCAACGACAATTGGATCTTTTAAACCTTCAATCCTTAACTGCTCATCGAGATTCATTAACACCCTTAATGCCGTAGGAATATCCCCTGATCCATTATCCGGAAGAGGTATTGTTTCAGCATACTGCTCAGCGATCTGCCTTAAAGTTTTAAATCCTGCTTGAGTTCTAGGGAGTACAACTGGCAAGTATGGTTCTAGTCGTCTGGCGGAAGCAAGACTACCGATAACTGATATGGTATTTAGCAGCAGATCAATTTGTGCTTGAGCCTGATCTACTTGCGTAGGTGGTAATGAGGCAACACGAGACTCTAAACCCGAGTTTCCATTAATTCTGCCACCTTTAGCAGCTTTAAGGGATCCATTAATAATAAGTCCCAGAGATGGAGCGTTGGCTATTATCGTCTCCTCAGCTTCTAAAGATCCTATGGCATTTGCGCTACTTTCTGTGTACTCTCTCAAGTCACCTAACTTTTGCACAGAAGCAATAAGTCTTTGACGTTTCCCAACTTCATTAGAAAATGGGTTCTCAGAGTTTGAATTATTTGTATTTATATCTAAAGTTTCCCTGCTCATATAATTCACTTTTTTATCACAAAAAAACCTCCCGTTTGGGAGGTTCGTTACGCAAGTTATCTTGCTTATGCTGTTATGAATTCAAAACAGCAACGACCTCCCCATTGAGAGGATAAAAATGAAACCAAAAATGGTTAGTGCTGTAATTGATTTTCATTATTGTTATAATATCAGATTGCTTTATGGTTGTCAAACCGCAGAGTTTTTGATCTGCATCAGGCTTTCTTCCATACTTTTAGAATAACACAAAACTACCCTCTTTTCACGTTAAAGAAATGGTTTTTAGACTTTTATGAATTAGGACTTTTTCCAAATAGTACAGTTGGACTAAGTCGCAATTGCGTGAGGTCAACATCAACCCTTACATTACCCCCATACAGTCTTAGTCCTTGCCGAAAGTTTTCTTTAAAGCCATAGCGTTTTTTCTTTGAGAGAGTTCTATGCGATTTAGGAATGTTGTCTGAATGATAATCTAACTTAACTGGTTTGACATCATTCTCTAATACATAAGGTCTTGGAATTGGCATTCTCCATCTTCTTTCAACTGACATATATTTTCACCTCCTTTTCACCGAACTCAGTTCAATTTTATAAACATCCCCCTTCGTCCTTTTGGACTTCGGCGGGATTATGCAGCTCTAAGTCTCGCTTACGCTTGACAAGGTCTGCATAAAAAAACCTCCGCTTTGATGCACCTTTCAGTACACCCGGAGGTTGAATGTTTATTCTATTAAACTCAACCTCCGCTTATGCGAAGGTAAAGTAAAAACCAAAAATTGTTATATTGCTATATTGCTTCATTGTTAATAACAACTTTATCACGTATTTTTTACGCTGTCAAGAATGAATTTAAAAGTCGTTGAGTCATTTACAACAAGATCACTCAATATTTTTCGATCCAACTCAATTTTTGATTTTTTAAGTTTATTTATAAAGACGCTGTAAGATAACCCATTTTGCTTTGCCGCCTCCCCTATTCTTAGATTCCAAAGATTTCTGAAATTTCTTTTTCTAAGTTTTCTTCCATGGTAAGCGTAAGCTCCCGAATGGAGAATTGCCTCATGAGCTTTTCTTTGTGCTCGGCTTCTTAGTCCCCGATAGCCACTGGCTTGCTCTAAAATTTTCCTATGTTTTCTTCGGGATACTACTCCCCTTTTAACTCTAGCCATATTATGCCTTTCCCATCATCTGCTTTATTTTTTTGGCGAACTTTCCTTTTAGAACTCCTGGCTCCTTCTGTCTTCGAAGTCTTGCTCCCGACTTATTTATTTTCAAATGAGATTTGTATTGATGCGAAAACATTACCTTGCCCGTTTTTGTTACTCTAAATCTTTTTGACACTGAGCTCTTTATTTTCTTCTTTTTCATTTACTTTATTATCAGGTTTCCACGCCTGTCCGCTTCGCCGCGTCTGACGCGGGTTCGCTTGCAGGCGAGCTCGTCGCCTTGGGCGACTGCGCTCCTTTCCTTTCTGGTGATAATATCGCGATTAACTGTTTTCCCTCAAAATGAGGCGGTCTTTCAATTTTTGAAAGACCAGACAGCCCATCAATTGCCTTTTGTATTATACCTTGTCCAAATTCAGGATGTGCAATCTGGCGTCCGACAAATTTTACAATTAATCTAATTTTGTCATTATTTGTCAAAAATACCGTGCCTCGTCTCACCATGACCTGAAGATCATGGTCATTCATAAAAGGCCCTAATCTTATCTCTTTTGTTTCTGAAATCTTACTTCGTTTTTTCTCTTCTTTCTTCTTTTTCGCTTCTTGGTATAAGAATTTTTTGAAATCTATGATTTTTGCAATCGGCGGATTTGCCATCGGAACAACTTCCACCAAATCTAAACCATTCTCACGCGCCTTTTTTAAAGCCTCAAATCTAGAAAAAATCCCAACTTGCTTTCCCTCTGCATCCAAAATTCGAAGCGTATTTGCAAAAATACGCTCATTTATCCTATAGAACCTTCTGTTGTCTTGTCTTTTTTTGCTAAATCTTCTTATCAATTTCTTCTTTTAATCTATTTAAAAAGTAAGATAATTTTAATTGTCCTAAGTCCTTTCCTTCTCTAGTTCTTATCGAGACATTTCCATTCTCTACTTCTCTATCCCCTATTATAACTAAATAGGGTACTTTTTGTAAAGTAGAGTTACGAATCTTTAACTGCAGCGTTTCTTGATTATTATCAATTGCAACTCTTATGTTGTTATCTTCTAATTCTTCGGCTATTTTTTTTGCGTGTTCGTTATGCCTATCCGCAATCGGCAGGACTGAAACTTGAATGGGAGATAGCCACAAAGGGAAAGCGCCTTGATAATGTTCGGTTAATATAGCGATAAATCTTTCAAAAGATCCAAAAATAGCTCTGTGAATCATAACAGGTCTTCTCTCTTTACCGTCATTATCAATATAAGTAAGGCTGAATGCTTCTGGCTGATGAAAATCTAGCTGAACTGTTGCGAGTTGCCATTCCCGGCCTAAAGAATCTTTTATATGAACATCAATTTTTGGTCCATAAAAAGCCCCATCGCCTTTTTTGTCTCCTGCTTTAATTCTCCTTTTTTTAAGCACTTCCGCTAGATCCTTTTCGGCTTTATCCCATATTTCATCTCCCCCTGCTCTTTGCTCAGGGCGCGTAGCAAATCTAAATTCATATTCAAAACCAAAATTTTTATAAAACGCAATCATCATATCTAGAATATTTGAAACCTCATCAAAAATCTGACCCTCTGTAGCATAGATATGCGCATCGTCCATTGTTAGCTGTCTTACTCTTAATAGACCGTTAACTTCACCCGATTTTTCTCGCCTGTGTAATCTTCCTATTTCGGAAAACCTTAATGGTAATTCTTTATAACTTCGAGGTCTGAATCTATAGACAAGGGTTGATTCAGGACAATTCATGGGTTTTAATGTGTAACTTACTGGTTTTGTATCATCTGCCTCATCTGATAAAGTAAGATTGTACATATTGTGCTCGCCAAATTTTGACCAATGGCCTGATTCTTTAAAAAGCTGAGATTTTACCATTATTGGAGTTGAAGTCTCTTGATATCCTGCTTTTTCTGTTAGCTCACGTATATATTTTTCCAGTTCCTTAAAGATAGTCATTCCCTTTGGTAGCCAAAAAGGAGCACCTGGCGCGATATCGTTCGTGAAAAATAATTCCAATTCTTGGCCTATTTGTTTGTGGTCTTTGTTTTTTAATTTATCCATTGAAACTTATTTTAGCAGTTTGAAGATAGTTTGAAAAGAGTTATGCGGGTTGCTGTGCGAGCTCAATTTTTCTAATCCTCTTATCTACAGTTTTAAACTCTTTAACAAGGGACATTGCAATTAAATCTGCGACATTAGTAATTCTTTTATGTAGCCTATTCTCAATTCCTATTAGTTTGTCTTCTAGTACACTTCTCATCTGGTTCATATCTCCTCGCATATTGTCTATATCTCCGCGCACTTTTATTATGTCAACTTTCATTATTTTTGTGTCCCCTTCTAGGTTACTAAGTCTAAGATTTACCCATTTGAGATCTGTTTTCATTTCGTGTATGTCTACAGTTGCTTCTTCTATTCTTTTAGCAATTGGTTTAAGGATGCTTAGAATGGCCTCCTGTTGTTTTTGTTGAGTTTTTTTCATTGTTTATTCACTTTATAATTATTATAGTTTGTTGTCAATAACATAGACAACATCAAATAATATCAAATTTTCAGACATTAATATCCCCGTTTTTTGTCAACGAGATTTGGCAAGGGCTTTCCTCGGAGGTAAGCTTTAAGGTTAAGGACAAAAATATCAATCGCGCGATCCATGTATCTTTCTGACCAACCAGAATGGTGCGGAGTTATGACTACATTTTCCATCTCCCAAAGCCTACTTTGTTTGGGAAGAGGTTCCTCTTCTGTTACATCCAAAGCCGCTCCCGCGATAATTTTAGAAGCTAAAGCCTTAACTAATTCTTTTTCATTTACTACTCCGCCTCTTCCGATATTTATCAATACTCCCGATTTTTTCATCAATTTAATTTTTTTCATATCAAACAGATGATGGGTTTCTTTTGTAATGGGTAAGCTTAGTACAACAAAATCCGCCATTGGAAGCACTTTGTTCAATTGTTTTATAGCATATAATTTTGAAACAAAATTAGGTTTATCCCGCACCGATTTGGTGCGGGATTTATTTTTTAAATTTTTCTTAACTGCAACAACATTAGCACCGAATGCATGCGATAATCTCGCTACCTCCTCCCCGATATGCCCCAGTCCTACAATAAGAACCGTTTTGTCTTTAAGTTCGGACAAATCCTGATTTCCTTCCCAGATTTTTTTCTTTTGTTTTTGAAATGTTTCATAAAATTTCTTTGTAAAGATAAGCATAAATCCGATTACATGTTCGGCAATTGGAGTTGCATGAATGCCTGCTGAGTTGCTTACAATTATTTTGGATTTAACTACTTGCGGGGTTAAGATTTTCTCAACTCCTGCGGAAAAAACATGAATCCATTTGAGATTTTTTGCATTCTTTATTGATGGAGTGATAGAAGAAATTCCCGCAAGGACTTCAGAATCCGAAAGCTCCTTTTCAAGCTTTTTATTGTCAAGAGAGGATATTTCAGTAAGTTCAATACTCTTATCGACAAACTTTATCTTTTCTATATGTCTTTGGCGTATGAGAAGCGGTTGTTTTCCTTCGG
>JACOXT010000003.1 GCA_016182235.1 Candidatus Levyibacteriota bacterium | reverse complement strand
ATTATGCATAATAGGATTTCTTATAAAAAAGTGACCAAAAATGCCAAAAGACGATAAAAGGTTGCCGGAACTATTGACTATTGCGCAGGTGGCAAAAATTCTTAATGTCCACCCGACTACGCTAAGGCGGTGGGACAAAAAAGGAAAGTTAAAAGCCATTCGAGTAGGCACGAGACGTGGTGTTGGCGAAAGACGCTATCACCGCGAGGATATTATTAAGTTGATAGCAAAATGAATACAGATTTAACCTTTATAACTAACGAAAAGGACAAGAATCTTTCTGAGAGGTTTAAGGTGCTCATAAAAGACACCAAGTTTTTCGATGTTTTAGTTGGCTATTTTTACACAAGTGGGTTCTATGCTATTTACAAATCATTAGAAAATACCGAGAAATTAAGAATTCTCATTGGTATTAGCACAAACAGGGATACTTACAACCTAATTCAAAAGTCCTATGTTCCCACTCAAGAAAGCCTGCAATTTTCCCACGCCGAAGCCAAAGAAAAGTTTTCTGACACTCTAGTTGAGGAAATGGGTGCTTCAGAAGACAATCACGATTTAGAAGAAGGGGTCAATAAGTTTCTGGAATGGTTAAAAAGTGGGAAGTTGGAAATAAAAGCCTATCCCTCGGAAAATATCCACGCCAAGCTCTATATTATGACTTTTGCAGAGGGAGATAGAGACGTTGGCAGGGTCATTACGGGTTCGAGCAATTTTACTCAATCGGGTTTAATTGACAACTTGGAATTTAACGTAGAACTAAAAACGAGGTCTGACTATGAATTTGCAAAACTTAAGTTCACCGAACTTTGGAAAAATGCAGTTGACGTTTCAGAAAAATATATCGAGACAATCCAAACCAAGACTTGGCTAAATAACACTATTACTCCTTATGATTTATACCTAAAATTCCTTTATGAGTATTTTAAGGACGAGATAAGCCGCACCAGCGAAGTATTTTATAAATATGTTCCGACTGAATTTAAGAAATTAGAATATCAAGAGCAGGCAGTTTTAAATGCTAAAAAGATTCTCGAAGAATACGGCGGTGTCTTTATAGCAGACGTTGTGGGTCTTGGTAAAACTTACATATCAGCCATGCTTGCCCAACAACTCGACGGCAGAAATCTAGTTATAGCTCCTCCGGTTCTTTTGGAAAGAGATAATCCGGGGTCTTGGCCAAATGTATTTTCAGATTTTAGAGTACCGGCTGATTTTGAGTCTCTTGGAAAATTAGACCAGCTCGTTGATAGAGGTACTGATAAATACGACAACATTATTATTGACGAGGCTCACAGATTTAGAACAGAAACGAATATCACTTATGAGGCTCTTGCTAAGATTTGCCGAGGTAAAAGGGTTATTCTTGTATCAGCAACACCTCTTAATAACTCCCCGAAAGATATTCTAAGTCAAGTCAAACTATTTCAAAAAGGTAAGAAAAGCACTATCCCCAATCTTCCCGACTTGGAGAGATTTTTCGCTGGGCTTGAAAAAAGGCTTAAAGACCTAGATAGACAAAATAATCATACCGAGTATATGAACGCGGTAAGAGACAACGCAAAGGATATCAGAGAAAAATTACTTAAATATCTAATGGTAAGAAGAACAAGATCAGAGATTGTCAATTTCTTTGGGGAGGACTTAAAGCGTCAAAAACTCAAATTCCCTGAAGTTGCCGATCCAGAGCCTATTTTTTATGAACTGAATGATGAAGAAAACGAGATATTCAACAGTACCATTGAATTGATAACAAAGAGGTTCAACTATGCCCGTTATACTCCCATGCTTTACTACAAAGGGAAAATTGACCAGCTAGAGGAACAAGCACAGAAAAACATGGGTAAGTTTATGAAAATTCTTCTTATTAAAAGGCTAGAGAGTAGCTTTTACGCTTTTAAGAATACCGTGCATAGATTTATTTCCTCATACGAACAGTTTATTAAAGAGTTTGAAAACGGCAATGTCTATGTTAGCAAGAAATATAGCTACAAAATATTTGAATTCTTAGAGAACGACAATGATGAAGCGATACAGCGACTAGTTGATGAAGAAAAAGCTCAGCGTTATGATTCCAAAGGATTTACAAAAGAGTTTAAGGAAAAGTTAGAGAGCGACTTGCGCGTTTTGAAAGAAATTTCCAAGCTTTGGGAGAATATTAAACGCGATCCCAAACTATTAAAATTCATTGATGTATTATCCTCTCGTGCAATTCTAAAAGATAACAAAATTATTATCTTTACTGAATCTAAAGAAACAGCAGAGTATGTGGGAAAGAATCTACAAAGTAAATTCCCGGATGAAGTATTAACTTTCTGGGGTGGGTCAAGTGCGTTAACGAGAGAAAAAGTTATTGAAAATTTTGATGCGAGGGCAAGGTTTCCTAAGGATGATTATAGAATTCTTATCAGCACAGAAGTTTTATCAGAGGGTGTAAATTTGCACCGCTCCAATGTTGTAGTCAATTACGATATTCCGTGGAACCCAACAAGGCTAATGCAAAGGACAGGCCGTATCAACCGCATAGATACTTCTTTTGACACCATTTATACTTTTAACTTTTTTCCTACAAAGCAATCAAATGACCAGATAAAATTAAAAGAATCAGCCGAAGCCAAGATACAGGCGTTTATAGAAATGCTTGGTAATGACGCCCGATTATTAACAGAGGGCGAGGAGATAAAAACACACGATTTATGGGAAAAGCTTACTTCCAAGAAAACCATCACCGGTGAAGATGAGGACGAGGAGAGCGAACTTAAGTATTTACAGATCATCAGAAACATTAGAGATAATGACGCCGATCTATTCGAGAAAGTTAAAAGATTGCCTAAAAAAGCCCGCACCGCGAGGGTTTATGAAAATAAAACAGATTCCCTGTTTACCTATTTTCGCAAAGGAAAGTTACACAAATTCTACCTTGCTAATAACAAATCTTCGGAAGAACTGGATTTTATATCTGCCGCAAAAACTCTTGAAGTAGAAAAGGATACAAAAAGGGAAAGCTTAGGTAAAGATTACTACCCTCTTTTAGAGGAAAACAAAAAAGCGTTTGAATTTGCAACGCTTGAAGAAGTAGTTGAAACTAAATCCAGAGGCGGGAGAGACACAGCCACTCAAGTACTGCGAATTCTCAAATCCAACGAGATAAAACACTTCAAAGGCTTCACAGATGAAGACGAGCTTTATATCCAAAAAGTTGTAAAACTCCTTGAAGAAGGAGGTTTACCAAAGCAAACAACCAAAACCCTAATCAAACAAGCAAATGAACACTTCAAAGGTGGTCTAAATCCCCTTAGACTGCTTGCAGTTCTTAAAACCACTATTGCTCCGGAGTTTTTCAGAGAAACAATAGCGGAAAGTTCTGCTCAAACTTCCGGTCCAAGAGAAGTTATCTTATCGGAATATTTAACGAGCAAATGATATGGATAAAAATACAGCTACAAGACTGATTCAAGATGTATTTCAAAATCCTTTTAATCGTGACCGATTCGTTACTTTTACAAAAAACCTTTTTAACTTCTTAGATACCGAAAAAAACTTTGTCTATCGTGGTAATTTTATCCCCGATGCTTATAAGCCATATATCAATACCCTTGAAAGAATTGGTAAATATGAGGACGTGGAAGAAAATAAAATAGACGTTCTTATTGTTCATTTAAAAAAAGAACACTCCATAGAACACGCCCGTACCATGCAGAGAAATTTTATTGCGTGGTATTTAGGCGGAAGCAGAGGGGGCGAATTAAAAGACGCGGCCTTAGTAGCTTTTCATACAGATAATCCCGATGACTGGCGATTTTCGCTGGTTAAGATGGATTACCAGATACAGGATGATAAAAATAATCCTCTCCTTTCCGATTTAGAGAAAGCCTTTAATATCGAGGTTGTTACTCAAGAGTTCTTCGAGAAATACAAAAGTCTTTTCTTAGACGTTAAAGATTCATTAGACCGCCTTATGAAAAAGGATCAGGCTATTGCAAAAGACTTTGCTGATAAGGGCGTTGATCCGGTTGATTTTTCTAAAAAACTTCTTGGGCAGATTGTTTTCCTTTACTTCTTACAAAAAAAGGGCTGGTTTGGTGTTGAGCGGGATAGCGATTGGGGCACGGGTCCTAAAAACTTCTTGCGGCTTCTGTTTGAAAAGATGATTGCTAATTACAAAAACTTCTTTAACGATATATTAGAGCCTCTTTTCTATGAAGCGCTGGCCAAAGAACGCGATGATGATTTTTACAGCCGCTTTAATTGTAAAATCCCATTCCTCAACGGAGGACTTTTCGATCCCCTAAGTGATTATGACTGGGTACATACAGACATACTTCTACCGGATGAATTGTTCTCTAATCTGGTAAGAACTAAAGAGGGCGACACAGGAACTGGTATTTTAGATATATTTGACCGCTACAACTTTACTGTAAAAGAAGACGAACCGCTAGAAAAAGAAGTGGCTGTTGATCCCGAAATGTTAGGTAAGGTTTTTGAAAATCTTTTGGAGGTAAAAGACCGCAAATCAAAAGGCACTTATTACACTCCCCGTGAGATTGTCCACTATATGTGTCAGGAAAGTCTTATCAATTACTTGGTCAATGAATGTGAGGGTAAGGTAGGCAGAAAAGATATTGAGACTTTAATTCAATACGGCGAAACAGCAGTAGAGCATGACAGCAGAGTTGAGCAAGAGGGAAAGGAAACAGAAACATACTCATATAAACTACCGGAGAGTATCCGTAAAAATGCACAGCTTCTTGATGATAAGTTAAAGAATATCCGTGTTTGCGATCCGGCGATTGGATCGGGTGCTTTTCCTGTCGGGATGATGAACGAGATCATCAGGACTAGGAATACTCTTACAAATTATTTAGAGGATAAGAAAGATCGCTCGATTTATAACTTCAAGCGGGACGCTATACAAAACTCGCTTTACGGGGTAGACATTGATCCGGGTGCGGTAGAGATTGCAAAACTTCGTTTGTGGCTTTCACTTGTAGTTGACGAGGAAGATATTAAACAAATTAAACCACTGCCTAACTTGGATTATAAAATAGTTTGCGGAAACTCCCTACTTAGTATCAATAGGCAGAACCTCTTCGTGGATTACAACTTGAAACAGATAGAAAAATTAAAGGAAGAGCTTTTCAACGAAACTAATACTAGGAAGAAGCAGGAATACAAAGAACAAATCGATAAGTTAATTACTGAAGTTACAGATAATAACGAAACCTTTGATCTCGAGATTTATTTTTCAGAGATATTTGAAGACGATCAAAAAGGTTTTGACATAGTGATTGCTAACCCTCCTTATGTGGGTGAAAAAGGAAACGAAGAAATATTCCACGAAGTTGCTAAAACGGATCGAGGCAAAAAGTTTTATACAAGATGGATGGATTACTTCTATTTCTTTTTTCATAAAGCCCTAGATATAAGCCACGAAAATAGTGTTATTTCATTTATATCTACAAATTATTTCTTTACTGCTACAGGAGCAATAAAGTTACGAGAAGACCTAAAAAATAGAGCAACTTTTCTTAGGATAATTAATTTTGATGAATTGAAAATTTTCGAAGCCGCGAGAGGTCAACATAATGCCATCTCAATTTTAATGAAAGGAAATTACCCCTCAATTCTTTCTGAAAATTCATTTGTAAATAGAACTGGATTTGGCAACAACGACGTATTGCATAAAATTTTGTCCGGTAAAGATGACGAAACAACTTATTATAAAGTTGAGCAGAACAGGATATATGAAGGTTATGATTTTCAAATTAGATTAGGAGGATACGGAAATCAATTAAATAATCCTATTGAAAATATATTTGAGAAAATGAAAAGGCAACCTTATCGTTTGGGACAAGTTTGTCAAATAATAATGGGGTTAGTTTCAAGGGCTGATAAAGTTAGCAATCGGCATTTTGTCGTTGATAAAGATTTAAAAGCTAAAAAAGGCGATGGAATATTCATTTTATCTGACGATGAATTAGAAAATTTACATTTGGACAAAAGTGATTATTCAAAGTATGTTAAGCCGTATTTTAAAAATTCGGATATAGGAAAATATTATTGTAACTTGAAAAACGATCAATGGGTACTTTATATGAAAGATGAAGGAGAACCGATAAATCTTAGTCCCGAATTAAAATCTCATTTCGGAAAATATGAAGTATTATTAACAAAACTAAAAAGTAATTTTTTAAAGAATAAGATTGCAGCAGGATTTGTAAAAAGATGGCTGAAAAATGGTAATTACTTTGTCCTCTTTAATCCAAAAAATGAAGAATATTTTACTGATGCCAAAATAGTTGCTCCGTATCGAAGTAAGCTTAATAAATTTGCTTACAACGAATCCTCGTGGTTTGCGTCTCAAGATGTTTGCTTTATATACAAAAAAAGTGGCGAATTTAATTTAAAGTTCATTCTCTCAATACTAAATTCAAAACTTTGTTTCCTATGGTTATTTAACAAAGGAAAAAGAAAAGGCAACATATTGGAACTCATGCAAAAGCCACTTTCGGAAATTCCTATTAAAAAGATTTCAGAAAGCGAACAAAGACCATTTGTTGAGATCGTTGATAAGATTCTTGCTATTACAAGCTCTAGTGATTATTTATCAAATGCAGAAAAGCAAGCAAAAGTGAAAGACTACGAAAAGCAGATTGACCAATTAGTTTACCAACTCTACGGCCTAACGCCGGAGGAGATTAAAATTGTGGAGGAGACTATATGATGTTTAATCAGAGTAATAATTTTACGGCTGGAAATAATAGCGGCATGATAAAAGCCGCCATTGTTGTGGCTCATCCAGATGACGAAATTATTTGGGTAGGCGGAACATTATTAGTACATAAAGATTGGCACTGGAAAATATATATTGCTACTCATAACAAAGATGATGATAGAGGCAAAGAGTGTATAAACGGGATCAATCAATTGAAAGGCCAAGGTATTTCTAATTTGGAATACGAATTTCTTGAGACTATGCCTGATGTACAGGAGTATGAAAAGTTAAATAAGACAGAAATTTATGGAAAGCTAAACACACTTGACTTAGCAGGTTTTAATATAATTTTTACTCACAACATCGATGGTGAATATGGTCATGGAAACCATAAAATTCTGGGAGAATTCTTTAAAGAGAGTCAAATGAATGTTTGGCATATATTGTGTCCTGCCATTCAAAATCCCAGAGTGAAACAAGTTGGTGGACAAGTCGAGTCCTCATATTTAACGCCCACTGTACTAAAAACCAAAAGAGATATATTTCAGAACTCCTATCCTACACAGAATTATCTCTGGAATGGTTTTACGGATTTTATGACTTTTCAGTTTTATAGTGGAGTTGAAATGTTTACACGATAAGAACATGATTAAACTATCCCAGTCAAAAAAAGCCTTTCAATTTTACGACCCTAGACAGGAGAAGATTCATAAAAAGCTTCTTGAAATTGGGCCCGGACCTGCTGCATTCTTCAAAGATGCTTGTCGTATTTGGGAAGGCGATCCTCCTTTAGACTCGAGAACACATTTAATCGCTCACTGTTTACGAGAAATTGAAAGTTCGATTAGAGACGTAATGCTCCCCTTAGATTTCAAACCGACACCTGGATCAAAAGAAACTCAAAAAGAAGAAATTCAAGCGATACTAAGTTTGTATAGCATTGATCCCGATGAAGAAGTAGCAAAACTTTGGATAAGGATTGCTAATAAACAGGAAGAAATTGCACTCCATCACCTTGCTCACCGCAACTCGTTGGACAGACCACGGGAGTCAGGATCAACGTTTGATGAATTATGGGTTGGGATGCAGGCATTACTGGACGTGTTACTTAACAGGATGGAAGCGAATTATTTAGGGTTCATTGGATTACTTGATGAGTTACTGGCAAAAACTACGATAGGGAAAAAAGATATTGCTACTTTAAAAGGAAAAATACCAAGTAGCCCCGTAACATACAATTATTTCTTTGAAAAACTCGATAATACCGACTGGCTAACTCCATTAAAAAAAGAAGGATTTTTCAAGACGCCTCCGCCACCCATGGAACATCCCGATGGCGGCATGAGTTACCCGTTTTGGTCACAAGGGATTTACTTGAAAAAGATGGCTGCAATTCCTGAAAAACAGAGAGAGGTGTTGGAGATTTGCCTTGATGTGGAGACAGAAAACACACGAGTACGAAGTGACTTGTTGGAAATAGCGTTACTCCTACCCGCGGAGATGTCTGTTCAGATAGTTGAAAATATAGAAGAAATTGACTACTTTTTGAGCCCTGAGAAATATGGGAAGCTTATTAAGTATTTCGCGGGAAATGGGAAAATTAGCGAAGCCGTGACACTCGCTAACAGAGTGCTCGCTATCCAACCTGATCCGCGTCCCGCCCCTGAATATGGTGGTCATAAAATCCCCCATGATCCAATCCCCATTATTAGGGATTACGACTATGAAGAAATACTTGAGAAAGATTTTCCCGATTTTGTCGATGTCGCAGGACTGGACGCTATCAAAATTCTCCTGGATCAATACGAGAACTATATAAAACACTCTAATACTAATAGAGAAAGCGATTCAAATGACGATTATTCCGAAATATGGAGACCAGCCATTGAGGATCATTCACAAAACCATAAGTTTGGTATTAAAGATGTATTGGTTACAGGGATACGTGATGCCTGTGAGAGATTTCTTACCAAGCATCCTGATCAAATAGAAACTTTACTTACCGAATTAGAGTCAAGGAACTTACTAACTTTCAAACGAATTGAGCTACATCTTCTGCGGTTGTTTCCTACTGGAAATGAAAAGACAATAACCCACCTACTTATGAATAAAGGAGAGTTTGGGGAAAAACAAAGACTTACACACGAATTCTTTTTACTAGCAGAAACATGTGCATCTCTGTTATCGGCAGAACAAAGAAAAGTGCTGTGGTCATGGATTGAAAAAGGTGTTGATGTAGACATGGAAGCTTACAAGGCAAGATGTAAAGAAAGAGGAGTAGAACCATCTGAGAGCGAGGTTGCAAAGTATAGAAAGAATTGGCAGATGTACCATTTACTGCCTTTTAAAGAAATCGATCCGGCATGGAAGAAATATTATGAGGAGCTAGTGACTGCTATTGGGGAGCCTGAATTCCCTTCATTTCGATCTTGGTCAGGCGGTTCAAGTTGGGGATATAAAAGCAGTATCTCTGATGAACAATTCAATAAAATGAAACCTGATGAGGTTGTTGAATTCCTTAAAAAATGGAAACCGTCATCAGATGGCGATCCGCTCGAAACATCACGAGAAGGTACAAGTAGGGTTCTTGCATCTCAGATAACTAACGACCCTGCTAAATGGTCAGGAAGTCTTGCATCTTTCAAAGATCTAGACCCGACATTTGTTCGTTCTGTTTTCAGTGGACATAGAGACGCTCTGAGACAGAAAAAACTATTTGACTGGGAACCATTACTAGATTTATGTTTAGCTATTTTGACGAAGCCAATTGAGGTAAAAGGCAGAAAACCATCTGGATTTTATGCTGATGACCCAGATTGGAATTGGAGCAGAAATTCGATAGCGGAATTGATTATAGAAGGAGTGGATACGGAGGATGGGAAAATACCATTAAAGTTGAGAGAGAAAGTATGGAAAATAATCGAAACACTTACTCACGATCCCCACCCCACTCCTAAAGAAGAAGTAAAACAGCTAGAGTCAGATCACGATCCATTAACAGTAGCAATAAATTCGACCCGCGGTGACGCAATCCAAGCAGTAATTAGGTATGGAATTTGGCTGAAAAACTCAATACCAGAGGACGAAAGAAAAGACTGGAATCTTGCTAAAAATGCCCCAGAAGTAATGAAAGCCTTGAATGACCACCTAGATACCACAAAAGACCCATCTGTGGGTATAAGAGCCCTGTATGGTGAAAGATTGGGTAATCTGTGCTGGCTCGACATGGAATGGGTAAAAGCAAACATACAAAAGATTTTTCCTGAAGAACAAAAGTATTTTGATGCTGCTTGGGAAACGTTTATAACATTCAATACTGCCTACAACGACCTTATTCTTATGCTATTACCACAATACCAAAGAGCTGTGAACGAAATTGGGAAACATACTGATGGTAAGCACCACCTACACAATCCAGAACAGAACTTAGCTCAGCACCTTATTTTATTCTATTGTCGAGGAAAACTTCCATTAGACAAAGGTATTCTGAAGGACTTTTATAAATGTGCCCCTTTGGAGTTGAGAGCAGAAGTAATCGATTTTATTGGAAGGTCAGCAAAAGAACTTGAAATGTCCGATGATGTAAGAGCTAAATTTGTCGCGTTGGCTAAGAATAGACTTGCTGTCGTTAAAGCTAGTAAGACTCCACATATAGATATACAAGAATTCAAAGATTTTAGTTGGTGGGTATATTCAGAGAAGTTTGATGATAAATGGTCACTGGACATGCTGAGCGAGGCATTAAAATTAGGATGCGATATTGAGGGAGATCATTTAATACTTGAAAGGTATCAATCACTTGCACCCAAGCTTCCTCTTGAAGTAATCACAAGCACCGAGCTCATGGTAGAAAATGATAAAAAGGGTTGGGGTGTGCCGACGTGGGGAGATGAATTAAGTAATGTTATCAGATTAGTTCTGAACAGCAAGAATGATGTTGCAATAATTAAAGCACAAGAATTTATACATCGACTAGTCGCAAAAGGACATCCACAGTATAAGGATTTGTTGCCAGTTAAAAATAATTAAAAAGTAGTACAGTAATATTAAAATGATTAAATTATCGCGATCAAAAATAGAATTATTATTTGACTGTCCCCGTTGTTTCTGGTTTTACGCCGGAAAGGGTATTGCTCGCCCATTCGGCGCTCCTTATACGATAAATAATGCCGTTGATTTTCTTCTCAAAAAAGAATTTGATGAACACCGCAAAAACGGCACGGCTCACTATCTTATTGAACGGGAAGGTATTGATGCAATCCCCTATATGCACGAGGACATAGATAAATGGAGAAACACCTTTACTGGGATTCAATATCACCACCCTGCAACTGATTTTTTGATTTTTGGAGCTGTTGACGATATATGGGTTGACTCAAAAGGAAACTTAATTGTAGTTGATTATAAGGCCTCCGGAGCCAAAGAGGGCGAACTGTATGACAGCTACAAGCGCCAGATGGAAATATACCAGTGGATACTCCGCAAGAATGGTTTTAAGGTGCAAAACAGGGGTTATTTTGTTTATTGTCGGGTCAATAAAGATAACGGATTTGCAAAAGGAAATTTAAGTTTTGACATTAAAGTACAACCTTATGATGGTGACGACAGCTGGGTTGAGGATAAGATATTGGAAGCAAAAAAGATTCTTGATGGAAAACTCCCCGATTCTTCAGAATTGTGTATTTATTGTAAGTATAAAAAAGATACATCTTTGAATGAATGAAAATAAAATTGATAAAAAATGAAACGAATTGATGTATACGCACTTGCCCGATTCCTTATATTAGTTGGCTTGCTTATTGGTGTGATTTATTCGGGTTCTAAAATTGACACTCTTAGCAAGCGACTAGAAAGAATTGAGGCAAAACTTGGTGGTCCTGAAAAAATCGGTTGTAATGAAAAGGATTCTATCGAGAAAGTGCGACAATCTGTTGTCCGGATTGTAGGCGGAGAGGGCGAAGGTTCTGGTTTTGCAATTAAAGATGGCGGAGTTGTTCTTACAAACTTCCATGTTATTGAGTTTGAACCAAGCCCTAAAGTTATTCTACCGGATAATACATTTCAGACAGCAGAAATACTCATGGCAGATAAAAACGCTGATCTTGCCATTATTAAAATCAATAAAAACCTACCTGTTATTTCTTGGGGTGATCCGAAAGAACTAAACCCCGCAGAAGAACTTTTAGCGATAGGTTTCCCTTTGGGTGGAACTCTTGTTGGCGAGGCTTCTGTCAACAAAGGTTCGCTGTCTGGCAGAAGAAGATCAAAAGATGTAGGTGTGGAATATTTGCAAACAGACACAACGCTTACGCCCGGAGTATCGGGTGGGCCAATGATAAATATTTGCGGAGAAGTAGTGGCAATAAATACAGCCGGACTTTCCGGCTTAGGCTTAGGAATTTCTGCGGACTCTATCAAACAAAAATGGCTGGAAATGTCTACAGCTGATGATTCACTAAAAGATATTAAGAAAATTACATTTGATGACACGACAAGTGCGGACTTTGCAGTGGCCACTTTCTATAACTATTTAAAAGTAAGGAAGTTAGAAAAAGCATTTGAAATACTTTCAGACAATTTTAAGAAGGGGCACGGGTTTGATTACTGGAAGCAGGGGTATCAATCGTTACTCGATACAACAGTTATTAAAATTGTAAAGATATGGTTGATGATGAAATAGTCTATAAATATTTTGAGGGTTACTGGGATGTTAAAAATATTGATGGAAAATGGAGACTTTGGGACCCTGAAATAAAAGAGGTCGAAAATCCAGACTTTCTATGGTTTTACGAATAAATTATCTAAGGTGTCTTTATCATTTTTAGTTACAATTTAGACTTTATTTGGTATTTACAAATGTATTTAAATTTGAAATGATATTTAAAGAGTGAAACTGCCTAAGAATATTTTAAAACTAATTCTTTCAATTGCCATTTGCCAAGGCGCCGGCCTGATAGGGACTGTATTTACCCTTTCTTCAATTGAAGATTGGTATAATCGATATGGACTAAAGGAACAAAGAAAAAAGAAGTAAGAGATGCCTTAAAACTCTTTGCTGTTCATCTTGTATTTAACGCCACCTGGTCAATTGTTTTTTTTGGTATGAATAATATTCCCTTGTCTTTAGTCAATATAATTGTTTTGTGGATTTTAATAGTTATGGTAATGATTAAGTTTTACAAAATTGACAAGAAAGCATCGTTTATATTACTGCCTTATTTAGCATGGGTTAGTTTTGCTTCAATATTAAATCTTAGTATTTTTCTCTTAAATATATAAATTAAAGGAGATTTCTTCTAATCATTTTTCCATTCTACCCCTCTTATTCCCAATTTCTCAAAAAACAATTTAAGTCGTTTTACTTCCTTCGTTTCTTTTAATATTTTAATATTCTTAAAATCACTGCCTATTTCAATAATTACCATCAAGTTCCATTTAGCTCTCTATATCAATCCAATCCCCAGTCGGTTTACAACTATCTGGTGAGCCGGCTGGGATTCGAACCCAGGACCAAGAGCTTAAAAGGCTCCTGCTCTACCACTGAGCTACCGACCCACTCATTAATTATAACAATCCAATACCTCATTGACAAGCTCACAGGAGCTATGATGAGAATGTTCAGGTGGCGAGGCTGTTCCTCCTGGAAGGTAACGGGGATAAAAATATGTTTATGGCTGAGGATATATTGTTTTTATTTTTTTTATAATTTGACGAATCTGAGTTGAATCTTGGTTTAACAATGTTAGATCTCGTAAATCTTTTTTTCTAAGATCTCGATGCAAATAGCGAAGTGTTTTAGAGACAGCCAAACCAAGAGAGTTTAAGACGAGAACTTTTCTATTTCCAAATTCGACTGACTGATTCATATCAAATAGGAAGTTTCCACCTTCCTGATCAAAAGCATTTGAATTATATGGATGTAAACGGGACGCATACCAATCGGTAATGTGTTTTACATCAAACTTACGGGAATTTCTAAAGTGTTTATTCATTTGCTGAGATCGAGTAAGAATATCTACATCTGCCGGGTCTTGTCTTTGTGGGAAAAGTAATCTTAATGCCGTCCCTCCCTCAACTAAGTAATCGATTTTGCCATCTCGTACTTGTGGCCAATGATCCAATACATATCCCAGACACTGATCCCAACGCGCATTGGGGTTTTCAGTAAGAAAGCGCTTAACCTCCTCTGAAGGCTCAACGTTTATAAAGGTTCTGCGTTCAGGGCTAGTCATTATCGCCACCAGCTTATCAAATTCGGGTTTCGAAGGCAAACCGTTACGATTTATACTCGAAGGGTGGATATACCTCCTTCAATCTTTGTTCAATTAATGAATTCAAATCCACAAACGGATTTTTAATTCTTTTACCATTGACAAGTATAATAATTTAGTTTACAATGTAAAAAGTTAGAAAGTTAAACAAGGAGTTTTTTATGAGTCAACAAGCAGTTATAAATCAAGAATGGCTAAAGATACTAGGTAAAGGAATGGTAACGCTGCCCAAAAAATGGAGGGATGAGTTGAAGATTAGAGAGGGAGATATTGTTAAAGCCAAAAAAGAGGGAAATAGTGTTGTTATTGAGACCCAACGGAATAATTCTGCTCCTTATAGGGTATATAGCAAGAGTGAAATAAAAGAGTTGCTAAAGGAAGACAAATTACCAAGACTTCTTGTACGGAAGGTGCGAAGAGATCTGGCTTCTATCTCTTCATGAGAGTATTTTTTGATGCTTCGATAATTATTGCCGCTCTCTTGTCGCCATCTGGCGGATCTTCACTTTTATTTGAATATGTAAAGCAAGAAAGAATAGTAGGACTAACCTCACAAACTGTTATCGATGAAATCTTGGAGGAGGAAAAGTACAAAAAACTAAATAAATCAAGAAATGAGATAGTACAATTCGTTGCTCAAAGTGGTCTGATCATAAGGGAAGCAATTGGAATTGAGGAAATATCTTCACTTCAGGGACAAGTTGACTTGGATGATGCTCACCTAATTGCTGGGGCTGTTCAGACTAAGAGCGCATATCTTGTTACTCTTGATAAGAAACACTTACTTCGCGAAGATATTCGACAAAAGTTTTTACCTCTTAGAATACTTTCTCCAAAAGAGCTGTTGCAAAAATTAGTGAATAAATAATCTCTTATCATCGCTTTTCAGACAGGGCCTCGATCTGCGTTTTAAACATTGATTCTTGAGTATTTTCGTGATAGTTTTATATTGATGAGAAAGATACTTTGGGTTTTGGTAATCTCACTTGTAGTATTAATTACCTTCTTTTCCTTTCAGAATAGATTGGTTTTGGCGGAAAAATTAGAGAATATTTTATATCAGTCCCCTTGCGATACTCCCCTTTCCTACAGGATAGACACTGTTGATACAAGATTTAATCTGACGCAAGAAGAATTCCTAGAAAACATTCAAGAGGCGGGCAGTATTTGGAATACCGCTTACGAAAAAAGCTTATTTGCCTATGACCCGCAAGGGAAAATGTCTATAAATCTTATCTATGATGAAAGGCAAATGTTAACCAGTCAAATTAGCGATATTGACAGGGAACTCTCGCAAAGGAAAAGTACGATCAAGCCAGAGATTGAAGAATACGAAAGAAGAGTCTCGGATTTTAATAAAAAAATAATAGCATTAAATCAAGAAATAGACTATTGGAATTCTCATGGCGGAGCTAATCCCGCAAAATACAAAGAGCTGGGAGATCTTCAATTATCTTTACAGCAAGAAGCAAATGAGTTAAATCAGATGGCATCTTCGCTTAACCAGTCTACAAAGGAATACAATTCCAGGATACAAGATTTGAATAAGACGGTTAATGAATATAATGAGCAATTGAAATATAGGCCGGAAGAAGGAACATATATTTCGGATGAAAACGGCCAGAAAATAATTATTTACTTTTATGTTTCCAGAGACGAACTTGTTCATACGCTCGCGCATGAGATGGGACACGCTTTGGGAATCGCGCATATCAATAACACGAGCTCAATAATGTATCCCCGAACTACACTGGTTGTGTCCCTTTCAAACGATGACTTGGCATCGCTTGAGTTTGCGTGCAGAAAAATAAGTCTTTTGGAGACAATGAATAGTAAAGCTAATTACGCGGTTGGCGTAATAAGACAAGATGGTTTTGGGGGGCTATTGGACGAGCTGAGAAGAGGGTTTACGCGATGAAATATCCTTTAGAAAAAAGCGCGAAAAATATCATGAGGAGCATGAAAGAAACAATGCAGTAGATAAATTTGGGAGTTTTGTTTTTTAAAAGAGCAAGCGCAATAAATATTGGGAAAAGAGGAAGAATATACCTTGGTAGCCCGCTGAAGGTTCCGGTTGAGATTGGAATTAGAAAGGCTGTAATCGTGAATATTAAGTATGACAATCTAACTTTCTTTTTCCACGCGATATAAATCATAAAACTTCCGAAAATAAAAGCTGAAAATTCAATGAAAGCCACCCACCATTCATATTGAGTCAGGCTTATAGTTTGGAAAATCTTAAGATACCTAAATATTGTTTGAGGAAAGAAAATAATAGCGTCAACTGATCTATTGTTTTGGAAATTCCCTTGCGCAGAAATAAAATAGAACATATTCCCCCACTTAAAAAAATTAAAAATCATATAAGATATAAGACCCATTGGGATAAGGAATAAAGATAGTGTTTTAATTTTCGATTTTTGCTTCTCATATTTAATAAATTCATAAATTAAAGCGGGTAATATGGCAATTCCGACTATTCGAGTTGCGGTTAAAAGTCCGCCGAATAGTCCTGCCAAAAACCAATTCTTTTTTCTTGCGAAGTAAAAAGCCCCTAATGAAAGAAGCAAAAATAGGCTTTCTGAATAAATTGCCGCGAAGAAAAAAGATGTTGGGAAAACTAACATAAAAATAATACTCCATAACACTATACTTTCCTTGTAATCCATCCTAATTAACTTATACATCAAGATTAAGCTTATAAAAAAATAAATTGCGACAAGACCCAAACTTGCAAAATACTGCGTTATATCAAGCTCCAAAACCTTGCCAAATATCGCTGACGTGAAAAAAATAGAAAGCGGAAAAAGAGGGAAAAATCCGCCTTCGACAGTATATCCTCTTGCCGCAATAATAAGATAATAGACCGCGTCAAAATTACCAAATGGATTAAGTAAGAAATGCGACAATAATTTATTCTCGGGACCTAAAAAATAAGTAAGGAGGGTATACTCATAGCCTTGACGGTTAGTTAAGAGATTGCTGGCTAGTATAAGTGGAAAAAGTAGAAAAAGCCTCCAAGCTAAAAACAGAAAAATTATTTTTTTAATCATGTTAGAAGCGGATAGTAAGATGATCCATAATGATATAATATCAGAATTAAAATGATCAAATATTTTTTAATTTTTATGTTATTAATCTTGACCTCAATTGTTTTGCTGGTATTATACCTAAAAGACGACTCAAAAGCCTTGCTGTCTGCCACAATTGCAGTCTCTCCTACTTTTATTCCAACATCAATTCCTACTCCATCACCCTTCCCTACCTTAACACCCACCCCTTCGGTTGTCTTGAAAAAAAGTACATATTCAATTGCAATTTTTGGAGACTCTATGGTAGATACTATGGGAGAAGAACTCGAGCATCTTGAGATTTCACTTTCAGCCAAATATCCGAAAACCAGGTTTAGTTTTTATAATTACGGAATAGGCGGGCAAAATATAGAGCAGGGTCTTTCGCGTTTTGAAAGCTCATTTGTCAACAGGGAGAGAAACTTTCCTCCGCTCCCTGTTCTTTCTCCTGACGTTTTAATCCTTGGATCTTTTGCTTATAATCCATTTTCGACTCATGATAGAAATAAGCATTATACTTTGCTTCATCAACTCGTTGCCAAAGCTAAGATTGTTTCCTCTCATGTTTATCTTTTGGCAGAGATAGCGCCTCTTAAAACCGGTTTTGGAGAAGGCAAAAATGGAGTGAATATGGCGCCTGATGCGGCCTATCAGCACGCTTTAAATATTATAGAACAATTAGATAACGTAATTAATTTATCTACTTCAGAAAACATCCCCTTGATAAATGCTTACCATGAGTCTAGAACTGATGGGGCGTTTGGCGACCCTTATTTAGTCAATAAAGACGATGGCATTCACCCTTCGGAGGAAGGACATAGGTTTATGGCGGATTTTATTGTTAACTCAATAAAATTAGAGTAGTAAAACTTGAAATTCAAAATTACAAATAATATTAAAATACAAATTTTCAAATGAACAAAACAATGCTTATTTTTTTAATGTCAACCTTTATATTTGCGATGAGTGTGGCAAATGCTTTTGCAATCGTAGATCCGCTTTCTGTTCCAAACAACAAATTCGGAATTCATATACTCTTTCCATCAGAGCTTGAGCAGGCTTCAAAGCTTGTGAATTCAAATGGAGGCGATTGGGGGTATGTAACGATACCCATTCAGGCAGGAGACCGCAACTTGAGAAAATGGCAGAAGTTCATGGATGACGCAAGAACAAACCATATAATTCCAATTGTACGTTTGGCGGAGTCGAATTATTATTTTGATACTAAAGTATGGCAAAAACCCCGTTATGAAGATATTTTGGATTTTGCCAATTTCCTAAACTCCTTGGAATGGCCGACTAAAAATAAATATGTAGTTATATACAACGAAGTCAACAGAAGCGATGAGTGGCAGGGAAATACTAATCCTCAGGAATACGCGCAAATCCTGGGTTTTGCGGTTGATGCGTTTAAATCTTTGGATGAAGATTTTTTTATCATCCCGGCTGGTTTGGACAATGGATCAATAAATGTCTCCCAAATGTCAATAAATCAGTATGATTTTATGCATGGAATGGATGAAGAATTGCCGGGAATATTTGGGAGAATAGACGGAATGGCCAGTCATTCTTATCCAAATCCGGCTTTTTCCCAGCCTCCGTGGGTATTGACGAATAAAAGCGTCAGCAGTTTCAGGTACGAGAGAGATGTCGCAGAAAGATTAGGACGTAAAAACTTACCTGTATTTATTACAGAAACCGGTTGGTCAAGAGATAATTTATCCGACGAGAAAATCTCATCTTATATGCGATATGCGTTTGAGACAGTTTGGTCCGATAACAATATTGCGGCCGTAACGCCTTTTATTCTCAGAGCGTCCGAACCTTACGCGCAATTCAGCTTAATTCAGGAAGACGGAAGCTATAGTAAAACTTATCTTACAATAGAAAGCATGCCAAAAATGAAAGGAGAGCCTCTTCTTGAGGTTGAGGAAAAAAACATGAATACGTCTTCTAGGAGGCAGGATCTACGAGTTAAAACTTTTAAAAATGAGAATCAATACGACGAAAGTATTGTTGCCTCAATTGACAAGGCAAAAATTGCGACAGATTTTCTAAAATGGTTTTTTAGGAGCCTAAATGTGCTATAATATGGGATGAGTTTATGAATTTTGAAGGCCAGATCGATGATATATTTAACAGCGTCACGCATGGACAATTAAAAATAGACGATTCTATTAAGCTGATAAAATTGTTCCTGGAGGAGGAGCCGAACGTGCAATATAGCCTTGTCATAGGAACAGATTCTCACGAGAAGAACGGTTCAATAAATGGAACTAAAACAATAGGACTTGTAACTGCTGTTATCGTTCATAGAAAGGGTTTTGGGGGAAAATATTTTTGGAAAAGAAAAGAAGTGCCAAATATTCATTCGCTTCGAGAAAAAATATATTCAGAAACCCTGGAATCTCTTAACTTTGCCACTGTCTTTGTTCCCAAGCTTAAAAAAACGCTAAACGGTAAATCCCCAAACTATCGTCTTGAAATACATATAGATGTCGGAGAGCATGGTGACACAAGAGATATGATAAAAGAAGTCGTGGGGATGGTAAACGGCAATGGATTTGTCGCCAAAACAAAGCCAGAGGCATACGGTGCATCTTATGTTGCTGATAAGCATACGTAATAAACTCAAATGTCAAAACTCAAAAATCAAAAATTAGAATGGGAAACGGCCAGTGAAATTAAAAGCGACATAGAAAAAATAATTGAGGTTTTGAGTTTTGACCACATTGATCCTTCAAGAATTTTCTGTTACAAAACCCATGGTTCAAAATCAAGATCCTACGCTCGTATTTGGTCGATGCCAAAGATTTTTCAGAACGCTCTGAGGATTAAGCCTGCGTATGTTATTGAAGTTTTGTCAAAATATTATGATAAATTAAGTCCAGATGAAAAAAAACGCGTGCTTATCCACGAGCTTCTTCATATACCTAAAAATTTCTCAGGAGCGCTTGTTCCCCATCGTTCACGAGGCCGCCATTTAGCTTCACAGGTAAACAAACTATTTAGAGATTATAAATCGGCTGCTTAACCAGTATGATTACTATAATTCACGGCGATGATATTGTTTCTTCGCGAAGATTTTTTCAAGAAAAAAAACAGGAACAAAAAGATTCAATAACTTTTGACGCGTCAAAGATGACGATAACGGATCTTGCGCAGGCTATCTTCGGATCGGGTCTTTTTAGCGACACAAAGTCAATATTTATAGAAGATTTTTTAACAAAAACTAAAAAAGCAAATAGCGAAACAAAAGAAATTATAAACTTCATAACTAAGAATCATGGGTCATCCAACATTATCTTGTGGGAAGGAAAAGAGATTCAAAAAAGAGATGTTTTTGTATTTAAAGAGGCAATCCTAAAAAAATTTAAACTGCCGCAAAGTATTTTTATGTTTCTGGATAGCATTCGCCCAAATAACTTCAAAAATCTCATAATCTTATTCCACAAGACATTGGACGCGGGGATTAATCAAGAGCTGATCTTTTTCATGATACAAAGACAAATTAGACTGCTTCTTGCGCTATCGGATAATTCTACAAAAAAAACAATAGATGAGCTGATGCGGCTTTTCCCATGGCAGAAAGAGAAGCTTGTCAGACAGGCAAGATTATTCTCTGTGGACCAATTAAGGCGAATATATAATTTCCTATACAAAATAGAATTAGGATTTAAAACAGGCAAATTGAACCTGACGCTTCCTCAGGCCATTGACTTTCTTTTGTTTGAAATATAACATAAAAAAATGAACATAAAGGCTTCGATATTTAAGTCCTACGATGTGCGGGGAATATATCCGACTGAATTTAATGAAGAGGTGGCTGGTAAAATCACCCAGGCTTTCATAAAGATTTTTAAACCGAAAAAAGTGGTATTGGGGAGGGATGTAAGAGAGTCGGGAGAAAGTTTGTTTAACGCATGCAAGCTCGTGTTTGTAAATTCCGGCGTTGATGTTATTGATATTGGAATTGTGTCAACAGATATGTTTTATTACGCGGTTGGGAGTTTAGGCGTGGACGGAGGGATAACAATATCCGCTTCTCATAATCCAAGGGAATGGAACGGGATGAATTTTTGTAAAAGCAATGCGGAGCCCATCTCGTCTCAAACCGGACTTTTTGATATCAGGGATTTAGCGATAAAAAATTCAAGTGTTATTAAACCTCAAAGACCTGGAACTATCGAAAAAAAAGATGTGATGGAAGGCTTTATAAAAAAAGCCATTTCTTTCGTAGACGTGACTTCATTTTCTCACAAAAAAGTAGTCGCCAACGGCAACTTCGGAGTAGACGTTTTGATCTTGAAAAAAGCAATAGAAATGTATAATTTGCCTATTGAGCTTGTACCTCTTAACGATAAGCCGGACGGGACATTTCCAAAAGGACCGCCTAATCCTCTGCTTTCCGAAAACAGAAAGGAATTTTTAGATTTGATACTGGAGTCCCATGCGGATTTTGGCGTATCTTGGGACGCGGATGGAGACAGATGTTTTTTTGCCGATGAGAAAGGCAATTTTATAGAGGGTTATTTTATTACGGCAGTTTTGGCGAAGGAAATTCTTCTAAAACATAAGGGAGGCAGAATTATAATTGACCCGAGATTAATTTGGGCAACAACCGAAGAGATAAAAAATAGCGGCGGAATTCCCATTATCTCTAAGCCCGGTATGACAATAATTGCCGATAGGATGAAAAAAGAGGGTGCTATATTTGGAGGAGAAATGTCCAGTCATTTCTATTTTAAAGAGAATTATTATAGAGACAATGGAATAATACCTCTCTTTTTAATTATAGAAATGCTTTCTAAGTACAATACTACTCTTTCAGCCCTAACCTATCCTTATACTTCAAAATACTTTATATCCGGGGAGATAAATTTTGAAACAGAAAAAAAAGATGAGATTTTAGAAGCTATTGAAAAAAAGTATTCGGACGGGAAAAAAGAATTTATTGACGGATTATCAATCGAGTATAAAGATTGGCGGTTTAACTTGAGGAAATCCAATACGGAAAACCTTCTTAGACTTAATTTGGAGGCCCGAACGCAATCGCTTATGGAAGAGAAAAAAAGCGAACTCCTGACCGCAATTCAGAATTTTTAGCTCTTCTTGATAATTTTTTCAGATATCTTCATAATAATACCGTATGGGGAATTACGTTCTTGATATCTCAAAAGTTGACAAAAGAGACGTAGATCACGCCGGTCAGTACGCCGCACAGTTAGGCGAACTGTCTCGCATCAGGGTTCCTGTTCCTGAAGGATTTGTGGTCACAACTAACTGTTTTAGGGAATTCCTGATTGCAAATAAGCTATATTCAATTTCTTCAACGGAAAAACAGGTCATGCACGCTTCCATGCCTGAAGATATGGCAAGCCAAGTACATGATTACTACTCTAGATTAGGGAATAGATTTAAAGAAAATGCCGTGATCGCTACTCCTTCGTCCCCATTTAGTTTTAAAAATATACATTACGAAGTCAAAGGGGATGCCAATTTAATAGTCGCAATAAAAGAAATTTGGGCTGCCCAATTTAAAAAAATTACACTTTTAGAAATTGGCTCAGATGAAATTAATAATCTTTCCAGACTTGATATCGCTGTTGCAGTCCAGAAAAAAGTAAATTCTAGAAAAAGCGGAACAATGTTTACAGAAGATCCATTAACGAGCGACAAAACAAAAATCGTCATAGAAGAAGACGGACATGAACATTCCCGCTACGTGCTATCAAAAAAAGATCTTCGTATCTTATTTAAAAGCCATCAAACTCATGTTAAAAAATCACATCAGCTTTCCGATATTCAAGCTCGGACTCTTTCGCATATTGGAATATTGCTTCAAAAGCATTTTTACTTTCCTCAAGAAATAAAATTTTCAATAGATCGCGATATAATTTACATATTGAGTACAAAACAAATGGCTAATTCTATATCAGAATCGCAATCATTTCCTTCAACGCCAGGTTTTTTACATCATCCTAAACTCAATCACCAAAAGTCCAGACAGCGTATGTTATTAAAAGGCGTTAGTACTTTTCCCGGGATTACAACGGGTCCTGTGAGAATTTTTAAAAATTATAGAATAATACATAATGTAAACCCAAGCGAGATACTTGTTGTCCCAAAAATCGAAACAAGCTTATTCCACATAATAAGAAAAGCAAAAGGATTTATAACTGAGACGGCCTCCTTTACAGATCATGACAAAATGATTTACGGAAAAATTGTTGGCAAACCCATGATCCAAGGCGTAATACATGCAACTTCAGCACTTCACACTGGCAGTGTTGTTACTTTGGATGGGGCAAAGGGAGAGGTGTACAAAGGAGGATTAAATTAATCAGATGTCCAGAATAAAAAAGATAATGGCAAGAGAGGTCTTAAGTGCAAATGGTTTGCCAACAGTTGAAGCAACGGTTATTTTGGACAACGGAAAGGTAGGAATTGCCTCATATCCTGGTGGAAAAGATAGCGTTTTAAATGCATTGGAATTAAAAGATAATGATGAGAAAAGATTTGGCGGGAATGGAGTACTTAAAGCTGTCGGGAACGTCCTAAGTCCAATTGCCCCTCATCTGATAGGCAAAGATGCGCTAAAACAACACGAAATAGACGGAAAAATGATTGAGCTGGACGGTACGCCAAACAAGTCTTCTCTTGGAGCAAATGCGATATTTTCCGTTTCAATGGCTGTTGCAAAAGCCGCTTCGCAAACGTCTAATCTTCCGCTTTACATCTATCTTAGGCAGCTCTTGCATAAGAGAAATCCAAAGCCCGCAATTCCAATCCCTTTATTTAACGCAATAAATAGTAGTGTTGATTCAATTACCGGAGCTTCTGATTTTGATGAGTTTATCGTAATTCCCCCATCCTCGAAGTCATTCTCAGATTCGTTACAAATGTGTATGCTAATTCGTAAATCTCTAAAGCAATTGCTAAGCTCCAATGGCTCTTTCGAGGCGGAATACGATGACATAAATACTTCGGGAATGCCGTCTAACAAAGAAGCGTTTCTCGTTCTGAAAAAAGCAGTCGAAAATATATATAGACCTGGATTTGACATATTTTTTGGACTTAACAGCAGAGCCACTAATTTCGCGAGGGATGGTAAATATAAAATAAAAGATTTTTCCTCACCTTTGTCCGCGAAGGAGCTTTTAGGTTTCTATGAAGATATGATCAAAGACATTAATATACTATATCTTGAAGACCCTTTCTCTTACGATGATTGGACTGCTTGGGAAAATTTGACAGCAAAATTTTCCCAAAATATTGCGATTATAGGCGGAGATTTAACAGCAACAAACCTTAATAAATTAAATTTGGCTTTGGAAAAAAAGGCAATTTCGGGAATTGTCATAAAGCCAAGCCAAGTTGGTACGGTTATCGAATCGCTCGCGATTGCTGAGGCTGCAAAAGTAATAGGGCTAAAAATAGTAGTTTCTCATAGAAATAACGAGACAAATGACGATTTCATATCGGATTTCGCGGTTGCGGTTTCTTCGGATTATGTTAAACTAGGGACGCTTTCTAGAGGAGAAAACGTATCTAAATATAATAGGCTTTTGCAGATTGAAAGCCAACTGAAGGTATTATAATTATGGCTAATTTAATTTTGGTTAGACATGGCGAGTCTCTGTGGAATGCAAAAGGTGTTTGGACTGGATTAACAGATATTAGTCTTAGCGAAAAAGGTCGGCAGGAAGCTAGGCTTGCAGGAAAATCTTTAGAAAACATAAAAATAGACTTGGCATTTACTTCAGTTCTTAAAAGAGCAAAGGAAACTTTGGATGAAATTAGAAAAGTTTTAAATCTTAATACGCTTTCCTCAATTGAAGATGAAGCGTTAAATGAAAGAGACTATGGTTATTTGACCGGCAAGAATAAATGGGAGATTCAAAAAGAAGTAGGAAAGTCAGAATTTCAAAAAATTCGAAGAGGGTGGAACATGCCAATAAAAAATGGCGAGTCTCTAAAAGACGTTTATAATCGCGTTGTTCCCTACTATCAAAATAAAATTTTACCAAAACTTAAAGCAGGGAAAAATGTATTGGTTGTTGCTCACGGAAATTCACTTCGGGCTCTTGTAAAATATCTTGAAAATATCTCAGATAAAGATGTCGAAAAACTCGAAATCGCAACAGGCGAGATTTATATTTATGAGATTGATGCAACCGGAGAGATTGTTTCAAAAAAGACGCTCAAGACTTCTCTAGGGCGTATATAAATTCAGGCAGAAATGAGGATTCCATCTACATCTCTTTTCCCAGATTTTCTAGCATCTCCACCGAATTCAATGTAATGGTCTCCAGTGGACGACTCGACTACGTTCACTTCTATTATTTCCCTCTCAGCTGTAATTTTTTTTGCTCTCAGTCTTTCCAAAAACATATCAGTTGAAATTCCGCCTGTTTTGGTTGCTGCGTCAGAAACAAAAATTGTTAGTTTTATTTTAGGAAATCTTTCTCTAATTGTTGTGCATTTCTTTAGGATTGTATCCACCTGGTTTTCCAGAATAGTAGGCGTATTGGTACCGTAAACTCTGTCAAGAACAAATGAAATACTCTGAGAACCGTCTTTTCTAGTAGTTGGCTCAACAAACACTACCTGGTCTGAAATACTTCCTTTTTCCTGCGTCTCGGTTTGACTATATAAGTAAAATTTATTCGTATCTCCAAAAGTTAAATTAGTATCATTATTACTTCCTTCCTTAGTGCAAGATAAACATTCGCGGATATTTTCTATAATTGTATTCAAATTATTTGTCATAATACTTGTAATTACTTGCTGTGTAGTTTGAGTATTAATAATCCTATCTATCTCATGCAGTTTGTCTTGAAGAAGAGGACTCTTGGGAGTATTTAATCCTTGTTTCAGACCAGCAAATTTATTTTTAATTTGACCATATATACTTTCAAGTTTTATTACCTGTTTTCTTATTTGAGTGGTATAATCTGTAAGTAATGTCCTTTCTTCCAGCGTAAGCTCGTCTTCCCTTTTTACAATTAGATTATCAAGATATGTTAAGTCTTGAGATAGTGCAATTGCGCCCGAAGTAGGCTTGAAGTCTTCTCCTAACCTTCTAAATATCTCAATAACTTTATCTGAAGGTTCCAATAAATTTCTTAGTTGCTCTATTTCGGGTTCTGCCTGTGTTTCCCCAACAAATCCAAGTAGATTAACAACTGTTGCTAAAGGTTTGATTCCATCTTGAAAGTGTTCTTTTAATACTTGGTGATTAAGAATGAGTCCACTTTCTTGAATAATACTAGTTATGTCTTGTTGAATAATTGTCTCTTCCCCAGAAAACTGAATTGATCTTTCAGGATTTAGAGACTTCTGATACATTTTTGCAACTGTTGATCCTATTTTCCTGTTGCCCCAATTCAATAATAGCTTCAGTCTTTGTTTGTCCAAGAGATCGGGGTGCAAATCTGGATCTTCCAAACCATGTAAATTTAGAATAATATTTGTTAGCTTGATATCAATTGTTTCAATGTTGCCTATAACAATATTTTGTTGCTCTTTTTGCAACAATTTAATTAGTTCAGATAATTGTTCCTGGTGAATGCCTAAATTATCAACATTCAGAGGATTTAATCTTTGTCTGTTATTTAGGAATGACTTAATTTCACTGCTTTTTTCATGAGTTAAATATTCATCAGGATTAATTTCTTCACCACTCCTAAAGCTGTCCCATTTATCATTTATCATTAAAGACAAATAGAATCCTATTATTGTTTCTTTTTCGGGAGTTCTTCCATGAAGATTTGCTAGATAAGTAGATATATTGATGATTGAACGCGTATGTTCTGGGGTAAAGTTTTCAGGAATTTTTATGATTCCAAAGCGATCTTTAATAAGGTTTTGTATATCTACAAGTAGATTTTGCTTCTGAGTTTCTAAAGGTTTTTCTCCCTCATTCAATAAACTTACAAAACCTCGGATGGCAGTTCTTAATTGAAGCAATTGTTGCCTATTATATACTTTTTTGCCTTTATCATCTATTTTCTCTATTAATACGAGTTTGGTTCTGTATAGAGGATATATTTCTTTGGCAAATAACTTCATTTGTGATGGGTTTAATCTTTCAAAAAGACCCAGACAATCTGAGAAAATGCTAGGTGCAGCACCTAATATATCACGGGAAATATTATAAAAATCAGCCTTATCTTCGTTGGACCATCTCTCTTTTGCAAATTTTTCTTCTATCTTTACCAATCCATTAAAGATTTCTACCTCAGTTCTTTCAACCGTCGTACTCTTTGAGTAAGCATTGTCGACATCGTTAATAAAAGAGCCGAGAGATCGTATTTGACTGAGTGGTCCTGCTCCACCGCAAAAATCGATGAATTTTGTAATCATATTTAGAGAAAAAGACAAATCAGTTGGATCTTCTCTTTTTAGATTCTTTCTGCGGATCTAGGCGAAAGATTGGGAAATCCCCATGGTTCTGTATGTCTACTAATATACGCAAATAAAAAGGGCTGCCAATTTTCTTGAGTTATCTCTATTGAAGAGTTTTCCAGCAACAATTTATCAACACGCTCTATCTCACGGGGAATAACATCTTTGATAAAATTTGAAAACTTAAATATTCCTTCTCGTTGAAGATTCTCAGTTAACGAACCTATTCTTGAATCAAGGGACTTATCCAGGGAAAATATACCGTTGGTAGAATAATGGGTAAGAAATTCTATCCCATCGTCTGTTTTTAGAAATAATTCTGGAAATTTTAAAAAAGCTAGATCAAATACGTAATTCATTAAAGGTTCTCTTGAAAAAATATTGCTTGCTTTATTTGGTAACTCTAGGGCTCTCTCTCCGCTGATAATGCCTTTGTCAACTAGATCGTAAACTAGTAAAAAACAATTATTATAGTTCTTATGTGCAAGCGTTATTGATTTTGCTGTTTCTAACCGGTCTTTAAATGCGTCTTCATCGCGAATTCTTAACATAGAATAATCATTAGTAGTTATCATGTATTCATTGGGCAGTTGAGTCTCCTCGATTAACGCTCTAAAGTTTCTGCGAACTATAGCATTTATATCGTCATAAATCGTGAATGCTCCCATTCCAGATAAAACTTCATCAACTATGCGCTCATCTAAGACTTCAGTTCTCTTTAAGCTGTTTAAATAACGCAAAACAGAGTCAACTGAGATAAAATCATCGCTATCATAAAATCCTGTAGTAGCGTGTCCTAAAGCAACAAAGGGAGCTTCAACCCCCTTCCCTCTCCGACTAGCAACATTTGTTGATAGATTTTCGAATTCCGGCAATGCCTTCAAGAGTTTTAGATCATCCAAATACTTTTCTAAAGTTTCAACAGGCAGTGTTGACATACACACGCTTACAGGTTCATCTGAATACTTTCCGCCATGCCCTACACCTTCATAAGGATGTAGTCGTTTCCATTTACCGAACTGATCCGGATCTTCTGATAAAGGAGGGAATAGCTCTAAGACAAGATTTCTAATGGTCTCAATTCTTCTCTCCGCAAGATTTCTTTTGTGAAGTTCTTGTTCACGGCTGAGTCTTTGCGGGCGTCTGAAACGAGAGCCAATTTTTCCCAGTAAAGATTGTTTCTTATCGGGTGCTAAATTCGGAGATTCAGCCTTATGCTCATAAAGATTAATGAAGTCTTCTTTGTATTCCTCAAACTTTTCATATGCACCGCCTATTAACATTATAGGAAATATCTGAGCTCTTACTTCCTCACCTACATCCTCTCCTAATATTCTATAATCTTCTATAATTGAATCTACACTGTATGGAGTAACATCGCTTTCCGCTAGGTATTTGCCAAGCTGACTTCTCAAAGATAGAGGTATTGAGGAATTTCTTAAGGTGTCCAATATTTGTTTCCTTATTGCTTCATTCTGCGGCCAGCCGTTAATTTTATTTATCCAGTATTTTAGTTGACTAGGGAGTGTCGCGTTCTCTGGCAAGGAGCCTAAAGATTCAGAAGTTGCTTGCATTACTAAATCTTTTTGGCGGTGGAAGTCATGTTGATCCATCCATATATACATTTTTTCCCACCATTTATCTGTAAAACGATCTTCAGATTTTAAAAAGCTATCAACTTCTTCTAGCTCTGAAGGAGTGCTTTCGGGTCTTCCGCCTCTGTCATTTGCATTTACAAATATGTTTTTCACTTTTGTTCTGAAAACATCTTTTTGGTTAACTATGTGTTCGGGTTGAGGTTGAACTGGTGTAACTAACTCTTGAATCTCGCTCATATATAAGATTCTAAACTAATATTTTAAGTAGTACAAGAGAGCCTCATCTGGTGAAATAAGAAATTATAGTTTGGTTTTTCCCGTGTTGATTATTAGCATCTTTTTATTTTTTGGTAGTTTATCTCTCATTTGCAGCATCAAAGCAAGGCCTGCGATGCCAGAAGGTTCAAATAGAATTTCCTGAGATTTTACTACTCCTATTGCCCTTTCAAGGAAAGCTTCTTTTATTAGGTAAATTCCGGTTTGTGTACCGCAAAACCCTGAAGTTATATAAAACCTTATCATTTCCTCATCGATCTTAGAAAAAGGTAAATGGTAAGCAAATAACTTATCAGCTTTGGAACTCGGGTACTTTGTTGTTGCGCCCATGAAATTGCAATTAGCTAGTTTATTAATGTTTCCAGTAAATCTCGGATCGTGTTTTGAGTATGCTACCTCAAGCTTATTTATTTCTAAGACTTTCTCAAATAAAGTACCAGTGCCAAAAGGAATAAAACAATAGTCAGGAGATATGTTGAGAATCTCATAACTCATCCAATCAAAATTGCCTGTTTCCAGGCCCACACCTTGATTAGATGTTAGATCAAATCCCTCTTCATTATCTGTTAAAGATAGAATTTCTTTTGTAGAAAATGGCTTTATTCTCAAATCTGTTTTAAATACTCGACAATGAGATGTTTTAATTGCCTCATATGTTTTTGGATCTAAGTTAGTATCAACCAATACATTAAGCTTTGGAAGATGATAATTTCTAAGCATACGACCAATAGCAATTGCGGCTGATCCTGAAGAAATTATCGAAAATATTGGAAGGCTACCCTTTAACTGCTCTCTTTTTTTGGCAATTAAAAAATTTCGATATAAAACTACTACTTCCCAAGCTAATCTATCTTTGTGAGTACCGCTGTACTTGTTTATACTTTCATCTTTAAGCCAAACGTTTGAGAACCCAGGAACTTTTATTTTATAAGTTGGTGTAGCAGGGAACTTGGGATTATCTGGCGGAAATTCGGGTTTGGTTGGATCGTTTTCAGAAGCAACTTTTATAGAATTAAGGATTTTTTCCTCATCTTTTGATAGGTTATTTACCATAGGTGGATTATATTATATCTTGTGTAAAATTACACTATGGTTAGCTATAAGTGGAATAAGATTACGAATTCTCCTTTAGGATTGGTTTTTTGGAAATGCCCAATTGACTTTGATATTTTTTCGCGGCGAATTTCTTCGTGGATTTTTGTTAATTCGCGGGCAATGACAATATCTATATCTCCAAAAATCTCTTTTATTTCAGAAAGTGTTGTAATTAGTTTGTGGGGAGATTCAAAAAGAATAACTGTTGATTTGACAAATTTCTGCGAGTCCAAAACGTTCCTTAACAATTTTTTTCTATGTCCCGGTTTCTGGGGAAGAAATCCCAAAAACAAAAACTTGTCAGTCGGCAATCCGGAAACAACAAGCGCTGTTATTGTTGACGATGGTCCCGGAATTGATTCAACTTTTATCCCCTCTTTAACACACTCCCTAACTAACTTAAATCCGGGATCTGAGATAGTCGGAGTTCCGGCGTCAGAAACAAGAGCAACATCAATCCCGTTATGTAAAGCATTTAAAATCTGAGGAATTCTTTTAAGCTCGTTTTGTTCGAAGTAGGAAAGGAGTGTCGGTTTATTATTCTCGGATTCTGGATGCGCCATCGGCTTACCAGAATGACGAATGGATGAGAGAAGAAGACCTGTGCGTCTTGTATCTTCGCAAGCAATTATTTCTGTTTTATCGAGAACTTCAAGCGCTCTGAGAGTTATGTCTTTTAAATTCCCTATTGGAGTTGCTACAATGTATAGTGTTCCCAATTAGAATCTCCTGACCAGTCCAACTGCTTTGCCTTGAATTGTTAGGGTATTGGGGTAAATAGGCGCCATTTCTGAATTGGCGGGTTTCAGAGCAACTCTACCGTTTTCATTATAAAATCTTTTAAGAGTCGCGAGATTGTTATCAACAAGCGCTACGACTATATCTCCGTTTGAGGCGGCGTCCGCTTTTTCTATGACGACAAAATCCCCATCCAAAATTCCATCCTCTATCATTGAATTACCCTTTACCTGTAAAACATAAGCTGTTTTTTTGCCCGAAATCATTGATGCTGAGATCTGAAAAGAAGCATTCGGATCGGTATGGGGTTCCAGGGGTTTACCCGCCGCGATATATCCCATCAAAGGTAAATCAATAGCCGGATGACTTCCCAAAAGAGTATTAGAAATTTTCTGATCAATTATCTTGAGAACCCTTGTATTACCGTCGACTTTTTGAATATATCCTTTCTCAACAAGTGATTTAATTATTGCGTGTACTGTAGAATTGCTTCTGTGTCCCGTTGCCTGCGCGATCTCGTGCAGTTTTGGAGAATATCCATATTGCCTTTGAAACTGTGCAAGATATTCTAATAGATCCCGTTCCTTTTTGTATAATACTCCTGGCATAATATATTTTATACGAAATGTTCGAGTATTTTGTCAAGATGACAAATCAGCACAAAGTATGTCAATTTATCCCATCTTATAGATATGATAAAATGTAAAGTCTATGAAGTTTCAGCTTGTATCAGATTTCAAGCCAACAGGGGACCAGCCTGAAGCTATTGAGAAATTAGTTAATAATTTGCAAAAAGACATGCGTCATCAAGTGCTTCTTGGAGTCACGGGAAGCGGCAAAACATTTACCATGGCAAATGTTATCGCGAGTATTCAAAAACCAACTCTTGTTATTTCTCACAACAAAACCCTCGCGGCACAACTCTATCAGGAGTTTCGGGATTTCTTTCCAAATAACGCGATTTCATATTTTGTTTCATATTATGATTATTACCAACCGGAAGCATATGTTCCGCAATCTGACACTTATATTGAAAAAGAGGCAGAGATAAATGAAGAAATAGATAAATTGAGACTGTCAGCAACTACGAATCTTCTGACGCGTAAAGACGTTATTGTTGTGGCTTCAGTTTCATGTATCTATAATTTAGGCTCCCCTGTTGAGTATGGAAAGTTTGTTTTGGAGCTGGCAAGCGGGATGAAAGTGACAATTAAGGCAATTCTTATGCGTTTGACGGATCTGCAGTATGAGCGAAATGAGTACGCGTTTGAAAGGGGAAGTTTTAGGACACGAGGAGAATCAATAGATCTTTTCCCGGCCTACAAAGACACCGGGCTAAGAATAGAGCTTAAAAATGACAAAATACAATCTATTTCAGAATTTAGCCCCTTAACCGGAGATACAATTAATATTCTAAAAAACACTGTTATCTATCCTGCCAAACATTATATGACAGATCCAAATTCTTACGTAGATGTATTCCCAAGAATCCGGCATGATTTAGAAGAAAGAGTCGGGATGCTTAGGGGTTCCGGCAAAATTTTGGAGGCGCAAAGACTTACACAGCGGACAAATTTTGATCTTGAGATGATAAAAGAAATAGGTTATGTAAACGGAATAGAAAACTATTCGAGATACTTTGACGGACGATCTCCAGGGGAACCTCCTTACACACTCCTTGACTACTTCCATCACGCCTCAAGTAAAGACTTTTTGTGCATTATTGATGAATCCCATATCTCTCTCCCGCAATTAAGAGGAATGTACAATGGCGACCGGTCGCGAAAACAAACTTTAATTGACTATGGTTTTCGTTTGCCGTCCGCTCTTGACAATAGGCCATTAAAATTTCTGGAGTTGATGCAAAGATTAAATCAGATAATTTATGTTAGCGCTACCCCTGATGAATATGAGCTATCGCTCTCGAAGGAAAATGACGCTGTTGTTGAACAGCTTATCCGCCCAACCAATCTTGTAGACCCTAAAATTACTATTAAACCAACGTCTGGACAAATCGTAGATTTAATTTCTGAAATAAAAAAAAGAGTTTCAAAAAAACAAAGAGTCTTAATAACAACGCTTACGAAAAGAATGGCTGAAGAACTGGCATCTTATCTTGAGGATAACAATATAAAAGTCGCGTACCTTCATTCGGATATTCAAACTCTTGAAAGGCAGGATATTTTAGATAAATTGCGGGAAGGAGAATACGACGTAGTTGTTGGAATAAATTTACTTCGTGAGGGGTTGGATTTACCAGAAGTTTCTCTGATCGCAATACTTGATGCTGACAAAGAAGGTTTCTTAAGAAGCAGAACTTCGCTTATCCAAACAATGGGAAGAGCGGCACGCCACATTGACTCTTCTGTTATTATGTACGCGGACACAGTTACAAAATCAATGAGTAGCGCAATTTCTGAAGTAGAAAGACGGAGAAATATCCAGATTGCTTACAATAAAAAATTTAATAAGACTCCGATAGGAATTCAAAAAAGAATAAGGGCAAAATTGATTGACGAAGATTTATCGCAAGATTCTAAAAATAAAGATAATTTGGATTTTCTCCTCAATCTTTCCAAAAAAGAGGTAATACTGCCTGATGAGAAAGAGATACTGATAAAAAGACTTAGACTTGAAATGAAAGAAGCCGCGCAAAATCTAAGTTTTGAAAAAGCCGCAATGATTCGGGACCAAATAAAACGCCTCAAACTAACCACTTATTAAAATCCGCTGATGTTTTTTGTTAATTCGATTTTTTCAACCTCACTACCATTTAACAAGGTAACAGACACCGCGTCAATTCTGAGACTTTCAGGGAGCTTAGGATGGATCATTTTGTAAAACTGTGCAGTCTTAACAATTTCTTTCAATTTCCAATAAGTAATTGCTTCAAGCGGCGTGCCATAACTATCAGATGTTCTTGTTTTTACTTCGATAAAAACTAAAATTTTCCCATCCTTTTCAGTCTCTTCGATTGCGATAATATCGATTTCCCCATATCCTTTCCTGAAGTTTCTTTCAACAATTTTATAACCTAGTTTTTTGAGGTATTCGCAGGCCTTATCTTCACCAAATTTGGCGATCGGGTTTGCTATTTTCACTTAAGGATTCTTGCGGGGCAAACGTTTGTAAAAGAGTTTTGCTCTTCTCACTTTTGTTTTCGAATGTTCTTTGACCACAACCTTTTCAACATTAGGAGACATAAGTGGATAAATTTTTTCAACTCCAACATCTCCGACTCTTTTCATAACGCTAAAGCTCTTGTTTTCTCCCCTGCCCCTAAGGCCTAAAACAACGCCTTCGAAAACTTGAATCCTGTGTTTATTTCCCTCTTTCACTCTTTCAGAGACTCGAATAGTATCTCCGGGAACGAAGTTAATTTTAACTATCATATTGGTATTATAACATACAGGCTTGGATAAAGCCTAAGAATATCGGATGTGGTTTCAGAGGCCTGCTTTTGTATTCGGGATGGCCCTGAGTCCCGAGATAAAATGGGTGGAGAGATTTTGGAAGTTCAATAATTTCAACTAAATTTTCCTCAACCGATCTTGCGCTAAATACAAATCCTTTATCTTCAAACTCTTTTGTATATTTATTATTGAATTCGTATCTATGTCTATGTCTCTCGCTTGTAAGATTTTTATTCTTATCAAGGAATCCGTTGTATTTATCGTATAGCTTATAGGCAACCGTGTTGTTCTTAACAATAGCATTCCATGTTCCTAGTCTCATTGTTCCTCCATAGGCTCTCTTTTTCATAAATTTTTTCTGTTTTGGCATAAGGGTAATAATCGGGTGTTTGGTTTTCGGATCATTCTCTGTTGTATTCGCATCCTTCCATCCCAAAATATCCCGAGCGTAAGCGATTGTCGCAAGCTGCATTCCGTAACAAAGACCAAGATATGGGATTTTATTTTCCCGGGCAAAAGAGGCGGCTTTGATCATTCCTTCAGCGCCCCTTTCTCCCCAACCAATTGGTACAATAATTCCATCTGGATTTCCAATTACCATTTTCGGATCTTTTGTCTCGAGATTTTGAGCGCTTATCCAGCGAGTTTTTATATTAGCATTTAGCTGCCAGGCCGCGTGATCTATAGCGTCAAAAAGCGCGGCATAAGAATCTCTAATCTGGTAATCGCCTGTCCCAAAATATTTTCCAACTATTGCAATTTCTACGTTTTTTTGTTTTTTATTTTTTACTTTTTCAAGAAACTTTTTCCAATCATCTAGTTTGGGACTTGAGATTTTCAGATCGAGTTTTTTGAGTATTTTTTTGTCCAGTTCCTGCTCGTGAAGTAAAAGAGGAATCTCATAGATAATAGAGACATCCGGAGCGGATATAATATCATCGGAGCGCATATTGCAGAAAAGCGCGAATCTCTCTCTTCTTCTTTGGTCGAAATACTTTTCCGATCTCGCTATAATAAAATCAGGCTGAATTCCCAAAGAATTTAATGTTCTGACAGAAAGTTGAGTCGGCTTTGTTTTTGGTTCTCCCAGATGGTGAGGGGTAGGAAGGTAGCTTACGTGCACATGAATTACATCTCCGGGATTTTTTAGAGAAAGAATTCTTGAAGCCTCGTAGAAAAATACATTCCAGTACTCCCCTGCCGTTCCTCCCAATTCTATAACAACTACATCAGCCTGTTTTTTCTTCGCGACGTTTTTAATTCTTCCTATGATCTCGTTACTTATATGAACCGCTTCTACGTCTTCTCCGTTATATTCAAATCTTCGCTCTTTTTCTATTATATGTTGATAAACTTGTCCCATCGTGACAAAATTGTCTTTTCCCATGTCTTCATCCAAGAACTTTTCGTAGGAGCCAAGATCCATATCTCCTTCCGTGCCGTCTTCGCAAAGGAACGGGTCTCCATGCTCTATAGGATTAATTGTTCCGGCGTCAATATTTAAATATCCTTCGAATTTGATTGGAGCGACTCGAAGACCTGAGGACTTAAGAAGAAGAGCAATAGAGGCTGCGGAAGTACCTTTGCCGATTCCGGATATTACTCCCCCCGAAACAAAAATATATTTAGTGTGCACGATTTATATTATCAAAATAGGTTGTCAACGTCAACTGAGAAAATGGACACTTCGTATTGTGAAGTCTGATAGAATAATCTTATGCACAAAGCGGTTTTAATGCTTAAGAAAATTCCGAAGGGGAAAGTTGTGACTTATAAAGAACTGGCGAGAGTTTGTCATACTTCTCCAAGAGCGATTGGGAGAATTATGGCAGGCAATCCTGATCCCTATAACTATCCTTGTTATAAAGTAGTAGCGTCCGATGGCAGACTTTGCGGCTATAGCGGTGATGGAGGATTAAAATCGAAGAAAAAACTTTTGGAAAAAGATGGAATTAAGATTAGAAATGGAAGAGTAGAGAAAAAATACTTTTACTCTTTCACGCTCTGATTAAGCGGTAAATCTATGGTAAATAAGGATCCTTTCATTGGCGCGCTTGATACTCTTATACTGCCCCCATGGACTTTTACAATCTGAGAGGTGATGTACAGACCTACCCCAAGTCCCTTGTGGTTGCCATTTTGTTCTTCCGCGCGTTTAAAAAGATCAAAAATAACCTTTTGTTCATTGGGATGAATGCCGATTCCCCGATCCTGAATAATAAATCTAGCAGAATCTCCGGTTTTTAAAATTTTAATATCAATAGGCTCACCCCGACCGTACTTAATCGCGTTTGAGACAAGGTTTGTGATCGCCTGTTCAATACGAACTTCGTCCCACCGTCCAACAACTGGGGATTTAGCCTCAATTCTGATTTTGTATTTCTCGCGTTTTAAGAGTTCTGAAAAGTTTTGTAAAACTCGATTTGTTGTTCCAACGAGGTCAACGTCTTCTATCTTTAAATTCATTCGTCCGGTTGTAATCAAAGATACGTTAATAAGATCGTTGATCATTGCCGTCAGCCACTTTATTTGCTTTTCAGCATTTTCCAATACCTGCATTAGCTCCCGAACGGAAAAATTCGCAAGAGAGACATTGTAAACGCTATTGAGCATGCCATGAAGCTTCAAAAGCATTGAGGTCAGAGGTGTTTTTAGTTCGTGGGATACTATAGAAAGAAATTCATCCCTTGCCTTAATCTCTTTTCGGGCTTTGATATGCTCGCCAAATAATTGAGTGAAGGTTTGCGAATAGGCTTTCTCCTGCTCTTTAAATTTTTTTATCTCATTTGTTCGTCTGGCGGTACCAATCAGAAAACTTACCGTAACAGCGCTTACAATAAAACTCAAAAGTCCGATTAACAGAGAACCAGTTAATTCATATTGAATATTGCTGGATAAGAAAAAAACAACTCCTGATGCAATAATTCCCGTTGTTAAAACACCTCCTCCTAATCCCCCATACCAACTGCTTAACGCAACGAAGATAGAATAGAGCATATAAAAAGGTATTTTATCGGGATAAAACTTAAATATGTACGTTGTGAGGAGGGCTATAGTACTTAGAACTACCGGGAGTCCGTAAGAAGTAAGTAAATGCGTAATCTGTTGTTGATTTATGTTGTCTAAACCGAGCTTACCCAACCATTTATATGGGATATACTTTTTCGAATAGCTATACAGACGGCTATACAATTTGTCCTGCTCTGAAAAATTTTTTTCCATACAGAATCAAAATTATATTCACGACTCGAGCTTACTCCTCCAGTATAGGATATTGAAAATAATAGTTCAATATGCCAACATGTAACTTAAAAGTATGAATTAATATTGTTTAAGTTATATAATTTGAATGTTATGAAGAAATGTATCCTTATCGTCGAGGACAATGATGATATTAGAGTCTCTTTAAGAAAAATCCTGGTTGATAACAACTTTAAGGTGCTTGAGGCATCGGACGGTGCTGAAGCCTTGAGTATTGTAGAGCAAGGTCATCCGGACCTGGTTGTTCTTGATTTTGTGATACCAAAAGTCTCAGGGGAAACAGTATGCGTCAAGATTAAAGAGACTCATCCGGAAATAGCTGTGATTGCGTTAACTGGGAAATCTCTTTCTTCCGATGTTGTGCGTGGTTTGCAAATAGGAGCGGACGACTACATGACTAAACCATTTGCCCCTGAAGAACTAATTGCGAGAATAGATACGCGGCTTAAAGCGGCTAAAGAGTTAGAGGTTTCGTCAAAAGCAATAAATCCCGAGTTAAATAAAATTACATTGAGAGAAAGTACAGCATTGATAGCCATAAGGATAATTGTCTCCGAGATCATCTTTGTGGTCTCATTTGCACTTATTGTTGGATTGATCTCGCTTTTAGGCAGCTATATTGGGATTACCGGTGCATTCTCTTTGTATTTGGTTGCGCTTGTCATGCTTCTTGTATTTAATATTGTAATTATTTTTTTTATTGTTGCGAGATGGCACTTTGAGTACACAGAGGTTTCGAAAGAGGGAGTTGTAAGACATAGCGGAATTATTTTTAGCAAGAAAAAAGAAAAATATGAATGTAATTTTGTGGAAGCCATTTCATTTGAGCAATCTTTTTTTGGCAAGCTTTTTAATTACGGAACAATAGAGCTATACGATCCTGCGCTTAAGGAGAAGATTTATTTGTTGAATGTATCAAACCCCAAAAAATATACAGAACTCGTAGAAAAAATCCTTCCCAAGAAAACCAACCATCCCATGCCATTTATAGCCAGCTAATATTCTGGAGCGGGATACGAGAATCGAACTCGCTTCTCTACCTTGGGAAGGTAGCATACTGCCAGTGTACTAATCCCGCGAGATATCACTCTCTCGGGATTATTCTATCACAAAAAATCTCAGATATTTTATTTTCTCGGAATAATTAATGCGTTATCTGAATGTATAAGACTTGGATTAGCTAGATTATTTGCCTTTGCTATCTCAACATAGCGAAATCCGTCTCCGTATGCTCTTACTGCAATATCCCAAAGATTATCGCCTTTTTTTATCGTATACTTATCCCCAGTAATTGCACCGTTCACTGATTTTTCAGACATCACATTCCCAGAATCTGATTTTACCGCCAAGTCTTCCTTAATACTTGGAAGCTTTAACTTATTTCCTGCATGAATTAATCCTGGATTTTCAAGATCATTTTCTTTTGCGATCTCCGGCCAATTGTATCCCGTATTATATGTTTTTTCCGAAATGCTCCATAGACTATCTCCTACTTTTACAGTATATGTTGAAGATACCATCGCTTCTTCCTGGTTTTCGTTAGTTGGTTCGGTTGTCGTAGAACTTGTTTCCTGTTTGTTGTCTTTAACAAATATTACAACGGCAATTCCAATCGCGATAACAACTATGGCCCCAAGTATAAGATTCGTGTAAGACTCTCCAAGTCTAAATTGACTTAACAGTCTGGAAACTAATCCTTGGTTTTGAATTTTTTTACTTTGAACTTTTCTTGTTGGCATATATATTTCTCCTTTCTAGGCAGAGGATAAATTTCACAAGGCAGATGAATCAGGCAGAAGATAAATATTTTTTCAATTTTTTGCGGGACCGGCGGGACTCGAACCCGTGACCTCTTCCGTGACAGGGAAGCGCTCTAGCCAATTGAGCTACGGTCCCACTCCAAGGTATACTAACAAATAATTGAATTGCAGTCAATGTTTTGATAGTATTTTAGAGTGAGCAATCAGCAAATATCCAAACTTTTTAAAGATGTTGCCGCGGCATATTCTATCAAAAACGAAAAAAAATATTATTTTCAGATGATTGCTTATCAAAAAGCCTCAGAAGCCGTGGAAGGTCTTACCTCGGAATTAAAAGATTTATATAAAGAGAAAAAACTGGAATCTGTTCCCGGTATTGGACCAACTATAAGGTTGCGTTTGGAAGAATTATTCAAAAAAGGACATGTCAAACACTTTGATTGGGTGCTGAAAGGAATACCTAAAGGAGTTTTTGCGCTCATCGATATTCCAACCATAGGACCGAAAAAAGCATATAAACTTGCGGTAGAATTTTCACTTAATAGCGAAGAAACAGCCATCGAAGATCTTTTGACAGTCGCCAAAGCTGGAAAAATCGCAAAGCTTCCTACTTTTGGAGAAAAGTCCCAAGAAGATATACAGCGAGCTCTCATGGAGTATAAAGAAGGTAAGGGTAAAGCAAAAAGAATGGTTTTGCCATTTGCTGCAGAACTTGCGGGTAAACTCGTCTCCTATCTCCTCAAGTCTAAATCCATCTCAGAAGCCACACCCTTAGGGAGTTTGAGGCGGATGAAGCCAACGGTCGGCGATATTGATATTGCCGTAGCCTCAGATAACCCTAAAGAAGCAATTAAACACTTTATTTCCTATCCATACAAAGAAAGGATAATTGAAGAAGGCCCTTCCACAGCCTCTATTCTAACATCGGGAGGAAAACAAGTAGACCTTATGGTACAGCCAAAAATGGGCTTTGGATCACTTCTGCAGCACTTTACAGGCAGCAAGAATCATAATGTTCATCTTAGGGAATATGCTCTAAAAAAGAAACTGTCGCTTTCTGAACGCGGCATCAAGGATTTAAAAGACAAAAAATCAAAAATAAAGCAATTTGATAAAGAGGAGAAATTTTATAACGCGCTGGGTTTGGATTGGATTCCTCCTGAGATGCGGGAAGATACAGGAGAAATAGAATTATCTATGGCTCACAAACTTCCGAAGATAATTGAACTCTCTGATATAAAAGGAGATTTACATGTACACTCAAATTTTCCAATAGAACCAAGTCATGATTTGGGAAAAAATTCAATAGAAGAAATGGTTAAAAAAGCTAGAGAGCTAAAATACGAATATATTGGTTTTTCCGAACACAATCCGAGCGTTTCAAAGCACAATCAAAAGGAAATATACGACCTAATATCAAGGAGAAACGTCATTATTGAACAATTAAATTCGGAGAATAAAGATATTCGAATACTTAAAATGCTCGAAGTAGATATATTATCCAATGGTAAATTGGCAATTGATGGTAAGTGTCTGGATTTATCGGACTGCGTTATCGTTTCAATTCATAGTGCATTTTCAATGAATAAGAAAACCATGACAGAACGTGTCATCAAAGGACTCTCTCATCCTAAAGCAAGAATCTTAGCTCATCCAACTGGAAGATTACTTAATGACCGAACGGGCTATGATCTGGATTTCGAGAAAATTTTCGATTTTTGTAAAAAGAACAATAAGGTGCTAGAAATTAACGCATGGCCGACAAGACTTGATTTACCAGACAGTTTAATAAGGGCGGCAGTTGAAAAGGGAGTAAAACTAATTATTGATACAGACAGTCATGCTTTATGGCAAATGGGCCTTATGAAATATGGAGTTGCAATGGCTCGGAGAGGTTGGGCGAAAAAAGATGACATTCTTAACACGTTAGGATATAATGATTTTATAAAATGGCTTAAAAGTTGAAGCCATTGGCCCGGAGGGCTTCTAGCCCGGAGGGGGTGAGAAATAATGGATATAACAATTTGGGTAATTATTGGGGCAATCGTGCTTGTCACGTTATATTTTTTGTCTATATATAACAGTCTTGCGACAGGAAAGGTTAGGATTAGAGAATCATTTAGCGGAATAGATGTTCAGCTAAAACGAAGAGTTGATTTAGTTCCGAATCTTGTTGAAACTGTCAAAGGATACGCAAAACACGAAAAAGAATTACTTGAGAATGTAACAAAAGCAAGAGCATCTTTAATGCACGCGCAAACGGCTCATGAAAAGGCAGAATCCGACAATATACTGTCTCAGGCACTAAAAAGTCTTTTTGCTGTTTCTGAGAACTATCCAGATCTTAAAGCGAGTAAAAATTTTCTCGAGCTTCAGCAAGAGTTATCCGATATCGAAGCTAAGATAGCTTACGCAAGACAATTCTATAATTCGAATGTAAGAAGTTACAATACCACGCTTGCAAATTTTCCAAGCGGAAATATCGGAAGGATGTTCGGGTTTGGAGAAGAGGAATTCTTTGAAGCAGGTGAGATGGAGAGGAAGGCCGTTAAGGTGGCATTTTAAGCATACTTATTTTTCGCTTTTAGTTTTTCACTTTACGCTTCAACTATGACTATCTATTCTCAAATTTCCTCCAACAAAACAAAAACCTGGCTAATAGTTGTCCTTTTTGTCGCTTTTATTACCACAATTATTTTTGTATATGGAAAAGCAACGGGCTATGGGCTTTCTTACGCCGGTATTGCTTTGGTAATTTCAGGAATTATAAGCTTTGGAAGCTACTACTACTCCGATAAAATGATTTTGGGAATGTCCAAAGCAAAGCAAATTTCTAAAAATGACAATCCTCTTCTTTTTAGAACTGTTGAAAATCTATGTATTGCGGAAGGTTTACCTATGCCAAGAGTTTATATTATAGAGGATTCGGCACCCAATGCTTTCGCGACAGGACGGGACCCAAAACACGCAGTTGTATGTGTCACTACTGGGATATTGGAAAAACTAAGCAAGACAGAGCTGGAAGGCGTAATTGCCCACGAACTATCACATGTTCGTAATTACGATATCAGACTAATGTCGATAGTCGTGATTTTGGTAGGACTGGTTGCGCTTCTTGCTGATTTTTTTATGCGAAGTCTTTGGTATGGAGGGAGAAGAGACAGGGGAGGAAGAAATAGCGCACAGGGAATATTTTTGATTATTGGAATAATTCTAGCTATACTCTCCCCTCTTATCGCAACACTAATTCGGCTTGCAGTTTCTAGAAAAAGAGAGTTTTTGGCAGATGCATCAGGAGTTTTGATAACTCGCTATCCGGAAGGACTGGCTAGTGCGCTTGAAAAAATTGGCAAGGACAAAGAGCCACTTGAGGTCGCAAACAACGCAACTGCGCATTTATATATCTCAAATCCATTCAAAGATAAAATATCTGGTAATTGGTTCGCAAGTCTTTTTAACACTCATCCTCCGATTGAGGAGCGAATAAAGATTCTTAGGTCAATGTAATTTTATTTGACTTTCGTGTCCAACGGTGTTATTATCGCGATCATATGACTTTGGTTGAAACAGGTCAACATCCAGAAAACGAACAAGAGCCATTAAGTAATACATTAATAAATAAATCAATTAATTTTAGACTTTCTAATTTGGCTCCACTTAACATTGGTGATGATTTTTATAGTTCCATTAAGAGCTATACAAATCCAGATAATTCAATTAAACTTTCTGTGCACAATATCGCACCAAGTAAATTTCGTTCTCCAGATATGACAATGAGAGTCCCAAACCAGCTTCAGAAAACCCGTAGCTCAGCTCTTCAAGTTAAAGATGAAAATTCTGTTAGTGTTGTAACATATTTTTTCAATAGAGATGGAGTTGCCCTAAAACAAGAAGATGATCCTAAACAAGGAGTAAGTCTTTTAGAACTTAATCCTGAGGATTATGAAAAGATTGACAGAATGCTTGTCTTGATAGAGTCAGGAGAACTTATAAAGACTTATCCTCCTTTCGTGTTATAAATAAGTCCAGTATTTAGAGTATAATATCCACGTGGGCAATATCTTTATAATTTATCTTGGTAAGCTACTGGTGTACTCCTCTCGATTATTAAATTTAGGTCAAGGCTCAACGTGGCCGGGGCACCTAGCTCTTAATCTTAATAAAAACTTTATTAAGGATATTGTTAACCAAAACCCAAATCTTAAAATTATCCTTATAGCGGGGACAAATGGTAAAACAACTACAGGCAAGCTTATTCAGACAATTCTTGAAAAAAATGGAGAAAAAGTCTTTCAGAATGAAGCAGGGGCAAATCTTACCAACGGAATCGCATCAAGTCTATTACTACATAGCAACATACTTTCAACAATCCATTACAATTATGCAATTTTCGAGGTCGATGAAGCTACATTGCCGCTGGTATTAAATGAAATATCACCAGATTACCTAATTCTTCTTAATCTATTCAGAGATCAGTTAGATAGATACGGAGAAGTAAACATGGTTGCGGAAAAATGGAGAAGGTCACTTGAAAAATTAACAAAAAAAACTAGATTAATTTTAAACGCGGACGATCCTCAAATTGCGTTTCTTGGCTTATCCCAAGGTGGCGCATCTATTCCACCTTTAAGGTGGATAGCTAAAAGGTGGAAAGATAATACCTTCTTCTTTGGACTAGATAATAAAAAATTAATTACCTCATCTAGTCAGCACGCTTCCGATTCTACATACTGTCCAAACTGTAGTTCGAAACTTCACTATGATTCAATTTACTTCTCTCATCTTGGGGATTGGAAATGCAATAATTGTGGTTTAAAACGACCAAAGCTGGATATTTCAGAATATTCTTATTATCCCCTATCGGGAATTTACAACCGTTACAATACGCTTGCCGCTGTGCTTTTAGCTAAAAGGCTTGGAATACAACAAAAAAGAATAAATTCTGCTTTGCATGAATTCAAACCTGCTTTTGGAAGACAAGAAATTTTGCGAGTTAAAAATAAAAACATTCAAATATTTCTGTCTAAAAACCCAACGAGTTTCAACGAATCGCTAAGGACTATTAGTGACTTAAAAGCGCAGAACCTGCTTTTTGTCCTTAACGATCGAATTCCGGATGGAACAGACACTTCATGGATTTGGGATGTGGATTTCGAAGATTTTGTTTATCAATTTAAATATATTATTATTTCTGGAGATCGAGCTCTTGATCTAGGTCTTAGATTAAAATATTGCGGAAAACCCATAATTCATGATTCACAACTCATAATTCAAGAAGATCTTAAGAACTCAATTCTATTTGGTTTAAATAAAACTCTTAAATCAGAAACGCTTTATATCCTTCCAACATATTCGGCAATGCTCGAGGTCAGAAAAATATTGACCGGTAAAAAAATACTATGAATTATAAATTAACAATAGGATGGTTATTTCCTGAATTAATGTCTACATATGGAGATCGGGGAAATATTATTTGCATTCAAAAACGGTGCGAATGGCGTGGGATTAATATTGAAATTTTGAAACTTGATTTGGGATTAAAGATTGACGATTTAAGATCTTGTGATTTTCTGTTTATGGGAGGAGCGCAAGATCTACAACAAAAAATTGTTTCGGAAGACCTTCGCAAGAAGAGAGAAATATTAAAAGAAATGATTGAAGATAATGTTCCGGGGCTTTATATCTGCGGAGCGTATCAATTATTGGGCAAATATTATAAAGAGGCAGATGGAACTATAATTGAAGGACTAGGCATATTGGATTTATATACAGAAAATCCTGGTGAAAATTCAAAAAGACTTATTGGAAATATTGTTATTGAATCAGGAATCATGAATCATGAATTAAGACAAAATACTTTGGTTGGGTTTGAAAACCATGGAGGAAGAACATATCTTGGAAAAAATATTAGACTATTAGGAAAAGTAATTAAAGGGTTTGGAAATAATGGCGAAGACAAAACAGAAGGCGCAATATATAAAAACAGCTTTGGAAGCTATCTTCATGGCCCAATTCTACCAAAAAACCCCCATTTCGCAGATTACTTGATTAGTTTATCTTTAAAAGAAAAGTATAAAAAATCTGTTCCCCTCTCCCCTCTTGACGATTCTTTAGAATGGGCGGCGCACAAAGCAATTGCGAAGCGATTAGGAATTTCGATATAATTACAATATAAAGATGAGGATTAATGTTGTCCATATCGCAAAACTTGCCAATCTTGCGCTTACTGATGGAGAAAGAGTAAAGTTTGAAAAACAGCTTTCCTCGATTTTAGGCTATGTTGACAAGCTCAAAGAGGTTGATACTTCAAAAATAGAGCCAACTTCTCAAATCACAGGCCTAGAAAATGTTACTCGGGAAGATAAAACATCTTCATGTTTTTCCCAAGAAAATGCTTTGTCAAACGCAAAATCAAAGCACAATGGATTTTTCAAAGTGAAAGCAATTCTAGAAGAATGATTTAAGAAATGAAATTAAATGAGCTTACTATTAAAGAAGCAATAGAGGGATTAAAAAGCAAAGAATTTTCATCGGTTGAGTTGACTAAAGCGTGTTTAGACCAAATTAAAAAACATAATCCGCTTCTCAACGCATTTATTGCCATTTGTGAAGATTTTGCATTGTATGAAGCAAAGAAAGCTGATGCATTAGCTTTACAAGGCGAGACCTTGGAAGCTAAACCTCTTCTTGGAATTCCGATTGCTTTAAAAGACTTATTTTCTACAAAAGGAATAAAAACAACAGCAGGATCAAAAGTCCTAGCTGATTATATACCTCAGTATGACGCAACGGTTGTAAAGAAATTAAAAGATGCTGGAGCTGTAATCATTGGCAAAACAAATCTTGATGCGTGGGGACACGGATCCCGGTGGATCAAGTAGTGGCTCAGCTGTGGCTCTGGCGGCAGATATGTGTATTGCATCAACCGGAACAGATACAGGAGGTTCTATTAGGCTACCTGCGAGTTTTTGTAATATTGTTGGTCTTAAACCTACTTACGGAAGAGTCAGCCGCTACGGAATAATCGCAATGGCATCTTCTCTTGACTCAATCGGTCATTTCACAAAAACAGTCGAAGATTCGGCATTGCTTCTGAATGTTACTGCAGGAAAAGACGATTTTGATGCGTCAACCCCTAGAGCTGAGGTTCAAAACTATACTAAAAATCTAAACAATAATGTTAGAAATATTAAAATCGGTGTTCCAAAAGAATATATTGAAAAAGGACTAGACGAAAATGTTAAAACCAGATTTGAGGAAAGTTTAAAAGTATTTGAGAAGTTGGGCGCGATTGTAGATGAAGTTCCTTTACCTCATACAGAATATGGGAATGCTTGTTATTATATAATTCAGCCCTCGGAAGTATCTTCAAATCTAGCAAGATATGATGGAATTAGATATGGTTCGGGAAGAGAGAATTTCGGAGATGAAGCAAAAAGAAGAATAATGCTTGGAACATTCACTCTTTCTAGCGGGTATTACGACGCTTATTACAAGAAAGCAATGCAGGTTCGTACGTTGATAAAACGCGATTTTTATAAGGCGTTTGAGAAGGTTGATGCAATTGTTACGCCAGTCTCCCCTACTCCGCCCTGGAAACTTGGCGAAAAAATTAATGATCCCCTCAAAATGTATTTATCCGACATCTTTACTGTTACAGCAAATCTTGCAGGAATACCAGGATTATCAGTTCCTATTGGTTTTGACAATGGACTACCAATTGGGATGCAAATACTAGGTCCGCAGTTTTCAGAAAATCTATTATTTCAAATTGGCCATGCATACGAACAAGAAGTAAAATGGTACTCAAGAAAACCTAACTTATGATTATTCAGGAACATCGATCAGAGCAAAGGATTAACCTGCTAGAGCAAGCTGAGCAATCAGCTTTAGGAAAGATCGCGGACATCCGCCAGCCTATATTTCAAAAACACAGCTTTGTTCGTTTTGGGCCCCTTTTTATCGATGATGGTAGGAATGGAAGGTGGACAAGCTATCCAAATTACGTTTGGGATAACAGAAGAGTTGCAAATCCAGAAGTTGACAGACTAGAATCCATTTTTCGCTATGGGATTGTAGCTGAAAAGTTTGCAAAAAGAGTCGGCTTGACTCTTAGCAGGAACTGGTCTGACCCCCGCAACGAGAGTAGTGTCTCATTGGGCTTGAGAGAACAAGATTTGGAACTTATGTTTAGTATCGGAACACTTGCCGCAACACATAACAATCGTGCTATTCAAATTCCAAGAGAAAATATTTTTACATTACTTATAGATGATAAATATTACAGATACAAACAGAAGTATGTTGGAATATTAAATATGCCTAGGTCTATCTTTAGAGTGCCCATGAAATCATTTAGGGGCATTGTTTTTATTGACAGAGCAGTTGATAAGTTTCGTCATGATTTCCTTAATTATATTGATTTTAATGCCACAACAGTTCAGGAAACTGTAGACATAGTTGTTACAAAAATGCTTGAGGTAAATAAGGATAAACCTCACCTATATATTCCCGTTTACGGCTTATCTGGTGATCTTTACTGGCCGAAAAGATTAAAATACGAAGAAGTTAAAGCATTAGCTCAAGATACTGAGGCAATGAGAAAATAAATGTTTGAACTATAAGTTTACTATAATAATACATATAATTATAGTAACTATGATTAAATAGCATGAATACTAATAAACATTCTCCAGTTATAGGATTAGAGGTGCATGTTGAGCTAAAGACGAAATCAAAAATGTTTTGTGGGTGTAGTGCTGATTATTTTGGTCAAAAACCAAACAGCTACACCTGTCCTGTTTGTTTAGGTCTTCCTGGCGCGTTGCCATTACCAAATAAAAAAGCCATTGAATGGTGTATTTTAATTGGCCTTGCTCTGAATTGTAAGATTCCCCTATTTTCAAAATTTGATAGAAAGAATTACTTTTATCCAGATCTACCAAAAGGATACCAAATTTCGCAATATGAAGAACCTTTTTGTATCAAGGGCTGGATTAATATTCAAAATTCAAAAAAGATAAGAATTAGAAGAGTACATATGGAAGAGGATACAGGAAAATTACTACACGAAATAGTTGATGGAGAAAGAATAAGCCTTATTGATTTCAATCGCTCCGGAGTTCCACTTGTTGAAGTTGTTACCGACCCTGATTTCGAATCGGGAGTTGAGGTCGTTGACTACCTTAAAAAGCTTCAGCAAATTGTGAGATTTCTTGGTGTCTCAGATGCTGATATGGAGAAAGGCCAGATGAGGTTGGAACCCAACGTTTCTTTACAGAAACGTAATATTACAAATACTACCAATAAACAAATACTACCAAATTATAAGGTTGAAGTTAAAAATATTAATTCGTTTAGATTTGCAGAAAAAGCAATTGATTATGAAATAAATAGACAGAAAAAGGTTTTGGAGTCTGGAAAAATCCCAATTCAAGAAACAAGAGGTTGGGACGAGAAAAAACAGACTACAGTTTCCCAAAGATCAAAAGAAGAAGCGCATGATTATAGATATTTCCCAGAGCCAGACATTCCGCCTATCCGTTGGACGACATCTCAAATCTCAAATCTCAAATCTCAAATAGGAGAAATGCCAGAGCAAAAGTCAGAAAGATTTCAAAAAGACTTTGGTTTAACTGCTTACGATTCAGAGATATTGACGAGAGAAAAATCTACCTCAGATTATTTTGAGGAGACTATCCGTGTTTCACACAAAGCATCAACTTTAAATGATCAAGTATTAAGTAAAAAAATTGCTAATTATATTATAAATAGAAAGATAAACATTAATAAGATAACGCCTTCTGAGTTAATAAAATTAATTACTGAAAATGATAAAAAAACACAGCTTGATGAAAACAAACTGAGTGAGGTTATAAACCAAGTATTATCAGAGAATCAAAAAGCTGTGGAAGATTACAGGAGCGGAAAAGTCCAAGTTATTGGATTTTTGATAGGAAAGGTAAGAATGCACTTCCAAAAAGCGGACTCTAACCAAATAAGAAATGCTATAGAAGAAAGTTTAAAAAAATAAAATACCCCTTTATACTTGATTGATCCCATGGTAGATCGTGTCAAAGTATTGGGAATGAAGGCTTTGGCAATTACAGATCATGGAAATATGTATGGTGTAATAAAATTTTATAAAAAATGCTTAGAAGAGGAAATAAAGCCCATTATTGGTTGCGAAATATATGTAAGCAGACGTTCAAGGCATGATAAGGAGGCGGGATTAGATACCGATTCCAATCACCTTATACTTCTTGCAAAAAATAACATTGGATATAAAAACCTCATGAAAATAATTTCAATAGCAAATCTTGAGGGCTACTACTATCGCCCAAGAACAGATATGGAACTTTTAAAAGAATACCATGAAGGGTTAATTTGTTTAACGTCATGTGTAAATGGTTATGTATCAGAACCACTACTTCAAAATCAGATTGAAACAGCAAAGAAAAGAGCACAGAACCTGGTGCAAATTTTTGGGGAAGGCAATTTTTATTTTGAGCTTCAGAAGCATACAAATGTAAAAGATCAAGATGAATTAAACGAAAAACTCATTGAGCTTTCCCAAAGATTAGGAGTGCCTCTTGTGGCAACAAATGATAACCACTATATTAATGCTAGCGATGCTCAAGCTCAGGAAATTCTTCTTTGTATCCAAACTCAAACCACGTTGAATACGAAGGACAGAAAACTGTCGATGATTTCATCACCAGACTTTTATATTAAAAGCCCCGACGAAATGAAAGGACTTTTTATACAAAACGAAGAAGCAATACAAAACACAGTAAAAATTGCAGACATGTGCGATGTGGATATAACTCTTGGGAAGTGGATCATGCCTATTTTTAATGTCCCAGGCAATAAGTCATCGGAAGTTTATATAAGAGAGAAAGTTGAAGAAGGACTTAAGAAAAGATACAGCCAGGTAACAAATGACATGAAAAAACGTGCAGAATATGAGCTGTCTGTAATCCTAAAAAAAGGATATGAAAAGTATATTTTGATTGTCGCGGATTTTGTTGGGTGGGCAAAATCCCGCGGAATTACTGTTGGCCCGGGGCGTGGATCAAATGCGGGATCAATTGTTTCTTATGCGCTTGAAATTTCTGACGTTGATCCTCTATTTTTTAATCTGCCCTTTGAAAGATTTCTTAACCCCATGCGACCTTCCCCTCCGGACATTGACTTGGATTTTGCAGACAATAGGCGAGATGAAGTAATAGAGTATGTAACAGAAAAGTATGGTCGCGACAAGGTTGCGCAGATTATCACGTTTGGAACGATGGAAGCAAGAGGATCTGTTAGGGATACAGGCCGCGCTCTTGGGATGCCGTATGCTGTTCCAGATAGAATAGCCAAAATGATTCCTATGGGCTGGCAGGGTCATGCGATGACGATAGACAGAGCACTAGAGCAAAGCCCAGAGCTTAGAATCGCGTATCAGACAGAAGATGAAACTAGAAAACTTCTTGATTTATCTAAAAAACTTGAAGGAGTTGCGCGGCATGCATCGATGCATGCCGCTGGAGTTGTTATCGCCGATAAACCCCTGACAGAATATACTCCACTTCAAAAAGAAACAAACGGCGAAAAGGTAATAACTCAATATGACATGTACACGGTTGGAGAAGACGGCGTAGGACTTCTTAAAATCGATTTTCTTGGACTTCGAAATCTTACTATTATTCAGGAAGCACTTAGGTTTATTAAGGAAAATCAGGAAAAATCAATAAATCTGTCGGACATTCCTTATGGCGATAAGAAAGCCTATATGCTTTTGTCATCCGGAGAAACAACCGGAATATTTCAGCTGGAATCGTCAGGAATGAGAAGATATATAAAAGATTTAAAGCCGACCAGCATTTTTGATTTGCAGGCTATGGTTGCTTTGTACAGACCAGGACCTATGGCTAATATCCCAGAATTTATAAGAAGAAAGCATAACCCTGCTTTAATAAGATATCCTGACCCCCGTCTCAAGGAAATACTGAAAGAATCTTACGGAGTAATAACGTTTCAGGATGACGTTTTACTGACCGCGATCAAAGTCGCTGGCTACTCCTGGCTTGAAGCAGATAAGTTAAGAAAAGCAATTGGTAAAAAAATCCCATCGGAAATGAAAAAACAGCACGACCAATTTATTAAAGGTTGTATTGCAAATGGCATGATAGAGAAAAAAGCTGAGGCTTTTTGGGTGTTGTTCGAGCCATTTGCCGGATACGGGTTCAATAAGGCTCACGCCGCAGGATACGCGACAATTGCTTTTAGAACTGCTTATCTTAAGGCTCATTATCCCGTTGAGTTTATGACAGCACTTCTAACAGCCGAATCTCGCGGAACAACTGGACCGGTTAAAAATGAGAAGATAGCTCAGGCAGTCTCGGAATGCAAGAGATTAAATGTAACAGTTCTTCCACCGGATATCAATAAGTCTCAAAGCGATTTTATGATAGAGAAAAAAAACAGTATTAGATTTGGACTCTCGGCTATTAAAAATGTCGGTACAGCGGCAATAAAAAGCATTCTTGACGGTCGAGAAAAAGGGGATTTTAAGAATCTTGAAGATTTTTGCTCGAAAGTTGATTTAGGGCCTGTAAATAAAAAAACGTTTGAAAGTCTCATCAAGGCAGGAGCCATGGATTCTTTTGGCAATAGGGCAAGCCTACTAATATCTTTCCCTGAAATTGTCGCAAAACTCCATAAGCAAAAGAAACAAAATGAAGCTGGACAGACAAGTCTCTTTGGATCAGATGAAATATCGGTTTCTGTTAAAACGATCCAAAATGCTGTTGAGGATTTTTCAACAAATGAAAAATTGGCTTTTGAGAAAGAGTTTCTTGGATTATATCTTACTTCTCATCCTCAACTCAATAACCTTATGTTTCTCAAATCGGTTATTTCCCATGAAATTGAGCTCCTTGTTGAGGAAAAAGAAGGCACAAGAGTTAAAGTTGGGGGTATTATCGAAGCCACAAGGAGAATTTTTACAAAAAAGAATAATCACGAGATGGCTTTTTTATTAATCGGGAACGAAAAAGGGGTAACGATAGAGTGTGTCGTATTCCCAAGGATATTTTCTCAGCATAAAAGTCTTCTAACTAAGGATTCTGTGGTTGTAATTGAAGGGCATGTTGATACCAAAAACGATAAACCAACCATAATTGCGGAAAAAATCTCGTCTGTTAGTAAACATTAAATTTTTCCTGACAAAAGTCTGACAAAATTCTTCTTGACTTATATCTGGAGTCTTATTACAATTAAATCGTAATGGTTTCATTCGCGCCCGAACTTATTTTTAAGATTGGTCAATTTCCAATAACGAACACTCTTTTAAACACATTATTTGTTGACGCTACGCTAATAGGCGGAGCTTTTTACATATCAAGGAACTTACAATTAGTTCCAAAAGGGAAACTGCAAAATATTACAGAGTCTGTAATCGAAACGTTTTATACCCTACTTGTTTCTGTGGCTGAAAACCGAGCTATAAAAATCTTTCCGTATTTTATGAGTTTTTTCTTATTTATATTATTTGCCAACTGGAGCGGGCTTATTCCCGGCATTGGGACAATCGGCTTTTGGGAACATGATAAGCTCATACCTTTTTTTAGGGGAACGACAAGTGACCTAAATACAACTTTAGGTCTTTCTCTGGTGTCAGTTGTCGCAACCCATATAATGAGTATTAATACAATAGGAATAAAAGACTATCTTAGTCGCTATTTTTCTTTAAATCCGATAAATCTTTTTGTTGGAATTTTAGAGATTATCTCGGAGATAACTAAAATTATTTCCCTATCATTTCGTCTGTTTGGGAATATATTCGCCGGAGAGGTTGTGTTAATAACAGTTTCTTCGATCTTTGCTTTCTTAGTTCCGCTTCCTTTTTTACTTTTAGAGATTATCGTTGGCTTGGTTCAAGCCCTTGTGTTCTCGATGTTAACAATGGTATTTATGGCAATCTTGACAATTCCTCATCACGCTGAGAAAAGATGAGTTAATAGTTGTAAGATAACTCACTAAATAGTAGAATATTTTGAGTTTCTCAGTTAAATATAAAGGGGGTGAAATAAAACAATGGACATTAGTGTTACAGGAGGTTTGATCGTCGCGTTAGGAGGGATGCTGCCGGCGCTCGCGGTTGGTCTTATTGGAGCAAAAGCAATGGAGGCATTGGGCAGAAATCCCGAAGCATCAGGAAGAATTCTTCCAGCGATGCTACTTGCTATGGCGTTTGCTGAAGCAATTGCGATTTACTCTTTGATACTCGCATTTACGGGATAAATTAAGAGTTAAAAGTTACAGTTTAAAGTCTCAAATTTTGAACTTTGCACTTTGAATTTTTAACTGATTTTATGGATATTATAAATAACTTTGGATTAGATCCATTTCTTTTGGGTACCCAGGTAGTAAATTTTTTAGTAATTCTTTTTGTACTTAAAAAATTTCTATATAAACCAATTCTGGAGCTTCTGAAAAAAAGAGAGAATACCATAAAGGAGGGGTTAGCGCAGGCAGAAGCCGCTAGCATAAGGCTTGAGAAAGTAATCGAGGATGAAAAAAGGATTTTAAGGGGAGCCCAAGAACAAGCAAAAAAAATTATTGAGTCAGCGAAAAATGAAGCGCTGGAAGTTTCAAGACAGATTCGGGAAGATAGTAAGAAACAAACAGAAAAAATGATAAGTGATGCCCAAGACCAGATAGCGAGAGAATCTCACGAGACAGAAAGGAGACTTTCAGTCTACGTTAGTAAAATAGCAACGTCTCTTTTAGAGAAGGCCCTTTCTGAGTTTTTTTCCGAAAAGGAGCAAAAAGAAGTTTTAACAAAGGCATTAAAAATAGTAAAGAAAACAAACTGAGAAATCTATGAATAAGAAAAAGATAACTCATCTTGCTTTAGAAAGTTACAACGGGGTTTATTTAAATGAAAGAAAAGTTAATCTCATCTCGTCACTTTTCAATAGAAGCGATTTAAAAAAATATATTACGGCACTTAAAAGTTTAGACAACACCAAAAAAATAATAGTCTCATCTCCCGGCTATATTGACCAAAGATCGTTTTCAAAAATTTTCCCAAATAAGAGAATTATAGTAAAAAAAGATTCATCACTTCTTCTTGGTGTTCAAATAGTAGACAATGATACCGTATATAGATACTCTTTAAAAGATACACTTAATAAAATTATTGAAAATATAGAAAAAGACTATGATTGATGCGGATAAAATTGTTCAAAATCTTGAGAAGAAACTGGCCACATTTGGAACGGATCTCAAAACTCAAAATATCGGCAAGGTCATTAAATACGCGGATGGAGTGGTAATTGCCAGTGGCTTATCAAAGGCCACAATGGGAGAAAAAGTATTTTTCAATGATGGGAGTACTGGCGTTGTTTTAAATCTAGATGAAGACAGTGTTTCTATAACTCTTTTAGATGTAGGGCAGAAAATAAAAGAGGGAGATATTGTAAAAACAACAGGTCTCACGCTTGGAATAGATGTTTCAGATAGCCTGCTTGGTAGAGTCATTAGTCCTCTTGGAGAGGCACTGGATGGAAAACAAAAAATCAAAAAAGATAAGACAATGCCTCTTGAGAAAATAGCTCCAGGAGTTATTAAAAGAGAACCGGTTAATAAGCCGCTTAAAACTGGAATCAAAGCAATCGATTCAATGATTCCTATTGGGCGTGGACAAAGGGAACTTATTATAGGCGATAGGCAGACAGGGAAAACAGCAATCGCTATTGATACTATAATTAATCAAAAATTAAAAACTAAAAGCGAAAAGCAAGTCATATGTATTTATGTAGCGATAGGTCAAAAACGAAGCACAATAACTCAAATTATTGACAGACTTAGCTCTTCGGGCGCCTTGAGTTATTCTATTGTTGTTGCTGCGAGTTCTTCCGAACCTGCGTCTTTGCAATACCTCGCGCCATACGCAGGAGCAGCAATTGCAGAATATTTTTTGGAAAAAGGGAAGGACGTTTTAGTGGTATATGACGATCTTACCAAACACGCGTGGAGTTATAGACAAATCTCTTTAGTTCTGAGACGCCCAGCCGGAAGAGAAGCATATCCTGGAGACATTTTCTATCTTCACAGCCGTCTCCTCGAAAGAGCAGTCAAATTGAATAAGGAAAATGGAGGAGGGTCTATAACAGCACTTCCAATAATAGAAACGCAAGCAAATGATATATCAGCATATATTCCAACCAATGTAATATCAATTACCGATGGTCAAATTTATCTTCAAGCTGATCTTTTTAACGCAGGGATTAGACCAGCTATAAATGTAGGCCAATCTGTATCAAGGGTAGGTGGAGCCGCCCAGACTCCTGCGATTAAATCTATTTCAGGAAAATTACGCCTTGATCTAGCACAGTATAATTCTTTGGCTGCTTTTTCCCAATTTGGCAGCGAGCTGGACCCTGCGACACAAAAACAGTTAGATCGGGGAAAAAGATTAATTGAGATTCTTAAACAACCTCAGTTCCACCCACTATCGGAGAGTCTCGAGTTTTTGAGCATTTTTGCTGTTACAAATGGTCTTATGGATGATATTCCGCTTGAATCTTTTGAAAGATTCGAAACCGAACTCCACAATTTCATTCCCAGAAATAATCCAAAAATTATTGAAGAGTTTTCAAGCGGAGAGAAGCCTAAAGTTGAACTACTGGACAAGATAAAAAAAATAATACTTGAATTTAAGAAAGGGTTCTAATATGGCAAATCTTTTATCTTTAAAAAGAAGAATTAGGGCAGCTAATAATGTATCAAAGACAACTAGGGCAATGCAAATGATCGCAACGTCCAAACTTAAAAAAGCCCAAGATATGACACTTGCGGTGCGGCCTTATGTAGAGAAGCTAACTGCGATTTCTCAAAGTCTATCTGATAAGTCAAACAAAGAAAATACACATAAATATTTGGGGCATCCTGAAGCTATTGCACCTACTCTTTTTATTGTAATCTCCCCGGATAAGGGTTTGTGCGGGGGATTGATAGTTGCTCTTACTCGCGAACTTATTGCATTTGATTCAAATAACGAAAAAAACGTATACATGACAATTGGCAAGAGAATTGAGGGGGCGGTAGCGAGTTTACAAAAAAATGTGGCAGCGTCATTTAAATTCGGGACTACTCTACCACCATACGACGTTGTATTTCCAATTGTAAATATAATTGACGATCATTTTTTAAATGGCAGAGTTGGGTCGGTTAAAATTCTGTCTACCCAATTCCTAAGCGTTTTTTCTCAAAAACCAAAGATTACAAGCGTTTTACCTATTGAATTTCCAAACGACAAATTAGAAAAATCTTCTTTTGCTCTTTTTGAACCCTCGCTTGAAATTCTCCTACCCAATCTTTTAAAACATTACCTTGAAATGACAATCTATCAACACCTTTTGGAAAGTTTTGCGTCAGAACAAGCATCCAGAATGATTGCCATGCAAAATGCAACAGATAACGCACATGAAATTGTTGAAGATTTAATGCTTGAGTATAATAAGGGACGACAGGAAAAGATAACAAACGAAATATTAGATATTGCAAGTCCGTCTTTTATTCAATATGAATGATAAAAATCAAAATGGGATAATCATTAGAGTTAGCGGACCGGTAGTAGATGTAAGATTTCCCAAAGATCTGCCTTTAATTCATGAAGCCCTTATTGTAAATCTTAAAACCAAAGAAGAGCTGATTTTAGAAGTCGCATTTTCAATAGGAGACAATGAAGTAAAAACGCTTGCGATGGGTCCAACCGACGGTCTTTATAGAGGCATGGAAGTGGAAAGAACCAACTCTCCAATTAAAGTACCTGTTGGGCCGGCAACACTTGGCAGAATATTCAATGTTTTAGGCGAACCAATTGACGGCAAGAAGCTTGATAAAAAGAATGGACTATTATATGAGTCTATACATCATGGCGCTCCACTTCTAACAGAACAGGAAACAAGGCCGCAAATTCTCGAGACTGGCCTAAAAGTCATTGATCTTATAGCACCATTTACTAAAGGGGGAAAAATTGCGGTGTTTGGAGGAGCAGGTGTTGGAAAAACAGTAATAGTTAAAGAGCTAATAAGAAATATTGCTATGGAGCACAAGGGGCATTCTGTATTTGCGGGAGTGGGAGAACGGACAAGAGAGGGAAATGATCTTTGGCTTGAGATGAAAGAGGCTAAAGTTATGGACAAAACCGTTATGGTATTTGGGCAAATGAATGAACCCCCGGCCAACAGAATGAGAGTTGCCCTAACTGCTCTTACAATGGCCGAGTATTTTAGAGACAAAAAACGGGAAGACGTGCTGTTATTTATTGATAATATATTTCGTTTCGCTCAAGCTGGAAGTGAAGTATCAGCACTTTTAGGAAGGATGCCCTCAGCTGTTGGATATCAACCAACTTTATCCTCTGAAATGGGAGAACTACAGGAAAGAATCACCTCAACCAAGAAGGGCTCAATCACCTCCCTTCAGGCTGTCTATGTGCCTGCAGACGATTATACTGATCCCGCTCCTGTTACGATATTTGCACATCTTGACGCAACAATTAATCTTGAACGATCTATTGCGGAACAGGGAATTTACCCAGCAGTAGATCCTCTAGCGTCAACGTCTAGAATATTGGATCCAAATATAGTAGGAGAAAAACACTATAAAGTAGCTAGGGGGGTACAAAAGGTTCTTCAGAGATATAAAGATTTGCAAGACATTATTGCTATCTTAGGAATAGATGAGTTGTCCAATGAGGATAAGCTAACTGTATCTCGAGCTCGAAAGATCCAAAGATTTTTAAGCCAACCAATGTTTGTCGGGGAGATTTTTACGGGACAGCCTGGTAGATACGTAAAAATAGAAGATACGGTTCAAGGATTTGAAGAAATTTTAGAGGGAAAACACGACTCACTACCAGAGTCCGCATTCTATATGATTGGGGAAATCCAGGAAGCTGCCAAAAAAAGATCATAATCATGAATCTTACTTTTGAAATACTCACGCCATTAACAACCGTTTTTAAGGATGAAGTTGACGAAATCGTCGTCCCAACTGTTAATGGGGAGATCACTATCTTGCCGAACCATATAAATTTACTCACACAAGTCTTCCCTGGCGAGTTAATTGTTAAGAAGGGTTCAAATATTCATTCCCTTGCCGTAACAGGAGGATTTATGGAAGTAAGTAAAAACAGAGTGAGCATTCTCGCTGATTACGCAATAAAAACACAGGATATAGAAATAGCTAAGGTCGAAGAAGCAAAAAAAAGAGCCGAAAAGATAATGCAGGAAAAAACATCCGAGAAAGACTTTAAGATTGCCCAGGGAGAGCTTCTCAAGGCAATTATTGAGCTTAAGGTCGCAGGAAAACGAAGAAGAAGATCATGAACGCTCCTTTTTATGATATATTTAAATCATACGAAGAAAATTACAGCCTCGGACCTTTGGGGCTTAAAAAACTAAAACGGCCAATTTTCAAAAAGACCAAGCCAAAATATAGTTTCTTAGGGCTGCCTATTAACCTTCCTTTCGGAATCCCCGCCGGTCCATTATTAAATAGTAAATTTATTAAGAGTGCGTTTGACTTTGGATTTTCCGTATCAGTTTACAAAACCGTAAGAGGAGACATATTTCCCTGCCATCCTTTTCCGAATGTACTTTATGTAAAAACTCCTAAAGAACTCCACCCTCGAGAAACTCCCCGCTTGACGGCAGTAGCAACGTCTCCTCTTTCAGGCTCGGTAAGTATTACAAATTCGTTTGGTGTTCCTTCGAAAAGACCAAAGGATTGGCAACAAGATGTTAAGAAGGCCAAAACTTATGAAAGAAAAGGGCAACTTTTGGTGTTAAGTTTCATGGGTACAGTCAGAAAGAATCAAACTCAACAAGAATTTATAGAGGACTTTGTGAAAGCTGGAAGACTAGCAAGCCAAACACATGTCAAAGCTCTTGAAGCGAATCTTTCATGTCCGAATATTGGGAACGAAGGATTAGTCTGTTACAACCTTGATGCTACCGAAAAAATTTGTAGACTATTGAGAAAAGCTATTGGAAATACTCCTTTAATTTTAAAGGTAGGATATTATAAAAATTCCAAAGATATAGAAAAAATAGCAGAAATTACCCAGAAGTATGCTAACGCAATTTCTTCTATTAATACACTTCAGGTCGAAGTTGTTGACCGAGATGGCAAGCAAGCGCTCCCTGGCCCAAATCGTCTGAAAAGCGGGGTGTGTGGTAGCGCAATTAAGTGGGCTGGCCTCAGAATGGTTAAAAAATTAAATAAAATCCGGAAAGTAAAAAAATACACTTTCGAAATTATAGGAGTTGGCGGAGTTATGACGCCATATGATTATTTTGAATATCGAAAAGCTGGCGCAGATTTAGTTCAATCAGCAACCGGTGCAATGTGGAATCCTTATCTTGCTTATCAAATTTGGAAACATGAATTATAAAATTGGAATTTTTGGTTCATCTGCGGTTGAAATCGAGGCTAATTCTGAAAAAAAAGCAATTGAACTGGGACGAGCACTAAGCAACCATAAGGTTACGTTAATTACTGGCGCATGTTCGGGACTTCCCTATTTAACAGCAAGATATGGTTCAAAAAACGGCAATCCTGTGTGGGGATATTCACCAAAATTAGATTTACAGGGACAAAGGAAGTTTACGCCAAAAGACGACCTTTCCATATATAAAAAATTAGTTTACATCCCCAAAGAATTTGAATTCTCAGAAGATGAACAAGTTTGCAAAAAATATCGAAATGTGATATCAACTGCGAATTGTGATTGTGGAATAATCATATCCGGACGCTGGGGAACTATGAACGAATTTACAAATCTTTATGATATGGGGAAAGTCATAGGAGTTTTAACAGGCACAGGTGGAGTTGCCGACGAGCTTGAAGGGCTTAGTAAAAAAATTCAAAAAAAATCCAAAGCAAAAATAATATTAGATGACTCTCCTCCGGGTTTAGTTGGCCAAATAATAAAAGAGTTGAATTTAAGGCGGATATAAAACACATGAACTTCAAACAAAAGCTTGAAATTATTATAAAAAAGAATAACTCTCTTTTGTGCATTGGGCTTGATCCAGATTTAGAAAAGATTCCAAATTTTTTATTGAAAAAGAAGGATTCGATCTTTGAATTTAACATAGAAATAATAAAAAAAACACATGATTTGGTATGTGCGTATAAACCTAATATCGCATTCTACGAGGCTTACGGATTGAAGGGTTTAAGTCAACTCAAAAAAACAGTTGAATACATAAAATATTACCATCCAGAAATCCCAATTATTCTTGACGCCAAACGCGCAGATATAGGAAATGCTTCAAAAATGTACGCTAAATCTGCATTTGGATATTGGAATGTTGACGCGATAACGGTTAATCCTTATCTCGGATTCGACTCAATCGAACCATTTCTTGAATATAAAGACAAAGGCGTCATTATTCTTTGTAAAACATCCAATCCTGGCGCAAAAGATTTTCAGGATTCCTATGTGTCACCAGGCATACACCTGGGAAGTGGTTTAAATAGGACACCTAGGGAGATTGTAGAACCGCTCTACTTGAATATTGCCAGAAACGTGGTTGAATGGGACAAAAAATACAAAAATTGTCTTATGGTTATTGGTGCAACCTGGCCGAATGATTTAAAAAAAATTCGTAAAATTGCTCCGAATATGTACTTTTTAGTTCCAGGAATTGGTGCACAAAAAGGTGAGGCCGAAAAAGCTGCAAAAGTAGGAGTTAATAAAGATAAAAGTGGTATTATGTTTAATGTAGGGAGAAGTATTATCTATGACCCTTATCCGAGAAAAAAGGCTTCAGAGCTCAAGAATATAATCAATAGATTCAGATGACAAATGTTGTAAGAATATTAAAGAATATTGGAGCTATTATAACTAACGATCATTTTGTCTATACCTCAGAAAGACATGGCAGTGTATATATTCGGAAAGATATGCTTTATCCTCATACATTTGAAACATCTAAGATTTGTAAACTTTTCGCAGAAAAATTTAAAAACAAAGATATTGATGTTGTGGTTGGGCCTTCGATAGGCGGAATTATTCTTTCACAATGGACTGGATATCATCTCTCAAAATTTAAAAAGAGAGAAATACTCGGCATCTTTACTGAAAAAGACGAAAACAATAATCAGGTATTTAGACGCGGATATGAGCAATTGGTTAAGGGTAAGAACGTTTTGGTTTTGGAGGACCTTACTACTACCGGAGGCTCTGTAAGAAAGGTTGTGGAAAGCATAAGAAAAGCTGATGGAAAGGTAATGGAAGTGTGTGTTATGATAAATCGTGATCCTAAAAAAGTAACTTCAAAAACAGTTGACGCTCCCCTTTCTTACCTTGGTGTTTTTGAAGCACAATCTTTTGAGAAGAAAGATTGTCCTTTTTGCAAGAAAAATATGCCTATAAACACAATTGTTGGGCATGGCAAAAAGTATCTTCAAAACCTTGCTCTTTAGATCCAAATTTCATACAATATTCTCTGAATGCCAACGTAGCTCAGTGGAACGGAGGCCGAAGGCCGAGTTCGCTTGCTTGACAAGCGTGGGTGAGCAAGTGTTTCGCCTGCCCGCAGAATATAGCCTTCCTAGCTCAGTGGCAGAGCAGCGGTATCGTAAACCGTTGATCGGAGTTCGATTCTCCGGGAGGGCTCAGCTTAGGCAGGCGGGTAAACACTAGGTCGTGGGTTCGATTCCCACCGTTGGCTCATGGTCGAAGAGGAAATACAAAATCAACCAATTATACAAGATTCATCTATGAATAGATCTCGATTGTCAAGAAAACTTGAACAACAGTCAAAGAAAAATTTATTTCTTAGCATTTTTGGGATTATTGTGGTGCTTCTTATTCTAATTAAGTTTGGAATTCCATTGCTAATTAATTTTAGTCTTTTCCTATCGGGTTCTAGAGGCAGTCAAGAGGAAGCTAAGAATAACATAACGGCCTTTGTTCCGGTTCCTGTTTTGAATCCTATTCCCTCAGCAACGAGTAGCGCTGAGATAATCCTTTCGGGTTTTGCTGCCCCAATGCAAATTATAGAGCTTTACGTCAATAGTGACCTTGTAGACAAAACACAAGTTAAAGAAGATGGAACTTTCTCTTTTAGAGAAATCATTTCTGAGGGAGAAAACATTATAAAAGCAAAAGCTATTATAAACGATAAAAAGAGCGATTTTTCTAAATCCATACTAGTAACCATGAAAAATAAATCTCCCTATTTGAACCTTGTCTCTCCTCTCGATGGACAATCATTTTCAAAAGACCAAAACATTATAGATATCCAGGGAACAACAGACCCAAATATAAAAGTAACAGTAAACGGTTTTTGGGCTATAACTGACGGGAATGGTAATTTTTCATATAGGCTATCTCTTCAAAATGGAGAAAATAACATTAAAATTGTAGCTATTGATGAAGCCGGCAATAAAACAGAGAAAGAACTAAGAGTGATATACAATCCTTAATCTATAAACAAATGTCATCCTGAACGAACTGAAAAATCTCTTTTCTTATAATCTATAGTACCTAAAATAATCCACATCCAGAGCATAAGAGGTGGGAAAAATAGCGCATTTGTAAATAGGCTCGCAATGCATAACCCCGTTACTGATGATAAAACTAATGCATCATATATCTGTCTCTCCTCCCTAAACTTTTTATAAATATCACTTAGAATAGTAATAATTAAAGCTACATATACGGCAAAACCAATAATTCCAGTTGTCGCAAGAACAAAAAGGAAACTATTATCTGTTCCGGCGTCGGCATGACTTGTTTCAATATTTACTTGATCTCTGAAGCCATATCGAAGTTGGGCATAACGATATGTATTAAATCCAACGCCTAACACCGGCTGATGGAAAAACATCTCACCCGCTTCTCTCATAGACATTAACCGAGCGTATGATGAAAATGTACGGAATGGATTGATGCTCTCTATATAAAACCTTTGGGATAAAACAATACCAATAAGAAGCATGATTCCAATTATTATAAATATCCATCGTTTTTTACCTATTAAGAAAAAGAATACAGTAAATGCGAAGACTAACGAAATGAAAGCACCTCGAGAGAAAGTTAATATTAATGCGCCAGCAGTACATGCAATAAGTACTGATAAAAGTAACTTTTCTTTTGTTAGAGGATATACTGGCATCTCTAATCTCTTCCCAACGATAAATAAGAGAAATAGGATAATAAATATGCCAGAAAAATTAGGATCAAGAAGCACCGAAAAAAGGCGATACATATGTTCGTCCCATCCTAAATAAAATAGGTTTTGTAAATCACCGTAATACATAAACTGCATATATCCTATTACCAGAAAAAATATGCCGGTAACAAACATTAGCTGTTTTATTTGCTTTTTGTCTATATGATTAAATTCTCTCATAAGAATAAATAAAAAGGCATAAGAACTCCATCTAATTATGTATAGACCAGAAATTATAAATTGCTGAAATGTTAACGAAGGAGAATTCCAGACAAGAGATAATATCGCTACACCGCTAAAAAGAAGTATCCCTTTTCCAATATTATCTTTAAAATATAAGTTTAACTTTTTTTTTGCGATAAGTGAGGCAATTCTAGTCGCTACAACACATCCTACCAGAATATCAAGAATGTTTAAAGACAGACCATTGCCCAACTGGACTCGAATTACCTGACTAAATATCCAACTCAATGCAATGATAAAAGCAAATATAATTTTTAGTATGTCCATTTTAAGCCTCCCAAAGAGTACACTTTAACACCAGTTCTGGAATTGTAATAGATCAAACTCCAGTTTTTAAATCTTTTTGGAATATTTGAATTTTGTACTGCAATATAATTAAATCTGTCTCCTTTTTTCGCAAACGTCGAATCAATAAAAGGAAAATTCACATAGTAAAGATTATGAAATCCATACAGCAATACTTTGTCTGTAGATTTAATATTTTTCTTAAAAAAACCATCCGTATCATAAAAATCTCCAAATTTAAAATTTAAATTCTCTGAAAGAAATTCTTGTTTCGACTCAGTACCTATTATTACTGGGATATATTTTAAATTTGCTCCCAAACGATAAATGATTGAAAATAATAAAAAAAAGACAACAAGTCCAACAATCACAATCTTAATTTTTAATTTCCAGGCATACTGAATTACAAATGCGGATAAAATAGAAAACGCAGGCAAATATGACAAAATAAACCTGCCTCCGCCAGTATTTGGTGTTAATTGCCATGTAAAAATCGCCAAGATCGCATAAAAAGATATTATTTTAAATCTTAATTTTTGCTTGCCTAAAAGTAATAAACCGATAGGTATTAATACTATGTATAGAGGAAAGATTGGATCCGAAAGGGTTAAAGGGTTTATTAACTCTAAATTAAACGTCACAGGATAAATGCTGCTCAAGAACGGATATATGGGATTTCCAGTATGAATAAATGAAAAAACAAACCATGGAAGAGGAATTAATAAACAGATGGACCAGAAAATAATTAAGCTAATAAGTAAATCAATCAGTTTTCTCTTATGCTTTAAAAAATAAAATAAAATTAAAATGGAAAAAATAATAAGAGACTCTATAGCTAAAAGTTTTGTGGAAATTGCCAAACCAAGCATAACCCCTGACTCAATCAACCATTTTTTTTCTCCCTCCTCCCACCAATTTATAATTCCCCATAATGCCATAATTTCAAAAAAAGTTCGCGCTAAATCAACATATGCTGCAATAGACATCCAACCCACGACGAGATTTGAGTAAAAAATAACGCAAGCTAATAGTGCGAATTTGGAAATGAAAAACTTTCGCGAGAGCTTGTACAAAGCTATTAATGTCAAAATTCCGAAAGAAAAATGAATGAATTTTGCAAATATTTCACTTCCAAAAGCAAATGCGCCCAAATACAACATTTCTGTAAGTTTGGGCATTGTAGAGTAATATAGCAATCCACCTGGAATATAATAAATTGAATGATTTTCTAAATACAATTTAGGTAAAGTGAGATGATACCACAATGAGTCAAAACTTAATTCAGGCCCCAAAACCCCTACAAAATTAACTAATATTTGAATTATAATCAATCCCAAAAAAGTTAAAAACAGCCGATCTTTTTCTGAAATTACATTCAAGAATCTCCTAAATAATACTCGTGGAGTTGATTTATAAAAATATAAAGCAGAAAAAAGAAGAATAAAAGTAACAATGAGAATATTTTGCCTGTAAATCAAGCCTGTCAACCCAAGGGCAAAAATAATATAAGAATAGATCCCTATTAAAATAGCAATAGTAAACATAGCTTGCCAATTAAGCCAATACGTGATAGTAGCGCACTCCCTGACAATAAAGTATACTCGAAGTATATAATATTTTTGCGTGTTTATGTTAAATAAAAAGGGTGGTGATGTTTGCGTAGTAATTCCATCCTACAATTCTAAATCCACACTAAAGAAGGTTATTTATGGAGTGTTACGGAATGCACGAATTGCAAAAATAATAGTTGTTGATGATAATTCGCCAGATGGGACAGCAAGCATCGTTAAGAAGTATTTCTTAAAAGAAAGCAAGGTAAAGCTTATTACTAGAGGAAATAAAGGAGGAAGAGGATCAGCGGTAATTGAGGGATTTAAAGAAGGACTTAAAAATAAAAACTCAGAATTCTTTATTGAAATGGATGCAGATCTTGCCCATAGCCCAACTGATTTACCAAGACTCCTTGAAAAAGCAAAAGAGTTCGACGCAGTAGTAACGTCTAGATATTTATTAAAGTCTCAGATACTTAGATGGAAACTTAAAAGAAGAATAGCAAGTAAACTTGCTAATTTATGGATAAAATTTATTTTAGGTGTTCCATTATCAGATAATACCAATGGCTTTAGGTGTTACAGGAGACGAGTAATTAAGGCTATTGACTTTAACAAAATTCGATCAAAAGGTTTTATTGTTCTTACTGAAATAGCAAATCAAATTTATAAAAAAGGTTTTAGGTTTGGTGAGATTCCTATTGATTTTGTCCCTGTTGATTTAAATAAATCTAATCTTAACTGGAAAGAAATAAAAGAAGCATTTTTTGCCGTTTTAAGGCTCAGATTATCTCGATCTTTGGTAATGGAAAAATAAAGTGCCCTCCGGAGCTTAGATAATCTTTCTCTCTTCGTAAAAATTCTTCTTTAAAAAACCACGGTAAAACTAACATATAATCTGGCTTTTCTGCTCTTGCCTGTTCTTCAGATATGATTGGAATTCCAACTGATGCAATTTTTTTACCCCATTTTTCCGAATTTCTTTCCACAGCCGCCTTGATTAATTGGTGGTTTAAGTCGCAGAACTGAAGAAGTGTATTTCCACGAGTAGAAGCCCCGTAGATAAAAATACTTTTCCCATTCTTTTTAAGTCTTGAGAGAAGACCACGTAATGCATCTCGCGTTTCCCTAACTCTTTCTGAAAAATCATTATAAATTTTCTTTTCATTTAACTTTAATTTTTTCTCATACTTACGTAACTTAAAGACACTTTTTTTTATAGTCTTTTTATTTTTGTTGGAAATAAATGTTCTAAAACTCCCCCCATTTACTTTACTAAGCTTAACATCAAACACCTCTAGATTATGCTTCTTAAGTAAATTCTCCAACGATAAAAGAGAATAATATTCTAAATGCTCGTGAACTACATTATCATATGCATTATACTTTAGCATCGAAACCAAATAATTTTGTTGTATGACAAATATTCCGTTCTCCTGGAGAATTTTTTTAACATCAGATATAAATTTATTCGGGTCATCAATATCATAAAAGCAGGAAATGGCGGTAATTATATTCGCTTTTTTACCTTTTAGTTTTTTGAAATACGATTGAAAGTTAAAAAAATCATTTATAACAATATCCGCATGTTTTCTGCAATCCTTTGCAAATTTCTTAATAGGTTCAACTCCTATTCTAAACGCGTTTTTTTTGTAATTACTTAGTAATGTTCCGTCGTTTGCTCCAATATCAACAGCTACAATTTTCTGGATAGTATTATCTCTCAAATTCTCTTGAGATTGTTCTGCAATTTCTTTCAATTCTCTCTGCATTGTCTTATTGATGCCAGATTTGTATCCATACCTTTCTGTATATAGAAAAGATTGAGGAGTAGTATGCTTCAGCTGTAAAAGGTTGCAATTTATACATAAAACTAAAACCAAAGGATATTTTTCTAAACTTTTATTTGAAACAACAAAGTCGGATAAATATTGATTGCCTAAAGATAATATATTGGTAAGATTTTTAGAGGAACATGATCGGCATAATTTTATTGGCTTTAATTTTGTCATTTTCTAGATAATAACTACATATTCTATATTATTTTTTAATATTTTTCACTAAGTATAAGTATTTTGGATCAGGTGAATATTGCGCAAGCAATTGATAATTAGAGTCGTGACAGTCTGTGACCCGTAATTTTTCACAGAACCATTCCATTTTACCTCCTTTTATAAATATTTTTGTTATACCACGCCGCCTCAGTTGCTCAAACGATCTATTATCTTTATCGAAGATATAATTTATATCTATATAATCAAAATTTGCGTAGTAAAACCCAAAGGTTTCATATGTGGCGACTTTATCCTTTTTTGAAATCCACTTATCAAATCTTTTGTCAAAATTATAATAACTGGAATTATCACGCGATAATATTCTGGTAAGGTACTTATTCTTATCTGCCCAACCAAATCCATAAGGAAGTATAAGCAGTGTATTTATAGAATAATAAGCAAACATAACAATAAAAATAGAAATAAAAATAATCTTATATAAATTAAACTTACTAATTGCCAATTTTACGCTTTCTGAAAAAAATAATATTGCAAGAGAATATAAACCTAACAAATATCTTCCGAAATGATACCTTATAAAAAGATATTCTAATATCAGAAGACCGAACAATAATGACAAGTTACGCTTACTTAAGAATTTTAGTGACTCTTTTCGAGTGAAAATAAAAGCTAAAATTGCTAAAAAAAACAAAGGACTGAAAACGCTGATATTTTTGATGTGAAACATCAAGCTATTAAAACCAATAATGTTATTCATGCTTAATTCCCCGCTTATACCCTCCAGAGTCTCAATAGTTGAAAATGCGGGGAACACTGGATTTCCGATTACGATATAGGATCGCAAAAGCCAAACAGAGTCGACTAAAAGAGCGCTTAGCGAAAATGTAATTATAATACTAAGCTTATGAAGAGAAGAAAGTTTTCTATAAGAAATAAGCAGATATAAAACAAATAGAGGAAAAAATGCAATCGTCCAAATCTTCGACGCCAAAACTCCCCCGAATAGTATTCCCATTAAAATTACATTTTTTGTTCTCCTCAATCTATTTCGCGTGATGAGAAATATCAAAAGTAACCAGCAGAAAATCCATTGAAAGTCAACATTTGCCTTTGACGATACTTGGATAACAACGGGCGCAGTTACAAAAAAAATCGCCGCATACGGATACATAAGCATCAGAAGGAAAACAACAAGAAAATAAAAAGCAAAATGAATATATCGCGCTGAGTCTATAATTCCGATGAATTCAGACAGCACATAAGACATCTCTCCGAGCTGAGGAGTAAGTAGAGCGACAGACGAAGATGTTGGCGTTAGCATCATGGTATGATTTTTTAAAAATAGGTGCGGATTACTTGTGTGGTAACCAATTGCGTCTTCTCCAATTTCCGGAGGAATTAGACGAAGAAAAGCAATGGCAACAAATAAGAATGTGCCAAGAAAAATCCACATTTTCTTATTGGCAAGAATTTTTATTAAATGAGAAAAACGGAATATGGATTCCCTAACATTTTCTAAATCATAAAACGGATAAAACGCAAAAACTAGGATTACGCCAATATATAACCATATAATTAATGGATAAAACAAGGAAAAATTACCTAAAATCGCTAATCCTGAGTTTACAAAAATGTATCCTAAGGCAATACTTATAAATAAATTAAGGGTTGGGTGTTCATTATTTCTAAAAAATATTAATTTTATCTTTCGTCCAACTAGATAATAAACGACCATTAGAAATATTGCGAAAAAAAGACTGCTTAAAAAATAAAAAATGCTTATATTAAGATTAAATTCTACAAAATCGGATCTGAGATTTGAAAAATTTTTAAAAATATTACTAAAAACTGTAATATATTGATCAAAAAACATATTATTTTAACTTGTAAACCGTTACCAGAATGGCTTCGTTTGCTTTTACGAAATATATCGGTTTGTATTTTTCTCTTATAAAAGAATCGTCAAATCCTTCACGTAGTACATTGTAATAATTAACAATTACATAATCATATATTTTTCGATGATCATATTTTTCAGATTTCAAATTAGGCAAGGGAGGTACGGAAAGAAGAGGAGATACCGCAAGTCCGAGAGTTGAGTTTTTTGGCGCACGAGAGCCAACATAAAATGCGGCTTCTCTTATTCCCTGTCCCCACCATCCTATCTGGAACGATTTGTATCCATAGACATTATTTACCCCTCCTACCAATTCATTAAAATAATCAAGATAATAAGGTTTTATTTGCAAAAGCAAAACAAATAGATAAAAAGCTATCGGTAAAAAATAGAATGGTTTTAATCTTTCTTTTATTTTAAATTTTGTCAGCAACAGATTAAACCCGACTGCTGAAATTAAAGAAAGCGGCGGATAAATTTCGATAATATATCGTAATCCATGCTGTCTCCAGGAATAAATGGAAAGACAAAACGGCAGTAAAAACCATATAAAAACTAAAATTAGATTTACGTTTCTTTTTTTTATTATTTGTTTTGCTCCCACAAAAAACAAAAACAAAATAATTACGGGAATTGTAATAAAAAAATATACCGCGTAGTAAAAAATAGGCGTCAACATTAGTTTTCCAAAGAATACTTCCGGCGGGGAAAGAGTAATTTGCCAAATTTTGGATGAAAATTGAACATTCCATAGTTTTTCATGAATCATATACACATCTTTAAAATGAAATATAAGCTGCGGCCAAATCAGTACAAAAACCATAATGCTTATCAAAAAAATAGAAAGTATTGCTTTAATCCGTGTTTGTAAGAAAATAATTTTTTCTTTTGTTTTCAATTGCTTGTATTGAAATAAAAACGCAACGCAAAGCATTAGTATGAGAAGGAAATTTGACTGCTTAGATTGCAAAGCTATTCCCGTTAATATTCCTGAAACTAGAACTCTCCTCCAAGAAAACCTTTCGACAAGTAAGATATAGGCAAGAATAGTCAGAGGATAAATGAATATTTTTAAGCTCTCTGTTGTCACAAGCTGAGAAAGTCCTAATGAAAAAGGCAGCATTGCAAGAATTACTCCTGAAAAGAAACCTACGAGTTTTGAGGATATTTTCCATCCTATAAGGATAGTTATCACAACACCCAAACTAAATAGAACTGCCGAGAGTAGTCTTGAATAAGTCAGATCGTATTTAAAAATAGCATTTCCATTCGCCAAACGCTTTTCTACATCCAAATGTGCCGTAGTACCATAAAGGTATTTTACAAGTGGAGGATGGTCATAAGTAGTATAGAAAAAACTGTTATTAAAATCTCCATTTTTTATAAGCTCGATCATTTTATAACCTTGTTCAATATACTGCGACTCATCCCAAGTCCTACCCATCTGATTAATAGTCCAAAGCCTTAAAGAAAGCGAGAACGAGAAGATAAGAAGAATAATAAGCCACTTACTCATTATTTATTGATTAAAATCCATAGTTTTCCTCTTACGAGGAACGAATGAAGCGACATCGTTATTGCAAAGATTAGACCGGGTACTCCATCAAGAAGCCCTCTTCTCAAGAAGTAATTTAATAGGAATTTTCCACATGGAAAAAGAACTATAGAAGAAAAACTTACCTTATCTCCTCTATCATGTAATTCAATAGCTCTAAGAGTTGAATAAAAATTTATCTCTTGAAGAAATTCTCTTAACGTTTTGTGGGGATAATGTAGCAGAGCATTGTTTAAGCGGCCAACCTTGCCTTTGATTTTCCATCTTTCGTGAACTTTTCCCTCCCATTGTCCAAAATCTTTTTTTCCCAAGCGCAGAAGATTTGTTACAGCTGATTCTCCATATTTCAGCTCTTTTCCCCACATAATATCCCTTCTTTTTATACAAAACCCATTAAAATCAGAAGAAAATATAATTGCGTTCGAGATTTCAAATGCTAAAGCGGGAGACACTCTCTCGTCAGCATCCACATATAATACCCATTCGTTTTTTGCTTTTCCTAAGCCAAAATTTCGGATTTTAGAAAAATCGTTATTAAGGGCATGTTCCATGAGTTCAATTTTTGAGTTTTTAAGGTCTTTTATGATTTTTTGAGTTTGGTCTTTAGAGTAATCGTCAATGACTATAATTTCATCGCAAAAAGAAAGGCTTTTTAAGCAATCTTGAATATTGCCTTCTTCGTTCCTGCAAATAACTACCGCGCTTAACATATTACTTTAAAAATTAATTTTCCTTTCTAATCTTATTTTGTTATTCGATTCATCAATAATAAATTTTAGCTTTTCATTCTTTTGTGATGGCTCATTGCCTAACCACCAAGCCAGATACTCATAGTTCATGGTAAAACTTCTAAATTGACTTCCATCTCCTTTCCCAACTAAATTATACTCTTTTCCTTGTGCTTGTTGAACTATTTTCCTTGATATATTCAATCGTGTTTTATATGAAATTTGATTTTCTAAAGACTTTAAAAAGGAAAATAAATTAGATGTTGCTATAAAAACCAAAAGTATAATGGTAGGTATTGTTAATATTTTGTATTTGATTCCCAAACTAAATAACCACCCAGTTACAAGAATGGCTGTTGGGAAAAGAATAGGAAGGTAAGCTTCGGATGGCGTTTTATTAACTACTAAACCAATAAGAGGGATGATTATGAAGATAAAAAGTATAAGAAGAGGAATTGGAATAATGTGCTTTTGTTTAAATTTATTTAAAAAAAACAAAAAGATACTAATAAAGCTTGCAAAAAAAATAGCCATTGCAATAAAACCATTAGACATAAATATTAATCGTTGATATTGTCTTTTAAGAAAAGCGATTATGAAAAAAAAAGATTCTCCCTCTATGGGGGAAGAAAAATTATTAAGTAGATTAAATTGCCTCAAGACCCTATAAGGTACCCAAAGCATGAATTTAAAGGTTTGTGAAAATCCATAGGTAAAGTCATAAATAATTACTGGAAGCATCGGAAGAATAAAAGACAACAACGATAGGATTATTATTTTTGGCTTGAATAAACTAATAGCCCATATTTTCTTTTTTAAAATTCCGTAGCATAATAAAAAGAGTAAAGCAAACCATAGAACTTGTGTCGCCAATTCAAAATTATATAGAATCTGCAACAAAAAAACTGAAATTGGGAAAAAAATTCTCTTTCCCTTAATCCATTTATAGACTGTGAAAAACAGCAGAAGCACAAAGAAAGGAATGGGACTGGTATGATAAGGCGTCCTGTCGAAATCTATAATAAGCGGAGAAGTTGCATATAAAATGGAAGAAATTATTCCAACTTTTTCTGAGAACATTCTACTTCCCACCTTGTAGATTACAAATATTGTAAAAACTCCTAATATTGCCGTAAAAACTCCTCCTGAAATAGGATCAAAATTAGAAACCCACAAGATAAATGCCAGAATATAAGTCCACAGTGGCCCCTGATGAAGCCAAGTATGGCTTGAAGTTATTCCAACAAGCGGGATCTGAGCATTTAAAATCATATCTCTTGCTGATAGATAAAACCATCCTTGGTCCCCTATAAATGGCATAAGTTCAGGTAATTTATAGATTCGGATGCCAAGACCCAAACCCAGCACCATGATTAACAAAATTACTTTTTTCTTTCCCATATAAATAAATTGTTTACTCTTTTCATTATTTTATAATTTTTTGTAATATATTCTCCAAGATACATAGTTTCAGAAGTGTTTTCTGTTAAAATAATTTTTACATTTTTTTCTTCCAAGTCTTTTATTATTTCTTCCTTATACGGTAAATCTGTTTTTGATGGAGAAAGTAAATCAAATTTTGTGGGATTTTTGTACCCTGACATGAAATACAGCATAGGCTTATAGCTGTTGGTGAAAATATAGGGATTTTTCCCCATCTTAGTACCTAGAAAAGATAGTAATTCCCCAGATTCCAAAGAATGAGCTTTACCAACCCATACCTTTGCTCGTGAGTTATTCAAAAAATAATTTTGTTGTATCAATGGCTCTTCCCATCTATAGTAGCCTTTAAAAAACGCCGTATATAATCCTAGCAATATAAGTACAATGAAAATAATCATAAGCGTTTTCTTAATCACAAGCGATTGAGAAAGCTCGTTAATTAATACTAATGGTATACCGGTAACAGCAAGAAGGGGAACAAGGTGTACGTAATCAGTTGTGGGCCTTATTCCCAAAACGTAATATATTAAGCAAAAACTCGCTAAAAACAAATATTTTTTTTTAAACCTTAGAGCATAAAATACAGCCAATAAAGAAACGATAAGCGGAAATATATAAAATATGGTCTTAGGTATACTATTAATGGATCCATGAGTATAAAAAAAGGGAGTACTCAATGTCTTGTCTGTCACAATTCGTTGTATAGTATATACGTTTAAATCATCAATAAATGCAAATAAAGAATTAGTATTAGTAAGGTATACGATAAAAACTATTGTTGTTATTGCAACACCACTAATAAAAATAGAAAAATATCTTACTCGACTTGAATTCAAAAAAAAGAAAAACAATAAACTATTTAACAATAACCCTATGCCAAAATTTTGTTTAAAAAGAAAAGTTATCGAAGTTGTTGCTCCGGCAATAAGAAAAAAAAACAAGCCTTTCCTGTTAAGCGCAATCAGAAGTAGGTAGCAAGTAAGAAAGCCTGTAAAAAGAGCGAGCATTACAGGCCAAAGAAAATTTATATGCATTGGTCCCCATACGAGATATATAAGTAATGCAGCAAATATTAAAACGTATTTTTTTGTTATTAACTTTAATATAGAAAATAAGACAAAAAGCGTTAAAAGCGAAAGGATAATGGAAATTATTCTCTCTGAGAGAATACTCTGTCCAAACAAAATAAACGATAAAGCTATTAGATATATTGTTCCTGGAGTGTATGCCAAATGAAAATCTCTATATGGAAGCTGCCCATCCAGCATTCTTTGAGCTGAATTAAGCATATACCCCTCGTCGGAGTAAACAATCCCTCTTGTATGTGTTAATACAAGCAGAGGTAACGATATTAGTAAAAATAAAAATATTAAAAATTTCCTTAGATCAAAACTAGTTATCAACCTTACTAAAATGGCGGGAAATATGCCATAATGTTTTTTAAAGTAATAAAATCTACTTCCTTCAAATATTTTTTCTAAATTCATGTTAGATTTTTTCGTACTTGCTCCCCAGATGTGTTTTACTTGAGCTTCAGGAACAATGAAATTTCTTAGTCCTAGTTTCTTGACTCTTCTGCATAAATCGAATTCCTCAAAGTACAGAAAAATTTTTTCATCAAATTTCCCAATATTTTCAAAAATTTTTTTTCTAATCATAAATGCCGTGCCGGGAACTACGTCCACTTCTTTTATTTCTTTTTTATCCCATGAAGACATAAGATATTTCTGAGAAACCGGATTATTAGGAAATAATCTATTCAAGAAAGACAGTACAACAATTCCCTGTAAAATTCCTAAATTTTTTGACCCTTGCTGATAGGGCTTACCATCTATACCAAGTAGTAACGGTGCGACGATCCCAGTATTTTCACTCTTGACTAAGAAGTTATAAAGACCATCAATGGCTTTAGGATATATAAAGGTATCGGGATTTAAGAAAAAAAGATAATCTCCCTTAGCGTGCCTTGCTCCCCGATTATTGGCTTTACCAAAACCAATATTTTCCCCAGTTTTTATATAGATGACTTCGGGAAATTTATTTTTAAGTTTTCTTTCTATTACACTCTTCTCATCATTGTCTACAACAATAATTTCATAATTGATGTTAGGTTTTGAATGTAAAATGGATTCTATACAAACAAATATCTCTTTTTGTACTTTATAATTTACAATAATAATTGACAGCTTTATCTTAGTATTGCTCATTACATTAAAGTTTATTTTTATTACCTATACGGATTAGATAGTACCCAATCAAAGGTAGTTCTGCTATTGCAGAAGTTAAGGCAGAATAACCAGCTCCTTCTATTCCCCAACTGTTAGTAAAAGGCACTATTGTTATAAAAAGAATTAAAAAGCGAAAGAATGTCATAAAGGCTACATAATTTTGCTTACCAAGAGAGAGAAATAGTGTTGAAGGAATACCTACAATCGCCCTAATCACTCCATAAACTGCAAGAATTTTAATAACTAAGTTAACTTGCGCCCATTGCTCGCCTAAAACAAATGTAAATATTTCTTTGGGCAGTATAAATAGCAGGCTTCCCAATAGAACTGCGATTACAAAAATAATAGAAAGTGTCTTTCTAAAAGCTCTGAATAATCTTTCCTTATCGTGGACAATTTTTGTATATACCGGAAATATAACTTTATTGGCAACATCGGAAATCTCACTAATTGGCAATGTAGACAAATTGTATCCTATTTGATATATCCCTAGTAATCCTATTCCAAGGATTTTCCCAACCACCACCTTATCTCCCTCTTTTGTTATAAAATGGAAAATAACATACATTGTAACCCACTTTCCTTTACGAATAATTTCTCTTACTTTACTAAGATCAAAAGAAAATTCGGGAATAGGTCTTAAGAAAATAAAAGAAAGTACAACTTCAAGAATTGCGCCCGTTATAAGCCCAATTACAATACCTATAGGGCTTCTGGTGAGAAAAACAGCCAAAACCCCGACTAGCGTATCAAAGACAAATATTGTAAGTCTAAATATAAATTCCTTATTAAATTCTAACTCTTTTTGGTACTTTATAATTGATGGATTAATAAACCCCCTGATCAAGGGAACTGCGCCTATTAAAAGAAGTAATATGTAAGCATCGGGTGAGTTAAAAAATCCAGCTACTAATGGCGAGGAAATAATAATTATAAAACAGATTAAAAAACCTCGTATAATTGAAATGAGCCACGCTTCGTTTACATAAAACTCTATATTTTTCTTTTGCTGAATAAAAAAAACATTAATTCCCGTTTCAGTAATTACTTCTAAAAATGCCAAAGCGATTGATGCAATTCCAAATACTCCAAATTGCGCCGGGGTTAATAGTCGCGCAAGGATAATTATTTTCAAGAAAACTACGCCTCGAGAAGCTATACGAAACAAACCCGTCCAAAAAACCCCAATAACTGACTTTTTAAAATATCCAATAGTGGCTTCGTTATTCATTTAATTTTACTTCTGCAAAAATGTAATTATTTCTTTTTCTAGGTCCTCTGTGCGTTTGCTCCAATCCCAATTCTCAATCATTACTTTTCTAGCATTTTTTGAAAATAGTTTAAGTGCTGATGGATTCAAAAGTAAAGTGTCTAATTTTTTCGCAAATATATTTGGAGCTCTGTCGATTAAATATCCTGTCCTACCATCAATAATTATTTCCTTATGCCCGCCTTCATCTACGGCAACTACAAGAACCCCGCATGCCATTGCCTCCATAAGACTTGCCCCTAATCCTTCTTTCCTGGCGGTTGCGACAAAAATTTTAGTTCTTCTATATATTTCTCGAAGTCCTATGTCATCCGATATCCATTCTTTATCTGTCAAAAGCGTCCTTAATTTTGGTTTGGTTTTCATAAGCTTAATAACTTCCAATAGAAAATCATAGCCATCTATTGGGTCTTTTGATCCAATATAGAATAAATCATGTTGTTTACTTTCATCGGAAGGCTTAAAGAAACCCGTATCAATACCGTAATAGATAACCTTGCATTTTTTGTTATATATTTTTACAAATTCTTCCGAGATAAACCTTGAAGGGACAAGGACATAGGGCGCAAATGAGATGTTTTGTCTATCAAGAATTTTCCGGACAAACCTATTTAATTTTTCATAAAGTTGTCGAAAAAGATCTAGATCGTTGGAAATTTGTAAAAGCTTGTCATATATTATTCTATAGCTGGGATCATGAGTATAAAAAAGAAAAGGACTTTTCAAAAATCTCATTATAAAAGGTGCTTGTATATATTTTGAGGAGCTTACCAATACAAAATCGTATCCTTTTTTATCTATATCTAAAGCTATCTTTTTATGAAGGCGTGCAATATTAAAAAGTTCAATAGTGTCCTTATATAACCTTGTTTTCCAATTTCTTCCTTTCCATTCTTTTGGGGTAAATTTATAATAAAAAACTTCACTATAGTATTTTTTTTCATCAAAAATTTCTTTATCATCTACCAAGAAAAGGTCTACCCTATGTTTTTTTTTAAGTTCTGACGAATAGGCATTAATTGCTCTTCTGGCCCCGCCCCTTGGCAATTCATGAAAAACGGCAATTCTCATAATCTGTAATAAGAAATAGAGATTGGCAATTGAGGCATTCCCGACATATAATAGTCGCGTTCGCTTCTAAATATTTTTAGTATTGATAAATTTAAATTTGCACTAAATATTTTATCATATTTTTTCTCACGGATACGTTTTAGCAAAGATTTTTTTGAAGACTCCTTGAGGTATTTAGAAATTTCCTCATTTGTAATAATTATGTGTTTCGGCAGTTTGGGAGTAGAACTATCTGTAACCACATATTGAAATTTAGTTGAGAGATCTGGATTATATTTTTTTTTGTAAAATTCACTTAGGATTACATCCGGAAGAAATTGATAAATAGGGATATTCTCAATCCCAATAGAACTTTTAAGAGGAATGTTTTTGATAATCCATTCTGAAGATAGTTGCCTTGGATCCGGTTGAAGTTTCAAATAAACCCAACTTAGCGATTCTACTGCCTGTAAAGTTCCCAATAGAATCACTGTTATCAGAAAAATCATTCTTTTTGAACGTGATAATATATTATAAATCTGATTTATAAATAAACCGCTGATAAGTACTAAGAATGGAAGTAAAACAAGCAATCTATTCCCACGAGCCTCTATTTTTAAAGGAATAAGGCTTACAAAAAAAATGATAAATGATATAAAAATGAACAATTTAAGTCTATACGTCTTATTATAAAAATTTCTATTTTTCGATAAATCAAATAATAAAAAAATTATTCCCAAAAAAGAAGTAAAAAACAAGACATATCCGAAAACTGTTGAAGGTATTATTGATAAAATATATATTACATAAGGCATACCGACTATGTAGTTCGTAGAAGAGGGGGTTCTAATTAGATTGTCAAATAGATATTCATAAATATTTCCTCTGCCCAAAATTAGGTCCGGAATACCAAGTAAAAAAAACGTCCCGATAAATATTGCCATTCCTATTAAAAATTCAGAAAAACGTTTCTTTTCGCGATTCAAAAGAAAAGCAAACAACAATACCAATATTAAAGGAAATGCGCTTACTTTAACTGCAAAGGCAACGCCGCTTAGAAAAGAAGCAACATAAAAACTCCTAAAAGTCGGACTTTGCACGTAATCAAAAAAGAATACAATCGATAACAATATCCAAAAAATTAGCGCAATATCATATTTAAAGTAATTACTAAAAGACAGCCAACTAGGATTTATAATAAAAAGAAAAGTTGAAAAGAAAGGATGAATATTTAGATATTTCTTAGCAATATATGCGATAAGAATAGAAGACATAACGCCAAAAAAGAGCGTGTTCAATCTCAAAACTTGGAATAGCTTATGTTGCATTTCAAACGATTCAATAGGAGATTGGATAGCAAAAGGATTAATAAACCCCAGCAGATAAAAAGGTACAAGCCACACTCCGCTTAGTAAAAAATGAAACATTGAACCATTGGCAGATCCTGGGACATTTGGAGAACCTTGAGCAAATACCGTTCTAACAGCTTGTGCCTGATGCCATTCATCCATAAAATAATTAAATGGATGATTTAGATTTGGGATTCCTTTACCAAGAAGTATTAACATAATTAATACATAAATCCCAATAATAGCTGTTATCCATCTATTATTGTTTAATATTCCCAGGATAAAAGAAAACTTTATGTTTCTTCCAACACCGAAAAGTGTACCTGAAAGAACCGCAAGGTCTGAGACAAATTGAAGCAAAGGAAGAAAAAAAAGTGCACCTATTTTTTTAACGTATTTATAATTTTTTTTAATAGCCCATCCTATATAGAAAAGTAAACCTAAAGAAAATCCGAAAACTGGTATCCACGATTTTTCTATAAAAGAAAGCAGCAATAAGTAAAATCCCAAAATATATCTTGCAAATATAAAAATGACTTTCCTTCTTAAAATTCCGCTTTCCCCGTCTCCTAACGCAAAGCGAAAAAACATGGTAAATGTTTCCTTGATATTTTTTCTTGGAATCCAGTATACAAATGCATCTTTAGCAAAAACTATTTTTGCGCCAATTTTTTGTAGACTTTTCGCGAATACATAATCTTCATTATGAGAATATTTTTTTGAGAATCCTCCAGTTTTTTCCCATATATTTTTTCTAAAAGCCACCGATCTTGTGGAAGGCAAAAAAGTATTAGGATTAACCTTATCTTCCATAACTAATATATATGGAACTAAACATCTTTGAAAAACAGTTTTTGGTTTTCCTTTATAATAGCCAGAGACAACATCAATTTTAGGATTTTCTAATGGTTTTATTATATTCTTAATCCAATACCTGTCTAATATATTCCCGGCGTCGGAACAAACAACTATGTCACCAGTAGCGTTCTTAATTGCCTCATTTCTCCCAACAGACCTATTTCCCTTTTTTACAATAAGCTTAAACCCAATATTTTCATATTTTTTATTATTTTTGATTTTTGATATTTGATGTTTAATACTTGGAACAGTTCGGTCGCTGCTTCCTCCATCTACAATAATTATTTCAGACGGCATTTTAACTTGAGCAAATAACGACGACAAAAAAGAAGCAATATATTTTTCTTCATTTAGTACTGTTGTGATAAATGATATTCTCATGCTTGAACTTTGCTTTTATTAAGGTATATTATAACACCATGCTTGACCCTTACCGAATGATATTAATTAATGTAATTGTATCTATCTTCTTACTTATATTTATACTTTTCTATAGATTTGTTTATCCTAAAAAGAAAGTTAATCTATTCTTTTTACTTATCATAATCTTAATACTTCCACTAACAAGCCTTTTGAGAAAGGGAGATTATGAGAGTGGTGATTTTAATATCCATATTCATAGAATAATGTCCTTTTACGATTCGCTCCTGGAGGGAAATTTTATGCCTTCATGGGCGGCTGAACTCAATGCAACCTACGGAATTCCTGTTTATATTTTTAACTATCCGCTTCCATATTATTTTGTATCGCTTTTCCATTTCGTGGGATTTAGTTTTATAGGAGGTATGAAGATTTTTCTTGGCTTGTCGCTTTTTCTCTCAGGAATATTTATGTATTTATGGACAAAAAAACTTTTGAATAATAAACTAGCAGCATTTACTTCAAGCATATTCTACGTATTTAATCCTTATCACTTAATAGATGTTCACTTTAGGGCAACGCTAGGGGAATCATTAATATTTACGCTCGTACCCCTTGTCTTTTATACTGTAACCAAATATATCAAGGAAAGAAAGAAGATCTTCCTAATCATTAACTGTTTATTCGCAGGATTATTATTTTTGGCACATCCCTTGGTTGCAATTGTATTTATTGGAATTATTTTTCTATATATACTTTTTACGAATGGTATTAACAAGTATACATTTTTAATTATATCGTCACTAATTTTTGGTATAATTTCAGCTATATATAGTTGGCTTCCTTTTATTCTTTACTCACAGTTTACCTACCAAGAGCCAATCCATACGTATGAGTATTATTTTCCACCTTTTCAACAATTATTTTATTCCAAATGGAAATACGGGCTATTATTTCAAGGGCCTAAAGGAGAACTTGCGTTGTTTCTGGGATACGGACAAACACTTGTTATAGTCGGCATAATTCTCGTTTTGTTTAAAAAAAAGATTCCTCAAAAAATCCGGCATTACAGTTTATTTTGGATTTTCTTAGTATTCCTAATCTTATTTTTTATGCATCCGGTCTCCAGAAATATATGGAACATGTTCCCTTCTTTTTGGATGATCTTTACCACAGGCAGAATACATTTACCTATGGCACTTGCTACCTCGATCGTGGCGGGATACTTGGTCGTTATTCTTTCCAGCTTAAAAATAAAAATCTTTTATATTTATATGTTTATTGCGTTTACTATTGCATCGACTATTTTAAATTGGGGACATAGAAAAGTAATTCCTGAAATTGATGATAATTCCCTCCGGAAGAATGCGTGGTTAAGTATTCAAATTACCCCACCATTTATGAATTCGAAATGGGCTCCAACTCCCACCTTTTGGTTTCCCAAAAAACCGAATAACCCCATGGAAATAATTCAAGGAAAAGGAACTATTAAACCGCTCAAAAGAACCACCACAAAGCACTTATATATAGTTTATGCCAACACTCCAATTACTATTAAAGAAAATACTCTCTTTTTTCCAGGCTGGTCATTAAAAAGTAATTATAAAGAAATACCCATATTTCCCGACAAACAAGGAGTAATTAATGCAAAACTTCCACAAGGACTTCAATATGCTGATTTAACTTACGAAGATTTACCAGCATATAAATTATCAAAGACAATAAGTGCAGGATTTTTCCTAGGTTTGGTCGCTCTACTTTTTATATACGCCCTACGGACACTTATTAAGAATATAAAGTCTCCATTTAAGCTTTTCTAGCAACTAAAAAAACCACTGTTCCTTCGGATTCTTCGTCTTCAATATACCTAAGAAACAGGCGTGTTAGGACACTCACGATGAATTCTGGACGATAAACAATCCTTTTACCAAAAATAGGTCTGAATAACTGGGAAGGTAAGGCGGTCGGAATAAATATATCAAAGAACTTAATAATTGCTGGAGAAACAATATATCGTGACTCCTCAATAAAAAATCCAGCTGTTTTTATCTTTTTTTCCCATTCTTTTTTAGAAAGTATTGTATGCCGATGAAAAAGAACATTGAATGCATCTGTAAACTTTTCACTCAAAAAAGACATGCCAATTTTTTTAAGGAGAGGGCGATAAAAGGTGTGTTTATCGACTTTGTTTGTTTCAACAGTAATTACAAACACCCCATTAGACTTTAATACCCTGTAGGCCTCTTTAAAAACACTATCAACTTTTTTTATATGCTCCATAGTGCTAACTGAAATTATCGTTGAGTAGCTTTGATCTGCTAAAGGTAACTTTCTTGCGTCAGCAAGGAGTAAATTTTTGTATTTATTTACTTTTGAAGCTGCATATAAATCTAATGGCGCGTTATCAACGCCCATATCCACAGGATCCTCAAAAAAAACTTGCGCAAATTCTCCAAACCCACACCCTATGTCAAGAATCGGATTTACCATTTTGACAGTAGCGAAATTTTTTGCCTCCACTGACCGACACAATGCAACTGAAAGAGGAGCAATTTTTAAATATCTTCTGAAATATTTTTCTGCTAACGAATACTTTTTCTTTTTTTTCACTAAGATATGCTTTTTATATTAATAGATCAGCAATCAGTTTTTTTTAATAAATATATCATGTACCAGAAGCTTCAGCGAAGTCTTAGTATAGGTATAAATCATTTTTTTAAGATCTGATTTACTCGCTCCATAAATTCTACTTTTGTAAAATGCCGGTATTTCTAAAAAAGTCCCACCTGATTTATTGATGTGGTATGCAAGTCTTATAAAATAATCTCCAAACCCAGTAAAAATATCTCTTTGTAGCAAATCATTCTTAATTAGGAAATCTCTTCTAATACAAAAATAGCCAAACAGAAAATCGGAAATGTTTATTTTCAAGATATATCTAAGATAAGAATTGTAAATTTTACTCATCCAGTACCTTTTTTTATTCTCCCCTCCTCCATTTTTCGCATATCGAGAGGCGATAACTATATCGTAGTGTTTTATCATTTTCAGCATGACCGAAATGAGTTTTGGATTGTGACTAAAATCAGTGTCCATGACAATAATAATTGCCCCTTTTGATTTTTTGATGCCATAATAAATTGCAGATGCGAATTCCCTCTTGTTTTTTCGAATGAAGACTTTTATTTTACTGTTTTTTGAAAAAAGTTGCGTACATAAAAATCCTGTCTTATCTGGGCTATTATCGTCAACAACAACTATTTCATAAACGTAGTGAGTCTTTTCAATATGTTTTATAATTTCTTGAATTAGCTTTACAATATTACCACGCTCATTATATGTTGGAAGAATAACTGATACAATCATTATATTCGTTTAGTATATAAGTTTATTTTTTTTCCATAAAGATAAAAATCGTGATTTTTTTTAAAGCCAAGAGACGAATAAAATGAGTTAGCAATATAATTATCTGCATTCACACTCACCTTGTACTCTCTGACATTATGTTGAAGAAAGCTCTTCTCAAGTATTCTAACAAGCCGTTTTCCAAATCCTTTTCTGTGATATTTTTTTGAAACAGCAATCGCAATTAATTCAGCTTGTGGCACGGATTTTCCTTCTTTCTTTATATAAAATAAGGTTTCAAAAATTTTCTTTAATATAAAAGGGCTATATAATACTCGTGGAAGAAGCATAAATGAATACTTAATAAAGTTTTTTATTATAATTTTTTTAAAAACACTGTTAAAATCTTTTGATCCAGCTACAAACCCTTGAATACCATCGCCATAACTAACTACATATATATGCGTATCCTCCCCCAGAAGATCTTCGTAGAGCAATCTGAGAAATTTTTCTCCTAAACTTGATAAGAAATCAGAATATAACTCAAAATAATGTATTTTAGCAAGGCTAGATGTCTCAGACTTTTTTGCCTTTCTAAGCATGTTTCTTCAAAAACTTTTTTACATGGCTAGACACAAATTCAATATCAGTAGAAGTTAATGCCAATCCTGAAGGCAGACTCAGTCCGTTTTCTGATAAAAACTCTGTGACGGGAAATCGTACTTTTTGTTTATACACAGGTAGCTTGTGCATCGGGACAAAAAACCTTCTAGTCTCAATACCTTTTGTTGATAAATACTCCACCAACTTATCACGTAAACCAGGTTTTTTTAATACTATGGAATAAAGCCAGTATATATTTTTTGCCCATGATTTTTCTGTTGGGAGTTGGACAGATACCACATCTTTAAGTATTGAGTCATAAAGCATTGCATTTCTTATTTTTACACGGATAAGAGAATTTATTCTTTCAAGCTGCGCCAATCCAAGTGCTGCCTGAATATTGGTAAGACGGTAATTATACCCAATATCGGTATGAAAAAAATTATTATTTTTACTTGCGAAGTTTCTTCTCATAGCCGTACAAACCTCGATGAGATTATTGTCGTCTGAAGTGATCATTCCACCCTCACCGGTAGTTATGATTTTTGCGCCAGAAAAGCTAAAGCATCCTGCTTTTGAGAGAGAACCAACTTTTTTTGTTTTATACTCGGCGCCGTGAGCTTGACACACATCTTCGATGACGACAAGTTTATGTTCTTTTGCAATTGAGTTAATTCTATCCATATCCGCTGGGTGACCGTATAAATGGACAACAATAATAGCTTTTGTTCGCTTGGTTATTTTTTTTTCGAGCTCCTCAGGATCAATTGACCATATGTCTTTATCTACCTCAACAAAAACGGGCGTAGCCCCAACGTACTTTATTGCATTTGCTGTAGAAACATAAGTTAAGTCAGGGATCATAACTTCATCTCCTGGTTTAATACCTAATGCAAGAAGCGTAAGATGGAGAGATGATGTTCCGCTTGAAGTCGTAAGAGCATACGATGAATTACAAAATCGCGCAAATTTTTTTTCGAATTTTGTTATATATTTTCCTGTTGAAACCCACGATGTTGTAATGCAATCGGTGACATATTTAATTTCATTTCCAGAGAACAATGGTCCTGATACTGGTATACTCTTCATATATTCAATGAAGATATCATAATAATATCAAATATTCAATAAATACCGTACTATGAATAAATGTAATATTTATCTATCCGGAGGAAGTATTCCCTGGTTAAACACAAAACAATCCATAAAGTTAGCAAAAGAAACTGGCCTTGATGGAATAGAACTCGTTCCGTTTAAACGCATCACTTCTGAACTGCTCAAGTCATACAGGCAAAATGCTTTTAGAAATGACGTAGAGATGAGTTATGTAAAGAACGTGCATCAAAGTTGGCGTCTTGATGTAGGACACGACGAAGAGTATGGGATAGGCTTTATTTCATCTTTGTTTTTTATAATGCTTCGATTTTTGCTTTTCCCAAAAGTCAGAGAATCGAATAACCTTATTGAATTATTAACCCAAAACTTAAATATTCCCGTTACGGTGCATGACATTTCAGACAATTGGACAAAAGACAATCAAGGAAAAGAATTCCCTGGAGGAATTTTATATGAAATAATTGGTACCTCTATAAATCCTAAAAAATTAAAAATTTGGATGAAAGATGAGACTCATAATGTTGTCGTTGACTGTCGGGATGATCAATCATTAAGGTGGGCAAAAAACTACGGATTTAATAGTTGGCAGAAATTTTGGAATTGGATAGGGGTTAAAAAAATCAAATGTATTCAGCTAACTTTTATTGGAATAAATGGATTAAAGAAAATAACTAAACATGAAAATTCACTCGCTGAAGAGCAGCTTTTATGGTTAAATAAGAAAAAGTGGAAAGGATCAGTAACAATTGAGGTCAATCCTGTTACACTTTTTATATTATATAGAGGAAATATTAAAAAAGGACTTATGGAAATTTACCTTTTCGTAAAACAAACTCTCCTGGAAGGAAGAAAATGGTCTTAAGCACTTGAAGGTTTTTTTGCCACAATAAATAAATTGGTCCCTATTTTTTCATCTTCCTCAACGTATCTCAAGAATATTTTCACAAGTAAATCTTCTGTAAATCTTGGCCTAAATACTTTCCTTTTTCCAATAAACGGACGGAAAAGTTGAGCCGGCCAGGCTGTGAGAATAAAAAAATCATAAAGTTTTGTAATTGTTGGAGAGATTATATCGCGGGCCTGAACTATTTGAAAGCCTGTCTTTTTAAAGTCGCTTAACCATTTTTCTTTCGAAGGCAAATTATGTCTATGGAACTTTGTATTATATGCCCATGTCAAAAAATCACTTAAAAATGAAAGGCCAATCTTTCGCAACATTGGCCTATAGAAAGTATTTTTATCCACATCTTCTGTTTCCATTGTTATAGCAATAACTCCATTGGGCTTTAGTACTCTATACATTTCTTTTAAAAGTTTTTTTTCGTTTGGAATATGTTCAAATGTACTTATGGAGATTATAGATCCGAAGCTTTCGTCTGCAAACGGCAAAGCTCGTGCATCAGCAAGAGTTAAATTTTTATACATTTTTCCTTTTGAAGCAACATATAGGTCGCGTGGCGCGATGTCGATACCCATATCAATTTTCTTTCCAAACGCCTCTGCAAACTCTCCCCATCCACAGCCAATATCAAGAATCGGGCGATTTAGCTTAACTTTTGATAAATGTTTTGCCTCAACAGATCTCCAAAGAGCAACACAAAGCGGAGAAATTCTCAAATATCTCCTAAAATATTCTTCAGTTTTTACTCTCATTCTATATCTATAAAAGTCAATATTATCAAGGAAAAATTATATTTTCTGTCTTGAAACCCCAAAGATTCAAATATGTGTCTGTCACTTTTTCCCATGTCTGCTTATTAACCCAATTATACGCTTTGTTTAGCATTTTTTTCTCTTCATTCGGATTGTTTAAAAAGTAAAAAACTGCGTCCGAAAGTTTTTTTGAATTTCTGGCAACAATTATATATTTCGCAAATGGAGACATTTTAAGATAATCTTCCTTCAAAGGGTTATCGTAAACGGCAAAGACTAGTCTTTTTGAGACAAAGGCTTCAAGAATTGATAGATAGCGAGAAACAAATGCAAATCGGTATTCTCTAATATATTTTTCTGGGTTCAACTGAAAACCTACTCCTCGAACATTTTTAACAATATGTTTTTTGAATTTACCGTCTCCTACCACCAATAATTTAAAATTTTTAATTTTCTTCTTTATCATCTTAAAAGCTTTCAAATAAGTTTTTATTCCTGTCTGCTCATCCAATCTGCCAACAAAGACTGCAGAATTTGGATCTTTTAATCTCTCATCTTTTTGATATTTAATGTTTGATATTTGATATTTGTCAACCCCTCCGTATGTCACAAATGTTGGTTCTGTTCCATACCATTTTTTCATAAAGTCTCCAATACATATATTTCCCTTAGATAATTTTTCAGAGAGTCTTCTTACCAATACCGCCTTTTTGGGAATCGGGTAATCTTCATACCCATGAAATGTCACATATACTTTTTTCTTGGGGTATAAAAAAAGAAATGGGAAGTACCAAAAAAACACATCGTGACAATGGACTATGCTAGCATTTCTGATTAGTTTTTTTAATTTAAACAATTCTTTCCAGATTCTAAATTTCTTAAACCAATCGTCTTGTCCTGTAAATATTCTTAATACTCTAATTCCGTTAAAATCTTCTTCTTTCGGAAGGTCTCTTGAGTATTGTTCTGTAATAATTGTTATTTTGTGTCCTTTTTCAACCAAAATCTTACTTATTTCCAAAACGTGCTTCTCGACACCTCCAATATGGGGATAAAATAAGCGAGATAAAAATAAAACATTCATTGTTAATTTTCAACGCCTTAGATTCTACCATGCTATTCAATAAAATAAAATATGAGAAATTATGAATTAGATTAAATGTTTCAAAACATTTAATATTATTCATAAAATCAAAGCCAAATTGTTGACAATTATTCCAATCGGCTAATTTTATCAAAGTGGAGTTATATCTCAAATCTATGATTAGTCTGGATTGTTAAATCAATCGCTCTGAGGACCATCCCCAAAATGGTCCCCAAAATGGTCCCCATGTACGTTTCGATAAACTTTCTCTCAGCTTTTGTTATATAATCGAACTTAGAAGATATGAATAAAACTCTTACAGCACTAAAAGGTGTAAAGGTTGGACACTCTACTCATTTAGACAAACTCACCGGCTGCACGCTTGTTATGTTCGACGATTGGTACCCCACCGCTTATAAATCGTACGGAGGCGCTCCAGGAACATTTAATACAGAGATTCTTAAAAGTGGAATGAGTTTTTACCGAAGCAACGGAATATTTATTGCTGGCGGAAGTTTGACAGGGTTAATGTCTGCATCTGAAATTATGCAGGCTATGATCGAAAATAAAATAGGTTCTCCTGATGGAAAAATTATCAATCCAGTCATAAGAGGAGCTATCGTGTTTGATTTAGGTGTAGATCTTGGCCAAAATTTTGACCCTAAATTCGGAAGAGAAGCATTTGAAAATTTATCAGTCGATCCAGTAGCCAATGGAAATGTAGGAGCAGGAACCGGAACAGCAGTTGGTAAGTTTCAATACTTGGAAATGGGAAAAAAGAATGGCGGAATGAAATCGGGCGTAGGTTCTGCCCGCATTGATTTAGGTGGTGGATCAATGATTTGTGCTTTATCGGTAGTCAATGCTTTAGGAAACGTTGTTAAAGAAGACGGCACAATACTTGCAGGAAATAGAGACGAAAAGAAAAAGTTTAAGGTGTTTGACGAAACTTCAGAATTTGTAACATCGAAAACAAATACCACCATTAATATTGTTGGAATGAATATAGACCTAAAAACTAGAGAAAACTATGAAAGAGTTGCTCACATGGCTACGCATGGCCAAATAAGAGCTATCAATCCTGTCCACACATCAGTTGATGGCGACACTGTTTTTGTCTTTTCTACAGAAGAAAATAAGAATCTCCTTAACAAAAATGGTAAAAGCTGGGAAACCCCCGGCTGGCCACTATTTAGCGTTGATGTAGTAGGTAATGCCGCCGCTAAAGCAGTTCAAGAAAGTATTTATAATGCTTGTTTATCAGCGGAAACTATAAAGTTTGAACAAGGTTATAAAGGTGTAATTCCATCTTGCAAGGATTATGAATGATGAACTTAAAAAAATAATCGAGCAAAGCACTTCTAAAATACAGGCAGGTGTATTTGTTTATACAAAAGTAAAATCCACTCCTGATATTAACAGCCATTTTCTAGTGAGCCCGGGAGGATTTGAACCTCCGACATTTGCAATGTGAATGCAACGCTCTACCGCTGAGCTACGGACTCATATGGCAAGTGGGTATGTCTACCACGACATCCTTATTTTACATCTTTTCTCTCGCATTGACAAAGTGGATTAAATTGAGGACAATGTAAAGATCGTATGATTTTGGACATTATCCGGAAAATTTACTTTTTTTTCTTAGATATAATCCAGACCCTTCTTTTGGTATTTGCAATATTCATAGTTATTTACATCTTTTTATTTCGCCCATTTCAAGTTAACGGAGACTCTATGTATCCAAATTTTTTCCACAAAGAATACATATTAACAAATATAATTACTATGAGGTTTAAGGAACCAAAGTTTGGGGATGTAGTCATATTCAGAGCTCCACCAGACCCTGAGAGAGATTACATAAAGCGCGTAATAGGAGTACCTGGAGATAAGATATTATTAGAATCTGGGAAAGTATATCTAAATGAAAAAGAACTCAATGAGAAGAAATACCTAAAGAGCTCTATTGTAACTCCCGGAGGGTCCTTTATTCAAGAAGGAAAGACCATAACGGTTCCCGAAAACGAGTATTTTGTAATGGGCGATAATAGGCTTGAAAGCTCAGATTCAAGAGAGTGGGGTTTCGTCCCTTTTAATTCAATAGTTGGAGAAGCATTCTTTGTCTATTGGCCGCCAGATAAGATTGGAGCAATAAAAAATCCTTACTCTGAGTGATATTATTGAACCAAAAGTTTTTCGCTTATCTTTTTTATTAAAGGTCCGGTTACTTCCACATCTCCATCTTTTTCTATTACAAATCTCCCTTTTTTGCTTGACTGAAAGATTGATACTTTTGTAAGTCCAAAAAGGTCTTGAATTCTTTTTGCCATCTCATCCATTTCAGGAACCCATAGTCTATCAATAGCCGTTCTTGGTTCCCTTTTCTGAATTTCACCTTTTAATTTGCGCGCCTGTTCTTCCGTTTGACGAACCGTACTGTTCTCGCGTAGTATCCTTTTGAACAGCTCAAGCATCAAATTAGTGTCCCCTAGCGTAATTAAAGGACGAACGTGCCCTTCAGTGATAACACCTGCAACAAGTGCATCTTTAATTGCATCCGGAAGAGACAAAAGCCTTATGGTATTAGATACTGCAGGAGCACTTTTTCCGACTTTTTTTGCTACTTCATTTGTCCCTAATCCGAACTCATCAATTAATCTTTTGTAGGCTTGGGCTCTTTCAATCGGATTTAAATCCTCTCGCTGTACATTCTCGACAATAGACATTTCAAGCATTCCCTGGGGAGTAGTTTCTCTAACAACAACTGGAACCTTTGAGTGTCCGAGGATTTTGGCAGCTCTCCAACGTCTTTCTCCCGCAATAATCTGATATCCAGCCGGCGTTTTTGCGACAACCAATGGCTCAAGAATTCCCTGCTCTCTTATTGAATCTATAAGTTCATTTAATGAAGAGGGAGAAATTATGCCCCGAGGTTGCAGAGGATTAGATTGAAGCATATCTATTTCTAGTTCGTATACTTTTTCATCTAAGTTTACATTATCCATATACTTATGGCTTTAATTTTAATTGATAATCTGGGCAATTCTTTTACTTTTTAATCTCTTAAAATCTACCGTACCGTCTCTAATCGCAAATAGAGTATGGTCTTTTCCCATAGACACACCACTTCCCGCAAAGAGCTTTGTCCCCCTCTGTCTTACGATAATATTGCCTTTAAAAATTTTCTGGCCGCTATATATTTTAACGCCCAATCTTTTTGATCTTGAATCTCTATTTCCCTTAACTGACCCCTGCGCTTTGGTATGTGCCATATTAGATAGTTAATTAGTTAGTTGGATAGTTAGTTATTGGAACTGTGAAAATCTACCCTATATTACGTTAATTTTTCACGGATGTCAAGAATATCAAAATATATCAGATTAAATGAGGCTTAGCCTTCTTTAATGTCAACGATTTGTAATTGAGTTAATGACGGTCTGAATCCCATGACTCTTCTATATCTTACCTTGGCCTTAAACTTAGCGACTCGAATTTTCTCTCCTTTTTTTTGATCCAAAATCTTAGCCTTTACTTTTACATTGGAAAGGGCTGGTTTACCAACATGAACCTTGCCATTTGACACAAAAAGTAATGCATTAGATAAAGTAAATTCTTGACCTTTTTTGCCTTCCATTTTATCTATTTCTAGTATGTCTCCCTTTGAAACCCTATACTGCCTGCCACCTAATTTTAAAACTACGTATTCCATCTTTTGAAGTATTATAACAAAGTTTCTATCTTATTTCCAACACTTGGGATGTTTTCTTGTTAATTGCGGAAATAAGTCCGATCAAAATAAAACTGGACAGAAGTGAACTTCCTCCATAAGAAACAAAAGGAAGAGTTATTCCAACGATTGGGAGCATGCCAATATTCATCCCAATATTTACAAAGAACTGAATAAATATCAAAAAGAACGCAGCAATAGAAAATATTTTACTAAAGATTTCTTCCTGATGAGAAATGATTTTCAAAATTCTATAGAGTAATACAAAAAACGCTAAAACTATAGTAATTGCTCCAACAAAGCCCAATTGCTCGGAAATGGTTGCGAAAATAAAATCAGTATGTAACTCGGGTAAAAATCTAAGACTGGATTGGGTACCTAAGCCCAGTCCGCGGCCAAATAACATCCCAGATCCCACAGATATCACTGACTGGATAATATTGTAAGAAAGCCCTAGAGGATCCGACGGATTCAAAAAAGTTAAGATGCGCTCTCTCTGATAGTCATGCAAAAATCTAAAAACTACTGGAAATGCTAAAAAGCCTAACACAAGGAGCCCCAAGAAGAAACGTTTTGGAAATCCATATGCCAAAAGTGTCAATACTACCACCATGCCATATATTAAAGCGTTACCCAAATCTGGCTGCATAAAAATTAAAAAAGCTAAAGGCACCAACAAACAAAATACAATAAAAAATGTTTTTAAAGAATAACTCTCTTTTGATCCAAGGTAGGAAGATAACGAAATCGCAAGAAAAGGCTTGAATATTTCAGAAAATTGAAATCTAAAACCTAAAATCTCAAACCACCTTGAAGATCCGCGACTCTCGATGCCGATAAATAGCACCAGGACAAAAGACACGACCGAAGCAATATAGATTGGGAATGAGTATAACTTAATTATGCTGTAATTTACTTTAGAAAAAAATAAAAAAGCTATTATTCCTATAATTAAAAAAAGAAGTTGGTTTTTGAATAACTCTATATTAATAGAAAAAAGTGTAACCAGACTTAACGTAGCTAGAACCATTATGGGAGTAATTAGTGCCCAGTCAATATCAAAATAAAATCTCCTATTCATTTCTGCCTTGCGACCGAAAATTCGTCTCCTTTTTTGAGACTTCCAACTAACGCATTTCTTTTAATGTAATTGCTATATGAAGCCGGCCAACTCTCCAAAGTGACATTTACCCTCTCATTCAATGTCGTACCTATAATTTTTCGTTCCTGCTGAATTCTTCTAACTATTTCTCTTGCCTCACCTTCATTTTTAAGATCGTTTGTAATCTCCGTATCGAACTCCACAGAAAACGGTCCTTTTCTCATCTTGAAAATAACATTTTTAACATTTAACTCATCCCTAATAAGATCTATTAGCTTCTCTTCAATTGAAAATTGAAAATTGAAAATTGAAAATTTGGGTAGCGGTTGTCTTACTCTTATCCCAATTTCTTTTCGTTTTGCGTGTCCAGCTTCGACAACTTCCCTTACTTTCTTCATATCCTCAATAAGATTTCTATTCAATAGCGACTTGTCGCCCTTCGGATAACTTTGTAAATGTACTGATTCTTCATTTGCCAAATTTCTAAATATTTCCTCAGCAATAAATGGCGTAAAAGGAGCAAGTAATTTGGAAAGCGTAACCAAGACTCCGTACATAACTGAAAAACAAGTATTTCTGTCATTTGCGTCTGAAATTGGCGAAACCCTGTCTCGAGATCTTCTTATGTACCATGTAGAAAAATCTTTCACTACAAATTCCTCTATTGCGAAAGAGGCGCGACTTGCATCGAATCTTTCTAAAGATTCATTTACCAAGAAAACTACTTCTGTTAATCTTGCCAGAATCCATTTATCTAGTATTGTTAAATCTTTAACATTTCTTCCACATTCCCATGAAGAAGCTTTTGCGTAGTCAACAAAAAATTTATAACTGTTCCAAAGTATTAAATAGAATCTTCTTTTTACGTCTGTTGCGGGTCCATAACCAAAATTAAGATTGAGTTCAGGCTTTTGAGTCGTGTAAAGCCACCTCATGACGTCTCCCCCAATCTTGCCTGCGGCTTCATTGAATTCAATAGCATTTCCTTTTGATTTATGCATTTCCTCTCCTTTTTCGTCTCGAACTGAAGCAAACCCCAAAACTGTTTTAAAAGGAGGTTCATTTTTAATAGCTGTTGCCATTGCAATAAGAGAGTAAAACCAATTTTTAAATTGCCCTGGAAAACTTTCAGTAATAAAATCTGCTGGAAACCAACCAGCGGGCAATGTTGAGAAAGGAACAATACCTGCATCAAGCCATGGGTTTCCAACATCAGGTATTCGTGACATTATTGATCTACAATTTTTGCATTTTATTTTTATTTGATCAATCCATGGTCTATGGGGGCTATTTCCATCGAACTCCTTCCAACCGCTAAATGCTCGAACTTTAAGCTCCTCCCGTCCGCCAATCACCTCAAAACTTCCGCACTCTTTGCATTCCCAAATTGGTAATGCCAGTCCCCAAAAACGCTTTTTGCTTATAAGCCAATCGTGCATGTTGGAAAGCCAATCAAGTTCCCTATCTAATCCCCATTTAGGTATCCAGTTAATCTTCTTAGCTACCTCAATCATCTGTTCTCTATATGTTTTATTTTCTTCAACTTTTGACTTTTGACTTTTGACTTTTGACTTTAATGCTTTATCCATTGCTATATACCATTCATCAACTACTCTCCAGACTAACTCAGTTTTACACCTCCAGCATGTAGGATAGCGATGCATATAGTCAAAAATTTTAAAAGCAAAGTTACGTTTTTCAAGGTCCTCCAAAATCTGAGGCATTGCTTTTTTAACATGCTTTCCAGACATAAAATCAAATCCGTCTATAAATACACCACTTTCGTCAATTTCCTCAATTGCAGGTATTTTTTCTTTCTTGCTAAGCTTAAAATCTTCCGCGCCCGCGCCAGGAGCAATATGGACAATTCCAGTACCCTCAGCTGGATTAATCGGTAATACTTGGGGATCAGTTGCAACTACCCGATGCGTATAATTCCCAAGGGTTTTTTTAACAGAAGGCAAACTATCATAAGGCGCCTCGTATCCAAGTCCTACAAGATCTTTTCCCTTAAGTTCCTCTACTTTTACATAACCTTCTATTAATCCTAGCCTATTAACAAGCATAGCTTCCTTATTAAGATCACCATTTGCTGTCGGATTAACAATAATTATTTTCTCGCCTTTGGCGTTTTCCATCTTCCAATACGATAGATTATTGTCAACTGCAAGCGCGACATTTCCCGGAATTGTCCAGGGCGTTGTAGTCCAAGCAAGTAAATATTCTTTGTTTCTCCCTTTAATTGTAAGTTTAAAAACGACTGTTTTATGAGTAAGTTCTTTGTATTCCTCAGTCAAAATTTCATGTTGAGAAATTGCAGTCCCGCATCTTGGGCACCACGGCACACTGTCTCGTCCCTTGTAAAGCCAGCCTTTTTCATTGACGATTTTTAAGAAATTCCAGATTGTGTAGTTATTTCGATCCGAAGAGGTATGATAAGAGTTGTCCCAGTCCATAAAATATCCAAGCCTCTTGCTTTGTTCGGTTTGAATCTTAGAAAATTTTCTTACTCTTTCTTTACAAAGATTTATAAATTTCTCAAGACTTGCAAACTTATTGCCCGGAATTAAATTTTCAATATCTTTCTTATTCTTCAAACCCAATTCTTTTTCAACTTCTACCTCGACCCAAAGCCCTTGTTCATCAAATCCATTCTGGAATCTTTGCTTATAGCCTCTCATGTTCCAAAATCTTTGCCAGAGATCTTTGTAAGTTCTTCCCCAGGCATGGTGAACACCCATGGGATTGTTAGCAGTTATTGGCCCATCAAGAAAAGAAAATTTCTTCTTGGAAGAATTATTTTTTTGAAGATATTTTTTCACAATTCCCTCTTTGTACCACATTTTAAGAAGGTCCTCTTCGAGCTTGGGGAAATTTAATTTTGGATCTACAACTTCGAACATAAACTTAATATTAGCTTAAATCAAGCTATTCTCGCAAATCAACTCAAAAAACTCTCTCTTTAAGTCTACATACGAAACACGTTTGAGAAACCGGTCAACATCTTTTTTTTGAGTCTTGTGACACTGAAGAGCTCTAACTTTAACCGGGTACGTTTTTTTGATATCAACTATTGTTGTAATATTAGAATCAGGAGTTCCCCTCATTTTTCCAAATGCAGTATAACTAAGATTTGTTTTCTCGTACTTTCTAAGATAGCTTCGGGGAACCGCAGTGTGATATAGACAAACACGTTTCTTTGATCTTTTCATGTACTCCCTAAACGAAGTAGTAGTAACATTCGATATCGCGATATGATCAGGATGATTAGATCCTCCATATCTGTCAAATGTCACAATAATATCAGGAGTCTCTTTTATGAGTATTACTAAAATCTTCTTTTTAAGATCTTTCACATAATTTTTAAGCGTCCCATCGATAAAACCTAAAAATTCAACACTTCTAATTCCTAAGATTCTGGCAGCTTTTCTAAGTTCTTGTTCTCTCGTTTTTCCGAGATTCGCTTTTGTTGTTATCGGCGGATCACCTAGTTCGCCTTTTTCGCCTTTTGTTGCCGTAATGAGTGCTATTTCATGACCTTTCTTAGCAAGCTCTGCAATGGTTCCGCCTGATGAGAAACTCTCATCATCTGGATGCGCAAAGACAAACATAATTTTCATGTAAATTATTATATAATAACTCTATGCATTTGTATAATTCATTAACACACAAAGCTGAAGAGTTCAAGCCTCTTTACAACAAAAAAGTTCTTATGTATGTCTGCGGTATAACTCCATACGACACTACTCATCTAGGTCATGCCTTCACTTACATTTCCTTTGATACCCTAATCCGTTACCTAATGCTTAAAGGATATAAAGTAATTTTCAAAACGTAACCGATATAAATGACCGCGATAGTGATCTTTTGGCTCGTGCTAAAGAGCAAAATGTTTCTTGGCATGAACTTGCGGATTTCTGGACAAAAAGGTTTCATGACGATATGGGAAAACTCAATTGGATTATACCCACAAACTATCTAAAAGCTTCTGAACAAATTAATTCTATGATCAATTTAATTGCGCAATTACTTAATAATGGTCTAGCGTACAAAGTCCAAGGAAATATTTTTCTTGACATTACAAACTTTCCTCAATATGGCAAACTTTCTCATCTTTCCGAAAAAGAAATGCTAAAAATTGCAAAAGAGTTTGATGAAGACCTGGATAACCCATTTAAAAAACACCGGCTGGATATTACTCTTTGGCGCGCGTCAACTCCTAATCAAGCCAAACATATTCCCTCATTTGATAGTCCTTTTGGAATGGGGCGTCCTGGCTGGCACATTGAATGTTCGGCTATGGCAATCTCATCACTTGGACAACAAATCGATATCCACGGAGGAGGGCAGGATCTTAAATTTCCTCATCACGAAAGTGAAGTCATACAATCAGAAGGCGCAACTGGCAAAATTCCATTTGCCAAATATTGGCTTCACACAGGAGAGGTAAGATACAAAGGCGGAAAAATGTCAAAATCTTTGGGAAATCTAGTTCTTATTTCTGATCTTCTAAAAAAATATTCCCCTAACGCCATCCGCTGGATGTTGCTGTCCCATCATTACAGGAGTTCCTGGGAGTTTACTGAGGGTGAAATGGAAAAAGCTCAGGAAAATGTTAATTTTATCGAAGAATATATTAAAAACTTCCAAGAAGGTAATCTGAAAAACAAAGAAGATTCTCTTTCACAGAAAGAATTTGAAGTCTATATGAACAATGACCTAGATACACCTAGTGTATTATCTTATATTTTAAAATCAGCCAGAAATGGTTTAGAAAACTCGCAAAGAATTTCATCAATTTTACAAATATTAGGCTTTCGCCTCCCGACCTCGTAGACATCAAAGCGTTGATACCCCTTCGAGGCGTAAAGCCTCTGACTTTATCAAATTTAACATAAAATAACCATTAAAAACCAATAGGGCTATTGACTATTGATGCTGGAAAGATATATAAATTGACAAATGAGTAAAGAAAAAAATACGAGAAGAAGTTTTATTGTAAACTTCAAAAAATTCCTATCAGAGAATCTTGTTGTTATCCTTCCTTTAGTTATGTATTCCTTTTTGCTTTTCCCCTTCTTATACACAAGTCCTTGTTGGGATGGCTCAACAGAACTTAGCACCAATACAGGAACTTTCAGGGGCGGCTTTCTACAAAGCATTTACGATTATATAAAAAATTTAACAAATGGCGGACTCCACCCTCCTTTTAAATTTATTGTATCAAGTATTTATTACACTATTGGGGGAGAAAACATATTAAGCTATCACCTTATGGGCCTTACGCTAGGATATCTTGCTATATTGGGCATATATTTTTTATGTAAAAAATTGTTTGATAAAGGGGTTGGAATTATCGCATCACTACTTTTTGCCACCTTTCCCCTCTTTGTTGCAAATAGTCTTGATAACTATACAGATTTTTTTGTGACTGTATTTTTGGTACTAGCTCTATTTGCATATTCCCAAAAAAGACTTATTTTCTATGCAATTCTTGCATCATTCACTACTCTCTCAAAAGACACAGGATTTATTTTGCCCTTATCTATCTTATTGCTTGAACTGTACTCTTTTTTTTTGGAGAAACAGAAATTTTTCCTAAAAGCCTTAAGACTTTCCATAGTAATTATCCCCATAATTATGTATTTCATATGGTATTCATACGTAAAATTCAATGGGTTTGAAATTTTTCACAAATACATACTTTCGGAAACTGCTAGTAAGGGAGCATTTGTTACAATATTCTATAATCTATTAACTTTTAATTTTTTTCATCAATATGCTCAAGCTCATATCCTTCAATTATTTTACCTGAATTTTACTTGGGTTTATTGGCTTATTATCATAATAGGATTTACGCAAACAATAAAAAATTTTAAACATCAAAAAATAAAACTTAGTTTTGAGAAAAACAAACAAAAAGTGTTTCTACTTTTATTCTTATTGTCTTTTCTTCTAGCATACACCCTTGCTACAGTTACACTGCAAGCATTGATAGCTCCTAATCCCTATGTAACCTATTTTAACTTCAACGGCGTCTATTGGGTAATGACATTAATTATATTTATCTTTTTCGCGGCTTTTCTAGCAAAAACACAAACAATCTCATATCAATTGAGATTGGCTATCTCACAAAGAAATCAAAAGATAAAAACAATCGTTGCTATGATAATTTTTTTTGTGTTTTATACTATTTCCGTGCTCACATTTCCAGTATTAAGTACCCCACGATATGCTTTGCCTTTAATTCCAATTATTGTTATTGCTGCTTCATTTGTCATTGCCTCAAACATTAAAAAAATACCTGTTTTTTTCTTATTATTACTAAGTACCCTTAACTTTGTGGGATTATATTTTTCTGTTGACCCAGTAAGTATTGCTTTATGGGGCAAAAACAATGTAGCACAACAGTCATTTTATAATATCAGCAAAACCGACATAGATGATGCCGTGGTATATAATCTGCAATATTTGCTAGTCATGAAAAAAAGGTCACAAACCAATTACTACCCTCATGGGGGGACTTGCAATTTCACAGACAGCCGTCAATATTAAACTTTTTATTCCGCTGTAAAGGTGATAAGATCTGTACTGCCTTTTACTTTTTCATCATTCTCAACAATAACATTCGTTGAATAAGTACCTCTCTCTCTGGCGTATAAAAGAATCTCTGAAGATCTTTCGCTTCCTGCCGACAAATCTGGTACTTTAAAAGCAGATTCAGATGTATTTGGAGGGAAATGTGTAAAACGCAAAGCAGATGGTGTTTCAAGTGCATCAATCCCCTTATTTGCTACGATTAATTTCATATTAGTTAAAGGGTAGGATGCATTATTTTTAAGGTTAATTTTTAAAACTATCACATTAACGTTCTTTATTTGGTTAATATCTTTTGTTGTTTTTACTTTTGTAGAAGATAACTCAAAAGTAGTATCCAATGCGCCGTTTGGAAGGAAGAATATTTTTTTTGAAAGATAGCGTGAATCAACAATTGTTGTCCCAATTAAGTTTATGGCCAGAATACTTACAACAAAAAGTTTTAGCTTGTTCACGCATATATTATAACATCAGTTCTTGGCTTAATTCTATTTTCCCGAGTGGTTTAGCAATGTCGTTTCTAGAAGCTAATTCTTCTGCCTTAGAAATGCGGGGATGTCCCACACATCGTCAGTTTGTTGTGGAGTTTCTTGTGGAGGCTCTCCCCCCTCATCAGTTTTAACTTCTTGCTTAGGAATTTCAACCGGCTTGACAAATTCTTTAAGGGTTTGTCTTGTGCGATCAAAACCAGTTGCGATAACTGCTATTTTTATTTGGTCTTTCATGGCCTCATTAACAGTAGCTCCAAAAATAATATTCGCGTCCGGATCAGCGGCACTTGAGATGATCTTCGATGCCTCATCAACTTCAGACATCGTAAGATCCGCTCCTCCTGTAATATTAAATAAGACCCCTCTTGCTCCATCCATTGATATTTCAAGAAGAGGGGAAGCAATTGCCATTCTAGCTGCGGTTTGTGCTCTATTTTCCCCAGCGCCAGTTCCAATGCCCATAAGAGCTGATCCTGCATTACTCATAATCGCTTTTACATCTGCAAAATCTACATTAATTAGGCCCGGAATTGTAATAAGATCCGAAATCCCCTGAACGCCTTGGGTCAAAACAGAATCTGCAACTCTAAAAGCATCAAGCAATGACACTTTTTTATCAACTACATCCAATATCCTTTGATTGGGAATAACAATAAGCGTATCAACCATGCCTCTTATACTTTCAATTCCATCCTCAGCTGTAACCATGCGCCTTGTTCCTTCAAACGCGAAAGGCTTAGTAACTACAGCAACCGTCAAAGCTCCTATCTCTTTAGCAGCGCGCGCAATTACAGGAGAAGCTCCAGTTCCCGTACCTCCTCCCATGCCGGAAGTTATAAAAACCATGTCAGAACCTTCTATAAATTCTTTTATTTTCTCGTATGATTCTTCTGCTGCTTGCCTCCCAATTTCTGGGTTGCCGCCACTGCCTAACCCTTTTGTAAGATTTTCTCCTATTTGTATTTTTGTCTGTGCACGGGATAAAAGTAAAACTTGAGCATCAGTATTGACTGCGACAAAATCAACCCCTTTTATTTGACTGTCACTCATCATTGAGGAAAGAGCATTCATTCCGCCTCCCCCAACTCCCATAACGCGAATTTTTGCGAAATTTGTAGTATGCGGCTTTATTAACATTATTGATTTAAATCTAACATATATAAAACTCTATTGCAATGACCTATTCAGGGTAGGAAAGATTTGATAAAGCCCCAAATGCGAGAAAATATTTTATTAAAACCAAAATTAGGAAGGTTCATGCCAAAAGGCAAAAGTGATTTTTTTTCATCAAGTGTCGATCCAAAGCTTGCAAGCCCAACAACCGCCGCAAAAGAAGGATCTTGTATCTCGTCTATCAGTCCTTTTATATTTGTCGGTATTCCAATTCGAACGGGCATTGCAAGTGTTCTTTTTGCGCATTCTGTCACCCCAACCGTGAGTGCGCCTCCACCTGTTACCACAATACCTGATGGTGTTTGGCCGAGGAAGCCACTTCTTTTTATTTCAAAACCTATCATTGTAAAAAGCTCGTTAAGCCTTGGTCTTATAATTCCATCAACAAGTGTTTTATTTGAAACTTTCCTTAGCTCCTCAGGTAGATTAAGGCTAGTAAGATCTATCTCATCTACGTTTCTTTGTGGTTCAAAAGTTTCACCTAACCGTTCAATTTTGCGTTTTTTTGCAGTTTTAGATAGGTGCATTTTTATTTTTTCTGCACTATCCAAAGATATCCTAAGTCCAATTGCCAAATCATTTGTTATGTGGCGAGCTCCAATTGGCAATACCGAAGAATAAGCAACCGATCCATCAACATAGATAGATATATCGGTTGTTCCAGCGCCCATGTCGACTAAAACGGCTCCTAATTCTTTCTCTGTTTCCGATAGGACCGCAAGGCTGGATGCATATCCGCTAAAGACAACCGCGTCCAAATCAATCCCGACTTGAGAAAAAGCTTTTTGAAGGTTTGTTAAAGATGTTAAAGCTCCAGTAATGATATGAGTGTCTACCTCAAGTCTTATCCCTGTCATTCCTATTGGGTCTTTTATGCCCTCCTGTCCATCAACAACGTAACTTCTAGGCAAAACGTGGATTATTTGCCTGCTTGACGGAAGGGAAATTGCTTTTGCCGCATCAATTACCCTATGGGTGTCGTTCTCCGCAATTTCCCCCTCAGGAGTCGAGACAGCGACCACTCCTCTTGAATTCTGGGATTCGATATGGCTTCCTCCGATTGACGAGACTACGTGAGAAACAGAATATCCTGCCATTCTTTCTGCCCCGTCAAGTGAGTTATTTATAGAATTTACCGCTTCCTTAATGTCTACTATCTGTCCTTTTTTTACACCTTGGGCAAGAGCTTCGGAAACACCCAAAACATTTATTGATTCACCAACTCTGGCGATGATAGTAACGATTTTTGAAGTTCCGATGTCCACTCCAACCACTATCTTCCCGTCATTCATAATTTACTCGCTAAACTCAACAACAGGTTTTTCGAACCTAAAATCAATATTTTTAAAACCTTTTCCTCTCATTGTAAGCTCTCTGAGTATTCTTTGTAAAGAGGATATTTGCGTATCTAAGTCTTTTTTTGAAGATAGAATAATTTCACCTCCTTGGTCAGATGTAATAGTGTACGAAGAATCGGAATTGGACTCTATTTCAGAATATGGGATGCTTGATTCTTTTAACTTTTTTTCAACGTTATCCTGAGTTTTGTTGTTACTCTTTGCAAGTGGACTAATAAACGTTCCGTTTTTTGAGAGATTAAAATAGTAATATGAAAAAACCAGTAAGCCCAAAACAAATAAATACAGGAAATACCATATAATCTTTTTCCTATAATTTCGGGACTTTCTTTGTTTCACCGACATATTCAACAATCTTAACTATATTTTGAGCCGCATTTTCTATTTGCCTCTTCGCTGATTCGCTCTCATTTAACTTATGCTCTTTTATATTATCAAATATTAAGTCTACCATTTGAGATAAGCTTCTTGAGTCAGCTTCGTTTTGAGACAATACTTTTCCTAATTTGAACGTCTCCAAAAATCTTGCGTTTTTCAATTGTTCGTTATTTTGAGAAAATGGGAGGGGTATTAGAATAGCTGGTTTTTCAAAATAAATAAGTTCTGTTATTGTATTTATACCCGAACGTGATATAGCTAAATCGCAATATTTTAAAATTGAGGCAACTTGGGACGGTTTAACAAATTTTTTTAAAATATATCTTTTGCGTTGATCAAAAGAAAATGTCTCACGAAGCTTTACTAAGCGTTCAAAATCGCCAAATTTTGACTCTCCAATCTGATGGATTATGTTGAATTTTCTCAGCAGTTCCCCAATACAACCTTCGACTAATTTGTTGATAAAATGCGATCCCGAACTTCCACCGGTTATATAAATTGTAGGAACCTTCTTATCAACTTCATACTTCATACTTCGCTCGCCTCTCTGCGAAGCGGGAACTTCGAACTTCCGTATCGGGTTTCCTGTCAATACCGTTTTTTCTTTTGGAAAAAATGAGCGTGATGACTCCCATGATATACATATCTTAGAAGCCCATACCGAAATTATTCTATTTGAAAAACCTGCCTCCAAAGTCTGCTCGTGAATTACAACGGGAACTCTTAGGATAAAAGAAGATATAGCAACTGGCAGAGACACATACCCTCCAAATCCAACAACAACATCTGGCTTAAATCTTAATAAAATAAATAACGACTGAATAACTCCAATAGGAAATTTAAAGAGCGAATTAATAGTGTGTCTTGTAAACTTTCTTTGCCACCTTGCTGTAGTAATCTCAGCAAAAGGAAACTTAAGAGAATTAATGGTCTCGTATTCCAAAGATTTTGACTTATCTCCCTCAAAAGAATATTTTCTTCCAACAAATAATATACTTACCTCTTTTGGCAGCGCTTCGATTACGGATAACGCTGGAGATAAATGGCCTCCTATTACTACAACTTTCATAATATTTAGCGTTTAGTTATTACCGCCTGGCGTCTAGTTTTTCGACTCCTATAAACTGAACGCTGAATGTTAGTCCCTAGACCCTGTTTTGATATATTAAGGAGTATTCCGATCGAACAAAGATCCACAATAAGAGCCGATCCTCCATAGGACAGAAAAGGAAGAGGAATTCCTGTCAGAGGAATAAGCGCTGTTTGTGACCCCAAATTAATAACAGCCTGAACTGCCAGAAAAGTCGCGATGCCTGAAGCTAAAAGTCTTCCGAATTCATCTTTCGCCGAAACTGCAATACGAAAACATCTCCAAACAATAAAAACAAAAACCAAAATAAGACCAGTCGCGCCAATAAAACCGAGTTCTTCAGCGATTATGGCAAAAATTGAATCAGTCGCACTCTCCGGTAAATAAGCATATTTTTGTAATGAGTTACCAAGCCCAACTCCTGTTAATCCTCCAGCTCCTAGAGCAATTAGAGCCTGTTTTACATGGTAAGAGGATGTACTTATTGACTGATCTATGTTTAAAAATGCCTGAAGTCTTTCAGCCCTATATGGAGAAACCTTTATAATAATTAATCCCAATACAAACAAAATAGGCGCCAATAAGACATAATAAAATACGTTTGCTCCAGATAAAAAATAAATTGCCAGTGCTTCAGAAAGGATAACGGCGGCAGTGCCCATATCCGGCTCCATTAATACAAGAAATAACACCAAACCTAATATAAGTAAAAATGCCAATAGTCTTCCTTTTTCTTTGTTTGAGAACCATGCGGAAAGATAGATTGCTAATGCAAGTTTAACAAACTCCGCCGGTTGCAAAACAAACGCTCCCAAGTTAATCCATCTATTTGCTCCCAAAAGGCGAACGCCAATTCCCGGCACAAAAACCAATATAAGTAAAATTAAGGCGGTACAGAGAATGGGAATTGAAAGTAAATACAACTTATGATAATCGAACATCGAAAAAAAAATAAGTAAACCCACTCCTAACGCAACCCAAAAAAATTGATCTTTAATATAATGATATTTATCCGAAAAGTCACGGTAGGCTACAAAGGATGAAGCATCATAAATGATAAAAAGACCAAAAAGAGTAAGTAGGATTACTGATATAAAAAGCGAAATATCAATCTTTCCCATAAGCTTTTGAAGCGGCTGGTACTAAGTTATAAAAGCAATATAAAGACCTAATATTGCAAAAAGAAATCCTAAAAGCCACGCTCTCATAACAACTTTCGGTTCTTCCCAGCCAAGTCTTTGTAAAAACAAATGAAAAGGCGAGGCTAAAAACACCTTTCTATGAAAAAATTTTTTAGAGATAATCTGAATAAGAGAAGATGCTATTTCTATAACAAATACTCCGCCTATAAAAGCAAGGGCGATAATCTTACCTGTCAATAGTCCCATAACAGCCAAAACAGCGCCCAGAGACAAGGAACCGACATCTCCAAGCCAAATTCTTGCTTTATAGATGTTAAAATATAAAAATGCGGCAACGCTTCCCATGAGGATCGCGATAAAAATTCCAAGAGGCTCATCTAATTGATTAGCTGTAATTGCAAGAAAGGCCGCAAGACAAATAAGAAGAAGCCCTGATGAAAGTCCGTCTAATCCATCAGCTATATTAAATGCGTTAGCAAATGAGACTATTACAAAAGCCGCAAACGGTATAAATAGAAACCCCAATGTTATAAGATCAAACCCTTTGATGAAGATAAAAGAGTAACCCAGTTTGAAATACAATACTGATGCGATAATAAGGGCCAATATCCATTGAATTATAAATTTATGCCTAAAGCGAAGACCAAAAAAAGCTATTTTTCTGCCGTTAACCAGCTTTTTCATATCATCATAAAACCCCAACGCTCCAAAACCTATGAATGTAAATAAAATGGCAAAAAGCTGCCACGGCTTATACTCAACACCCAGTATTCCATATGCCCACAAGGTCAAGATGGAAACAACAGCGATAATTAGTAATCCTCCTCCTACAGGCGTTCCAACTTTCCAGTTATTGAACTTATCAAAAACAGGCGTTGGCTTATTAAACATATCCAGCGTCCTTTGCTTGAGGCGGCGAAACTTCATCCGATATAGAAAATCTATAAAGGGAACTAAAAGAATGGCGGTAATGAATAAAGAAAGGAGAATCAGCCCCAAAAGTTGCGCCATAGAACTATATTATACTATTCTACCCTATTCTTGTCCAAGTCTTTATCGGAAAGCCCGAAGTGATGCCCGATTTCATGGATAACCGTATCTCTGACCTTTTCTTTTATCTCCTCTTCAGTTCTTGCGATCATCTCAATTGAGCTTTTGAATATTGTTATTTTGTCAGGAAGCACTCCTGAATAATGCCCTCTTTTTGTTTGGGGGATTCCTTCATAAAGTCCCAGAAGAAGAGTTAACGAACGAAGCCCAAGTTTTCTAATTTGCATTGGAGAGGGAGTATCCTCCACAATAACTGCAACGTTATTAAGTTTTTCCGCAAACTCAGTCGGAAGTGAATCAATCGCCTCCTCCACCAACTCTCTAAATCTTTCTTCATCCATCATGCAATCTTACTATCTTAAAGCTTTTTAAGAAAAAATTAAAGTTTAAATACTTTTTAACATAGTTCTTGTTTCTAACCCTTAAAATCTTCTCAAGGCAAAATAATTAACATTTGAATTGATGCCTACATACTTGTCCTGAGCTGGCCGAAGGATCAAAATGTTTCACTTTCAGCTTACTACAACAATATATCTCAGGACCATCCCCAAACGATTGACAAATAGATTTAATATTCTTACAATACAACTTAATTATGGTAGTTAAAAGAACAATCCTGCTTCTTTTCCTTGCTGGCATCCTAGCTTTTCCCCAGTTAGTAAAAGCGGCACCTGTAAATAATCCCATTTTCGCAACAATAGTACAAGTTGAACAACTCATATCCGATGCTATCTCAAATTTGTCAAAAGACATCGACGACCTAAGTAACAGGGTCAGTCAAAATGAAGACGATATAGAGGATCTCAAGACTAATGATGCGACAATGTCTGCAAAAATTGAAGAAATTGAAAACAAGAATTTATCAAATAAAATAGTTTTTGGAATATGGTCCAGAAGGGGATCTTTCTTTAGCACTTCTATAACACACCCACACAGTGTAAAAACGCCTGATGAGATTACAGCCAATTGCCCGGAAAATTGCCTTCTATGGGTAAACTACGACGTTGATACCAGAAATACAGTCGGAGGATTTCAGCACCTCTACCATATTTATATTGATGATATTGATCAAGCAGTGTTCAACCAAACGACTATGACTACGGCAAATGCCGCAGTTCCTTTAGCGGTAAACGGAGTATTCCCTGTATCTGCCGGAAACCATACTGTATCCATATATGTTCAGACATATGGCGGGGTTCTGGAACAACACGAAAGTCACCTTCAGGTTTTAGCAATTGAACAATAGAAATAGACATCTACTCCTTCATGCTCGAGATAGTAAAAGAAATAGATAATCGATAACATGCCAATATTCTCAAGTATTTAAGGGTGAGTTGTGGGTGCTCCAAGAACAGCGTTTGTTTTGGAGTGTCTTAACAACACCTCCGAGGACCGTCCCCAAACCAGTCCCCAAACCAGTAAGTTTTATATTTTGCCATATCGGTTAGAGAGATAAAATCATTATCCCCAATATGTAAGATGATACCGATTTTGCTTCCTTTTACAATAATTTTTTTACTTTTACCCATATTATTTTTTAAATATCTCCACAAGTATCTCTTGAGATTTTATCATGTAAATTTTCGTTCTGTCTGGGTTGCAATATCGAACAATTTAGTTTTATATCTCCTCATAATTTTTTACCGGTTGGTCAAATTTCATGAGTTATGATAAAAATCGTTCAATCCCTCCGTTAATCATAAAATTTGTATATCCATTATTAGGAAAAGTCATGTCTAGAATTTTTATTTGAATTATTGCCTTAAACTTTTCTATGTATTCTTTTGCTGAGGTATTGCCACTAGATACGACAGTTAACTTAACACCATTTTGTAAGTGTGCTTTTAATAGTGATAAAAGGTACTCATCCTGAACGCGCCATCCAATAACAAGAATCCTGTCAACCATCTTTAACTGTTCAATTAAAGTGTTTATGTGTTTTTTTGGGCATACGTGATTTCCTTTTGTCCCTATAGGTATTGCTATTGCAGGTAAGTAGTATAGCCATGTGTTGATAGAGAGGGTTTTATCTTCCCTACTTTTCCTATACTCGTTTAGGTCAAAATTTTCTTTACTGTAGTCAAGAATTTTTGTAGTTGTTGGATCAACTTCATGATCTTTATATTCTTCATAGAAGCTCCGCCCTCCAGATATAAAAAAATCATAAACACCAGTTTTAGCAATTGCTGCTTTGGGGCTGTAACGCCAATTATGAGCACCGTGTATTTTAATTATCTTGATGTTTCCTGAAATATAGGCATCGATATTATCATTATTACCGATAGTTTTAATATTCTTTTCAAATAAAGTATCATAATTAAAGTTTACAACACAGGCATTTCCTCCTCTGTTATTGACCTCGTTAATTAAATGAAGATGGTTATTTGTATGTCTAAAATAGTAGTAAGAAATTTTACTAAAAAGTTCTGCAAGGTAAAACCTTAAGGCCATTATCTGTTTATAGCTATTTTCAGGATACTTGCTTTCTATTTGTGACAAATGCTTTTCAAAATCAAAGTTGATATTTTTATTTTTAACAAGATTATTTACTGTTGAGGCAAGTGGTTTAACATCATCATAGTTTCCAATTATTCTTCCAAGTCGCGCAACATCAAACATTTTATTTACAAGTGGAGGACGCCATTCAAGTAGCTTAATAATGTCATTGCTTCCCTCATAATCTAAAAGATCTTGAAAGTCAAAGGATGCACCTGCTCCTAAAATGATAAGTGGGTATGCCATATTCAAATGAAAATTTTCATCGGCCAGTTAGTTCTCGTTATTATCTTCCACAACTCTAATTTCTTCCTGCGTGAGACCATAGAGTTTATAGACTTCTTCATCAATTTTTTTGTCCGTTTTTTCTATTTCTTCTTTTATCTTGACCCATTTATTGGAATTTGCATCTAATTTTTTTAAATCTTTCTTAAGCTGCATTATCTTATTAACCAATTCAATAATTGCTTTTTGTTTATTTTTTTCTGCCTTATAAATCGGAAATTTAGCTAGCTCATTTACCTTAAATTGTGGGAATATTTTACGTTGAAATTTATCAAAAACATTTGCAAACCAATAGGAAATTAACTTAGTATTTATAATACCCAGAATGTATCTAAGATCGTATCCTCTAATCGAATCGAAAATAACCATACTGTTAATATCGTTAAAATAGTAATCTTCTGTATATGCAGCATTTATGCAGTAAGGTAAAGAAGAAGGTATTTGCCGAACTAAGATTCTATGGCCGTTGAAGGGAACAGATTTTCTTGGTTCGGCTAACCAATCACCATAACTTAAGTATTCCTTAGACCAGTCAAGAAAATATCGTTTGACATCGCTACCTTGTAAATATGGAAAATAAGTTTTATCTAGTCTTTTCTGAGAATGATATTTTCTTGATTCTTTAATCTCTTTTGTTTGAATCGGCTTACCTTTGCCTTCCTGATAAGCTTTTAACCCAGAAGACACTCTTGCTATGTCACTAAGAGAAAGGGAATTGCTATCTATTTTGTTCAATATAGCATTGCCTTTAAGGCTAGATATTTTTGTTATATTTATTATAAAATCGTTCGCATAAAAATCTTCTGGCTTGTATTTTTTCATTAATGGTGCTTGATTTTCCCTTAGCTCTCCAAGTTGAATTTCTGTTGGTTTTGACTTTTCAAATATTAGAATGCAAGTATCAACACTTGCCTGAGAAAATACTGCTTCAACAGTATTAATTATTCTTACTCCCCCCATCTCCTTCAGGATAAATTCTCTAAGATTCTTGAAAGTGCTTATCGTTAACCAGTTGTTAGGAACTATGAACCCTAATCTCCCGTTCTGTTTAAGTAAGTTGTATGTGCGTTCTATAAAAAGAAGGTACGTATTAATCTGATATTTTTGAAGTTTATAGTTGTCATAATAATATTTTTTTTCATTGTCATCAAAATTACCACCCCGAGCAAAAATGTATGGAGGATTGCCTATTATTACATCAAATCCACCTTGCTTGAAGACTTCCGGAAATTCTTCTTGCCAATTAAAAGGTTTTTTGTCTCTGAAGTTTTTGTCGAAATATTTTTCCAGTTCTTCGTCTGTTCCTGAAATCAACGAATTGCCATTCTTTATATTTTTGTCCAAAGAGGGCAGTTTGCCTTTTTCCTCGAGAGTATTAACCAGTAGATTAAGTCTTGCAATTTCTACCGCTTGCATATCCAAATCAACTCCATATAAATTCTCTAAAATTATTTGTATTTTCGTAAACTCATTTATTGGAGCGTTAAAATCCTTGTACTTTTCCGCTATAACTTCCAACGCTTTTATGAGAAAAGATCCCGAACCGCAAGCAGGGTCCAAAACTTTAATTTTCTTCAAATCATTAATGCTTCTGCACTTATCCAAAACTGGTTTTAGAGCATTTCTGACAATATAATCAACTATAAAAGTTGGAGTATAGTAAATTCCCTGTTCTTTTCTTTTATTTGCTGTTTTATCCAACGTCAGTCCTTTTTTAGACTGAGATAATTTATGTCCCAAGTAATTTTCATAGACACTTCCTAAAACATCAGCCGGCATAACACTAAAGTCATATTCATAATAACCTGATTTTCCGTGTAGAATTTTTATGACTTTCTCTAGCGCTCCGCCATCGTCCTCCCATTTCTCAAAAGGATGCGGAGTAAATAGATTGGAATTGTAAATATCATCAAGCTCTCTAAATTTGTCAGCCATGGATTCATACAGCTCGGGTTTATTCTTACCAGCAAAAGCTCTCCACTGATTAATTAAAGGAACTAAAATATTCTGTTCAATTTTTCTATCTTCGGCAACTCTGATAAAAATTAATCTATCTAGTAATTTTTGTACACCTTCATCTAAAAGATCTTTTGTCACTTTCGGATTCCATTTACCCAAATATTCTGTCAATATTTTTCTGCATTCATTTAAATCTTTATAGAGAAGCTCAGTAACAGGAACTTTTTGTAATTTCTTACCTGCTTTCTCAGCCTCCTTATCAATTAGGTCAGTTTCAAATGCTTCTTTTGACAAGAGCCATAATTGATCCAAACACTCTAAATATTCCGAATAATTTATTTCAAAATACAGTTTATCCCCTAAATAATTTGAAAGAGCTTGGGAATTAAAGACCTTGATGCTTTCGAAATCAGTTAAAACAGCCCAAGTAACGCCCTTATTGAAGCCGTATCTAATTGCTTGGCGGGCAAATTCTTCCGAATTTAAATCCGCTTTTAACTTTTTTGCTTCAAGATAAAATTTGGCTCGACCGTTAATATAAAATCCGTAATCAACTCTGCCTGAAGATATAATATTTTCTTCCGCAGAGACTTCGTTTTTTTCTGAAAAATCCCATCCTAGAGCTTCAAAAAGAGGTTTTATAAAAGAATTTTTTGTCTCTTCTTCCGTGTACTTCTTAATTTGCCCCGCCACAACAGCTAACTCATACTTACCGATAAGTTCTTTAATTTTTTCTTTTGCTTCTTTTTGCAGTTTATTCATCTACTTCTTTATTATTTTCTTTAAGTGTTCCTTTTAATTACGAATTTCGCCAATACACTAGTCGCCTTTAAATTCTCTTTCGCATTTGAATTTATACCATTATTATAATCTCTTCTCTACTTTTTTTCACCATTCAGTCTTTCAATTCATTATATATCAACCTATCATGCAACAAGTTTTAGAGGCTTGCGGACTGGGAAAGAGATAATTATCCCTTCATTTGTTAGCGGTTTTGGGGAAGATTTAGATTCATCCGAATTTTCTTTGAGTTTTGCGTTTGGGCAATCTTCTTCATGGCTGTTTATTCCCTGGCAAATTCCGCAAAGATATTCTTCTTTTTTAACTACTCCTACCACTACATATCTAATTCTTTGCACATTGCCCGGAAGCTCGTCAATAATTGTTTTATATTTATATTCCTGCTGAGGGTTTGAAACTAATATTAATTGCTCTGTTTCGATTCCTTTTTCTTGATCAAGTTCCATTTGCGCACGACGCATTATGTCTCCAATAAGTGATCCTGCTACTGTCCCCAAATAAGCTATAATTTCCGCAGCTCTTTCCCTAATTCTATTTGAAAATCTGGAAACGATACTCGCGGCTTGATTTCTTGCCGAGTCCCAGGAATGCCCGCCATGAAAATGATGCATGACATCTACCTTGTATTTATCGCTTCCAAAGCCCTCCGCGCTTCCATCATGCGTCTCAACCCCTCCGCCTGCCGCGATTACCTTCATCGTTTCCGTTGAAACCCACCCTCCGATAACTGTTCTGCCTAGTGAGTCGCCTTTCGGCATTACGGAAAGACTAACAATTGGTATCCCATGAGCCAGTGCGACCAGAGCATGGTTGAGTTCATGGCCCGCAACAGTTATTAATCCGGGAGGTGAGGATCGCCTCTCCGGTTCAGGAACAATATCAGAAAGAGGCATGTTCTTTACTTTAGGGATTTCAACTTGTGTTGGCCTGGGAAAAGTTTCCACTCTACTCATAACAAGCAGATTTTACCACTTTTTCTGAGGATTTACTTTACAGTCACGCTTTTTGTCCTTCGATTCGCATCTATTCACTCAGGGCAAAGTCATTTTACGGTAACTGATTTTGCGAGGTTGCGGGGCATATCAGGATCAAGCTTCAATTCAACTGCCATATAATAAGCCAAAAGCTGAGCAACTACAACTTGCGCTAAATATGAACCTTCTTCCACGTCCTTGACTGAAATAAAATAATCAAAAGCTGAAGATTGTCTATCGGAAATTCCAATTATAACTCCGCCTCTTGATTTGATTTCAATAGCATTTGAAATAATAGATTCATAAGTCTCATCCTGAGGAGCAAATACTATAACCGGCGTTCCATGCCCTATCAGTGCAATTGTGCCGTGCTTTAGCTCTCCTCCGGGAAATCCTTCTGTTGGAATATAGGTCACTTCTTTTATTTTCAAAGCAGCCTCAAGGGCTGAAGGATAAGACGCGCCGCGGCCAAGTGCGTAAATATTTCTAGTTTTTGACAAAAACTTGGCAATTTTTTTAATTTCCAAAACTTGTTTGCTTTCCAAAAGCCTTTCCATCTCCTTTGCAGTCCTAAGAAGAATTTCTTTTGCTCTTTCTTCTTTGTTAATTAAGGCAAATGTCAGCATCAATAAAACCGAAAGTTTTGCGATATAGGCTTTTGTTGAGGCGACTGCCTTTTCCGGACCGGCGTTTAACAAAACATTATAATCTGCCATCCTATAAAGTGTTGAACCCAAGGAATTTGTAATCGCAACGATTTTACTTTTTTTACTTTTTGCCCTATTTACAGGCTCAACAACATCAATTGTCTCACCACTTTGGGAAAGAACAATAACAAGGCTTTCTTTTGTCAAAAAATCCTCCAAATAATTAAATTCAGAGGCAACTGTAGTATTTACGTGTTTTTTGGCGATTTTGGAAAAAAAATAAGTTCCGGAAAGGCCGGCATGAAACGCGGTACCAGCTCCAATAAAAAATGTGCCTTTGGCATTTTGAACATAATTTGCAAGTTTTTTCAAACTCTCCGAATAATTTTTGGCGATATTTCGTACGATAAGCGGCTGTTCATGGATTTCCTTAATCATAAAGTCCTGGAACTTGCCTTTTGATGTATTTTCAAATTTCCAATCTATTTTTTCGGGTCTTATAGAAAGTTTTTTTCCGGTTGGAAGAGAAATAAGCTGAATTTCTTTACCCAAGATCACCATTTCATTATCTTTTAGAAAAATTACATTTCTTGTATGAGGCACAATTCCAACAATATCGGACGAGACAAGAAACTCCCCACTTCCTATACCCGCAATAAGAGGCGAACCGTTCTTGGCCGCTACGATTTCTTTTGAAACGGCATTCGCAACCACAATAGCGTTTAGACCTCTTAATTTATTAAAGGAGTTACGAACAGAAGATGCAAAACCAATATGTTTCAAGTTTTCTTCAATAAGATGAGGGATGACTTCTGTATCAGTTTCTGAAACAAACTTGTGTCCTAATTTTACAAGCTTATCTTTTATTTCCTGAAAATTCTCAACAATGCCGTTATGAACAACAGTTATGGACTTTGTGCAATCCAGATGAGGATGAGCATTTGCAACCGTTACTCCTCCGTGAGTCGCCCAGCGAGTATGCCCTATTCCCAAATCACCTTCCGGAAGATTAATCTTTGCATCTCCAATTTTACCAACGTGTTTTTCAATAATAAACTTATTTTTGATTTTTATTGCGATTCCCCATGAATCATACCCTCTATACTCAAGAAGTTTCAGTCCGTCAAAAACAATTTTGGCAGCACTAGATTTCTTGCCAACATAGCCGAATATACCGCACATAAAATAATTTAAGATTTATAACTTAGAATTTATAATCTTAACAACTTCTTTCAAATCTTCAACTTCCGCATCCGGCTTAAATCCTGCGATCTCCTTCTGGTTCTTCGCGTAAACGCCTCTTTTCACCCAAATAGCGACAACTTCTGGAAATATTTTTTTCGTATCGCATAAAATACTAAGCTTATCGTCAATAAAAAAGGTTTTTCTATTTTTGTATTTTCCCAACACTCTTTTAAGGTCGACTAATTTATTAAGAACTATATGGGTGTTACCTTTTTCAAAGTAATTTAGAATTGCAGTTTTAATTAGCTTCCTTTTTTGAAGTTCTAAATCTCCCTCTGAAAAAATTCCAAGAATTGCTATATTACTTAAACTCTTCAAAACATTTCCCACTTCTTCATAAATTCTATGTTTTGTAAGATAACTTTTCTTAAAATGATCTGTGTCAAAAAGTGTATAGTCAATGTCAAAAAGGACAACGGGTTTATCCAGCACCTTTTTAAAATTTCGGTGTTTAGTGTGTGTGCGAATATGGTTATTTTTTTCTAGCGAGTCACTGCTCTGCGATAGAAAAGTGATGGATTTATTTTTCATTTTTACTCACAATCTCCGCAAACTTTGTATAATATCTCGTATTATCGGAAACATTTTTCATGACAACTGTTGATGGTCCGATAACCGAATGTCTGCCAATTATTACGCCCGGCATTGTCGAAACCTTAATGCCTATATTTGTATCTTCTCCAACAATTACCCCTAAATATTTTAGCCCGGTGTCTGTTTCGTCCTGCCCCACATTTGATTTGACTAAATTGCGATCCAAACGTAAATTGCCTGTGCAAAATTGAGCAGCTATTTTGCAGTTTGGTCCAATTATCGAGTCGCCGATAAACCCGGAGTGAGTTGTTGAATTTCTCATAAGTATAGTATTTTTCATTTCCATATATCCGCCCACAACGCTATGTTCTTCGACGTCTACACCATTCCTTAAAAGCGCGTTATTCCCGACAGTCACATTTTTACCAATAAAACAAGGGCCTTTTATGCGAGCACCTTCCATTATTTCGACTCCATCTCCTACCACAGCTTCTCCGATAATCTCAGCGTTTTTCGCGATACGCGCATTTGGACTTATTTGTCTTTTAATGTTCTTGAAAAGGTAATCTTTAACCGCTAGTAAATCCCAGGGATATTTTAAAGATATCGTATCTTTCTTAGTTTCTAAAAACCCAATGTGATTTTCTTTAGCGTAATCTGAAATCGCTTTTTCCAGTCTATAGTGCTCTTTGGACGACTTCTCAAGCGTATTCAGAAAGTCCTTATTGAGAAGATATATTCCGACCACGTGCATACTTGAAGGATCCTCAACTTTTTTTGGCTTCTCAATTATCTCTTCTACTTTTCTCCCAGATAATTTCAGAATGCCTTGATTCTGACCTAATTTCTTCCTTTTAGCCAGTAAAACTCCTTTTATGTCTTCTTTTTTTGCTTTTAACAAATCTTCAGCAAAGGTATCAAAATCAAGATGCGAAGCGTGCATTAGAAAAAAGTCGCTTTTTATACGCTCTCTACAAAGTAAAAGCGCATCGCCCATACCTTCAGGCTTGTCCTGTACAACATACCTAATAGATACTCCAAATCTTTCTCCATTCCCAAGAATTGATTTAATTTCGCCGTTTGGAGATGTAACAATAATGATGTCAGTTATCCCTGATCGCTTGATTGATTCTATCGTATGAACGATAATTGGTTTTCCCAATACTGCAACAAGTGTTTTATGAGAAAAACCATTAAATGGATAAAACCTCCTAGATTCTCCAGCCGCTAGTACAACTGCCTGAACTTTATTCATTTTTAACACGTTTAATTTCACCTCCCAAACTTTTTAATCTTTCTTCAAAATTCTCGTAGCCTCTATCCAAATGCTCCACGCCAAAAATAACGCTTTCGTTGGGAGAAGACAATGCAGCCAAAACAAGAGACGCGCCTGCCCGAAGATCTGAAATCTCAACCACCGCGTTATGAAGCCTTATTTGACCCTTAATCTTTATTGCGTGATAATAGTCCGGGATCCGGTCGGAAAGATTAAAATTATAAACGTTATCGGGGCTTACAATCTTCGGATTAAAAAAAGTAATATTTGCGCCCATTTTTCTAAGCTCCTTTACATATCCGAACCTGCTTTCATATACTGTCTCATGAATCACCGAATCTCCATTCGCTTGAGTCATAAGAACCGCCCAAGGACCTTGCCAGTCTGTCATAAACCCGGGATAAAAAGATGTATTTATGTATGTTTTTGTAAGAGGTCCTTTGTAAAAGAAACGTATTCCGTCTTGCCTTTCCTCAACGCCTCCTCCGGCACTTTTTAGCCTTTTGATAAATTCTTTAAGATCAACATTATGAGCGCCAAGAACAAAAATATCTCCTTTTGTTACAATTCCCGCAACAGCGAAGGTTACTATCTCATTCCTATCCGGAGCGATTGTAAATGTCGCTCCATGAAGTTTTCCTACGCCGTCTATTGTGATTTCTCTTTTTCCTGTTCTTACAATCTTGGCGCCCATGAGAACTAAAAGATTTATAAGCTCATCAATTTCCGGCTCTTCCGCAGCATTTTTAAGAATAACTTCTCCGTTGAAAAGCGTGGAAGCAAGGATCATTATTTCTGTCCCGGTATGGGTGTTTTTGTCAAACTTATGGACAACTTTTTTCCAGTCTTTTTTTCTATTTTCTTTTTTAAGATAAAAATACCCATCCCTCCTATTGTACTTAGCCTCTACTCCTAATTCTTTTATTCCTTTTATTGTTCTGTCAATCGGGCGCGCTCCAATTCTACAACCTCCGGGATTGGGAATAATTGCAACTCCCACTCTTGCGAGAAGCGGCGCCATAAACATGGCAGAGGTTCTTATTTTTGCTCCCTGGTCTAAGGAAATTTTTTCTTTCTTAAATTCCTTAATCTGAACAGTTACGGTGTGATCAAGAAGCTTAACATGCCCGCCAAGATCTCGAATTATCGCGACCATCACCATAAAATCCGTAATTAATGGAATATTTTTAATAGTTACCTCCTCATTTGTTAGACACGCGGCAACCAAAGCTTTCAAAGCAACATTTTTCGCTCCCGATACCGAAATATTGCCTTTTAATTTCCTTCCGCCATTTATAATTAACTTCTCCATATTTATTAGTTGTCATGCTGAACTTGCTTCAGCATCTAATTAGATCCCGAAATAAATTCGGGATGACATTAATGTAATCTTAACCCTTCACTTATTTTATATACGTCTCCTGCTCCCATTGTAATGATAATCGTGTCTTTCCCGTATTTTTTAGAATTGACATATTTTACCACATCTGAAAGCGCAGGCTTGAAATATACTTCCTTGTTATATTTTCTAGCCTCATTTGCTAAAAGCTCAGATGACATTTCAGGATCTTTTTTCTCACGAAGGGACGCAAAAATATTTGTTAGTATGAGTATATCAGCATCCGTAAACGATTTAGAAAATTGTTCGAACAATGATTTTGTTCGAGAGTAGGTATGTGGCTGGAATATGCATACTAATTTTATATTCGAAAAATTCTGTTTAAATCCCCTAAGTGTGTTTTTTATTTCTGTTGGATGATGCGCGTAATCGTCGAAAACCCTAGCACCGGATTTTAGTGCACCTATAAATTCCGATCTTCTTTTTGTGCCTTGAAATGCAAGCAAACCTTTTTTAATACTGTGTGTATTCAAACCAAGATTATGCCCCACAACAAATGCCGCAGTGGCATTAAGAGCATTATGTATGCCAAAAACATTAAGATAGAACTTTCCAAAATCTTGATTTTTTCTCATAACCCTAAATTCTAGTATGCCTTTATATTTCTTACCGTCATTACAAGGTCGGACCTCGCTGACTGTAAAGTCGTTATCTTTTGAAAATCCATACGTAATTCTGTTCCCTTTATAAGCTTTAAAAAGCTTCCTTACTTCATGATCATCGCCACAGGTAATTAATATGCCATCTTTTGGAAGTTTGCTAGGGAATTTTTTGAACGCTTCTTTTACGTCATCAATTGTTTTATAAGCATCCGGATGATCAAACTCTATGTTTGTAATAACCGCAATTTTGGGGTTTTGCCACATGAATTTTATTTTTCTATCATATTTTGGTTCTGTTATATATTCATCGGCTTCTGAAACAAAATACTTTCCTTGCCCTAAGTGCCCTGATGATCCAAGAGACGGCACAAAACCTGTTCCAACAACATATGAGGGGTCAAGATTTGCTTCTTTAAGAATCGTTGCTACCATAGCTGTTGTTGTCGTTTTACCATGTGTTCCAGTTACTGAAATTCCAGTAAATCTTCTCCCAAAGATCGTTCCATCCATAAAAAGACCCACTGCCTCGCCTTGTGTCATAACTCTGATTTTTTTCCTCTTTGCCTCTTTAACTTCTAAATTATCAAATCCGCCATGTGCGCCTGTTGTAATAACAAGATCTGGGTCTTTGATATTTTTTTTTGAAAAACCAACAAAAGGCTTAATATTTGCTTTTTCAAGAAGCTCATCAGTGATGAATTCGTCTTCAATGTCTGAGCCAGTTACATTTATTCCGGCTTCCTTGGCAATAATCGCAAGAGGAGCCATGCCAACACCTTTTACCCCTGCGAAGTGAATATATCTTATTTTTTTTATCATTAATCCTTAATCTTTAATCCCAAACCTTTTAATGCTTTTCGTACAGCGCTGTACTCGTCCCACGGAACTTCTCCATGTCCATAATTCATTGATTTTTCGTGCGATTTCCCCGTTGTCAAGACCAAATCTCCTTTTCTAGCAATCTTAATAGCAAATTGAATTGCTTCTTGTCGATTTGGAATTTTATATATTTGAATTTTGGATTTATTTGTAATTTGAGATTTTGAGTTTGGAATTTTTATTCCTGATTCTATCTCGTCTGAAATCTTCTCAACCGATTCCGATCTTGGATCTTCAGAGGTCAAAACAATAATATCCGCATATTTTGATGAGACTCTCCCCATAATTGGTCTTTTGGTATTGTCTCTAAGTCCCGCCGACCCAAATACGTGAATAAGTCTGCCTTTTATACTCGGTTTAATTGAACTCAGAATTTCCTCAAAGGCGTTAGGTGTATGTGCAAAATCAATCATAACGGTAAAATCTTTCTTATAAACTACTTCTTCTCTGCCAATCGGAGGCTTAAATGACTTTAAACCCGTTCTAATATCTTCATCTGGAATACCAAGAGCTCTACATACCGCTATTGCGGCAAGACTGTTGTAAATATTGAACTCTCCAATCATATTTGTTTTAAATGGAAATTTTTTTGGATTTAAATCCGCATTATCTTTCATCCCATAGGTAATTAATTTCGAATTTCGAATTTCCCGCTTCGCAGCGAGGCGAGCGAATTTCGAATTTATTAACGGGTATGATTTGTCGTCTCTATTCACAATCGCTACTCGGCTCATTTCAAGAAGCTTTGCTTTTGCCTCAACGTATTTATGGTAAGTCTTGTGGTAATCTAGGTGTTCATGGGTGATATTGGTTAAAACTCCAATGTCAAATTTTATTCCCCAAACTCTAAATTGATCCAAGGCATGAGACGTCGTCTCAAGAACCAGAAAGCCCTTTTCTGCCTCTTTAATAAACTTCTGAAGCGCCCAGGAAGAAGGAGTTGTAACATGAAATCCCACATCATACTCTCTTCCTCCTATTACTGCCCCAACTGAGCTTATCATCGATGCATTTCGTCCAGATGTAGAAAGGACATGGTATATTAGACTTGTAGTTGTTGTTTTACCATCAGTTCCGGTAACGCCTATTACAGTAAGCTTATGTGATGGAAACCCAAACCGCAAATTACCCAGAATGCCATTTCCAAGGTGATAAATATTCTTAATTCTCTGTAGCATGTCCCCATTATACCCTTTTCTTAACCTCTTCTCTACTTTATGTAGTGCCGTAAGAAGTCCATAAATTTGGGGTAGTGGATATAATACATATAAATATTTGCAATCAAAAGCATGGGAAAGGCAAATGATTTTTCGACTATACCACCGGTTTTTATACGGAGAAACCGAAATGGAGGAATTCCGATACGAATTGGAATCGGAAATAGCCATGGAACTCCTTCTCGACTAAGTGTATCTAGCATTAGGTGAGACACAAATCCTATCATAAAAGCCCACCAAACAATATTCATATCAACGAGTAGAACTGAACTCACAGTATCTAGAAGTTTACTCACAACGAACCCAAATAGTAATATGCCTAATAACGAATGTGAGATAAAACGATGTCCTCCAAGAAGAGGAGTAACAAGTCTGCTAACCAACCTTCCTCCCCGAACTCTGTTCCACAAATTTCCGGTTGGCTGGTCAATATCAGGCGCCAACCCTCCAACCATGTTAGCCAAAAAGGCAACGATCGCTGTCGCAAGCGTCATCTCGTGTAGGGGCTGCGTAGCCACCGTATAAGTTAGCGCAGTAAAAGCACCCAAATCATGCGTCCTCCCAGCCATACAATCCAGTATAACATAGTATAGAAGTTTGTAATAAAAGGCATATTGTTATAAAATTTGCTGGCTATGATCGAGCGAGCAAAACCAAAAACAATAGAACAACTTGGTAGGCAAGTTAACAATGTTTCAGAAGCTTTAGGTAGTCCCATATCTCCAATGTTAGATAATGGAGTACTATTTGATACAACTTCAAGCGAACTTAAAGAAAAATTTCCTACCAGATACAAAGTGTATGTTGATACTTTACGCAGACAAAAAAGAAATGAAGAACCTAATCTATTATATGAAAGGAGAATACATGCTCTCAACGCACTTGATAGATATATTAATACCTATTATTCCCAAAACGAAGACGAGAGAACTCTTTTTGATCCTCAAATGAACGCATTTGAAGCATTGAGAAAATCTATTGAGGAAGGAGTTACAGAAGGTTATATACGATTGCCTACTGGTTCTGGAAAAACTGTAGTATTTACCGAGTTTGTCGAAGCCACCGACCTTAAAACTCTCATAGTTGTGCCGACGCAAATCTTGGTTGACCAAACAGAAGAGAGATTTGAAGAGTTTGCGCCGACTGTTGAAACTGGAAAAGTTTATGCGCGATCAAAAGAATATGAAAAACCAGTAACAATTATTACGTATGCGTCGTTTTTAAAAGATGTTGAGTCGGTAAAAATGAAACCTGAAGATTACGAACTGCTTATTTTGGATGAGGCACATGAATCGTTAAGCCCAAGAAGAATGGAAGCAGTACGCAAGTTTACAAACGCTGTAAAACTTGGTTTTACTGCAACTCCTAGATACACAAAAGATAAACACCTGGGTAACCTGCTAAATACCGAGATTCATAGCATGCCTATTAGAGAAGCAATAGAGCTGGGGATGCTTTCTTCTTTATCTGTGTATATTGGAAAAACAGATGTTGATTTAAGTGAAGTTAAAATAACAAGCACAGGGGAGTATAAGGATGAAGATCTTGAACGAGCAATAAACATAACAACTCGAAATTCAGCTGCGGTCGATCTATATAAAGCTATGTTCCTAGATCAAAAGGCATTAGCTTATTGTGTCACAGTTAATCATGCGACAGATTTAGCTAAACGTTTTGAAGAAAATGGTATAAAGGCAGCAGTTGTTAGCGGATATCAGTTGCCAGCAGAACAGAAAACCATATTAAGAAAATACAAAACAGGGGAAATAAAGGTATTATGTAATGCCGATCTTCTTATACAGGGTTTTGATGATCCTAGCGTCAATGTATGTCTTAATCTTCGACCAACTGCATCTCCTGTGGTTGCTGAACAAAGGGCTGGACGCGTATTAAGACCGGACCCAGCCAATCCATTCAAGCATGCCTATATCGTCGACTTTATAGACAATTTTGGAGATCCGAATCGTTTTCCGGTTTCATTTGCTCAAATACTAGAATCTGCCCATATATTTAGGAAAGATAATCCTCCAGATTATCCTAGAGAAGATACCGACACCGGAACTATACTTTACCCTCAAATAGAGATTTACGGCTTAAAAGTTATCACAGAAGCCGAAGAGGTAATGAAAATTGTTCAACAGGTGGTTGAACAAAAGTATCAACCTGTTCAGGAAGGGTGGTTAAGCATTACAGCTTTAAATAACACTTATCGAGTTGGTCCGCAAACTATGCGTCGAATTTTAGACAACCTAAGAGACTTATACTCGGAAGATTTTAAATTATTTCGTAGCTCTAGAGGACGGGTGTACGAATATGTTTCCCCCAAATTGGTAGAAATGATCAAAGATACAAAAGAAAAATTACAGGCTTCAATAGAAGGATGGCAAAGTTTAACTTCAATCGAAAGTGAGTTAAATATCTCGCGCCCAACGCTTAGAAGAATTATTAATGAATATCGAGTAAATATCCCAAGATATTTTAGAGTTTTCAAAAGAGAAGGAGGGCAAATAATTGAATACTTATCTCCTGAATTAGTTGGTATAATTAGACAACAGACAAGAGACAATCTAGTAACTGCTGACATTCCACCTGAAGGTTGGGTAACGGAAAGAGAGGCTGCCCGTTTATTAAAAGTTGATAGAAAAACTATTAAAAGATTCACTGCAAGATATAAAGAAAGTCATCCTGAAATGTTTGGAATATTCAAAAAAAGAGGAGGAAGAGTCGCAGAATATATATCAGCTTCTATCATTGATTATTTAAAGACAAAATTAGATAAAGTTCCAGTTGCTAGCGAGGGCTGGGTGCGTCCAAGTTTACTAGGAAAAGAGTTTGGAATCAGTACAGCTGTTATTAATACACTTGTAGGAAAAAATAGAGACATTCAAGCCGAGGGAATTCAATTGTTCAGAACGACACAAGGCGGTAGAATTTCTGAGCATTTTTCTCCAGAGCTTGCTACTTTACTTAGAGATGAAATCACTCTGCTTCTTAATAAACCAGATGAAGGATGGATTGACCATAGTGTTATTCACAAAGAATTAGGCATTTCTAGAACAACTGTAAATAAAAGAATTGAAGAGTATCGTAAAACTTACCCACAGCTCTTTAGAATATATATTGATCGAGAAAGACAAAAAAGTAAGGTACGAGAATATGTTGCTCCTGAAATAGAAAAGCTATTAAGAAATGAAATTATAGGTAGAGAAACCCCTCCAACAGGATGGATGAATAGTTATGATATAGAACAAATTTTTGGTATTGATGCTGTCAATGTTAGATTCTACGTGAAAAGATACGGAAAATCACATCCTGAATATTTTAAAGTATTGGTAGGAAGAAAACACCATCTGTCTCAATACTTTTCACCTGAATTAGTAGAACTGATAAAAAATGAGTATTTGGAAGTAGTAGCGCCACCACCTGGCTGGTCAAATACGATTGAACTATCTAATAACCTGAGGTTATCTGAAGCTTCTGTATTAAGATTGTTAAGTCAGTATAAAGAATCTCACCCAACCCTTTTGGGAGTATTTCGGAATGAAAGTCGCCACATTGGTTACTTTGTATCTCCAGAACTTACCTCGTTGATAAAACAAGAGAATGCTAGGCCTTCAGATTTGGAAGTTGGTTGGTTAAATAAAACTACTTTGGCTAAAGAACTAGGTATAATAAGTCCCCGAGTTAGTGAATTCGCTACCCAATTTCGAGAGGATCATCCTGAATGGTTTAGAATTTTAAGAGGAAGAAGAAATATTCAAAGCGAACACTACTCTCCTGAATTAGTTGAAAAAATAAGAGAACATTTTAAGAGAAATAACAATTGACTGGCTCCTTTTGAAATAGCAATAAACTACTTTACTTACTCACTCGGGGGGATGCCGTAGTAGGTTAAAAGTTCTTTTGTGATATCAAAAAACAAAGGCGCTGCGGTCTCTGCGGCATAAATAGAAGTTGTTGGTTTATCAAGTATAACTAGCATCACAAACTTCGGATCATCTGCTGGAGCAAACCCTATAAAAGAAGCAATTGTATTTTCAGGATCGTAATGTCCCTCAACTGGAATCGAGGCAGTCCCTGTTTTTCCAGCGACTCTATAACCTTTTACGCGAGCCCACTTTGCCTCGCCATTATCAACAGCATTTACCAACATTTCAGTCATAATTTTTGCCGTTTTTTCAGAAATAGGAGTTCCCCTAGTCTTTGTGGGAACCTTAATTATTTTTCCATCTGGACCCTCGATCGCCGAAACAGCTTTTGGCTGCATCATGACACCTTTATTCGCAATAGCTGAAAACGCATTTAAGAGTGCGATTGGGGTAACAGATATGCCCTGTCCAAATCCGGTAGTTGCAAGATCTACATCATACCATGCGTTTTTCGGCTTAAGCTGCGCGAGTGCCTCACCCTGAAGATCAATATCTGTTAACTTACCTATTCCAAATCTATCAAGATATCGAATAATCCTATCTCTTCCAAGTTTTAGAGCAACAAATGCCATACCAGTATTGTCTGAATGCTTAATCACATCAATCATATTTGTATCCTTATAATATTTGTCGTTCCAAGTATGGAGTTCATAGCCGCTTACAGAAACTGGCCCATAACAAATAGGACATTTTGTAAGGGGTGTTATCGCCCCTGCGTCTAGGGCTGAAGACATAATAATTGGTTTCAATGTAGACCCCGGCTCGTAAGTATCCGCGATAAAATTATTAGAATACAAAGTTTCGTCATAATATTGAAAATTCACAGGATCAAATGTTGGAAAAGATGCCATCGCGATAATATTTCCAGTCTGGGGATCCATAATTCCTATCATTCCGCCAGTTGCCTCATAACTTTCTATTGCCTTTTTTAACCTATCTTCTACCAAGAACTGCACTGATCTATCCAAACTTAAAATAACGTTACTTCCTCCTATACCACTAATGTTTTCATTCCTTTTTGATAATATTGGACTGCCTAACGCGTCGCGAATTTCAAGAGAACGTCCTTCTTTACCTCTAAGTAATCTATCGTAATAGCCTTCAAGACCAAAATACCCTTTATCTTTCCCCTCATCGCTTTTACCTACAAAACCAATAAGCTCAGCAGCCATAGATGCTTCTGGATAAAAACGATTAAATTGCTGTTCAAATCCAACCCCTATAGGACTATCTTTTTCAATTTCGTCTTTGACCTTTGCACTTACTCCTGACTTTATTGGAACCCAGAACAAATCACTATTAAGTAAGGAGCTTGCGGAAGCTATGTCTATGTCTATAAAAGATGAAAGCCTATCAATTGTTTCCTTTTTATTTTTTATCTCTTTAGGGTTAGCAAAAAGAATATACGAAACTTTATTGGCAACAATTGGAAACCCATCTGAGGTCTTTATCTCTCCTCTTGTTGGCGCAATTTCCCTAACACCAGTATACTGAGAAATTGCTAATTCTGAAAGCATCTCTGCCTTCACAACCTGCCAGTAGAACAACCGAGCGATTATGGATACGAAAAGAACTGATAGGAATATAAAAAGGAAATTATATCTCCATCTCATACATTCGACATGCTCAGTATGATCCTGAGCGTAATCGAAGGATCATGGCTTAACTGCCAGACTTGACCCCGAATTTAGCACAAATTGCTCTCTCAGTTTACCAAATCCTAACTCTGCGGCTTTAGATGCTAAATTCGTGAGAGATGAGTTGTATAAAATTTCTTCAGACAAAATACTATTTTGGGTTTTATAATCATACACTTTTTTCTCAATTTCATGCAGAATCACTCCTTTTGTGGAAAGCTTATTTGATACGACTCCCTGCGCAACGGATAGCGAGACAATTGTAATTATGAATAACAGTATAACAAATGACGACTTCTTCATATTTCAATTTAAATTAATGATTTCTCAAAAATTCTAAGCTTGGCACTTCTTGCTTTCCAGTTTTTTTTTAACTCGTGATCCTCAGGAATTATTGGTTTTTCAGTAATAATTACTCCAAGTTTTTTTTCTTTATATTTTATAAATTCTTTTTTAACGATTCTATCTTCAAGAGAGTGAAACGAAATTACCGCTAATTTCCCATTTTTCTCAAGAAGGCTTATAGCCTTGGGTAAAGCTTGCTCTAAAGCGTCTAATTCATCGTTCACTGCAATCCTTAACGCTTGAAAAACCCTCTTAGCTACTTGAGCCTTAGCAAAATTAGACCTGCTGCCTCCTATGCCAAAAGCCTCCCCAACAACCAATGTTAAATCCTTTGTCGTCTTAATCGGTTTCATCTTACGGGAGCTGACAATACGTTCAGAAATGGCCCAAGCACGATTTTCCTCACCAAATTTAGTAAAAATTTCATAAAGTTCTCTTTTCGTCAAAATTTTTATTAAGTCTAAAGCCCGAACAGCCAGTTCCTGATCCATCCTCATGTCTAACGGTCCTTCTTTTTGGAAGCTAAATCCCCTTTCTTGCCTCTCAAGCTGATGACTTGATGCTCCTAGATCAAAAATTATTCCCGCCACTTTATCAAATCCTTTTGATTTCGCTATCTCATCAATATCCCTAAAATTCCCCTTAACCAAAATTAAATTTTTAGAATTTTTGATATTTAATTCTTGATCTTTTATATAACCGATCGCTTCCCTATCTACGTCAATTCCTAGAACTTTCCCACCAAGCTTTAAAATCTCAACTGCGTGTCCCCCTCCGCCAATTGTTGCGTCAATATATTTTTTGTCCTTCTCAATTCTTAAGTTTTCAATGACCTCTTTTAAAAGAACTGGTGTATGAAAGTTATCCATATCGAAACTCAATTCACTCTTTATTGTCGACATTTATGAGTTTCTCTGAAATTTTGTCTATATTTTTTTCAAGGTTCTGTCTATAGGATTCCCATATTTCTCTATCCCATAGTTCTACAAATCTTTCAAGTCCTAAGAATATAACTTCTCCTTTAATCTTTGCAAAGCGTCGTAAGTAGTCAGGTATAATAAACCTTCCTTTGCTATCAAGCTCAACGAAACTTGCTCCTCCAAGTAAGTATCTTTGAGTTTCCCTTGCCCCTTTTTGGATGAAAGGCTTTCCTTCTGTGCCTTCAAGAAGCGCCTTCCATCCTTCTTCTTTGACAATAATGAGCGAGTTTTCATATCCGAGTGTAACTATAAATTTATTTCCAATAATTTCTCTTATTTTTTTAGGGAAAGCAATTCTATGTTTCTCGTCTATTCGTGCATCATATTGACCTATCAATAATGATCCTGCCATATCCTACCCACCTTTTCCCACTTATTCCCATTTTGAACTGTTTATAGTTCTTTGTCAATATATCAAAACAGCAGTTTAGCGTAATGAGAAGATTCAAAACTCAACTGGTAGAAAAGAAGTTTAGAGGGATTTTTCTACTTGCGCTGTAGATCCGTCTGTTTTTGAAACTTTTACAATTATCTTAATATCTGAGACATCTTCGTCATAATGGCAAACATCAGAACAAGTTCCAAGAGTGATTGATTGTGCTACAGGATCTCCTTCCTGTTCTATGTCAACATGCCCGATGACTCCTCTTGGAATGTCTCCCTTTGAGATATAAGACAATTCATAGTCTAATCCGGATAATCCTTCGGTTTTATTTACTTCAAGAATTACTTTTCTGTTGTCCGCAGATGCTGTAAGGGTAAGCCCTATATCCTCAGGATTAATTTCAGTTATTTGTTCCTCAATAGGCAGTTTCGTAACTAAGTCAGGCTCTGTCTTTTTGCCGGGAGACAAAATAAAAAATCCTCCAATTAAAACAATAATTAAAGCGATAACTCCAGCAATAACTAAATTCTGATTTTTCACTATTTATTTATTGTACCAACCCCTTAAACTTTGTCAACTCACTTCTCATTTACTATTACCCTAATTTTTCTCTATCAATTCTTTCCGAAACAACTCTTACAAGCTCTTCATGCAGTGCATGTAAAACAAAAATATTGTTTTCTATTCCTACTTTCTCGCAGGAACTGCTTAAATCTGTTTTAGTTTGTTCAATTGCGATAGGGGTTGGATCACGTCTTCCATTTTTTGACGATGGATAAACTGGATCAGAAGATATTTCATTCGCAAGCATTACGACTTTCTGTAAAGCGCTTCCTCTGACACTCAAAAACAAACCCGTAGATGAAGCAAATACTTCTTCCTCACTTAATCTCATCTGGCTAGGAGAAACTTCATTAAGTGCTTCTTTTATCATCTTACGATAATTTCTTTTTTAAATATTCTTGAAGTTTTGATATTTCAAGTCTCTCTTGCTTCATTGTATCACGATCGCGAATTGTAACTGTTTTGTCTTCAATACTTTGAAAATCTATTGTTACGCAAAATGGTGTTCCGATTTCGTCTTGAGAATAGTAACGCTTTCCAATGTTTCCTCTGTCGTCAAACGCAATCATGCCATTAATTTGTTCCTTAAGATTATGATAAATATCTTTTGCCATTTTTACAAGAGGCAATTTATTCGCAAGCAAAGGAAATACAGCCACCTTAACTGGTGCAAGTTTGGGATGGAGTTTTAAAACTACTCTTTTCTCATCTTCATAATATGAATCTACTAAGAAAAATAGTGTTGAACGGTCAACTCCACCAGATGTTTCTATCACCCAAGGAGTAAATTCTTCCTTTGCTCTTTCATCTTTGTATTTAAGATTATGTCGGGATAAATCCCAATCTCCTCTGTGGTGAATCCCCTCAAACTCGCTCCATCCAAAAGGAGCGTTATACTCGATATCTTCAGCTGATCTTGCATAATGCGCTCTTTCGCTCTCCTCATGTATCCGAAAACGCAAGTTTTCTTTTTTCATTCCCAAATCCAAATACCACCTCATGCGCTCTTTTCTCCAATATTCAAACCACTTGTTGCTTTCCCTATCGTCAGGCTTTACAAGAAATTCAAGCTCCATCTGCTCAAACTCACGAGACCTAAAAGTAAAATTACCGGGAGTTATTTCGTTTCTAAACGCTTTACCAATTTGCGCGATACCAAAAGGGATCTTAACCCTTGAGGAATTTACAATGTTTTCAAAATTCACAAACGCACCCTGCGTTATCTCCCCGCGAAGATAAGCGGTTTTCTTTTCTCCTTCAACCACGCCAATCTTTGCTTCTACTAAAAGATTAAAATGGCGCGGCTCTATTGATTTTATTTCTTTGGGGAGTTTATTAAGCATCCCAAGATTAATCTCATGCCCTCCGGTTGGACAAGGAAATGGGTATTGATCAAATTTATAATATTTTTCTTCTCGGGAAACACCTGGTAGATGGTCTATTCTAAATCTATGATGACAAGTCTTGCATTCCACCAATGGATCCGTAAATGCATCCAGGTGTCCCGATGCTTTCCAAACTTCGGGGTTCATTATTATTGCGGCATCAATCCCAACCACATCGTCGCGGTCATAGACTATGCTCTTCCACCACTCGCGTTTAATATTGTTCTTAAGCTCGACTCCAAGCGGTCCGTAATCCCAAAATCCAGTAATCCCTCCGTATATTTCGCTTCCGGGATAAATAAAACCCCGCCTCTTGCAAAGAGCAACAATTTTATCCATTAGATTAGAAGATTCCACTTTTTTAAATTATAACAATAAGCGATTGATTTTAAAAGTCCCATATAATATCCTTAAAACATATATGGGTTATATAAAATTGAACATTAATATATTAAGGTTTTTATATCTTTTTATCCTTATTTTTACAATTGTACTTGTTACCCCTCCCCACGTCTTTCCCCCGCCAAATTTCATGTTTTTAAGATTTCCGACACATCTTGAGTCAATGGGAAGTTTTTTAAGTGTTTCATGGCCAATAACATTTGAAATTTACCACTTAGGGCTTGTCGTTCTCACTTTAATAATCTCAATTAACGCTTTGGGTCTTACATTTTTAAGGATAAGGCCAATCGCAAAGATCTCATCGTTTTTAGGGTTATTTTTAATTACTGCTATATTTCTATTTTTTCTTTTTCCTTTTATGAAAGTGAATGCTTCAACCGCAATTATATATTCTATCTATTTTCTTTTTTTGCTAATAGTAGATTTATCAACTTTTCTTGCTTTAATTAAGAAGTAAAAAGAGGAATTACTTTTGTAGTCTTTAATTTTCTTTCTATAATTCTCTCTATAACTTCCCGGCCGTCATAAGTTTTTAGTAAATTAACTTCTCTCCAAAAACCAAGACTTCCTAAAAGCTCTCTTTCAAAATACCTAACTACTTTTTTTGAATCAAAATTCCGGCAAAGCTCATAAAGAGTAGACTTAAGCAAAGAAAAAGCCTCCTTGTTTTCCTGACCCTCAGCACAAAGACCATTGGTAAGCTCGCAAATATAATAAGCATAACCGATTTTCCCTAAATCGTCCTTAATATTGGAAAAATCTTCGATCGTATGAGCACCTGTAAGGGTTGGCAAAAAATTTGAAGAAATTCTGGCCGAATAAAGGGTCAGCTCTGAAAAGTTGAGGAGTTCAACATGAGGAGATCTTCGACTCGTGATTTTTCTAACGCCGGGAGCTTTTACTTGAAATTTTCCATTGTTTTTGCTTAACACCGTTAATATTTTATCTGCGTCCCCCAAATTTCGTCTTTTTAAAATAATTGCTTCAATTTTATGATTTCTCATATTTTAAGTCTTACTTCTTTGTCTGTTAAGAGCGGGAATTTATTAACTTCTTTGCCTTTGACATTTATAACGTATTCATTCGCGTTTGTCCCCGGTTGCTTTTGAATAAGTAAGGGGAGGTTTCCGTCTGCCGCTTTAAATGGCAATGAGTAAGAAAGAGAAAAAACAGCAGCTCCCTTAGGCCTTACCGTAAGAAAACCCTCAAATACGGTCTTATCCAGCTCGTCATAAGAAGTCATTTTAACTTCCGAACCTTGACTATCAAGGAGCTTACTCCCTTTTGGTACATATATTCTGATCCAATCCCTCAAAACCGCGTTTAAACAAAGATTTCCGCGTTCCAGGTTGCAATCTGACGGAGGATGAGGATTTTTATAATTTATAGTGATTTTTTTTGTTATGACCCCATCTCCTGACACTTCGTAATCCTGATTAACAGCCTCCTCTACAAATAAGTTAGACTTTGCTCCTCCAAAATTAGCTTGATTAATATGAAGGTAATCTCCATCGTATGGTCTTATTTTTCCTGCCGCATTCAATGCTTCGATCCCGCCTTGAGCGTCCTTATTGTAAACATAAAACATAACATGTTTTTGTTCCACCTGAGCTAACATATCTTGGAATAAAGGCCCCCAATACAGCTTTGGTGAGGACTTGAGAGCTTTGTCCATAATGGCATACAAAAGTACCCCGATTAGATCTTTTCGTTGAGCTTGTACTGCCGCAAGAGTAGTTACTTTAAGATCAACACTTTTAGGAGTCGAGATCAGACGCTCCAGTTCGTAAATAACCTGGGGGCAGTTACAGCGGGAATCCTTTTGGGTAGTGAATTTAATCCCTCCCGCATAAACCTCATCGTCCAAAATTTTAATTGTTGAAACTAAAACGCTAGTATCCAAAGCAATAATTCCATCGACATCAACTGCTCCCCGCGCTTTAGAATACAAAGAATTAAATGTCTTCATTGATTCTATAAAATCCGGAGAAAGATTACTGTCTCGAAGGTTAAGAACAGGAACTTTGGGAAGGTATTTAAGAATGGGCTCGGGCGCGGTAGGTTTTCCACTTATTCCATTATCTAAGTTATAGATGTCGTCTGACCTATCTACATGGATAACACCTTTATCTATTCTAAAAATAGCATAAGCGGTAATAAACCCTCCTGTTGGACGAAGCTCTTTATCGTTTTGGAATAACACCAAATATCTTTTCTCCTTTGGATCGCCCAAAAGACTCGGAAGAATCTTGATTAAAGGCCTTGCGTCAGCAATAAGCGTGACGCCCTGATCTGTCATCTGTCTTACCTGAGTCAATCCTTTTTTAATCTTATCCCCTCCAAAGATTGAAGGATAGTGACTGGGGTCAACATAATCAATTTCTTTTCTTGCCAATTCCATATATTTAACAATGTCATCTATATGAGGCGTAATTTTCCCCATTGTTGTAACTGCTGTCTCTATGCGCTGTGAGGCAGTTCCTGAGACAAAGCTTCCTTTACCTTTTAGTCCCAACACATCAACATATGGCTCTATAGAATCTATGAGAACTCGTGCCGCTTCCAGTCCATGAAAACCTGCCTTTACCAAATGCTGTGAATCATTGTAATAAACGTTGATCAGAGGGACAAATCTGAAATAGCTCATGGAGTCAAGATCTTTTTGGGTTTGGGTAAGTTCAATTTTTGTTTTATCAAGCTCTTTAGATGCTAATTCAATATCCTGCTTTTTTAGAGCATCTACTGTAATTTTTACTTGGTCAAAAGTGCTCTTCGCGTCCTTGTAGGTTTTCGATACCTGCGGAATTAATATAAAAGAGAAAATTATTAACAATATCCCCAGAACGGAAAGAATAACTAACATTCTTTTAGAAAGACGCCATTTCTTTTTCCTAACTTTATCCAAATCAATCTTATTAAAACCTTCCATATATTAACTATAACCAAAGTCAACAAGCCCTGTCAATCCTTATTATAACGCACCAACCCCCGTGATCATGGCGAAGGGAGTTTTTGCAATAATCCAAAGATCATATAGAATTGACCTTTTCTTCACATACATAGCATCCATTTGTATTCGTTTGTCAAAATTTATTTCACTACGGCCTGAAACTTGCCAGTATCCAGTCACCCCCGGTTTCACAGATAACACAATTTTAACAGAATCTATAGTATAAGGATATTTTTTTTGCTGTTCCTGTAATTCATCCGGATAGTAAGCTCTGGGACCAACCAAGCTCATTTCTCCTTTTAAGATATTCAAAGCTTGAGGAATCTCATCTAAGGAATGTTTACGTAAAAAGTGCCCAATTTTGGTGATTCTAGGGTCGTCTTTTAATTTATAACTACCTTTTTTATAAATGCTATAAAGATTTGAATACTTAGGGTTATCGCGTAACATCTCATGGGCATTGTCAATCATAGAACGGAATTTATACATCTTGAAAAGTTTGCCATTTTTACCAACACGGTTTGGTGTATCCGCCAGAATAGGCCCTTTGGAGTCAAGCTTTATAGCTATTGCTATTATTATGATAACAGGCGCAAATAGAATAATCAAAAGAATTGAGAAAAAAATATCCATAGCTCTTTTGACAACAAGGTAAGACGTACTTTTTTTAATCTCTGTCACTTCAGTACTTGGCATATTAAGTGAGATGGACGTTGGGAGTATTTTGTAAACCTTCAACGAGTTTCTTAATTTTGGGGACGGAGTTTTTATGACAAACTAATAAGACATCGTCGGTGTTGATAACGATCATTTTTTCTAAATCAATTCCTACAACCAGCTGATCAGTATAGTTAAAAACAAGATTGTCTAACGAATCGTTTATTAACACTTTCCCCTTTGTTACGTTTTGTTCCGAAGATACCTCTAGAGCTTCTTTTAATGCTTCCCATGCTCCAACATCGCTCCAGCCAAGATCTGATGCTATGACAAATACGTATTTTGGGTCTATTTTTTCCAAGATTGCGTTATCAAAACTTATTTTGTCAAGTGTCGGATACACCTTATTCATAACTTCGACAAAATCTTTTTTGCCAATCGAATTTTGTATTTTTAAAAGACTTTTCCATAAATTAGGAGCAAACTTTTCAAACTGCGACAATAAAAATTTAGGCGTTGTGACAAAATATCCCGGATTCCAGGAAAATCTTTCTTTTTTTAAAAACTCCTCTGCCTCAACAAGACTCGGTCTATAAATCAGCTTCTTAAACTCAAAAACTTTTGTTCCTCTAATATTTTTAATCTCGTTGCCAAATTCAATCCATCCCAAATTTTGATTAGCAAATCTAGCGCGCTGCCCTATAAGAATAAGGGAATTATTGTTTTTTGAAACTAGGTCTTCCGCAAAATGCAATACCTCACGAAATCGTCTTTCCTTTTTAACAAAATGGTCACTCCAAAGAATGGCGACAGGAACATTGGGGTATTTTTCACCTACGATTGACAAAGCCATGCCAACAGCCGGACCTACATCCCTAGTCTCTGGCTCGAAGATAAAGTTTTCTTTCGGTATTGAAGTAAGCTGCTCTTCTACAACATCTTTGTATCTTTCGCCCGTTGCTATATAGATATCAGAAACGCTAAAGTCGGGAAGAAGCCGATCCACTGCCAGTTGAAGTGTGGACTTGTCGCCAAGAATTTTTTCAAATTGTTTTGGACTATTTTTTCGAGAAAGAGGCCAAAGCCTTGTGCCAACTCCTCCTGCGAAAATTATAAACTTCATATACTAAAATTGTCATCCTGAATTTATTTCAGGGTATTAGTTCCTAACGTACTCATAAAAGATTTTTTAAATGAATCAAAGCTAAACCTTCGCGCTTGACTAAGACAGTCCTCTGAATTAATTGTTGTATTCCTAAATTGTTTAATTGCATTAATTAAGCTTTCAGGATTTTGCTCATCAAAAAATATTCCTGTTTTCCTTTCAATAATTGTCTCAAGCGCTCCTCCTCCTCGAAACGCTATGGCTGGTTTCCCAAAACTTTGCGCCTCAACTATTGTTAACCCAAAGTCCTCAAGACCCGGGAAGATGAGAGCGCGACAACCCCTATAATATCCTACTAACTCATCATCAGTCAAGTTACCAAGGAATTCAATCGATGGCCCCGCCATACTTTTCAATCTTCCCATTTCCGAGCCTACTCCAACAATTCTTAAGGGTAATTTAAGACTATTAAATGCATTTATTGCAATATCAATTCTTTTATAAGGAACAAGCCGCGAAACAATCAAAAAATACGAGCGTTCAGCGTTTAATTTCTTATTTTTTAACTGAGCGCTAGACGCTAGTTGACTGAAAGTTTCACTCAAAGGGGGATAAACTACTTCTGATTCTCGATTGTAATATCTCTTAATTCTATTTTTAACCTCATTCGAAATGGCAATATATCCATCTGGTCTTTGAGCTGCAATTCTATCCCAAGTTCTTAAATATGAAACTATTGGCTTTGATATGAAGCGAAAATATCGATTACTAAAATAATCCTCATAACCACTCCATAGATATCGAGTTGGAGTCAAGCAATAACAAATATGCTTTGTTTTGGGTTTTGTAATTATTCCCTTCGCAGCCTCGCTAGTAACAGAAATGACTAAGTCATAGTCATCAAAAGAAAAGCTTTCAAATGCAAGAGGCATCAGGGTTGCGTACAGCTCGTGGCGGGTAGCAAATGGAAAATTCTCTAAAAACGATGTCTTAACATCAAAAATTTTCGCCCATGGAGCATTTATTTTATCGTAAACCGAAGTGTAAAGCGGCGCATCTGGAAATATCCTATGAAGTACAAGCAAAACTCTTTCCGCCCCTCCCCACTTATTCACTCTGTCGTAAACCAACGCAACTTTCATATATTTTTAAAGTTTCTCTTGCCATCTTTTCCCAAGAGAACACTTTCGCTCGATCAAACCCCCTTTTTTTTTCACTATAATAATACATATCATTAGAGTGAATGGATTCTAGTTTTTGAGTTAGATCCCCAACATTATTAGGATCAAAGTATAAGGCAACCTTGCCACAAATTTCTCGATGTGTTGGAATATCCGATGCCAAAACCAAACATCTATTTACCATTGCCTCAAGAACCGGCAGACCAAATCCTTCCATAAGAGAAGGTGAAACAAATGCAATTGCGCTTCTGTACAAACTTACTAATTGCCCATCAATTATATTATGTAAAAAAACTACGTCTGAAATTTTACGCTTGTAAACCTCATTTTTTAATCGACTGTAGAAGAAATCCTCCTTGCCGACAAAGACAAGAAAAATACCAGGATGCTCTTGACGGAAAAGATTGAAAGCTTCTATCAATACCTCAAGATTCTTATGCGGAAACGCGTTTCCTACATATAAAAAGTATTTTGTATTTAGTATTTTGTATTTAGTATTTTGGGATTTTTTTGGAATTTGAGATTTTGAATTTGTAATTTTACTATTTACTCCTTCGTAAGTTACTATTACTTTTCTTGGATCAATTTTTAGATGTTCTACAATTTCCTTTTTTGTAAAATTTGAGGGCGCGATAATTTTTTGCGCTTTTCTTGCTGCGGCTCTCACCACAAATTTATATGCCAATAATTTTAAGAAGTAAATAGGGAAAGGGAGAGCGGAAGCATTTGAAGAAGGATAATGATATGGAATTAAATCGTGTATTGTAATGATAAATGGCTTTTGATAATTCAACGGCACCGAAATATAGGGAAAATGCACCAAATCTAATTCTTCTTTGTTTAAAATGTTAGCAAACTTTAACTGCTCCTCAATCGAATGCCACCGAATATTTGTCTTTATAAGTTCCCAATTTTCCTCCTTAATACTTGATACTTCGTACTTAATACTTTCATAGTCTTTAGACAAAACAAACAAAGTATAAAGATTACTTTTATCTAAAGGCTGAATTTGCTTAATTAGATTTCTTATGTATCTTCCTACCCCTCCTTCGTTCCAAAGTCTTGCGTCAATACCAATTTTCATAAATGTTCTTTTATTGAAATTCCAAGATGTACTAACCAGTTAACAACCTGTGGATACTTTTTTTTGTAGTGCTTGTTATAAAAAATACGCATAGCGTTAAATCGTGCGTTTGTTGCTATTCTTTTTGTTTCTGGATTTGCTGTTGTAATATCTTTGGAAACTGATTTTATTCCTCCCGAAACGCCTTTAAAATGCATTATTGAAGCCTGTGGCACATAATAAATCTTCCATCCTTTTTGTTTTAATTGATAGCAAAATTCTATGTCTTCTCCATAGAAAAAATAATCTTCATCCCACCAGCTAACATCCTCTCCCGCCTTTCTTCTGACTAGCATAAAAGCTCCGGCCAAAACATCTATTTCATGTACTTTTGAAAATTCTTTCCACCCTAAAGTGTATCCGCTAAATAATCTTGACTTTGGAAATATTTTTTCAAAACCTACAAAATGACAAAAAGCGTTCCAAGGCGTTGGAAATCCGCGATGAGACGCATCATCTATTTGCCCATTTTGCATAACGACTTTACATGTTGCAGCCCCCGCATCTTTATGCTTATCCATAAATTCGATCATTTTTTCGACCGTGTCATTTTTGACAAGAGTATCAGGATTTAAAAACAATATGTATCGGCTGTTTTGAGAAATTTTTATTCCTTGATTATTCGCTCTAGAAAACCCCAAATTTTCCTTATTTAAAATTGTTTTTATATTTACTTTCCCCCCGAAGTCTTGACGAAGGCGAGAGATTGCCGATGGCGAGTCATCAATGGATGCATTATCAACCACAACAATTTCATAATTAATTTTCTTTGAAATTGAATTCAGAAGCGAATCAACACATCCTTCTAAAAATTCTTTGGTGTTGTAATTAACGATAATAATAGATAAATCAAGCATATACTACAGATTCGTAGACAGAATTTAAATCGTTTGCAATCTTATCCCAATTAAACTTTTCTTCCACGAGTTTTCGCGCATTTGTAGAAATTTTACTATAAAGAGCTTTATTCTCGAATAGTTCAATAATTCTCTGCACAAAGTCTTTTGGGGAATGAGCAACAAGAATCTCTAAGTTATCCTGTGCCCCGATAGCGTTTCCCAAACGCGTTGTTATTACAGGAACGCCTGAAGCCATAGCTTCTAAGATCTTAAAACTTGTTCCTCCCCCAACGTTAATTGGAGCAAGTAAAAGATAAGCATTTTTATAAATAAGCTGTGTATCGGCGGGCGCATTTTCATCAAAAAAAATACTTTTGTCTCTTGTTAATTTCTTTATTGAGTCTGGTATTTTTCTCCCAACAACCCAAAGTTTTAATCCCTCTGTTAATGAAGGTATAACTTCTGCTCTAAGTTTTGGCCAAATGTCTAAAATAATTTGTGTAAGAGCATCTCTGTTTTGAATCCATCTAAAGTCTCCAATAAAAAGAACTCTTTTCTCTTCTTTTCTATTTTTATCCTGAGCTTGTCGAATGGATGATATTTGATATTTATTAACATCTACTCCATTTGGCACCACTACCACGTCCTTTTTTTCTAAACTCATTATTTTCTTTTCAGACTCTGATACAGCTATTAATTTAGTTGCTTTTCTCCACATCCTTTCCTCCCAGTATTTTAGCTTCAATATATCTAAATACAAAATCGGCCGAAGATATAAAGGCATATTGTCAACAAATCGTTTATAGACCAGATACTCTATATTATGCTCAACTAAAACAATAGGAATACCTAGCTTACCGGAGCGCAGATTTTGCATCACATAAGATGTTTCTATATGAATCAAATCAAATTGAGTTTGGCTAATTAGACTCTTTATTTCCTCTTTCATAAGTCTACTCGTGTGTCCAGTTACTAAAAATGGGGAAATTGAAAAACCTGTTTTTAAAATATTACCCATTGACCATTGCTTTCTTCGAGGAATCACTCTAACAATCTTGCAATATTTCTCTAACTCTCTAACATCATTTTGCTTTTGCGATTCTCTTTTTTCACATACCAGTGTTATTGAGTGTTTTTTTGATAAGAGCTTTATTAAATTAAATAAGCGAATATGTCCTCCGGTAAACAGAGGATAAGGAAGAAATGACGAGATAAGAAGAATATTCATAGATTCGATTTCACTCACTATGACCCTGAGCGTTAGCCGAACGGGTCATCTTAATCTTTTTTCTGTTCTCTTAAGCCTTGCAGAGTGGGTTTTGTAAGATCAAATATTGCGTATTGAGGGGTGATAATTACAGGCTCGAATAACGTTTCTAAATTTAGTTCCTCTGGCGTTGGATCAGCAAAGGCAATATAAGATGCTCCTGCTTTCTTAAAATCCTTAAAAGATCTGTCAAAAACCGGCCAGCCTTTTCGATTGGTATGGTATAACAAGGTTGTATCCCCGCCATAGGGCGCAATAATTTTTACATCTTTCGGAGTAAGCTCGTCAACTGCGAGTCCCGCAGCTATAAGGTTCGGGTGCTGAATGCTGTAATAATCCCTGACCCCAAACCAACCGAAGGCTAACATAAAAATAATTCCACCAGCAATTATTATATAAGAAACTGACCGGTTAAAAAATTCTTTACTGCTAAGTATAAGGTCTACACCCTTTGCAAGAAAAATTGAAAGGGTTGGAACAATAAGAATTTGATAATAATCGTGCTGGATATTTCCTGTTGCTAAAATTGTCATATAGGCAAGAGAGGAAACTATAAAAAAATAAAAAAACCAATTTTCTTTTCTATTGATTTTCCTTATGATTCCCAAAACAACAAAAGGCAATCCCCAGTATCCCAAGATAAGACGACCTATTCTGTCTCCAAAAAGCCAATGAAAAAATGCTCCTTTAAATCTAATGCCGTTACCATTAAATAACCAATCATTACGCGGAATTCCTTGAATAAACTCCCTTTGACTCATCCATATATGCCACAAGATCAAAGGCAAAATTGCCAGAATAAAATAAGCCCAAAGCTGCCATTTTTTTAAAAAGCCAAAGCCAAAACGACTCCATGCAAGATAAACCAAAGGCAAAGTAAAAAACAAAGCGTAAGGCTTCAAAAGTAAAGCCATCGCCATAAGTAAGACAGCTAGAAAAAATTGAAGATTGAAAATCGAAAATTTGAAGTCTTTATTTTCCATCCAATTTGAAAAAAAGTATGTTCCTGCAAGAAGTGATGCAACCATAGATTGATCGGGAAGAATGGTGCGACCATAAAAAATATTATATGGAATGAGAGCAAAGAAAAAAGAAGCCAAAAGTCCGGTGCGAGAATTCGTGTACTTTGCAACTAGAAGGTAAAGAAAAACTATCGAAATTAGGGAAGAAAAGATAGTTACTACTCTTCCCCATTCCTCAAGTGTAAATTTACCGATTTGCTGATAAAGAATGGCTTGAAACACATTATAGATAGGAAATTCAACAAACCTGTAACCTTCTGGGTTATCGATTAAAGAAACACCGGAAGATAAATCATCAAATTTGGGACGGAATATGTCGAAACCTTCTCTTACAAAATTTCGGGAAACTGCCGATGTGTCAGTCTGACGCCAACTGTGCCAATCCGCAACCGGCCAGTCGAACCTATATAACCTAACTGTAAACGCCCCAATAAGAATAACTGCCAACGCAAAAATCTCAAACTTCCTCATTATCTATTCTATTATTGTAGCTTATTCTACTCTTATTGCCAAATTGTCTCAGTTATCGTTAGGCTTTCAAAAAAAATAAGGTTATCTTGGAGAATTTAGGAGATTTATTTGTCCGTTCTTTGCTCTAACAACCTCTTCCACGTTTCCATACTTATCAAATCGAAATACGTGGGCGCTTGATGAGTTTGCCGCCTGATCAAATGCGAGGCTAATATCTGACATTTTGTAAACTGCGATATTTGGATTCTTGAATGTAAACCACAAGGCATCTTCCAATCCTACCGGCCATACCCATGCCTCGCCGTTTCGAATCGGTATGTCAACAAAATAAAATTGCATGCTATCTCTTATCCAAAAGTCTTTAGAATATTCTTCGATTGAAATAAAAAATCTCTTAGACTTCTCACCGGCAACTTTCCAATCCGTATGAATATTTTGGAGTCCAAATAGTTGAAAAATGCAGTAAACAATTACTATCATGGTCATAGCCGTAGCACCAACGTATCTATCGCTAATACTTGTTAAGTAAAAATATATCTTCTTGAAGAAAAAAACTAAAAGAATTACAATCCCAAATGACGATAAATAGCTATAGCGAGAAGTCATATTTCCTAACCCTAAAAATGGCAGGAGTGATATAACAAAAAATAAAGATGCAAAAACAATAATTCTCCATTCCTGTTTTTCAATCTTTTTAGCAAACAATCTATAAAGTATAAAAACACCAAATACAATAACCAAATAAACCAAAATAGAAATGGACGTGTTGTTTCTTCCAAAATCTCTTAATGCCTGGTAAAAAACCATAGACTTGGGTCCGAAAAAACCAAGAGCTAAGTATCCCATGATATTGCCTATAAAGTTAAATGGAAAATTGATTAAGCTATAACTATAATCTCCACTAAACCAATGACTATTGGCAGAAAGGCGAAATGCAAGATATGGTAAAATAGGTGAGAGCAAAACTAGATAGCTCTTCTTAAAAAATTTCCCGATTGTAAACTCTCCAAAAATCAAATCGTACGCAATAAGAAGAAAAGGAACGACTACTCCGAGTTCGTGAAACATCATGCTCAAAAATATAAAAACTATAGCACTTGCGAAATAAACAGATTTCCTTTTTTCCCTCCAGTAAATATACGAAAGCAAAGAAAGCATCGCGAATAATGCATTAAAGAGAAACCCAGAAGCTGAAATCCAGAAGACTGCTTCGTGATACCCGCTTAGTATAAGAAATAAAAAGGCAGCTGCGACAGATGAGAAATAATTTTTAAAAATTCTTTTGGCGATCAAAAATACCAAAACCGAAACTGCAAAATGAAGAAATATGGAAACAAAATGATAAACAGACTGATTAAGCCAAAACACCGAATGCATTAAGTAAAAATAGAGTTTTGTCCCAGGGCGGTAAAAAAATCCATCGGCCTTGGTAAAATAGCTAATAATGCTGTTGGACGGGTCTGTAACCCACTTAAACCAAGTAAAATCGTCTCCGACAAAGAAGTAACTTGAAACTCCCAAAAGTAATACCGAGGCAACAAATAGATAAACTACAACTGCAACGGTAGATGTTACCATTCTTTTAAGTTCTTTAAGAATATCTACATCTTCTGTTTTATACAAACTTAAAATCCCAAGAGTTATTCCCATTAAAAGCCATAGAGTAAACGCAACTTTTGAAGCTTCGAACACATCAATAAGAAGCGCGTTCAACGCCAAACCAAAAGCACCTGCCACAAACCCAAAAACAAAATTCCTGACAACAGGCGAAGTAACATTTGGAAGTATTTTCCAGATATAAATTCCTGCAATTAAAAAGATAGATATGAATGAAACAAATCCTAATAGTCCTGATTCTCCCAAAATTCGCAGATAGTTATTGTCAACCGCCAAACTAACCGAACCATAACCGCTGCCAAGAAAAATATTTCTCTTGAAAGCCAATATTGCATTTGGCCACTCTCCTTGAAATCTTGTGGTAAAAGAAAGATCATATGCTTTTGCTTTTTTTATCAAAAAATCCCCATAGATAACGCTAATTTCCTCCGATTCCAATCCAGACTTGTTAGTCAATTTTTGATAATAATACTCGTCCACCTTTTTGATAACAGGTGACAGAGGTAGATTAATATAGCTTGTTCCCTGCGGAAGATTTTCTCCTGTTGGGCTGTTGGCCTCAACAACAAGGGAGGCTATAGGAGGGATCAGGGAGAATGGAACTACTGCCGAAACGCTTGCGTTTAAGGCGTCTTTATTGGAGATTGCCACCTTTTTAATAATCTTATCTTTGAAATACGCAGAAGGCACTTCTTTTACTTGGCCTATTGCCCCTCCTGTCCTAGCATCAACTAAAACATTAATTTCTTTAACCGTATCTCCAAACCGGGCAATAAGACTTGGAGCAAAACTTAAAAAAAGAACTGCCACTACCAGAAGAGATCCAATAAACCATTTTTTTTTCTGAAGAATCAAAAGCACAACAATGGAAATCAAAAGAACAAAAAATGAAACTCGAGATACGGTCATGAAAAGAAGTATAAATCCCAAAACAGATGTCGTAAGAAAGAAAAGTTTTGCAAATAAATTCCTAAATCCAAAAACTATGCTAATAAGTATTGGGATTACAAGAACTAAATAAGCGGCCAGATCGTAATGACCCGCAAACGTAGACGGCACTCTTGAAAGCTCGGAAAGGTGAATGGGAATTCCTTTCGCGAATTCTTCATTCATGGTTAAATACGCCGGAAAGCTTAGGAATTTTTGTCCAAACCCATATCCAGCCACCAACAAAAGTACAATTGCCAATGCCCAAACAACATAAAAAATTGCTTTTTTATCTTTTATTGAAGTAACTGCCACAAAAAATAAAGATAAATATTCCACTCTCCTAAGCAGGCTTAGCATGGCTACGTTGGAAAAAACATCTGAAATGGTTGGGAAAATCAGAAGCACTCCATGGAGGGTTGATATGCCGCCAATAATCCAAAAAATGAAAATCGGCAATGTTAAAGGTGTTTTTAGAGTAACCCTTCTAAACAAGACTAATCCCACCCAAAACAAAACAACAAATGTAACAAAAAAATCTTCTGCCCTAACATACACCCATGTATTTTTTATATCAATAAGAGGGATTTTCGGGTAAAGAGGAATCAGTCCCAATAAGATCAAAGTGAAAACAAACAAAAGATTATCCGACATCCATTTAAAAATTTTCATGGATTAAAACATTACCGCCTTTCTGTATCTATCCCTTAGCCCAGAGCTAAATGTCAAAAATCCTACCAAAATTAAAATTTCTGCTTTTGAGATAAGCAATGTTTTGGCAACTAAATACTCTAGATGATTTTTGTGTTTTGAATAAAAATAGAGAATTCCCTTATAAATATTAATTATAGCAAATGATCTGTTGCTGCTACCTAGGGTTTTATGCTCAATCCCAACAAAAGGATAAAAATAAGTTGAAAAACCAAGTTTTCTCATCCTATAGCATAATTCCATGTCTTCTATGTACATGAAAAAATGTTCATCAAAACCAGATAGATTATTGAATTGATTCTTTCCTATCATCAAGCAAGCCCCACTTACCCAATCAATCTTATCTATCTTAGTAGGTGATCTTCTTACTAACACCTCCAACCCTAAAAGCATTAAAAAAAGGTACCATAGGTTATAAAACTTTCCACCCGATCGTTGGGGAGTACCATTTGGATTCAGAAGTCTTCCACCCAAAATACCAGCTTCTTTGTGATTATCTAAAAATTCTGTCATCCGTAAAAATCCCCTATCTAGAACTGTAGTATCAGAATTTAGAAAAAGAAGATATTTTCCTTTAGCGTTTTTAGCGCCGAAATTGCAACCTTTAGCAAATCCTAAATTTTCTCTATTTTGAATTAGTGTAAAATTTGACCCGCTTCGCCGCGAGGCGAGTATTTCTTTTTTAAGATCTGACAATAAAGATGCAGAATCATCGGATGAATTATTGTCAATAACTATAATTTCCAATTTTTTGTCTATCAGTTCTTTTTTATATTGCTTTCTTACTGATTGGATGCATCGACGCGTTAAATCTTTGGTATTATAAGAAAGAATAATTATAGAGAGTTCTATCACAACAATTAAAGATTTTAGGCTATCTAAACCACGCAGCTCTTCCGAGTTTGTAATTTAATTCCTTAATTTTTCTTTCTCCAATCTTTTGTGCAGGTACACCACCAATAATTGCAAAACTCTCAACGTCTTTTGTAACCACCGCTCCTGCAGCAATTACAGCTCCTTTACCAATTTTTACTCCGGGCAAAATAATTACACGTGGTCCAATAAAAACATAATCTGAAATTTCAACAGGCGCAGTCTTTGCCTGAAAATCGCTACTTTGAACATCGTGTTCTGAATTATAAATCATAACTTCACTTGCTATATCCACATGATCTCCAATAGTCAATTTGTCTCTTCCATCCAATACTGTCCCTTCACCGACAATAGAATCCTCACCAATTTGTATGTTTCTTGGATTATAAAATCGAGCACCCATGTGTATTGTTGATCCTCTTCCAATTTTCATACCAAAAAGTCTATAAAAAAACCTACGATAATGATGCGATGGAACATATCCCACAAAATGCAGCTTCATGACTATAAATTCCAACAATACAGTTTTTATTCTTCTTGTTAGCCTACTCATTATTTACTACACCTTCCAATACCCTTAATGTTTCTCTTGCTGTTTTCTCCCAACTGAATTTCCTAACTTGTTCGTAACCTTTTTTTATAAGTTTTTTCCTTAAATCTTCATTATTAATTACTAATTCCAATTTTTTGGCAATATCGTCTACATTGAGAGGATCTACGTATAGAGCCGCGTCTCCTCCTGCCTCGGGAAGCGAGGAGATATTACTTGTGATAACCGGACACCCATATCTCATTGCTTCCAAAATTGGCAGGCCAAACCCTTCATATAGGCTAGGTAAAACAAAACATAAAGCGTTTTTATAAAAATAAGGCAAATCTTCATCTGAAATATTTTCTAAAAACTTTACTTTCGTCTCAATATTAAGCTTTTTGGGAGTCTCCAAAATTTCCTCATATAACCAACCCTTTTTACCCACAATGATTAACGATAAAGGCCTGCCTGCCGGCGAGGCAGGATTAATGATTAAAGAAGAAGAAATATGGCTAAAGGCCTCGATAAGACGGACTATATTTTTTCTGGGCTGTAATGTCCCCACAAACAAAATATAATTCCCTTCAGCCCCGTACTTATCTTTAAGAAATTTTGAATTTTGCATTTTGAATTTTGCATTTGTTTCGAATTTCGATATTTGAATTTCGGATTTTACTCCGGGATATGTAACTATCACCTTTTCCTTCGAAACATTGTATGTCTTAATTATATCATCTTTTGACGCCAGGCTAATCGTTAACACTTTTGATGCTTTCCTTACCGAATAAGCTGTCCAACTCTTAAGCTGATACAGATCTTTCTTTTTAAAAAGCTTAGGAAAATGAATAAAGGAAACATCTAAAACAGAAACAGCGGATTTTACTGGCAAAAAAAAAGGCAAATAATGAGTTGGGGAGAAAAATACGTCTACCTTAGACCGCCTAAGCAAAAATTCCATTGATAACCCAAAAATCGTCCAAAAGCGCTTTGGCCCAACAATCCTATATCGCCAGCTATCTGATTGCCTAGGTAAATCCATTGTTGGAGTTTTGGGAAGAAATATTATATATTTGTTTTTCTTATCAATTTTGTTAAGATATAGTAGGAGTTCAAAACAATATTCACCGCTGCCGACCCTTCTTGGCAGTTTTGTTTCAAAATCATATCCAAACCTCGGCATTACAGCTTCGTATCCATTGATCCCAATAGTCATAATCACACTCCCGGCAATATAACCTTTAATCGTTCCTCTTCAACGTCTAAGATTTCCATGGCATCTTTCTTTGTGGCCTCTGATATGCAAAAAATTAAATCTGATTCTTTTTTAGCCCATTCTAATTTTCGCTTTTGAACCTCGACAATATGTTTATCTGTTTCTTGAGGATATTTATAAACAATAAGGTCGTATAGAATTGTTGCCTTTTTTGCTCGAAGTACAGGAGGCTCCGTCCAGTCGGAAGTAATAAAAATATCAACATCTCCAATTAGCCACTCGACCGGCAAAATATGCAGCCTATTCCAGAGTAAATCTAACAAAGAAGGGGGAAATCTAAAAGCCTTTATTTTGGAATTTCTCTTGCCCGCCGACTCGGCCTTCGTAGCCACTTCGGCGAAGGAGGCAGCCTTGGCGAAGGAGGGAATTTTTCTTCTGAGGCTTGAGAAAAAAAGGACATACTCGTTCTTTTTATCAATTCTCAGGAGCTCTTCAACCAGAGACCTTAAGTATCGCGCAACTCCAGTCCCTTCATATGCAATTTGAGATATATCTATGCCAATCTTCATCCCTTAATTGTATCAGATTGGGTTAATTGCCTCTATACTTTCTTGCATTTAATAAAAAGAAAATGATAGCCAAAAGAAAAAAACCTGCCGCATACCAAGTAAGCCGCTCAGCAGTAAAGAAAACCCAAAGGGTAAAAAGAGGAATCGATAATAAAAGGCTGACAATCCCAAAGACAACTGTCCATTTAGGACTTCGTTTATAAATTAAGCTTAATAAAGTAATGATAAACGCAATATCTTGTATCTTCATATCATTCCACATATAATTAGTATTCTATATTATTCTATGCATGGATAAAACTCAACTTCCCACAAATTACATAAAACATACAAGTAAAAACCCGTTACAAAAATATTTAATTGATAATTTCTACTCCTCGTTAGTCTCATTAATAAAACCACTCAATCCAAAAACCGTGCTTGACGCAGGCTGCGGAGAAGGATTTACCATGAATAATTTAATTAAAAATAATATTGGAGAAAATGTAGAAGGGATAGAGTTCTCAGAAGAAACAATTACGATAGGTAAAAAGCTTTTCCCGGACCTAAAGATAAAAAGAGGAAGTATTTACAGCATACCATATCCTAATAATTTTTTTGACTTAGTTGTGTGTACTGAAGTATTAGAGCACTTAGATAGTCCACAAAGAGCACTTAAAGAGATACTAAGGATTTCAACAAAAGATGTTGTTATTTCTGTTCCTAATGAGCCTTTCTTTATGCTAAGTAATTTTCTTAGAGGAAAAAATATTTCAAGGTTAGGAAACGACCCAGGACATATTAATCATTGGACCATTATTTCCTTCATAAATCTTCTTAAAAAGCATGGATTGAAAATAAAGAAAATAAAATTACCTTTTCCATGGATAATAATTTTAGGAGAAAAAAATGAAAAAAATTAATCTTTACTTGAATATTTAAGATAAAATTCTTTAGTCTCTCTTTGCGAGATGTTTATAGTAAGGTCCGCTAAAAAGCCCGTAAATAAGGTCTGAAAACCAGTAAGCATGAGAAGAATTCCCAAAAAAATAATTGGCCTATCTCCGATTCCCTCTCCATAAAAAATTTTTGCAAATGTAAGATATATTAAAATCCCAAATCCAATAAAAAGGAACATAAATCCAGCGACCCCAAAAAAATGAAGCGGACGATTGCTGTATTTAATAAGAAATATCATTGTAAGCATATCGGGCAAATCTTTCCAAACTTTTGATATTCCAAACTTCGATTTTCCAAATCTTCGCTGACCATGACTGACGGGCATTTCTCCTACCTTAAAACCCTGTTGATATAGAATTAGCGGAATAAACCTATGAAGTCCCCCATAGAGCTTAAGACTCTTAGCAGCTTCTTTTGTATAGGCTTTAAGTCCGCAATTATAATCATGAAACCTTAGGCCAAAAATAAGACTTACCAAAGTATTAAAAACTCTTGAGAATAGAATTTTAAGACCCGTATCTTTCCTCACCTTTCTCCACCCAGATATATGATCATTGCCTTCTCGCAATTTTTTAAGAAGTGACAATCCCTCAGAAGGCTTGTCTTGCAGATCTGCGTCCATGGTCAAAATATATTCACCCCTGGCTTTTAAAAACCCATATAAAAGCGCTTCCGACTTTCCTCTATTTTTTCTGAATGCAAAAACCCGTACATTTTTATTTTGATTCTCAAATGTTTTTAGAATTTCTAATGAAGAATCGTCGGAACCATCATCAATAAAAATAACTTCGTATTTTATTGTCTCATTAGAAAATGTGTTGATTAGCTCTTCGTAGAAATACTTTAAGCTTTCCTCTTCATTAAATACTGGCACGACAATAGTCACCATAGCTAATATTCTACTACTTGGAAACCTTAAATACTACAATTTTCCCAAAAGTACGAACCGAAGTTAAAAAAGGTATTTTTTTCATCTTTTCCAAAGCTTTAAAGTATTGCCTCTCATCGTAAATCCTATCTGTCATAAAAATTCTTCCTTCGGAATCCTGCGGAATAACTACGTAACCCACATTATTATCGTTCATTATTTTTTTAAGTTTTTGAAAATCAGACTTTTCGGCAAATAACATATCACCAAGGTAAGAAGCTCCCAGAATAGGATGGGTATTAGAAAAAAAAGAAAATGGCGAATGCGTCGGCATCCATAATACATTTGAATATTTTGTATCATTGTTTAGGAAATTCTTAAATTCTGAATATTCAGAAGGAACAAAATTAGGCTTAAAAGTTCCGGAAAGCTTTCCTGAAAATGCAGGGCTTATCAAAACCAACCAAAATACAATAAAGATTACCCAGGATAAATTTGGAAATCTTCCCCCTATTTTTTCCAAAGCAAAAGGAATAAGAATAGAGTATGACAAAACGACAAGTATATAAAACTTTGTAGGATCTCTAAATAAAAAAAACAAAGGAATATTTGAAAATGCCCATTGATAAAGAACTCCAAAAGGCTCAGAAACGCCTTTAGACAAAAAAGCGCCAATTATGCCAAGGAAAGCAAAAAACAGAATTTCCTTATTCAATTTTCTAATATTTAAGAAAAATAATGAAAAATATGCAAATACTGGAAGCACAATAAATTCGGGTCGCATGAAATATATTTTTCCAAATATGTTCTCGGGCCAATTCGGATGAAGTAAAGATATACTTTGAGAAAAGCTACCGAAGGATAAATACTTCAGAGCATTTACTGTACTACCGGATAGGTCTTTGGATACTCCACTCAAAATCCAGTAATAATTTAAAATAAATACTACAATACTACTTATGAAAAAATAAGCTAAAACGCTTTTAATAATTGAGTGTTTCTTTTCTGAGAATATAAGTGAGAAAATTGCAAACAATGCTAAACCTATACCAGTTATATACGCTATTCGCGGATCAAACATCACTTGTAAAGCAAGAATTAATGAGGAAGACACCAGGTTTGGAAAAGAAAATCTTTGGAGAAGCAGGATAAATTTCCCAAACACCATTGGGGAAAGAGAATACCCAAGCGCAACTCCCATTTGACCTCCACCAACTACCATAAGGATATACGAATTAGTTAAAAAAATAAGAGTAGTAAGTAAATTAAACTTTGAATTTCTTAAAATAATTTTTGATAAATACCTTGAGGAAAAAAATGAAATACCCAAAAACATCCAAAACCAAAACACACGTTCCGTTATCTCCCATGAAATGTTAAGATATTCGACGAAAAATTTTGAAGTAATCTGATAATAAGGTCCTAGCCACAGAAATGATGGGTCAGGAAAAAATGAAAATCCTTGAATTGTTTCCTTAAATAAATATGGCCAATCGCCGCTCGCAAGGGTACGATTTATTAAAAACCAAGGATAATATACTAAAAGAATGACAACCAGGATTAAAATCAGATTAGTTTTTTTCTTTAACCAACTCATAGATCTTTATTGCCACAACAACCCACAATAAAAAATAAATTATAACCCCTGCAAACTCAGCGGCCACAAAAAATTTAATCAAAGAAAGAAAAAACGATAAAATTAAAAAAGAAAAAATAACTATAAGAAGAGTTGTCGGATTTTTTGGAAAGAATATAAAAAAAAGTAGCAAAAGATAAAGTAGCCATACTTTGTTTATAAAAAAAACATTTATGTACGGGACGTCTCTTAGGAATAGCAATACAAGTAAAAGTATTGCGAATATTAATGTTTTTTTATTTATTTGAAGTTTTATCATTTTTGTGGAAAAAAATATAAAGTAATACCAAACCTAAAGAAATTACACTTATTACTCCCGTATACATAAAAATCTTCTGGGGTTTATAAAAAAGCTTAAGATTAACTCTGCCCGCCCCATCAATTATCCATGCATTTTTAAGTCCTGCTTTAAAATGATGAAAATTCTCGCCTTCAATCTCCCAACCGTTGTCAAAACGATCAGAAAAAACCAAGACTGCTTTTTCAAAAGGATTAGAAAGTACCAGATCAAATTCCGTTGGATTTACTCTTCTATATTCAATAGGGGTTATAGATCTAGTCTTAATATTTTCTGGAACAATAATAATGTTTGGCTGTATTACTTCATTTACCTTAAGATTTATCTTTTTTTCTATTACCTCATTATTTAAATTTGAAGAGCACAAAGCGATTATAAGTCCTGTTTTTCTGCTATCTACTTTTATGAAACGTAAGAGCTCCTCATCTACTACGCCCGCTCTCAATCTGTAAGCATTTATCAAATCTCTCTTGTTGTTCTCAAGCTCCCATGCATAAAAGAATAGTTCGTTTGTAAAATCATTTGTATAATTAAGCTTCATCCTATATGTTTTTTTATAATCGAAATTATTAACTCTTGCGGTAAAGCAATTACTACTTCCCCTTGTATTAAACTCCGTTGTATCAGCTTTTAATTCATCTATCACATTTTGTGGTTCCGGATATGAAATAAGAAAACGATGTTTACCATTTGAAAGATATATATTTGGGAATATTAGCCACTTATCCGCATTAGATGATGACATTAAATCTATTTCTCTCCTTAGAGAATCATCAAGAGTAAGAGCTAGCTTTTGCTTATCGGAAATTATTGAGGCAAACCCCTCTTTTTTAAGATATAAATTATAGTTTCCAGGATTCTCAACTAAAGTCTCGTATAAACGATTATTGATAGCATCTAGTTTAAGTAAGTATGGATTTATTTTTTCAAGAACAGAATTTATTCCTTGAATTATTCGGTCGAGAACAATGGAGGAATTTCCATCAGTTGCATACACTCCAAATAATTCTGAGAGCACAGAGTGTTCGCTAGTCAAATAAAAATCGACATCGTCCACCACATCGTTTTTCTCCTCTGAAGTTAGTGAATTGAAAGTACTAGTTATTTTTTCCAATAGTAAAATATAATTATTAACGAAAGCGCTGTCTGGTTTTTTGTAGGACTTAAATATTTCTCTTGCTTCTCCAGCCCTTTTAAGCGATATACCTAAATAATCATATAAAAGACTTTTTTTATTTACCTTGTTCAGCTTCAAGTCTTCGTATAAAAGCACCAAAGGATATAATGGGGAATCAGGCAAAACACTTCTTTCAGGAATTACTATAAATGGTCGATCTTTATTCGTGCAATTTAGACAGTCGGGCACATAGAATTTATTACTTGAATTTATTGGTGTCTGTTCCTCTTTGAGAAGATCATTCTCTATTGCAAAAACGTTAGGACGGCTTAAAATATCATAGTATTTACCAACATCTATTATAGCTCCTGAAACTATATCAATATTATCAATTAAGAAAAATCGAGGTGAAAGATCTGTATTTGACTTATAAACATCCCACTTTTCAAAATCCCTAATTTTAGCCGCTTTAAGGCTTTCTTCCAAAATCTTTCGATAGTAGTTAGCGTCTTGGGAAATAGGAGATTGGATATCCGATACTATGTCTTCTGTCACGACAATATATTGGATTCTAAGAAGAGAAAGAAGCTTTTCTGTCAAAACCTTATCATTTCCTTCAATTGATTGATATAGCAAATTAACTATTTTTTTTTCCTCAGTATTTAATCTGTCATTGTTTATTACTACAGATTTGTTGCTAAAAAGAGTCGGAACTGCTTGATAGCTCAAATATCCCCAAGAGTATGCGCTATATTCCCAGTTTGGGCTATTCGGGGGCAAAAAAAGTACCCTCCCATCATCATTCTTTTCCTGGTTTAACCAATCGCCAAATTGAAATACGTAATTTGGAATCTCCAATCTAGTTGAAAATCCTTTTTTCCAAGAGAAAAATTCACCGGTAAAATATGGAAAATGATATACAAAAATTAAAATAATAAAACAAATAAAGAATACCTTCTTAAATCTACTTGAAAGGCTATCGATCACAAATGCTATCAAAAAACTTGCTGCCAAAAACACTGAAGGAGCAAACTTAAAATAAGGACTTCTAAATGCGGCAAATCCTGGAATATTCTCCAGTAAGAAGCCATAAATCAAACCTAAAGGAGGATGTGTGCCTGCAGTAAAGAATACACCCAGTAAAAAAGTCAGAAAAAAATAAATTATTAACTCCTTCGCTTCTTTTCTTCTTATTAAAAGCGCTGAAAAGATAAGAAATGACCACACAAAACTAATAAATATCAAAATTGGATTATTTAGAAAATATTTTGAATACGGATGATCAACGTTATCGTACCATTCTGATACTCCTTGAAGGCGAAAAATATTCATATAATATGCATTTGCGCTTATTTCAGACGCCCAATTAATAAATCCCGCTGCTCCCCCTCCCTGCATAAACCCCTGTTCGTATTGAGAGATCAAACTTGTGAAAGCGGGGAATAAATAATACGAATTTACAATTAGAGAAAAGATAATGGTAAAAAGAGTAAGAAGAGCAATTTTTTTAATTTTCCCTAATTCGTGCCGCAAAATACTTAGTAAGGAAAAAAATACAATAAATGTAAAAATTGTTATAAAAAAACCGCCAAAAAGAGAAATCCCAAAAAGTCCACCACCGTTAAGGAAAAAAAGTATAATCGTATTGTATGCAACACCTCTCCCAACGCTCATTTCTCCTCGCAAAACTCTTATGAAGATGGTGAGAACAAGAGGTAAGGCAACATATGCAGAAAATTTTGTTCGCTCAGCTACCCACCATGCTTGAAGAATAAAAAAATTAAATTGATACAAAACTACACTTGTAAGCTGAAATATTCTACTCTTATTATTTATTGTCTTTGCAAGAGTATAGACAGATAAACCAATAAGAAAGAACCAAAACACATAAACTATTTTTTGTGAATTTTGAATTGAAAATCCTAAAAAGGAAGGAAGAGCATCAATAAGATGAGTTGGGATTGTTCCCATAATAAGAGATTGTCCCTGGCCAAAACCCATATCAATCCATGTAAATAATCTTCCATACAGAAACTCTTGAGGATTTAGAGGAAATACTAGATCATGACCTGCCATTATGGTATTTTCACGAAACCAAAGAAGCGGAGTAAGACTTATCAAAAAGATAAAAAGAATATCGATAAGATTATCTTTTTTAAAAAAATTTTTCATGAAAACTCAGGAAAGAATCGGTTTAAGCTCTTTTTTATAGTCAACGATCCATTTGTAAACTTCATCAAGGGTTTTTTCCAGAGTTTTTTTTGGTTTCCAGGAAGATAATTTTCTTATTTTACTATTGTCTGATATGTAAATACGAATATCTCCTTGCCGTGTCTTGGGATCATTACTTATTGAAACCTTATTGCCTGAGAGAGCCTGACAAAACTTAGTTAACTCAAGAAGAGATACGCTATTTTCCTTTCCGCCTCCAACATTAAAAATATGTCCACTATATTTTTTTACATCTGAAAGCTGAATTGCCAAAAGATCAAATAAATCGTCTATATCTAAAACATCCCGAACTTGTTTTCCCTCTCCTCCAAAACCAATGAAGCTTAAAGACTTCTCAAATATGTGTCTTGCCATCCAAAGCGCTATAATACCTTGATCAACTTTTCCCATTTGCCATGGGCCCGTTATAAGACCACACCTATTTATAATCCCTTTCATACCATAATTATTAATATATTCCATAAGAACAAATTCTGCAGAAAGTTTTGTAGCTCCATATAGTGTTCTGTTGCCTGTGAGTGGAAATTCTTCAGAAATTCCTTCTTTCGATACGCCATCTATATTTTGACTATTAAGAATTTCAAATCGAGTACTTCCGTCTTTATATTTAATATTATTTAATAGGTGAACAGGATATACTCTACTGGTTGACAAAAAAACAATATCGCAATTTGTTTTTCTCGCCAGCTCAAAACAATTTAATGCACCAACCAAGTTTGTCGAAACTAAGTAGTTGGGAGAAGAACTAACTCCCGCCATTACGGAAGGTTCTGCGGAACATTCAATTATCAGATCCGAATCTTTAATTTCTAAATCTTTTTTATTTCGAACATCTCCATACATAAATTTGACACCGTTTTTTTCAAGACGCGGAACATTGAGCTTAGAACCTTTCCGAGTTAGGTTATCAAGAGCAAAAACATCAATATTCGAAAAATAATTTTTCAGTTTAATGCAAATATTTGACCCAACAAATCCTGCTCCTCCAGTTACAAGAATATTCTTATAATTCATAAAAATTAAATTTCAAAATGACCTTCCTTACAAAGTTCGAGTAAAATTTTATCTAAGTTATAAGTATATTTCCACTTGGGATAATGATTTTTAAATTTTGACACGTTAGAGATATACCATATATGATCTCCACTTCGATTTTCATTAAGATAAGAATATTTTGCTTTTTTCTTCAAAATATTTTCTATTTTTTCAATAGCCTCAAGTATCGAACAGTTTGAATAACGAGAGCCCCCCATATTATATGCCTCGCCCATCTTAGGGCTTTTGTATACATGGTAAAATGCATTAACTAAATCAAATGAATGAATATTGTCTCTTACTTGTTTTCCCTTATAACCATTAATTATATATTCTCGATTTTGCATAATACACTTTACAAGATATGCCAAAAATCCGTGAAGCTTTGCGCCTGAATGAGCTGGTCCGGTAAGACATCCGCCACGAAATAACACTGTTTTCAAGCCAAAGTATTTTCCATACTCCTGTACCATGATATCTCCCGCAATTTTTGAAGCGCCAAAAATGCTGTGTTTTGAATTGTCAATGCTCATTGTTTCATCTACGCCCTTGTAAAACTTATGATCAAGAGGCAATTCGTAACGTTTTTTAAGCTCGATAAAAGGAAGTTTGTTAGGCGTATCTCCATATACTTTATTTGTGGATGTAAAAATAAAAACAGCATTCGGAGAATATTTTCTGAAATTTTCCAAAAGATAAATTGTAGCAAGGGCATTAATTTCAAAATCAGTTAGGGGCTCCCTTGCCGCCCAATCATGAGAAGGTTGTGCGGCAGTATGAATTATTAAATCAAATTTATGTTCTTTAAAAATTTTCCCAAGTCTTGTTTTATTTCTTATATCAAAATCGAAATGCTTATAATTCTTATATTGTTTCTCCAAAAATTTTCTATTCCAAGACGTACTTGCTTCCCTACCAAAAAAATAAGATCTCATGTCATTATCTATTCCAAAAACGTCAAAATCTTTTTCGGCAAAAAACTTTGCTGACTCCGATCCGATTAGCCCGGAAGAACCTGTGATAAGCACTTTACTCATTTCTGTTTATTTAATTCTTTTATAGCAAGCAATTGGTAGGCAAGCAACGGATTGTAATAAACTAAAAATTGCGAAAGAACTGAAATAATTCCCCAGATAAACCAGGGTTTATATTTAATTGTTGCGTATTCTCCTCGAATAAATCTAAACCCCCTCATGCCAAAAATAGAAAATCCAAGTTTTTTAAAATCATCGATATCCCAACCTGATTTATGAATTTGATATGGATTGCCATCGTACGGATGTTGTTGAGTAAATCCAGATGGAGTAAAAATGACTATCTTTTTCTTTGCAATTTTCTCCATTTGATTTAAAAGTTTCCATCCATCTTTTTTTTCAAAATGCTCTATTACATCAAGAGCAATTACCGCATCAAAACTTTTTGGTTTAAAAAAATTTTTCATTTTTAATATATCTCCTGTTACATATTTATCATGAATTTTTGCTTTTTTGCTTTTCTTAATACTTGGCTCAAAAATATCAAATCCCACAGAATAAAAATTTTTTTTAATTTTTGCAAGAGGAGAATTAACTCCACAGCCAACATCTAGAACTGTCTCCATATTTACTAGATTCTTTCCGATAGTCGCGTAATAAAAAGCATCTCCAAGACTTATCAGTTTTTCTCTAAAGTTCATGTAGGATATTGTATAGTATTTTTAGAGTGTTGTACAATAATGGTCATGTATAAAAAGACTTTAATTGCAACTTTTTCTGTTTGGAAAAACGGAAAAAGAACAGCAATAAATGGAATGGTTGATGCAATGCTTTCATATTTTCTCCCTAAGACAGAAAGGGTTGATCTAATCGACGGTATGCATCCGGGTAGTAGCGATGTTTTATCTAAAATCTACTTATATAAAAATAGCAAACTAGTTTCTGAAAAAAACTCTATAGTCAGTAATTTTTTAAAACCAATTTTAAAACTGCAAAATACAAGTGCAACCAAAATAATATTTAAGATAAGGGATTTTTTGGCAGTTCTTGAGTGGGTTTTACGTTCAAAAACAAAATATGATTTGTTTATTGGTCTTGAATCAGTTTATGCAATTGCAGGAATTTTTTTGAAAAAAATAGGTTTTGTAAAAACCGTTGTATATTACGTTTCTGATTATTCTCCACATCGTTACCCTCAATTTCTCTTCAATAAAATATATGTATACCTTGACAAATTTTGTGCAAAAAATGCTGACTACACTTGGGATGTATCACCTGAAATTAACTTGGGGCGGAAACAGGCAGGTCAAAGAGATGATGAATCTTCGGAAGTGATCTTAGTTCCGAATGCGCTCTTTCCGAGTCAAATTAACTACTCCAAGATTGAAAATCTTTACCCACACTCTCTTGTCTTCGCAGGAACTTTAGGAGTTGAAAATGGACCAGATATTGCAGTCGAAGCAATAACAAGATTGATTCGAAAATACCCTAATGTTTCTCTTCATATTTTTGGGGGCAATGAGGAAGGAAAAGAAGATAAACTAAAAAGAATGTGTGAAACATTACAAATCAAAAAAAATATAATTTTTCATGGGTTTATTCAAAATGCGGAACTTTTAACAAAAACAATAAATAGATACATGGTAGGTCTTGCACCGTACAAAAAAAGAAAAGATTCTGTCCGAGCATTTGGTGATGCCACAAAATTAAGACTTTATATGGGAGCAGGACTTCCAGTTATCACAACCGATGTTCCTCCGCTTGGAAAACAATTATCAAAAATTGGTTCAGCGTTGATAGTTAACGACAGCCCAAAAGATTTAGCCGCAGCTATAGACAAACTTTTTTCAAATAGAAATTTATATATCTCAATGCGTGAAAAAGCAATTGAATACGCAAAGGGGAATACCTGGGAAAATACTTACAAAAATGCTTTCTCAAAGATGCGCAATTGAATTTTCATTTAGAAGTATTTCCTTTTCTCATTTTTACTGCGATGAGATGAGAATGCCTTGGGTCAATTTTTGAGGCAAGCTTGCCTAAATATGAAAACAGAGGATAATATCCGCTTCCAAGGCCTCTTTCAAAATGGAAATTATAAGCATTAAAAATTCCAATAAGACTTATATATGTAAGTATTTTAATGTGGGGGTATGCGGTATCATCCACTCCACTATGCGCTTTTTTACTCCAAGTCGCTGTCTTTTCTCCAAAATGAAGCGACATTGGATTTCCAGTGTGTACCTTTTTTAATATGTGATGAGAAAAATCTTGGAAGCCTAAGACTAACGCAAATATATTATGCCAACTAGAAAGATTCTCAGTAGATATCACGCAGTACCCGCCTGGTTTTAGTATGCGATATATCTCACTTATAAAGTGATCTATATTTAATATATGCTCTATTACTTGATTTGAAATAATAACATCAAAATGATTATCTTGGAAGGGCCATTTTTCTTCAAGCTCTACTTTTTGAATTTTGTCTACGCCTTTTCGTTTCGCAGCATAAAGCCTTTCCAAAACACCATCTACACCGGTTATTTCATGAGATGAAATTTTTTTTCTAAACTGTATTGTATATTGGCCATCTCCGCACCCAACATCCAATACTTTTGCATCTATGTCTTTTTCCAAGAGTGAGAGGATATTGGCAATGTTATTATTCATTGCCTCTTCCCAAATGTAGGAAAAAAAATTTGTTAGATTAAAAATCACAAAAATAAATTTTTGTTAATAAAAAGATTTTATCATCTGCTTGTGTTATAATAAAGATCTAATTTTCACATGACAACTCCTCTGGTAACAATCACTATTCCCACATACAATAGCGAAAAAGCTTTGAAGCTTTGCTTGGATGCAATAAGGAAACAAACTTATAAAAATATAGAAATAAACGTGATAGATGGAGCATCAAAAGACAATACTATTAAAGTAGCTAGAAAGTTTAACGTTAAAGATATAAAAACTTGTAAGGGCTCGTTGCTTGAGGCTAGGTATGAAGGGATCAAGAAGGCTAAGGGAAAATACGTTTTGATTTTAGATAGCGATCAAATACTTAATATAAACTCTGTTGAAAGAGCTGTTAAGCAAGCGGAAAAAAATAAGATGGACATGCTAGCTTTTGAAGAAATTCCATATAGCACAGAAAACTTTTTGGAAAAATTGTTTGACTGCGACAGAAAATTAATAAATGCCATAAATGATTTCAGCCCCTTAACGGGAGTAATTATGCCAAGATTTTTCAATACTAAAATATTAAGAAAAGCTTATTCGAATATACCAAAAGGAATATACGCCAATACCGGAGGTCCTGACCATGCAGTCGTTTACTATGAAGCATGGTTACTAAGCAAAAAAATTGAAAATCTTCCAAATGCCGTAAAACACATCGAACCTAATTCGATATTTACCCTTATAAGAAAATTCTACAGGTGGGGTTATACAAGCTCGGATGCTCATTCAGGCAAATACAAATTCCTTATGACTCAAAAAGAAAGATTCAGAACAGGACTGTTTACAAAAGGGCTTATTGTAGAAAGCTTAGGATCGATACTACTTCTCATTCTTAAAGGAATACCCTTTGAAGTCGGCTATTTAACAGCAGGCATTAGAAAATTATTTAAGAAGGTAAATTTATAGAATTATTCAAATATCCAATTCAATAAGCGAAATCTTATGCGCAGAAGAGTTATAACTGAGTCCAATAATATTTTCTAAAGGAATATTATATTCTTCAATTGCTTTGAGTAAACTCTCTTTCCTCCTGAAATATCCGAAACCTCTTCCCTCACACTCCCTGTATCCTTCACTAGTGATTTCATATAGATACTCTCCTTTAAAGAAACATCCCGGATATTTTTGGCCGTAAAAATCGTACCAGACAAGAAGCGTCTGTCCAAATCCCGACTGAAATGGGACAATTTTTTCTCTCTCAGGTAAACCATAATAAGGTTTGTCGCTTTCGATATAAAATACTGTCTTTTTTGGAAGATCAGGATATTTGGAGATAATCTGTGAAAGTATAGATTTTCGAATAATGGCAGTGCCAACTTGCTGATTTATGTCTCCTCTAATTTTTTGAATATGAAAAACTATAAAAAATAAAATCAAAAATCCTATCATCCAATTAATAAACTTTATTTTTTTGAAAATTAAATAAACCATGTAAAAAAATAAAGTTAACAAAATTGACGTAAAAATAGATGTGATGTATAGATGTCTTCCGTCAAAAAGAGAAAAATATCCGGCAGATCCTGGAATAACCAATAAAGGAACGGAACTTAGTGAGATGAAAATTAAAGAGAAAACAACAATTTTTGCATATAATAAATTTCCTCTCTTTTTAAAAATATCTATACAAAAAGCACTTACTATTATTATTCCCAGTGCTAAAAACAACGAAACTATATCCGCGCCAACACTCTCAACAATATAACCGTTTGCAATTCCATCTCTAACAAATTGAGGATAACCAAGATGAATCAACTTGTCTGAAATCTGAATAATATAAGGGACTGGAATTAGACTTTGTGTAATTGTTTTTATTGGAAGAGAAAAAAGCCGAAAGACATATACCATTACAGATGGCTGTGATAAATCTGCGCCTATACTTTCGGGAAGCTTAGATGCGATAAAGAAAAGGGATCTATATATTCCATACAACATTCCTAAACTCGCAATCGGAATCAAGATATGTCTAAAAGTAATTTTTCTATCCTCTTTAAAAAGGAGCCAATAAATAGGAGGAACTAAGAGAATAAAAATTGCCGTTTCTTTGAATTGGAGAGAAACAAAAATAAACAACAAAGAGACAGCAAGATAAATTTTGTTTTTTTTCTGTAAATACTTAACGAAAAAAATCAAAGTTAGCAAAACGAAAAAAGTTGATCCTCCTGTACCCATCGTGGTTACAATCCAAGTTATCGATTGGTGAGAAATAGAATTTGTTAAAAAGAGTAAACCAGCCAAAAAACCTAGAGCTTGATTTTTAAAAAGTGATCTGCTCAAATAAAAAACCAACATTGTACTTACTAGATGAATGAATATGCTGACAATCGCATAGTAAGTAAAATCTATTCCAAATAGCTTAAACTCAACATAAGAAAGTAAATTACTTAATGGAATTAAGTGAGTATATTGCTCATAGAAAAATAGCCTATCAATCCAGCTTAGATTCCCTCGATCCCAGTAGATAAAGTAGCTAAATAGCGCCCACTCATCTTGTTGGAAAAATGTCAGCGGTAGCTTACCAAAAGTAATTCCTGCGATAAAAAAATATATAAAAATAACTACTAATTGACTCATAGTTTAATTTCTAAATCTTTTTTAAGCTTATGACGAATAAGAACGCTTGCATTGGTAAGTTTTTTCACATCATTTTTCCATAAGTAAGCAATAATATTTTCATAGGGAATATTGTATTTTTCAACTGATTCCATAAGCTTTTCGTAATTTCTAAAATATCCGAAACTACGGCCGCTGCATTCTTTATATCCTTGTGAAAGTAAGTGAAGGAATAGCTTTTGATCATACATGCATGGAGGAAAACTGCCTTTTTCATTGTACCAGGATAAAATCATCCATCCAAATCCTACTTGCACAGGTAAAATTTTTTCGTCATCAGGCATACCGTAATATGCGGTATCACTTTGCGTATAAAGCACGATATTCTTAGGAATACGAGGATAATCTTCTTTAATATCCATCAGGATTTTTTTTCTTATAGACCCAATAGATTCTAATCCGCTTATATCGTTCTTAATAATCGCTATGTTGATAAGCAAAATTGGAATTAGTATTGCGGTCAAAATAAATTTTGCCTTTTGCTTGAAAAGCAAAGAAAATAATCCAAACAACACCAAAATTAAAAAAGTAGACGATCCAAGACTTCCAACATAAAAATGTCTTGGCTCAATAAGGGAAACAAATCCCGCACGGCCTGAGATAAGAATAATTACAATCAGGCTAAAAATAATAACTGATAAAAATAAGATTATTCCCCTTAAAAAAATTTCATTTTTTTTCTTGAAGAAAATGCAAGATACATAAGAAAGAAATAAAATAATAACTGAAATAAAAAAACAAACCAAATCATAAGCAATGGTTTCTCTTATGAATGGATCGACTGCATTGTCCGAATATATAAATTGAGGATAAGAAAGTCTTATGAGATTCTCCGAAAGAAATAGTAAAATTTCTGAGGGGATAAGCGACTGGGCAATTGCCCTAAATGGCAAAATAATTATTCTAAATGCAAATTCATATATTCCCGTATGTTGTGCTTGGACTGCATTCACAACAGACGGACTTGCCAAAAAAAATATAACTATGCGAAACAATACATAAGAAAAAAAAATAAGACTAAATGGCTTTAATACTTTAACAAGTGTAATTTTTATATCTTTTTTCGCATAAAGAAAAATCATAATAGGCAGTATGAAAAAAGGTGCAAGTATTTCCTTAAAAAGAAGGGCAGCAATTAGACTTAGGAAAGAGATAAAAAGCATTCTTGAATTTTCCTTTTTAAGATAAAGAAAAAATGTCAAATAAGATAAAGTTGAGAAAAGTGTAGAGCCCTGTGTATTTAGACTAGCAGAAACCCAACTTATAGCTTGATGGGAAATGCTGTTTGTTGCAAAAAAAATAGAAGCTAAAATAGCAAGGTATTTATTTTTCAAAATACTATTGGCAAAAATATATGCCAAAAATATATTAAGGATATGTGTAAAAATACTAACAAGTGCATAAAGAGAAAAATTCATTCCAAATATTTTGTATTGAAGAAAAAAAATTATGTTAAAAAGTGGCGTAAAATGTCCTTTACCTATTAGCTTTGAACTTTTTATCAGCTCTTCAATACCCCCGTATGCTTGTTCATTCTGAACATATTGTCCAAAAGTCCACCATTCATCTTGCTGAAAAAAAGTTTTAGGCAAATCCCAGTACGTGAAAAGAATTAGTATGGACAGAATAAAGGGAAAGAAAAATTTTTGCGATAAAAACATAATGTTATTATAACATTGCAATTATGCTAAAATCTAATCTAGAAACCTAAATGTTACAGAAAATAAAATCCTATATTGCCGGCTTTATTACATCGAATCATATATACAAAAATTTATTATCAGGTTCTTTGATTATTTTTACATCTTCCGTGCTAGTTAACGGTTTTAGTTTCCTATTTAACTTAGCGACTGCAAGAAATTTAAGCGTTGAAAATTATGGAATTTTACAAACAATGCTTAGCCTGTTCTATATGCTAACAACGCTAACTGCTCTAGTGTCAATTCAGCTCACAAAACAACTATCAAAATATACTTCAAGAAAAAATTACTCTTCGGCATCAGCGCTTGTTAACAAAAGCAATCTTTTCGTGATCATTGTAGGGGTAGTGTCGCTCTCTTCATTTATGATTATAAGTAACATCGGCGATATTTCCATCGGATCGGTAACATCTGGAAATTTATTTATTGTAATATTACTAACTACACTTGGATACCTTTTGTCTATCAACAAATCGTTAATGAGAGCCAATCTTCTTTTTTCTGCGTTAGCATTAAACTCTATTTTTCAAGCTGTATCTAAATTAATTATTTTTTTTCCGCTTTTATTTTTAGGATTTAATTTAAATGGTGCAATCTGGTCTCTTTTTATATCCGGCATATTAACTTTTTTGTATTCGATTTGGCAATTACGCGACAGGTTATTTATTAACCCGTTTGAGAAAATTAATTTTAGCGTAAAGACATTTACTAAAGAGTCTGTCTATGCGATAGTTGGCATTACGGGACTAATATCTTTAATATCTGTAGACTTAATACTGGTTCAGCATTATCTCACTGACCTTGCAGGATATTACGCGGCACTTACTCTTTCTGGAAAAGCAATCTTACTAACCACAGCCCCATTAAGCATTGTGCTTTTCCCTACGATTATAAATGCAAAGAGCAATGTTGTCGGTAAAAAATTATTCAAGATTGCTATTTTAGGAGTTTTTGTCCTGGGATCGTCTGTTTTCCTGCTGTATTTATTAATTCCCAAACAATTAGTATCATTTGCACTCTCTCCAACATACTATACAATAATTCCCCTCTTGCCTCATTATAGTTTGTCCATTCTTTTTTACACTGTTTCAAATATTATAGTTAACGGTTTTATTGCGCTTGATGAATTTATTCCCGGATACCTAGCGTTTTTTGCGGCAGTTTTGCAAATTATAGGAATTTTTTATCTTCACGATAGCCTAAATAATATTGTAATGATTTCTCTTTTTATAAATATTGGACTGACATCCTGTTTAATTTTTTTTACATTAATAAAACTTAGCAAAATAACAAAAAGATATTACTACAGTAAGGCATTATCGGACTTCACCCCTTAGTAAAGCCATGAATTTCTATAAATTCTTTTTGAAAATTTTGACCGCAACCTTTTCCAAAAATAATAAATAAATGGAAAAAAAATGCTTTCAAATGATAAGTGGTTTTCTTTTTTTTCACGAAAATCAAAAATAAGTTTATTTCTGAAAAACGCATACATATCCATTATGGGAATCCAGAAAGGAAAAGACATTTGTCCTACTGCCGTTTTTCCTTCTGATGCTTTTTTTACCTCTTGCAACAAGCTGATGAGATATTCTGCAGCATCTTTCCAACCGAATTTATCTGCTTCGTCCATACATGCTTCTACAATAGTTTTATCTTTCACAGATTTTTTAAGAACGAGATAGTCTCTTATAGATAAATATTCGCAATCAAATAAGATGTGGGCCAAGGAAATAACGAATGTTGCTTTGTTGTTGGGAATCGTCAGGACAGATTGGCCGACTCTTTTTTTTGTGAGATTATTTTTAATAAAGTCTTTCGATACGAAACTCATTCCGTGCCAAGAAATATCATTATGGGGCTCGCACTTCATAAATCCTGATTTTTGCAACGATCCTTTTAATTCGTCGTCCTCTTTATAACTGAATCCTTCTTGAGCTAATCTTCCTACAAAATCATCATATCCTTTTTTATCAAAGAATAGGATATCTATATCACTTACAATTGCGGGAAAAGAATAATATGTTTTAATAATTGCATATTCTAATTCATTTAATTTATCTTGAAAAAATGAAATAGTTCTTTGGAAATCAGAAATTTTATTTTCTCCTTCTCCATACATTTCATTTAAAGAAAGCTTATTGAACATCTCTTTGTAATTCTTTTTAATAGTTTTAAGAAAAAGAAATTCTATTCTATTTTCCGATGCTTTCTTCAAAATTGAATTAAATTGCCTAAAAAATAACGAATTCTCCTTTTGGGTTAGTTCCTTTTTATAAATAATTTTTAATAGTATCTGCGAATATTTATTTAACATATTTTAATTTTTCTATAATTTCCAAAAATACTTTATCTTTTTTTTTGTCCGCATTAATAACAATAAATCCAAAATCTTTAACGAGCTTATCGTAAAGTTTTTTTCTCCTGCTTAGAATTGAAACTGTCATTTCTTCTTTTCTTTTAAATCCCACTTTGGGTGATAAGTTAAGATATAAAGTTAGATTCGGAACTGGAGCAATGCTTAAAAGTAGATTAAAGATTTTCTGATTACAAATATTTAAATCATAAAATTTTATAAGTTTGTCATAAAAGTAACGATCTAAAATTACTATTTTCTCTGAAACAAAGATTATCTTAAATATATAAAAAAAGAGAAAATCAATATAGGCAATTATCGGAAATACGAGTTGAAATATTTTATTTCCTTTTAAAGTTTTAAAAAGTCTAATTGATTGATCTTCTTCTCCTTGTGAGGTTAGGTATTTGTTAGACGCCGCAAATTTCGGAATCTTTAAAAAAAAATGGTCAAAATGAATTACTTTGGCTGGAATTTTATTTTTTTTCATTTCCTCAAATATTTTCTTTGCTTGATATGTTTTTCCAGAACCGTCATTTCCAATTAGTGTTATAATTTCCTTTTTAAGCATATGACTTGGGAAAATTATAGCTATATTTATCAATAATCTCTTGGCGTATTGAGAAACAAATACTCATTATTTTTTCATAATCTTTTCCGTTTCTTATATTTTCCTCTATGCATTTTTTTATAGATTCAGAGGAAATAGTATCAATTACAAGAGGATAATTATGATTCCGCAAAACATCAAATAAAAGAACTTTTGAGATGATTGGCGGAACTCCAAGAAAAAATGATTCTATTAGAGCAGCTGGGACATCCGGACCGCCATGTTTTGTTCTAAATGGAAAAATACTAAAGGTAGCTTTTTTGACTTTTTCGAGAACATTTTTGTCATTATAAAACATTAGATTTTGTAACCCGAAGCCTTTTTTCCCTAAATACCCCTTAAACGGAAAAAATCCAGTAGAAAAAATATTATAACCTTTATAATGCCCATTTAATTCATTAATTGTGTCCACTCCTCTCAAATAAGAATCCTGACCAAAGTATACTAAAGTTATTTTATTTTTATAAAATTTTTTATCTTTTTGAAATAAGATATTTTGAGCATATTTTTTCTCCAAGCATCTACATAAAAATATTTTTGATCTTTCAACTATATGTGTAGGAAAAAATACAATAAAAATTTTTTTCTTAAAAATCTTGAGTAAATAATTATATAAATTTTGAGGTAAAAATATTTCAATAAGAGAAAACCCTATTATATATTTAATTTTATTAAATGAATTTATATTTTTTAAAAAAAAGAATATATCCCTGAATGTTGCTTTATTTTTAAACACAATAATACGTATATTGGAAAAAATTATGCCTGATAAAAAACAAAGAATAGCCCTTATTAAGATTGTAGTAAAATCGCCAAAAATCAATATTTTAATGCTATGTTTTTCTGTCTTTTCTATTTTATCAATTCTGTCTAAAACTTCTGCTGCAATACCTTTCTTTTTATAATTATCAATAAGAGCCTGAAGCGTTCTTTGTGGCTCTCCTATATATCCACTTTGAGTTTTCCAATTTCCATAAAAATAGATAGTTTTCTTATCAATCATTTGGACTCCAATCATATCAAACTTGAAAAAAGCCTGCAAACTAATTTAAAATATAGTTGAAACAAAGCAAGATCATAATATGCTAAATAAAAATGATACAGTTTTAATAATTTGCCATTACACGCAACTAGAAGACAGAGTCAACAGCATAGGTCCACCACAAGATCTAAGGAGATTTTTATTAAAAAGAGTAAAAAGAATTACATATATCCTCTTACCCTTTCCATACGCAGTTGACAACAGATGCTACATAGATATTTACGAGAATGGAAAACTTATCAAGGCAAAAAAAACTTTCAGATTGAGAGGTCCTGATTTACTTCAGTATTTACTTCATCCACTTATTATCTTATATTTTTCTTTATTCACTTCTCCTTTCACAGTATGCTTTGCGTTGGATAATCTATCAACACTTTCCGTATTGCCGCTTCGGCTTATAAAGATAACTAAAAAGTTGGTTTATTTCTCTATAGATTATACTGCTTATAGGTTTCAGAGTAAAATTTTGAATTTTTTGTACCATGCGGCTGACAAAATTGCTTGCGCTACTGCTGATATTAATTGGGTTCAATCACAACCTATGTTGAATATAAAAAAAACTAAGAAATTCTTCATAGGCAACCAAGCAGTATTTCATGAAGTTCCCACGGGTTTTCCGAAAAGAGATATTACCGTTCTCCCAATCGGAAAGATAGATCGTTACCATCTCGTATTTGCAGGCGTTTTGCTAGAAAAACAAGGACTGCAGCTTGTGATTGAGGCATTGCCGAAACTCTTATCATATTTTCCCAAACTCCTCCTAACTATTATTGGATCGGGAGACTATGAAGACGAGTTGAAAAGAATCACGAAAAAATACAACGTTAACCGATTTGTTAACTTTACAGGATATATTGCTAATCATAGAAAAATTGAAGATATACTTACAAAGTGCGGAATAGGGCTTGCGCCATACAAACCTGATCCTTCAAGTTATACTTACTTCGCAAGTCCGATAAAACCAAAAATCTACCTAGGATGCGGACTCCCCGTTATAATAACCAATGTACCAAGTTTTGCACAAGAGATAGATAAGCATAAAGCAGGAATTATCATAAATTATTCTCGCGAAAGTCTTATTAAGGCTATAAAAATTATTCTTAAAAGTTCCAAAACGTATGCTACGTTTAGAGAAGCTGCTTTAAATCTGTCAAAACAATGTGATACTGAAGTAATTCTGCAAAACGCGCTTTCGAAAACTTTTTAATGATTAATTATGTATTCGTCATACCATAAACTCAACATAAGTAGAGCAAAAATATTGTTATCGTAATTCAAATTAGATTCATGGTATTTTTTTATATAAGACTCAATTTTTACTTTGTCAAAGATCACATCTATCATGCCTGAAGATAGAATTGTATTTTTTAAATAATTTTTTAGAGGTCCTTTAAACCATTTATTCTGCGGGATGTTAAATCCTCTTTTATTTCTATAGATTATTTCTTTGGGTAGAAGATTATTTTTCTCTGCTATTTTTTTTAAGATATTCTTTGTTTTCAAAAATTTCATTTTTAGATCTGAAGGCATTTCAGATATTTTCTCCATTAATTTATAATCTAGAAATGGCGAACGAAGCTCCAAGCCATATGCCATTGACGCAGAATCACTTTTATACAATAAATCATTTGCTAAATAAGTATTGACGTCTATTTTCAATGCATTATCTAAATCGCTCAAGTTTTTATCATAAAAAGGGTAATATTGTTGGTAAGAATCATGATCTCCAATTAAATTTTTATAATTTTCTGAATAAAGATTCTGTTTTGTTTCAGTGGTAAAAAAACAATTGTAATTAACGTACTTTTTATAAAACTCCTGATCTAAAGTTGATAAAAATTTATTCATTCTTTCTGTTAATTTTGTTTTATATAAACAATAAATAGATTTAGAAGTTAAGTTAAGAATTCTTTTGGCAATAGATGGAAAGTAGGATAGAAAGCTGGATAAGATTACGAATGTATACCTATCATATCCAGCAAAATTTTCATCTCCACCATCCCCTGTTAATGCAACTTTTACTTTTTTACTTGTCAATTTTGAAAGCAATAGTGTTGGCAAAATTGAATTATCGCCAATTGGCTCATCATAAACTTGGGTAAGATTTTCAATATTTTCTAAAAGCTGGCGAGACGTAACATTGAATCGCGTATGATTCGTTCCATACATTTCCGATACCATCGTGGCAAATCGTGTTTCATCAAACTGCTCATCGTCAAAACCTATATTAAAGGTATTTATTCTCCTTGAGGAACTCAAAGACATCAACGCAACAATAATGCTTGAGTCAAGACCACCGCTAAGTAATGCTCCGACCGGAACATCAGAAACTAAATGAGATTTAACTGATCTTTCAATATCAGAATAAACTAGCTCATGCCACTCATTCTCCGATAATATAAGTTTTTTGGAAAAATTCAACGACCAGTATTTTTTTATAGAAAGTTTTTTATCTTTATAAATAAAATAACAAGCAGCGGGCAATTTATAGATTTTGCTAAAACCGGTCTTAGGCGTTGGAACATATTGTAACGTCAAAAAATCATCGATTGCTACTTCGTCAAGCACTGGTGTTTCATCTAAAAGAGGAAGGATTGCCTTAATTTCTGATGCAAAAATAAATTTTCCATTATTAAAGTAATATTTTAAAGGCTTTTGTCCTAATCTATCTCTTGCTCCAAACAAAAGGTTCTTCTTAATGTCATAAATAACAAAGGCAAACATGCCGCTTAATTTTTCTAAACATCTTACCCCCCATTCTTGATATGCATATAATATAACTTCCGTATCTGAATTTGACCTAAACTCATATTTTTTCGAAAGATTTTTTTTAACTTCCTTGAAATTATAAATTTCTCCATTAAAGGTGATACAAAGAGATCTATCCTTATTAAACATTGGCTGTCGGCCTTTTTCTGAAATATCAAGTATAGCAAGACGCGTATTTCCTAATGCTATTCCATTGAAGTAGATAACTCCATTATCGTCTGGCCCACGATGATGAATTTTTCTAATTGCTTTATCAAGAAGAGCTTTTTTACTAAAACCCCCATAGCCTACTATCCCACACATATTAATAGAAGTCGAATCTTCTCAGTAAATTAAATAAATATAACCTAAACTTTACTGGAATCAAGCTAATAAATATCTCTTGGATGAAATTATAAAACTTATCAACCCTTGTCATACTATATCCAAGAAGCAACACCGCACTAAGCCGAATCAAAACTGTATTTTTTAACTGAAAATCACTCATAGTAGAAGTGATTGATGTATCATGCATGCGTAATTTCAAAAGTGATTTAGGAAGATTCATAAATTTCCCAATCTTCCCGACTCGAAAATAAAGTTCATAGTCTTGACAAATTCTAATTCTCTCATCATACTGCTCTCTTTTTAAAATTTCTCCTACCCAAATTGTTGCAGGGTGAGCGAAGGGACTATAACGAAATATATGCCTTCTGATGTTTGCATCCTCATGATGATATTTCCTTATGTATTTCGGTTTTAACTTTGAATCACAAACTTCTACGTATGAACCGCTAACTACAACATCTGCATGATTTTTCATAAACTCCACTTGTAGCGCAAAACGTTCTGGGTAGGACCAATCGTCTGCATCCATACGTATGATATATTTCCCGTGAGCTTCCTTAAGAGCTTTATTTAAGCTTTTAGTAACCCCCAAGTTCTTAATGTTTCGCATCAGAATAATTCTTTTGTCTTTCGCTCTTATAGATTTAAGAATATTAAGAGTTGAGTCAGTGCTTGCATCATCTATAATGATAAATTCAAATTTTTTATATGTTTGGCTTAGAATGCTTTCTATTGCTTCCCTAACATATTTTTCAGCATTATATACCGGCATTATTACGGAAACTAAAGGACTATTGTTTGTTTTCTTCATTCTGTTGTCTAAACCAACTTACAAACTTTTGCAAACCGGTTGACAAATTAGTGTTAGGCTCGTAACCTAATAATTTTTTGGCTTTTCTTATATCTGCAAATGTCAATGGGACATCACCTGGCTGCTCTGGCAATCCTCTTATAGCAGCTTTCTTTCTTAAAGCTTTCTCAAGTAAGAAAATAATTTCGTTAAGTTCAACAGGTTGATTATTACCAATATTAATAATTTCAAACTTAGAATTATCGTATTTTAGAGCAGAGCTAATTCCTGAAATAATGTCATCAATATATGTATAATCTCTTTTTGTCTTTCCGTCTCCATACAGCGTAACTGGTTTGCCTTCCAAAATTAATTTTGTAAATTTATGTATGGCAAGATCAGGTCTTTGTCTAGGACCATAAGCGGTAAAAAATCGCAAAGCAACAAATTGAAAATTATATAAATGGGAATAAACATGACCAAGCAACTCGCCTGAAATTTTAGTTGCAGCATATGGACTAATTGGTAAAATATTTCGATCATATTCTCTCCATGGAAAGTTAGAATTTACTCCATAAATACTGCTTGAAGAAGCAAAGATAAATTTTTTACATCTTATCTCTTTTGCAAATTCCAATAAGTTTTGAGTTCCGCCTATATTTACTTCCGTATACCCTACAGGATCTTTAATGCTTGGAATTACTCCTACTTTTGCAGCCAGATGAATGATTGCATCATAACGTTTGGAGAACTTTCTTTTAACTGGTCTTAAATTACAAATATCGCCTTTAATTAATATGAAGTTGTTTTTTTTCAGATAAGTCTTAATATTATTCTTTTTAATTCTTGGGTCATAAAAATTATCAAAATTATCCAGGCATGTAATGTTGATATCTGGATTTTCTATTAATGAACCAATAAGACTGCTTCCAATAAATCCTGCGCCGCCTGTTATTAATATGTTTTTCACCTCAACATGATACCCGAATTCAATTCTGCTGTCAAAGTAATTTTGTAGCTATACCTCGTGATATAATTCTATAACAATCTACCAAATTACTATGAATCAGGAATTATTTGTAAGTATTTTTCACAACAATGTTAAATCATCTCTTAAGAATTCTATGTTTGATATTCAAAACAATAAAATGACTGAAGTGCCTATTTTTGTAAAATTGAAATTACTTTTAAAACAAAACAATATAAACTTAAATACATATGATATTGTCTGTCCAAAGCCTTCATATATAAATATTCACTGGGACATGCCTTATCCTACTCCTTCAAATTTTCATATTTGGAAAAGGATTTTTTTCGATAGGAAAAAAAATATACTTATAGCTACTGAACCGCCAACAGTAAATCCTTTCAATTATATGAAAATATTTCATGGTTTTTTTACAAAGATATATACATGGAATGACCAATTGGTAAAAAACAATAAATACGTCAAATTTAGATTGCCTAAGGCAAGCACAGGAATTAAGACCAAAGCTTTGAAATTCCAAAATAAGAAATTTTTAATTATGGTTAACTCAAATAAATCTTTTTTTTATCCATTTAAATTATTTAGTCCATTTGGCCGTGAATTGTATTCAGAAAGAATTAGAGCGGTTGATTTTTTTCAAAAAACAATTCCTGACAAATTTTTTTTATATGGGAGAGGCTGGAATAAAACAAAAAAGCATAATCTAAAAGAGTTTCTTTTCAGCTCTAAAAAATATAGTACGTATAAGGGAGAGATCGATAACAAGATTAAATTACTGTCTGGCTTTAAATATTGCTTGTGTTTTGAGAATCTTACAAATGTAAAAGGATTCATAACAGAAAAAATTTTTGATTGTTTTAAGGCTCGATGCATACCTGTATATTGGGGCGCAACAGATATAGAAAAATATATACCTAAAAACTGTTTTATAGATTTTAGAGATTTTAGGGATTTCAAAAAATTGCTCCTTTTTCTTGATTCTGTAAATGAAAAAAAATATGATAATTACATTAAAAATATTGAAAAATTTATGATGGATAAAAAACTCATTGAACCATGGTTTGAAGACGGATTTTCTAATTTTTTCTTAGAAAAGATTTTGGAATTTAAAAAGTAAATCAAAATCTAATAATTAAATAATAAAATGTTTTTTTTAGTACGCAGATTTTTGATAAAGTTTTTCCGCGAAATAAATTGGCTTTATTATAAAGGTAAATTTTCATCAAAACATAAGGTGCTTATTAGTCCGTATGCAGGAATTCGGGGAAACTTCAATAAAACACAAGTTTTTTTTGGCAAAAAAGTTTTACTTAGCGGAAAAATTATTATTCATAAAGCTGGCAAAATAAAAATTGGATCATATGTTTTTATAGGCCTAGGAACTGTAATTGATATCATTGATAGCATCGAAATAGGCGACTATGTGATGATTTCTTCCAATGTCAGGATTACAGACAACAATACTCATTCTATAAAAGCAAAAGACAGAAGAAAAGATTTAGTCAATTTTTTCGATAATAACATCTTCCATAATAATTTCTATTCCACAGGAATAAATAATATTAGTAAACCCATAAAAATTGGAAACAATGTATGGATCGGAAGAGACTCCTTAATCTTAAAAGGAGTAATAATTGGAGACGGTGCTATTGTTGGTGCTAGAGCTGTAGTTACCCACAATGTGCCTCCAAATGCTATTGTGGCTGGCAATCCTGCAAAAGTAGTAAAAAAAATTTTAAACAATGAAGTTGAATAGTTAAAATCTGCATACTCAACTATATATCTTAGGTCCTAGACTATAGGAGTCTTTGTTTGATATAATCTCTGAATAATGGAGAAAGCTCTAATTACTGGTATTACTGGCTTTGTTGGAAGCCATCTTGCGGAATATATTCTTAAAGTTAATAAAAGTATAAAAATTTATGGACTTGTTAGGTGGAGATCACCTAAAAATAATATTTCTAAAATTCAAGGTCATATTAATTTTTGTTATGGAGATTTAGAAGATTATGGCTCTTTAGAAAAAATTCTCAAAGAAGTAAAACCTGATGTGATTTTTCACCTTGCCGCGCAATCTTATGTTGATTTTAGTTTTGTATCCCCAATATCTACTCTTCAGACAAATGTAATCGGAACTGCCAATTTACTTGAGTGCATTAAAACTCTTAAATTAAAAACAAAATATAATCCTATTATTCATATTTGTAGTTCCTCTGAAGTTTATGGACAGGTCAAAAAGAATGAAATCCCGATTAAAGAAACAAATTCTTTCAGACCAGCCTCGCCTTACGCTGTCTCTAAAGTTGGAGAAGATATGTTAGCTCTTCAATACTTTTTATCTTGGGAAATAAAAACAATTAGAACAAGGATGTTTACTCATGAAGGCCCAAGACGCGGAGAAGTTTTCGCTCCTTCTAATTTTGCGAAACAGATTGCTGCAATAGAAGCTGGTCACCAAAAACCTATTGTAATGGTAGGAAATTTAAAAAGTGTCCGAACTTTTATGGATGTGAGGGATGCCGTAAGAGCTTATTGGCTGCTTGTTAGTAAATGCACGCCGGGAGAAGTTTACAATATAGGAGGCGTAGAAACGATGACTATTGGCGAAATGCTCAATAAACTTATCAGCTTTTCCAAAAAAAACGATATAAAAGTAATGGTAGATCCCAAACGCTTACGCCCATCTGATGTTACACTACAGATACCCTCAGTTGAGAAATTTGTTCAACAAACCGGCTGGAAGCCAAAAATAAAATTTGACCAAACTTTAAAAGATATGCTGAATTACTGGAGAGATTATTATAAGAAAAGTTATGAATAGAAAAAAATTGATTTTAAACCTTTTTAAAAAAGCTTACTTGATAAGAGCTACTGAGAAGTTAATTATTAAACACTATGACAATAACGAAATGAAAACACCAATGCACATGTCTATGGGAGAGGAAGGAATAGTCTCCGGTGTTTGCACTGCGCTTCCTAAGAATTCAAGAACCTTTGGGACTTATAGAAGTCATGGTTTGTATCTTGCGATTACACAAGAGTCGGATAAATTTTTTGCCGAAATGTACGGAAAAGTTACAGGTGTTTTAAAAGGAAAAGGAGGTTCAATGCATCTTTTATCACCAGCTCATGGACTCCTTGGGATCTCTGCGGTCGTTGGGAGCACAATACCCTTGGCAGTTGGTAACGCGTTTGCCAACGTATACCTTAAAAAAAAAGACATAACGGCTGTATTCTTTGGCGATGGAGCAGTTGATGAAGGTGTTTTTTGGGAAAGTCTAAATATTGCTTGTCTAAAAGGGCTCCCTGTACTTTTTGTTTGTGAAGATAATAGGTATGCAGTACATACGCCTTGGCAAGTCCGACGTGGCTACAAAAACTTAGTCAATATAATTAAACAGTATAATTGTTCTGTTTTTGAAACTGACACTACTGACGCAGAGCAAATTTATAAACTAACTTCACGGGCTGTATCTTCAATCCAAAAAAAACATCAACCAGCTTTTCTACATCTAAAATATTATCGCTATTTAGAACATGTTGGCATTCACGAGGATTTTAATACAGGCTATCGGGACAAATTGGAGTTTATGAATTGGCAAAAAAAAGATCCGATTAAGCTACTCCGAAACAAATTAAAAGAGTTAAAGGTGAGCGATATGGAAATTATAAAACTTGAGGAGGGTATTAGCAAACAGGTAACTGAGAGTTTTCAGAATGCAAAGTCTGCATCATTTCCTGATTCTTCAGAGCTTCTGAAAAACACATTTTATGAAAAAACAAATTAAACAGGCTAAAAAAAAAATTTCTTACCGAACTGCAATTAATCAGGCTCTCCATCAAGAAATGGAACGGGATAATTCGATTTTTATCTATGGGATTGATGTTGCGGACCACAAAAGAATATTTGGTTCAACAAAGGGCCTTCTTGAAAAATTTGGTCCAAAACGTGTTTTCTCAACGCCTCTTTCTGAAGAAGCATTGTTAGGTTTCGGTCTAGGAGCAGCAATTTCTGGTTTACGACCTATAAACGTCCACATGAGAGTTGATTTTCTGCTTTTAGCAATTAACCAACTCGTAAATATGGTTGCAAGTTATCACTACGGAACCGACGGAAAAATACAAGTTCCTCTGGTCATAAGGGCTATTATCGGAAAGGGTTGGGGCCAATCATATCAGCATAGTAAAAGCTTACAATCATTTTTCGCTCATATTCCAGGTCTAAAAGTAGTTATGCCAACAACTCCAGCTGACGCTAAAGGGTTACTGATAGCGGCCATCAGAAATAATAATCCAGTTGTTGTTTTAGAACATCGGATGCTTTATGACGTTGAAGATGAAGTACCTATTGAACCCATACCTACGCCACTTGGCATCGGACAAATCCTCAAAAGAGGAAAAGATATTACTATTGTTGCTACTTCTTATTCTACAGTTGAGGCGGTAAAAGCTGCACAAATTTTGGGAAAAAGAGGTATAAGTGTTGAGGTGATTGATCCCCGTTCTATTTTTCCTCTAGATGAAGATATTATCATAAAATCTGTTGAGAAAACCAAACATTGTATTATTGTAGATTATGATTGGACTTTTTGCGGATTTTCAGCTGAAGTAGAAAGTAGAATTTACGAAAAGTTATCTAACAAGTTGAAATCTAAGGTTCTGCGATTGGGTTTTGCGCCCACCCACTGCCCCTGCACAAGGCCGCTTGAAGATGAATTTTATACTGACGCAATCAAATTAATAAGATCTGTTGAAAAAAAACTTAAATTAACAAGAACAGATTTGTCAAAAGAAACTTTTTATAGTTATGAAAATAAATTTCGAGGACCTTTCTGATGGATATTAATTCATTAAAGCAAAAAGCTAAATGGGTAAGGAAAAAATCCTTTCAAATGCAAATTAAGGCTAAGAAAGGTCACTTAGGCGGTGCGCTCTCGATAACAGATATACTGGTTGCTATCTATTACTCCGGAATATTTAATCTGTCTCATAAAAAAAAGAAAGATCCAGAAAGAGACAGAATTATCTTCAGTAAAGGCCATGCATGCCTGGCACTTTATTGCGTACTGGCCGACAAAGGTTACTTTCCTAAGACAGAGTTAGATAAATATGGACAAAATGGAACTATTTTAGGTGGTCATCCTGATCATTTTATCCCAGGTGTTGAGGTCTCTTCTGGTTCTTTAGGACATGGACTTGGACTTGGTTGTGGACTTGCTTTGTCTGCAAAGTTAGATGAAAAAAACTTCTTGACTTTAGTAATATTGGGAGACGGCGAATGCAGTGAGGGATCTGTTTGGGAGGCAGCATCCTTTGCTGCACAACAAAAACTATCTAATTTAATAGCTATTGTTGACAATAATAAAGTCGCCGCGACTTCCTTTACAAAGGATTTTACAGGTAATTCCTCCATGCATATGAAATGGAAATCATTTGGCTGGAACACAATTCAAATAGATGGACATAATTTCAAACAAATAATAAGTGCATTTAAGAAACTTAAACAAATGAAAAATTCCAGACCCTCTATTATTGTTGCTAATACTGTAAAAGGCAAAGGGATTTCTTTTATGGAAAATGATTATCATTGGCACCATGGAGTCCCCAAAGGAGAACAAATACAATTAGCCAAAAAGGACTTAGGGTTAACTTGATGAAAAAATTTTTAAAATCCACAACTGCCTATACAGACATGAGAGATGCCTTTTTTGAAGAGCTTTTCCAAATAGCCTTACATGATCACGATGTAATTCTTCTTCATGCTGATCAAGGAGCCCAAACTTTTCAAAAATTTTACTCAAGTTTACCCAAACAGATATTTAATGCCGGCGTTGCAGAGCAAAACATGATAAGTGTCGCGGGAGGATTGGCACTTTCAGGAAAAAAAGTTTTTGTGCATGCAATCTCTACCTTTATAACACTCCGTTGCTATGAACAAATTAAAGTCGACTTAAGCGTTATGAATCTTCCTGTAACCATAGCAGGAGTTGGGCCAGGTTTTACTTATGGAGCAGATGGACCAACTCATCATAGCAATCAAGATATTGCGATTATGAGGGCAATACCCCATATGAGAATCTTAAATGCTACAGATTTTTTCAATCTTGCAGTATTTCCTCACCTTACTTATTCTAAACCTCAGTTGACTTATATTCGTTTTGAAAAAGGTAATTTTCCAGACCTCTACTCATCAAGAATAGATAGTATTCCTGATGGTCTAGCAATGCTCAAGCCTGGTAAAAAGTTCTGTTTTATCACAACAGGTACAATAACTCATAAAGCTATTGACATCGCAAAAAATTTAAAAGAAAAAAGTGATTTAGATATTGCGGTAATCGATATTTATCAACTTAAACCCCTAAACGAAAAAATTTTAAAAAAACTTATAGAACCATTTGAGGTTGTATTTACGCTCGAAGAACATCTTTCGTATGGAGGCCTAGGAACAATAGTGTCAGACTTTTTAGCAGATCACTCTATTAAGACTGATTTCCTAAGGATCGGACTGCCAGACGGACACTGCTTTATTTACGGAGATAGAGATTATATGCATAAACAAATTGGCATAGCGTCAGATCAAGTAATTAGAAAAATTGACAAATTTTTAAGAAGCAGATGAAGAAAAATAATATACATAATTTAAGCTCTAAATTATTTGCTAAAATTTTTAATGCAAAAGAAGATAATTTGCCTTTGCTTGCAAAACAGGCAATAAAAAAAGCAAATTTTAAATATCAAATCGTCGAAGGCAAAGAATATAATGAGGCAATTTTAAAGATAATTAAAACCCTAGATTCAAAGAACTTAAAAATTGCAGGTCCTCATAGACTTGCTGACTGGGAAAATGGTTGGAAAGAAAATTTAGCGGAATTTAGACGAAGTAGGTATAATTTAAGTCAGCTTATCCCCAAGTTTGTAAAGAAAGGTGAATATATTAGATTTCAAAGTGATTTTATCAAGCCTGAAAATGACTCTTTTGAAAATGATTTTGTAACTGTAATGAGATATTATCTTTTTACTAAATACTACAAGAAAGCAAATACGCTTTATGAGTTTGGCGCAGGAACTGGGTTAAATTTGGTGGCGGCGTCAGAAATTTTTCCTAAAATGAAACTGATTGGATTGGATTGGGCAGAATCAACTGCGGATATCATTAATGTATTAAGGGAAAAGCTTAATATCAATATTTCTGCAAAAAGATTTAACCTTTTTAAGCCAGATGAAGAATACCACCTTGATAAAGACTCAGGAGTTCTAACCATCGGCACTCTTGAACAATTAGGAAAAAATTTTGAGCCCTTTATAAACTACCTTCTAAAAAATAAACCCATGATTTGTATAAATGTAGAAACACTTTATGAAATTTATGACCAGGAAAATTTATTAGATTATTTGGCCATGAAATATTCGGAACAAAGAAATTACCTAAGAGGATTCTTGTCATATTTAAAAAAACTTGAGGCGAAAAAGAAAATTAAAATTATCGATATAAGAAGAACTTTTGGTTCTTTCTATCACGATGGTTATACTTATTTAGTTTGGAAACCTCTTTAAATGAAAAAATTTTATAAAAGAAAAAAAGTTTTGGTTGCAGGAGGTACTGGAATGATAGGAGTTTGTTTGGTAAATAAACTTTTGGAATTAGGTTCCAATGTCACCATTGCGTCTTTGGAGTCAAGGAAATATGCAAATAAGCTATTTAGTAAAAAAGTTAAATTTATCCAAACAGATCTGACAGATTTTGATAATTGTTTGAAGGTAACCAAAGATCAAGAGTTAGTTTTTAATCTTGTTGGGATTAAAGGATCGGTTGGTATTGGCCTGACAAAAACTGCCAGTTTTTTAGTACCAATGCTTCGCTTTCAGACTAATTTAATGGATTCCGCATTTAAAAATAATATAAAGGGTTTTCTTTTTGTCAGTAGCATCTGTGCATATCCGGAGTCTAATAAACCTAAAACTGAAAACAGTGTTTGGGATGGGCAACCAAAACAAAATGACAGAATTCCGGGACTTGCAAAAAGGATTGGCGAGGTACAGGCAGAAAGTTATCTACTTGAGTATAATTGGCAAGCTCCCAAAATAGTCCGCCCCTCAAACGTGTATGGACCGTATGATAATTTTAATCCCAAGACTGCCCAAGTGATTCCAGCTCTAATTGCTCGGATGGTAAGTGGTGAAAATCCTATAAGGATTTGGGGGGATGGTAGTGCTATAAGGGATTTCATCTTTGTTACGGATGTTGTCTCGGGAATGCTTCTGGCCCAGGAGTTGGCTCCACCATGTGTACCTATCAATCTAGGAGCAGGCATTGGAGTAACAATAAAAAAGACTGCCCAAATTATTGCTAATACTGTACCTACTAAACCAAAACTTGAGTGGGACATAAACAAACCATCTGGTGATCCTGTTAGAATACTATCTATGAAAAGAGCAGAAAACTTACTTGGCTTTAAGGCAAAGACCTCTCTTTCGGATGGCATTAACAAAACCGTAGAATGGTATCTAAAATCAGACTGGTATGAAAAAAACAGAAACTAATAAACAACGTGAATATCTGCCTACACTTGCTGATTTAATTGATAGTCTAACAATTAACCAGATCAAGGAAATAAAATTTCATGACAAAAAAATATCGTATGCCAAAGAGTTAAAAAAGATATGTCACGATATTGATCTTATTATTGATGAAAAGAAAGTTAAAATAAATTCTAAGCTTATCAGGATAATTATAATTATAGCTCAACTTAACATTTACATCTGGGAGAATAAAGACAGAATGCAAAAAGAGGATGGGGAAAATTATTTAAAACTTTTAAAACACGCCCACCAACTTAATGGAATACGCAATTCCATGAAAAATAAGATTTTAGAAGAGATTGGAGATAAAGATCCAAGCAAAAAGAGAACAAATGTTGAAACAGATGGCTTGGAAGGATGGGATATAAGCGTTGAATGATCTAAAATTTAAAAATCTTGGAAATACCAAAACAATAATTTCTTCAATAGGACTTGGGACTGGAACTGGTTTTAAAGAAATAGACAGAAAAAGAGATAGTCAGCTAATTTATGTATTACAAAAAGCATTAGGCTTAGGAGTCAATTTTATTGACACTGCAGAAGTATATTTTCAAGGACATGCGGAAGAACTAGTTGGAAAAGCGTTTAAAAACAATAGAAATAATGTTTTTATCGCCACTAAGTTTTTACCAGAACATTCAAGCTACAAAGAAGTTTTAAAAGCTTGCGAAGGCAGTTTAAAAAGATTGCAAACAGATTATATTGATCTCTATCAGATCCACTGGCCAAATCCGGTTATTCCTTTTGAGGAAACGCTTAAGGCGTTAGAAACATTAGTAAAATCAGGAAAGGTCAAATATATTGGCGTGTGCAATTTTTCTCTGAGCCTTCTAAAAAATATCCAAAAAGTATCTAAGCTACCTATTGTCTCTTTGCAAACAGAATATAATTTACTCGAGCGATCGGCAGAGACCGATCTACTTCCATATTGCGAAAGAAATAAAATTACAAATATTGCTTATACCCCCCTAAATTCAGGTAATATTTTAAAAGCACAAAAGAATTCAAAGATATTTTCAAATCTGTCTAAAAAATATAATAAGACTGTTTCCCAAATAATTTTAAACTTTTTAATATTTCATCCCTCAGTTGTAGCAATTCCTGCAACAACAAACATAACCCACCTAGAGGAAAATGCAAAATCTACTGAGTTTGTCATGGAAAAAAAAGACGTTCACCTTCTTGTAAAAACATTTGCTACAAAACTAATTTATATAGATACCGCAAAAATTAAGGTTACAACTATTGATAACCATGCTGCATATAAAACAGTTGAGGAAGCTTTAGAAAATAAGTTAGATTTCTTTCCGAGTCCAAAAATGCTTTCGGAGGATATACATAAAGGAGATTTTTTAAAACCGGTTAGGGTAAGAGCAATACAAAAAAAAGAGAATAACTTTGAATATGAATTATTAGGTGGTAGAATACGGTATTGGGCATGGGTTATAGCTTTCAATGGCAAAAAACCTGTTCCTTCGATAATTGAGGAATAAAATGGCAAAAAAAGATTTAATTAAGATTAAAGCATATAGCAGTGGTCATGAAGCAAAAATCAGACAAACGCTTGTTGAGCTTTTTAAAAATTGCCCTATTCCCGATGATCAAATAATGTCTAATTTAGGTCTTTTTTTAAATTCTAAAAACTTATCACGTATACTTTTTATGGACCACATTTTTAAACAGATTGTGGACATCCCAGGAATTGTCCTTGAGTTTGGTACTAGGTGGGGACAAAACATTGCGCTTTTCTCATCCCTTCGAGGGATTTACGATCCGTTTAATAGACACAGAAAAATTGTGGGATTTGATACATTTACTGGCTTTCCGGAAATTAGTCCAAAAGATGGAGATTCAGAGATAATGCTAAAGGGCAATTTAACTTTAACCAAGGATTACCTCGAATACTTAACAAAAATTATGGAATACCATGAGCAAGAAAATCCCCTCTCCCATATCAAAAAATTTGAACTAATAAAAGGTGATGCTAATTCAGAAATTATTAAATATTTCAAAAAACATCCTGAAACAATTGTGGCTTTGGCTTTTTTTGATTTTGATCTTTATAAACCTACGAAAAAATGTCTGCAGGCAATTAAGCCATACTTAGTAAAGGGGAGTATTTTGAGTTTTGATGAACTAAATGATCCTGATTCTCCGGGAGAGACTATAGCTTTGGATGAAGTCTTCGGATTAAATAATATAAGACTCAAGAGACATAAATTTACTTCTCGTACATCCTATTTTGTAGTTGAATAAGTCTTTAAAAAATGCTTAAAATATCTAAAACAAAACTAGAAGGAGTTTTACTTATTAAACCCGAACCTTTTGAAGATTTTCGCGGAGAATATGTTGAAACATTTAATGAAAAAAATTACTCTCACGAAATTGCCAAGAATCTAAAAGGGACTATTTATCAAAAGGAAGCTTTAAGATTGCATTTTGTTGAGGACGATATTTCAACAGGGAGTCGTGGGATATTAAAGGGAATACATGGAGATACCAAAACATGGAAACTGGTTCAATGCTTATTGGGAAGATTTTATATCGTCATATTAAACTACAATCTTAAATCTAAAGATTATGGTAAGTGGGAAGCATTTACACTATCTGACAAAAGTAGACTTCAAATTTTGATTCCACCGCTCTATGGCAATGGACATCTAGTGTTATCTGAATATGACATATACCATTACAAACAATCTACATACTACGATCCAAAAAGTCAATTTACAATAAAATGGAATGATCCAAAGTTTAATATTTGGTGGCCGATAAAAAATCCAATAATATCTTTAAGAGATGAAACGGGAAGAAAAAAGTAATCAATTTTTTAAAAATAAAAAAGTACTGGTAACAGGAGGTGCCGGTTTTGTAGGTACAAATTTAATTTTAAAACTGCTTGAGAAAAGAGCGAGCGTTCGAGCGACAATCCACAAAAAAACCCCTCAAATTAAAAATGCAAAAGTTGAATTTATAAAATCTGATTTAACAAAACCATCTGATTGCAAAAAAGTTGTTCAAGGGATTGACTATGTATTTATGTGTGCTGCCAACACATCTGGCGCTGGTGTAATTGAAAAAACTCCCCTCTCCCACGTAACACCAAATGTAATAATGAATACTCTAATGCTTGAGGCATCTCATAAAGCAGAAGTTAAAAAATTTCTATTTATCTCCAGTAATACCGTTTATCCTTTAACAGATTATGCTGTTAAGGAAAGCGATGTTAATTACGATTTTTATGAAAAATATTTTCCTGTGGGATGGATGAAGTTATTTACAGAAAAATTATGCGAGATGTATGTGACTTCGATTAAAAATCCTATGTCTTGTGTTGTGGTAAGGCCAGGAAATATTTATGGTCCTTATGATGACTTTGAATGGGAGGCTTCACACGTCCTTCCTGCGCTAATTAGAAAAGTTGTAGAGCGACAAAATCCTTTAGAGGTTTGGGGGGGTGGTCGTGATATTAAAGACTTTATTTATGTAGAAGATTTAGTTGATGGATTATTATTGGCAATGGAAAAAATAAATACCTTTGATCCAATCAACATTGGCGGAGGAAAACCGGTATCAATAAGACAGGCTCTGAAAGCTATGTTAAAAGCTGACAATTTTAAGGCTCCAAAGATTGTTTTTAATAGCTCAAAGCCTACCATGATCCCCATCAGACTAATTAACATTAACAAAGCGAAAAAGGTTTTGAACTTTACGCCTAAAGTTTCTCTAGAAATGGGTATCAAAAAAACAGTAGATTGGTATAAATCATCAAGAAATGTCTAATCTTTCAAAAATTGATGTAGTAATTTTAGCAGGGGGCTTTGGAACTAGGCTTCAGCCAAGAGTAAGAGGAAAACCGAAAGTCTTAGCAGAAGTCAGAGGACATCCCTTTTTAGAATATTTATTGAGCCAATTAAATAATGCTAATTTTAAAAAAGTTATTCTCTGTACAGGATACTTAAGCAATCAAGTTGAGAAAGCATTTGGAGGAAAATATAAAAATCTCCATCTTATATATTCACCAGAACAAATACCTTTAGGCACAGCGGGGAGCCTTAAGAATGCTTTACCGCTCTTAAATTCAGAAACTGTGTTAGTTATGAATGGGGATTCTTTTTGTGAGGCGGATTTTAAAAAATTTTGGCAGTTCCATTTAAGTAAAAACTCCAAAGTTAGTTTAGTTCTTTCACCGGTTTCTGATACCAGCCGTTTCGGGAAAGTAAAGCTAGGAATTGATGATAGTATTATTGGATTTCAAGAAAAAAAAGCTGGAAGTGGAGGAGGATTCGTAAATGCTGGAATTTATTTTATTAATAAAACTTTCATTTCAGAAATTCCTGTGGGCAAGGAAATCTCGTTAGAGAAAGACGTATTTCCCAATTGGATAGGTAAAGGATTTTATGGATTCAGAAGTAATAATAATTTCATAGATATAGGAACACCTGAGAGCTATGCTCGCGCTCAACAATTTTTTGCAAAATTCAAATTATGAAAAGATAAGTCTTTATTATGTGGTTGGTAATCTAGAACCTATATTACCTATCTTTAAGTAGCTTTTTCAATTGATTCTTTAATTTTTTGATCTTCTATTTTTATTTTCATAAAACACATTATATCTTTTATCTAAATTATCTTTATTGTTTATGTACCACTCGATTGTCTCTTTAATTCCCTCTTCTAGTGAGTATTTTTGTTTAAAGCCTAATAATTTTTTGGCTCTTCTTATATCCATGATGCGTTTCGCGTCTCCTTTTGGTTTCGTTTTATCCCAACGAATTTTAATTGATCCACTAGGAACATTTTTAACAATTGTCTCAACCAGTTTTTTAATTGTTACTCCAACTCCACTTCCCAAATTGATGGGGGTATTTATTCCCTTTTCTACTGCCAACATCATACCTTCTGCCACATCTCTGGAGTAAATAAAGTCCCTAATTGGCGAACCATCTCCCCAAACAGTTAGAGGGTTTTCTCCTGACAACGCTCTATTTATAAGTGACGGAATAACCATAGCAGTTTTTGGATCAAAGTTGTCATATGGACCATAAGTATTTGCTGGTCTAACTATTGAGATCATATCCCATCCGTACTCAATTTTATAAGCCTCTGCCTGTAGTTCGCCCATTCTTTTTGCCCATCCCGCAAATCGATCGTTAGCAGATGGGAAAGTTTTCCAAACATCATCTTCGTAGAAAACTTCTGCCGGAGCGTACACTCCAACTGTAGAAGTGTATAAGAATCTAGAAACTCCCTGGCGGCGGGCTGCTTCCATCATATTAGAATTAAAAGTAATTGTTGGAACAAAAAAACTTGCTGGTTGTTTTTGATTCAACGCCGGAGACCCTTTAATCCCTGCCAGATGAAAAACTATTTCTTTATTCTTACAAACATCCATGCAATTACCAAATTCTCGTAAATCTGCTTTAGTAAATTTAACTTCCTTAGACATTCCTTTCGGATCATCTAAAGAAGCTGCTGTTACCTTCGCGCCTTTTTTGGCAAGCATCTCAACTAATGGTCTACCAATTAATCCTGTCCCGCCAGTAACTAATACCTTTTTATTTTTATAAAAACTCATATTTTTCTAACCGAAGAATAATCCTCCTGTTGATCATAGTAAATTATTTGAGATCCTTGATTTTCAAACTTGATAGGAACATAAATAAGTTTATTAAACTGCTTTTTGACTTTGGCTTGATGTGAAGGCGGGACAAAAAGAAGCAAAAATCCTCCACCCCCTGCACCAATAATCTTACCTCCGATCGCCCCTTTTGATAGAGCACTAAGATAAATATTATCTATAAAGGAGTTAGAAACAGAAGAACTTAAGGAACGCTTAAGATTCCAGTTTTCATGCAGAAGCTTACCAAAATCGTCAATATCCTTTCTGCTGTTCAAGATATCCAAAGCTTGATCAACCATGTTATTCATGGAAAAGAGTTGTTTTTCTTTCTCTTGGATATTTGGAACGAACGTCTTGGCTACATCTGAAGCAGTCCGAACAATGCCTGTATAAAAAAGCATCAAATGATCTTGCAATTCTTCTATGCGTTTTTTAGAAATGGTTACTGGTTTTAGCGTTATTTCCCCATCCTTATGAAAAGCAACCAGATTAAATCCTCCATATGCCGCTAAAACCTGATCTTGCGACCCAACTGTTTCTTTTAGAACCTTTTGCTCAATATAAATACTTTCTTTGGCCAGTTTATGTTTGTTTGGCATATGACCTCTTAAAGCATACAGAGCATGTAACATTCCGACCGTAAAAGCAGAACTGGATCCCAATCCGCTTCGGGCTGGTAAATCACCATCGTGGTGAATTTCTAACCCTTGGGGCATCTTCAAAAAACGTATACAAGTGCGAACAGAAGGATGAACAATTTGATCAAGAGTTTTACAATTTTCAATTATAGAATATGCAATTCTGTATTTGAAACCAAAAAATGGTGGCAGGAATCTTGCGCTAATATAGCAGTATTTGTTAATTGTTGTTGCTAAAACTGTGCCGCCATGCTTACGATACCAAGCAGGATAATCTGTTCCTCCACCAAAAAAAGAAATTCGAAAAGGAGTTCTGCTTATGACCATAGGTCTTTTTTCTTGATCCCCACAAAAAGATAGTGCTCAACCAGCTCGCAAAGGATATGTTCAATAGTCAGGTGCGCTTCCTGGATGTATTGAGTATTATTGCTGGGAATGGAAATTACCACATCGGCTATTTTTTGCAATTGTCCGTTATTGCCAGTTAAAGCAAGGGTATGCATCTTGATAGAGTTAGCTGCGTTGATCGCTCTAATGACGTTTTTAGAATTTCCGCTGGTTGAGATACCTATTAATAAATCGTTAGGTTTGCCCAAGCCTTGAACTTGACGCTCAAATACTCCATCAAAACCAAAGTCATTGGAAAAAGATGTCATCACTGACGAATCGGTAGTGAGGGCAAAGGCAGGCATAGTGGGACGAAAAAAATTCTTATCTAGCGCATTAACAAATTCTGTCGCCATGTGCTGACAATCTGCAGCACTTCCACCGTTACCACAAAGTAAAACTTTACCGCCGGATAAAAAAGTGTCTACGATTAATTGAGCTCCCGCAAGGATTGAACTCATGCATTTTTCTAACGTCAGCTGTTTAACCTTGATGCTCTCCACTAAATGAGTCTCTGCTTTTTTACGATAAAGACTATTCGGTTTAGCCATAAATCACTGTAATACTTTATCCTAAGTAGTGAATAATGTCAAACCTAACATTATATAAACTTAATCGTTAGTCATTTTTATCTATAATTATTTTTTTATAATCTTTTGTTACGTCCACTACTTCATCGTTTTTAAAATCATAATCTAATACTATATCTTTAGTCGGATCGAACGGTCTTCCATATTCACCTATCCACTCTATTTGATCATAAAGGGGTAAAAATAATGTATTACTCATTCCATAAAATAGTTTGCAAAACCTAGCCCCCCAAGTACCCATCATGTTTGGTACGATTACTATAGAATCTTCATGTAATTTAGGAGAGATTTTTTCCTTAATGTAAGATACTATTTTTTTCGTAGCAACAAATTTATAATTCTCTTTTTCCAATTCTCTATTAATCGATATTATTTGAATAACAATCCATCCGGCAATTAGCGGATAGATCAACCATCTTTTCTTCTTTCCTATAATATATGAAAACGAAATTGCCCAGAAAATTGCAAATCCCATAGATGGAGCAAATAAATATCTACTTCCTGGACCAAGATGATCAACATTATCGCCTCTAAGATACATATTGAATATAAAAATAAGAGGTAAAAAGAAAAGGGATGTAAGAAGTGCTATTCTAAGCGCTCTTTCTTTTTTATATAGGAATATTCCGGCAAAAAGATAGATTAAAACACTCGGGATGAAAAGGAGCTGCATTCCTTCTTTATGCAAAGGACCGGAAGTAGAAAAAATTATTTTTAGGATTCCTTCAGGAACTGTGATAATAACAAGTTGTCTTAAGCTATGGAAAATAACAGAATCGAAGTTAGAAAAAATATATACAAAGAGACTTTGCTTTGGTATAAATGAGGAAAGTCCTAAGAAAACTGGAAAATAAATGACAAAAACGCCTACCGCAAAAACCAAAAATATCAAAAACGAATCAACGAACGCCTTTTTGAGCTTTGACCTTACTGAAATAAGCGTTGTAAAAGCCAAAACTCCAAAGAAAACAAGGTAAAAGAGACTAAATTGTGCAAAAAAAGAAGAGAGCCCGCTTAATAAAAGTGAGAAAAAGTAGTAAAGTATATTTTTGTTCTTTTTAAACTTTAAAAACAAAATAAACGATGGCAGTAGAAGAATTAGGAAAAAAACTCTCTGGGCAAAGTTCTGGTAGGATCCCAACCCAAGCATTTCAAGCGATGTAGTAAAATTTACTGCGAATAATACTGCGGCAATAAGTCCAATCTCTTTTCTACCGGTAAGTTCGTATACAAAAAAGTAGAAAAGAGCTCCGATGAGAACAAAACTTATAAGTGCAAATAACTGATAAAAGAAAAAATTATCTGCAAAAACCGGCTTAATGAGATTAAAAAGTAAAATTGCTCCCAAATCGTGCGTAAATATACGAGTAATTTTTCCTTCACCCAGCCCATTAAGAATATACCAATACCCTTCTCCAAGAAACGTATGGGATAAAATCTTATGCCATGCAACAATTACAGAAAAAAACAATATTGAAATATTGATAGCATGGTCTTTTTGTATCTTTCCCACAGTGGATTGCGTAGTAGCAAAAATCAATTTTAACATATCAAAAGCATTATTTCTTGCACACAAACATTATTTTCCAGTCGTTTTCTGTGGCAACTTTTCTGAAAGACATAAGAGGACAGCATAATAATTTTTTCAAACCGACATTCTCTATCGCAACTCTAATCTGTACTGGAGTCCAAAGCGTCTGAGAAAAAGAAAAATCATCCTTCTGTCTACTACCGTTTTTAACGACAATATGATAATTTAGTACTGTTTTTTGATTAAAAAGATCAGTCTTACTTGTTAGAATAGTTGTAATTTTTTCTCCTCCATATTTTATAACTGTTTTTTTTGAACCCGGCGGATTTCTAAGCGCTGCGACTCCGTTCCAACAATCAAAGATAAAGATTCCTCCTGGCCTAAGATGATCTGCCACTGCCTGCATAAATGAATGTAGCGACATGGTATCGGGAATATAGGTAACTACGTTAAATAAAGCAACTATAAGATCGAACGCTCCCACTTTCATTTTTTCAATGCCTGTATGAAGAATTGTAATGTTTTTTACTCTTGCAAGCGCTATTTTCTCTTTTGCTTTTCGTACCATTATGGCATCTGTATCAATTGCTGTAACCTTTTTTATTTTTTTTGCAAGATAAAGAGTGTGATTGCCTGTTCCGCAACCTATCTCCAAAGTGTTTTGAGGAGGGAAAATTCCAAACTGTTTTGAAAAACGTAATGCAGTATTTGTCTCGGCTGCATATTTTTTTTTGGCAAATATAATATCATAATATCTATAAAAAAGCTTATCTTTTTTTTCTCTCATGTTTTTTCTGAAAATCAATTATTGCATTACATATATATGCAATTTGTCTATCTGTAAGAGTCGGAAAAACAGGAAGACAAACCCCATGTTCAAAGCCAAAAATCGTGTTTGGGAAATATTCGTCATGTTGATCACTTCTCTCTTTTTGTAAATGTATAAAGCACGGTTGTTTGTGAAGTGGATAAAAAAAAGTCCGTGATTCAACTCCTTTTTCTCTCAAATAATTCATTAACTTATGTGCCTTTTCGAGGAGAATGCATGTTCGAAAGGGCACTATTTCTGCATCTTGATCCGGTTCAAAAAAGGTAATGCCGTCCATACCTCCCAAAAGCCTCTTGTATCTGTCGAGTATTTTCCTTTTACGCACTTTAATTTCTTCCAATTTTTTTAACTGTGCTAATCCTACTGCAGCCTGAATATCTGTTATGCGAAAGTTGTAGCCAATGAATGGGTGAATAAATGACCCCCTGTCCTTTCGTCCCTGATTGCGAAGATACGTCAACTTTTCATACAATTTCTCGTCATCAGTCACAACAAATCCTCCCTCCCCTGTGGTAATTGTTTTGTCTGCAAAAAAAGAAAAACAACCAATATCGCCAAATGTACCTGCATGTTTATTTTTTAGATGTACGCCAATAGCCTCTGCAGCATCTTCAATAACCAATAACTTGAATTTTTTTGAAAATTTCATAACGCTATCCATGTCACATACAGTACCATAGACATGAACAGGCATAATAGCTTTTGTCTTACTATTTATTAATCGGCTGGCTTTTGTTACATCAATCTGAAAGTTACGTCTATTGACATCTACAAAAACAGGTTTTGCTCCTGTCATCTCAACAGATGTTGCAGATGCAATAAAAGTAAAAGATGGAACAATCACTTCATCACCGACTCCAATTCCAAGCGCTCTTAGTCCAAGATAGAGTGCTAGAGTTCCGTTTGGGGCAAAAACACCATATTTTGCGCCGATAAGCCTTAATAAAGCTTCGTTAAATTCTCGCGTCTTTGGTCCCTCCGTAACCCAATTATTATCAAAACAAGATTTTATGGCCTTATATTCTTTGTTGCCGATCCAGGGGGTTAACTGAGGTATCTTCATAACATGCATTATTATACACTATTTAAATAATTCTAAAAATATAGAATCCCTTTATTAACATTCTTAATAAATAGAAACCGTGCTGTATTCTTCTCGTTTTTGATTTACCATAAATTCTCGCATAGTATCTCATGGGAATCTCACCAATTTTTAATCCTTGGCGTATTGATCCGTACAAAAGTTCAAAATCTCCAAAAGGATCGTATAAGTTCAAAAAGCCCCATTGGGCATAGAGTGTATCATAATCACGCTTACGAATTGCCTTAATTCCGCCTAGCACATCTGATATGTGGGTATTAAAAAATAATGAAAAAATTTTTGCAAAAAAAATATTTCCTAATTTATTGATGAAAGGCATTGGAATTGATATAATTGGATACAGAAAACGGCTACCTTCTACAAACTCGAATCTTCCCTTTTCTATTGCTTCATAAAAGTAGTGGACGTCTCGGGGATCAGATTCTTTAAATCCAACATGAATTGCATCTCCTTGTCCGCGGCCAGTCTGGCCTATAACACGAACATGCTTTCTGGTGTATTTTCGAGCAATTCGTTCTATTTCTTCTCTTGTACCATCACTTGAATGTCCTTCAACAAATAAGATTTCCTGACTCTTGCAAATAATTGGCAATGATTTTACAATTGGTTCAATATTATCCCTTTCATTACGAACGGTAATACAAATCGTAAGACTTTGAGGCAATTCAGTTTTCCTAAATAACTCTGGCATTGGCCTTGCCACAATATACCTGTCAATTTTAAAAATATCAAAAAACGGGATTGCTGTTGCAACAGCGTTTATAATTGGTCCTAATCCAAATGCGAAAAAAGGAAGAAGAGTACTGCGGAATATTCGAGTAGGCTCAAATCCATTGCTGATAAGATCTGCTGAAATGTTGTTGGTAGGTGACATATTGTGCAGCTCTTTTTTTTCTCTCGATCTTAGTCTTTCAATAAAGCATCCTATCCATTGCCAGATATGACTTCTCTGATACATTACAATTCGGGTTGAAGGATGACAACGCTTTTGTAACTGCCTGAAAAACAACTTTTTATTATTTACATAGGAAGATGAAGTATATAAAATGACATAGTCAAATTTTCCACGCAACCCGTATACATCCTTTGTATTAATAACCTTAAGTGTTGGGTATTTCTTTCTTAACTTGTTGATAATATTTAAGTCTGCCTTATGCAAATCTACAAATAAAATTTTCTTTTTTTGGGGAATAATAAATTCTAAAAACCTAATGTTTCTTTTCCGATAGTATTCAAACATATTGAACTACTGTTGAGAGAGTATTGGGATGTCATAATTAATTAATATCTCTTTGTAGTCTTTAGTAATATCTACTACCATACTCTTCTCATAATCATAGTTAAGGATAAAGTCTCTTTTTGGATCGAAAGGTCTTCCGTAATCTTCTTTCCATTTTATCTGATCGTAAAGCAACAAAAATAAAGTTTTGCTCTTCCCGTAAAATAGTTCACAAAAAGAAGCCCCCCAAACACTCATAAGATTTGGCACGATTACGATGGAATCTTCATATAGTTTAGGAGATACTTGTTTTTTAATATAGGATACGATATTTTTTGTAGCAATATGTTTATAATCCTCTTTGTTGATTTCTCTATTTATTGAATAACTTTGTAAAACAAACCAAAAAATGATAAGTGAGTATATTAAAACTTTTGGTTTCCTCCTTAAGATATGGACAGTAAAAATGGCCCAGAAAATAGAAAATCCAATTGAGGAAGCAAATAAATATCTGCTTCCTGCCTCAAGATGATGTACATTATCTGCTCTTATAAACATATTCAATGTAAAAGAAATAGGCAAAAACAATAAGGCTGAAATAATAGGCAGTCTTAATTTTTTTTCATTTTTGTAAATATGCCTTACAACGAAAACATACAACAATACTACAGGTAGAAAGAGGTAACTCAATCCTCTCCCGTAAGAAATATTAGAAACTTCAAAAATTACCTTAATAACCACATCCGGAATTGTAAGAATAGTTAGCTGTCTTAAATTATGAAAAACTATGTCTGATACATTGTGAAAAATATATTCAAAGAGGTTTTTTTCACCTAAACCAAAATTTGAAGATACCTCCACAAGAACCGGAAGATAAACAATTACTATATTTAGAATAATAAAAGTGAGAATAAAAAAAACTTCTTTTATGATTTTTTTTAAATTAAATCTTTTTAAAATAACAAAACCCAATAAAAATGCGGAAAGAAACGCTATGTAAAATATACTGAAATAAGCAAAAAATACCGCTGCGGAAGATAATATTAAAGAGAAGATATAGTAATACCATTTCTTAACTTCCAGAAATTTAAAAAACAGAATGAAAGAAATCAGCACAGGAATAAAGAAAAAAATTCTTTGGAGAAAATTTTGATAAGATCCTCCTGCAAGCATTTCAAATGATGTAGAGAAATTGAATCCAAATAAAATCGCAGCAATCAAGGAGACCTTTTTATTTTTTGTAAATACATTTACAAAAAAGTAGAACAAAATACCAATAAGCACGAAGGACAAAAGTGCAAAACCTTGATATAAAAAAAAATTATCTTTAAAGATAGGCGCAAGAAGATCAAAAAGCAAACCCGCTCCAATATCGTACCTAAATATATTCCCGTTATCTTTGTAGCCCTGAAAAAAGTAATAATAGCCTTCGCCCTGGAAGGTTTGCGACAGAATCCTATACCATGCAGTGAATATCAGTACGCAAATAAGCAATGGAATGAGAATATGACTCCTAAATAACATGGTTTTATTATACGTATGCAACGTATGGAAAACAAATCTTGAGAGCTAGAGCGTATGTTATAATAAATTGTTGCTTATGGACATTGCAAACAAGAAAATACTTGTTACCGGAGGATCCGGTTTTGTAGGATCATATGTAATAAAAGAATTGATTAAAAATCATGTAAATCCCAAAAACATTTCCGCACCCCGCTCAAAAGAATATGACTTAAGAAAGGACGTGAACTGTAGAAAAGTAGTCAAAAATCAAGACATTATAATCCATCTTGCTGGTAATGTTGGAGGAATTAGCAAGAATCAAAGACTACCCGCGACACTTCTATATGATAATTTGCTTATGGGAATACATCTAATTGACGCAGCAACAAAATCAAAAGTAGAAAAAATTGTAATTATTGGCACAATTTGTGCGTATCCAAAATATGTACCCGTACCATTTAAAGAGGAGGACTTGTGGTCTGGATTTCCCGAAAAAACAAACGCCCCATATGGATTGGCAAAAAAGATGCTGTTAGTTGCCTTGCAGTCTTACCAGCAAGAACACGGATTAAAAGGAATTTACCTGTTGCCTGTTAATATATATGGCCCAGGCGATAGCTTTGATCCTGAAATCTCCCATGTTATCCCGGCACTTATTCACAAGATTGCCGAGGCTATCCGTCAAAATAAAAAATATATAGAAGTATGGGGAGATGGAACGCCGACTCGTGAATTTTTATACGTTGAAGATGCTGCAAGAGCTTTTGTTATGGCTACCAAAAAATATGAGAAAACAGATCCGGTAAATATTGGCAGTGGGAAGGAAATATCAATCAAAGACTTGGTACGTCTTATTGCCCGACTGATGAAATATGCAGGTGAAATAGTATTTGACACAACTAAACCCAATGGACAACCAAGACGTCTTCTTGACGTTTCAAAAGCATACAATGAGTTTCAGTTTCGTGCAAAAATTCCTTTTTCTATTGGACTTGAGAAAACTATTAAGTGGTACCTACATAATAAAAAGCGTTTATAGAATATGCTAACCGAAAAAGTCCGTCAACACTTTAATGTCGTTGCTGTTTCAAGAGCTAAATGGAAAAAGAAGGCAAAATACTACCATGACTCTTTAGAAAAGTTATATTCATTTCTTATCCCCAAACTCAGTCGAGTTTTGGAGATAGGCTGCGGAACTGGAGATCTTCTAAACGCTACTTCCCCATCATACGGCATGGGAATCGATATAGCAGAAAGAATGATTGAAATTGCACGAAAGAAATACCAACGATTACGCTTCGTTCAAATGGATGCACAGGCACTTACTATACAGGAGAAATTTGATTACGTAATCTTATCTGACGTTATTGGGAATCTTGAAGATATACAAAAATCATTTGATGAGCTACATAAAGTGGCAAACTCAAATACTAGAATTGTAATTACTTATTACAATACTCTTTGGGAACCTATTTTAAATTTAATAGAACGTGTTGGATTAAAAATGCCCCAGCCACCCCAAAATTGGCTTTCTCAGGAGGACATTGAAAACCTTCTAAAGCTTGCTAATTTCGAGGTCATAAAAAAAGGAACACTTATTCTTATTCCTCTCAAAATTCCATTCATTTCTAATTTTATAAATAAATTTATTGCAAGACTACCTCTTATAAAACACTTGTGTCTTGTTCAGTACTTTATCGCAAGACAAATGCCGTATTTACATTCAAATTCCGACTACTCTGTTTCTCTTATTATCCCAGCGCGAAACGAAGCAGGAAATATCGAACGCATACTTAAAGAAGTTCCAAACCTTGGAACAAAAATGGAATATATTTTTATTGAGGGACACTCAAAAGATAACACAAAAAATGAAATTGAAAGAATAATAAAAAAATATAAAGAAAAAAAAGATATAATTTTAATTGACCAAAAAAAAGGAATTGGTAAGGCAGACGCTGTCCGCCTTGGTTTTGACGTTGCAAAACACGAGATCTGCGTTGTGTTTGATGCTGACCTTACGGTATCCCCCGCTGATCTTCCCAAATTTTATCAGTCACTGCGGACAAGAAAAGGAGAACTTGTGCAGGGAAGCCGTCTTGTTTATCCAATGGAACATCAAGCAATGAAATTTTTAAATATTATTGGCAATAAGTTATTCAGCATTGCATTTTCGTTTCTTTTAGATCAGCCAATCAAGGATACTTTGTGTGGAACAAAAGCGTTATTCAGAAAAGACTATGAAAAAATTAAGAAAAATAGATCCTATTTTGGTGATTTTGATCCCTTCGGAGATTATGACCTTATCTTTGGAGCTTCAAAATTAAATTTGAAAATCATAGAAATTCCGATAAGGTATAAGGCTAGAAGTTATGGGACTACAAATATTAGTCGTTTTACGCATGGCTGGCTTTTGCTTCGCATGACACTTATAGCTGCTAAGAAATTAAAGTTTGTGTAATTATGTTTTTCCTAAAAAGTCGCAATATAGACGATCCAAAAACAATAGAAAATTATCATGCTGACCTTATCCAAAAAAAGCCTTATCTAAGAAATATTTATATTGACTTTTATAAACAACTACGGTTATACATTTCTCCTTTAGGGAATAAGGTAATTGTTGAGCTCGGCAGTGGGGGCGGATTTATAAAAGAAATTGTACCTCAAGCAATAACTTCCGATATTATGAAACTTAAAAATATAGATATGCAATTCTCTGCGCTTGATATTCCCTTTGAGAAAAATAGTGTAGATGCATTTTTAATGATTGACGTTATGCATCATGTTTCAGATGTAAGAAGAATGTTCAATGAATTAAATCGTTGTTTAAAAAAAGGAGGCAAAATTATTATGATAGAGCCGGCAAATACCTTATGGGGAGGTTTTATATATAAATATTTTCACCATGAACTATTTAATCCCAAAGCAATTTGGAAATTTAAACCTAAAGGACCTATGTCTAGCTCTAATTTATCGCTTCCCTGGATTGTATTCGTAAGAGATAGACAAATATTTGAGAGATTGTTCCCATATCTTAAAATATTAAATATTAAGCCTCATACGCCCTTTATGTATCTATTGAGTGGCGGATTAAGATTCCCTCAACTTGTTCCTTCATTCACATACGAGCTTTTCAATAATATAGAAAAATTACTAAAAAAATTTAATCCTTACATTGGCATGTTCTATACAATTGAACTTAAGAAAAATAATTAGTAGATTCCGATAGGGAAAATTGTCGAATCAGGCATAGTTACTTTTACATATGGTATTTTCGGAAAACGATTGGGAATATTTTTAATTTCATAAACAACAATATCATCTAAAAAATAGGGTATTTGTGCCCCCAATGAGGACCTTTGAAAGCTTATTGTTAAGTAGTTTCCATTTTCTGGCACTTTTAATAAAATTCTTTTTTTCTTCCAGGAAATTGGGCCGTATATTCTTCCTGATACCGCTGTTGTTAATCCGCCTTGAGAAAGGGAATTAAAATTTGAACCGTTAAATACATCTATTCTAAAAAATCCGTCCCTCTGATTTTCTTTCAATTCTATACCGTTTTTAACATATGCCTCGATCAAATATTTTCTCCCCGGGATAATTTTTATAAACGGGGAGATAAGTCGGGAGAATTCAGCATTATAAATATCAGCCGTCATCTCCAAGCTTCCAACCTCCTCACTACCCTCACCATCGTTCCAGACAATCTTTTCAATCGTGTTAGATCCGCTAAAATCGTAAAATTTCCATCCCCCTATGTTTTCTGTGAAATTAAATTCTTTTATCCTTTTTCCTCGATCTTTTGGAAAAAGTGGAACTTTGATAATAAAATAGCTATCTTCAGGTGCTTGCCAAGATTTGTATGTCTCAAATATTGTATAATTCTTAAATTCCTCAAGCGCCAAATTATAATAAGTATCCTTTAATTTCCTGTATGGAATATCCATATATTTTAAAATTTCCGAATATTCAATTCTTGTATCACTCCATAAGAAAAATATTTGATGCCAAGCAATATTCAGTACAGCAAAATCATCTCGAGCGTCAATCAACTCTTCGATAGAGTTCTCTTGCGCATGCTCCCAATGATATACATTCAATGCTTTAGAAATAGTTGAAGATATCCCTAAATTATCATTCCTCACATTAGATCCTTCTGGCATATTTTCTTCCACCCATGCATCCAAAACATCCCTACTCCATGGTCTTGAATAGTCTTTCGCAAGTATAATAGAATTTTTTATTGGCTCCAAATTAATAAAAATAAGTAAAACTATTAAAAATACATTGAGTTTTTTTTTATTAAAAAACTTTATTGATAAAGTAAGTTGGTAGAATCCATATCCTGCAAATATCATCAAAAGAGGGATAACTGTAGTAAAATTGCGAACATATGCACCACCAGAAGAATAATAAAGAAACACATACATAAAAACCAAGACATAAGATAACAAAAATAGTGATTTTTTAAATTGTCTCAGACTCAAAACTAGGATCCCTAAGATTATAGAGAGAAATGGAAGAGGACCTATTCCCCATTTGTAGAGATTGAAAATCGCATAGTAATTGAGATGATTATATTGACCTACCCCATATCTTTTACCAACGTACTCAATTACTGGCAACGCGGTTTCAAGATTTAACAAAAGATATATGTTTAAAAGACAAAATATAACCGGAACTATAGTCAAGGAAAGTATAAAATTTTTGTTAAAAAATTCGCCAATATTTTTCTTCTTAAATATCCAAATTAATTGAACAAACAAGAACGGAAATAATGCAAATATCTGATATTTCATTGAAACCGATAATCCAACACAAACACCGGTAAATAAATACCTTCTCATTGTATTTTTTTCCAAAAGCAAAACGCATGCATAAAAAGCAAGAAGAACGAAAAAACTATTAGGAATATCTGAAAGAGCTAAGTGACTTGAAAGATCGTGTCTATAATTAAATGTAAGAAAAAAAGCTGATATAAGCCCGACGTGCGAATTAAATAATTTTTGTCCTATTTTATAAACTAAAAAAACCGAAGCCGTTCCTAAAAAGGCGGTTAGAAATCTTGACCAAAAAAGTAAGATAATTCCGTTTCTTCCAAAAATTAGCTCTGAATATTCTCTATAAATATTAATTGCAGGATTTAACGACGATATGAAAATATCTGGATTTTGGATAGATTTAATAAAAAGCAAATGCGGAAGAATGATTGATTTAAAAAACAAAAAATGTAGAAGGGGAACTCCAGCCGGGTAATCAAATCTTCGAGGATTCAAATCATTATTCATTAACATCTCAATTGCAGATCCAAAACTCATTGGCTCATCTGGATGATTTGGAGGGTGTCCTGGAAAAATACCTACAATACGAATTACAAAAGCAAATAATAATACAAGAAATAGTATTTTATTTTTTTTAATGTAGGACAACATTCAATTAATTCTTCCTAAGATAATGCTTTGGAAAATATAACATTCCAGTCAAATTCCTTAGCATATTTGAAAGCATTTTCTCGATATTTTCTTAGTGTTAATTCTGAAGACATAAGAGCTATAATCGCCCTTGATATTTCCTCTTTATTATAATCAATTACAATCCCGCAGTTTTTTCTTTCGATTTCTTTAGCGTTGTGAGGAACATCTGTTAAAATAACAGGTAATCCAGATGCCAGATATTCTTTAATCTTTATTGGATCACCATAATAAGAAAAGTTATATATTCTTTCTTTTTCTGGAATATATGCGACTATTGCAGCAGCGCTTTCCCCAAGAGTCGCGTCTATTATTTTCCTGTCTTTTATCCATCCCTTAAATTCAATATGCTTTTTTATTTTCAATCTTTCTGCCAATTTTCTTAAACTATCTTCATACTCTCCCCCTCCAAGTATCAAGAATTTGAAATCAGGAATTTTTTCTACAACTATTGGTATTGCTTGAAGAACCATTTGCAACCCTTGTTTTTCCAGAACGTGGCCTAGAAAAAGCAATTGATGCTTTTTCACCTTACCAAAAGGAAATCTCTTAATTTTTTTTATCCATATCCCGGAATTTACAACTTTTTGAGGGTATTTAAATGTATCTATATGGAGAAATCTATCTCTTCCCTCCGCAATTCTTGGAGATACGTTCCAAACCTCATCGGCATTCTTCACACAGACCTCCTCTATTTTGTGGTATATAAAATTAAGCAAATTATTTGAAAAGCGTATCGGAGCAAAATCCATAGCATAAAAAATAAACTTATCAACCCTGCCTAATTTTTTAAGAAATAAACCTGTCAATCCGTTAAGAACATCTATGCCAATAAATAAGTTATATTTCTCTTTTTGTTTTATCATCCAATAAACGACTAAAAAAAAGTCTAAGATATAACTTGTTAGTCCAAAAGCAATTTGATTAATCTGTTTTTTCAAAACAACATCACCGTTTTTATAGAGAGTGAAAGAAGATTTTCTTTGCTCAATAAAAGGAAGGCCGATAAAAATTAGTTTATCTACTTTTTTGCTTAAGAGATAGTCTCGCAACGCATGAGGGACTCCGTAAAATGTTTCATGCGTTACAATTACAATTTTTTGATTTGTATCCATATCTTCAAGGTTGTCAGTCAATTTTTATTGTCTTTCCATGAGCTTGAATTGATTTATCACACGCCTCAAGTACTCTTACTACATCAAGGCCCATCTTTAAGCTGAAGCTTTTTGTTCTTCCTTTATTTTTGATTAGATCTACAAAGCTTACTATTTCCATAGTTAATGGTGATTTATTAGAGAAAGAAGGATAATATGTTTTTTTGTTGCCTAAATTGTTGATAAGGATTATTTTCTTTTTTTTCGTGTCATCAAAAACTAACGTTGCCTTTTCCCCAACTATAACCATGTTCCTTTTCTTAACTCTAGATAGCCAGCTAACGTTTATAAAAACAAAAATATCTTTTGGAAATTTAAGCTTCAAAGAACACATATCATAATATTTTGTATTTGGGCGGAGCGCGCTTAAACCATATCCACATACCTCAACAGGTAAACTCCCAAGAAGATCAATTGCCATAGAAATATCATGAGGAGCCCAATCCCATAAAGCGGAAATATCTGCCCTTATGGGTCCATAGTCCATACCCTCAAAAGTTATATATTTTATTTTGCCAAGATAGTTGAATATCCTTTTTACTTCTAAAAAAGCTGGGTTATAAAGATAAATATGTCCTACCATCACAATATTCTTTTTACTTCTGGCTAGCTTAAATAACTCTAGAGCATCTTTATAGTTTGTTGTCATAGGTTTTTCTATCAAAATATTAAATCCTTTCTCCAAAAATTCTTTTGATATTTGAAAATGAGTGGAAGCCGGTGTTGCGATAATTACTCCATCAATATTTTTCTCAATAAGTAGGTGTTTATAATCGGTAGTTTTTATAAATTTGTCTGGCAACTTACATGAGGAAAGAGTTTTGATTGTATTTATATAATTTCTCCCCCATCTTCCTCTTCCTACCAATGCAAGGGTTATCATATAATATGCTCATCTCTGTACCATTTCACTACTCGTCTTAAACCTTTTTCCAAATCTACTTTTGGTCTATATTTTAATCTTGTCTTTATTTTCGTCAAGTCTGGACATCGTCGTTTTGGTTCTTCTTGAGGATAATTTTTTGGATATTTAATAGTTTGAATTACAACTTTTCCGTTAAAGATCTTTTTGACAATCGTGGCAAGACCGAGCATGCTGATCTCATTATCGTCATTCCCCACGTTATAAACTTGCCCATTTTCTCTTGATAGTAAAACTTTCAAAAAACCTACTATTGCATCACTAATGTAACAAAAAGTACGGGTCTGATTCCCCAAATCGTGAACTGTCAGAGGTTTTTTTACCAATGCTTGACTAATAAAAGTAGGAATTACTCGGTAATCGTCTTGAAGCATACCTGGACCATAAATATTAAAGGGCCTAACAATTTTTACAGATATTCCATATAAAGAATGATAAACCATGCACAACGTTTCTCCCAATCGCTTAGACTCATCATAGCATGATCTTGGCCCAATACTTGAAACATTTCCCCTATATGTTTCTGGGGTTGGAATAAAATTTGGATCTGGATCGCCATAAATTTCACTTGAAGAAAAATACAGAAAACTTTTGACACTCTTTTTTCGGGCAATTTCCAAAAGATTCTTTGCCCCAAATATTGCACTTTCAATAGTTTCCAACGGATATTTCTGATAATAAACAGGCGAAGCAAGACCTGCTGCGTGGATAATGTAATCAATTTTTTCTTTTACATTGATAGGCTTAGTAACGTCTGCTTCGATAAAAATAAAATTTCGATCAACTATTTCAGCAACTATTCTTCTTTTTTTCCCGGTAATGAAATTGTCTATAGAAATCACTCTGCATGGTTTTGAATATTTTTTATTAAGCTCGTGAATAGTTGATAAAATATAGCTCCCTAAAAATCCTGCTCCTCCCGAAATTAGAAGAGTTTTGCCGGAAAGTCCCAAAGATTCATTGCCTAGTCCTTGAATAATTCTTTTAATATCTTGCTTAATTACTGATTGCGACATATTTAGATAACTTTTGGGGTAGGTACTGGAACTATAAATTTTCCTCCGGATTCTTTAAATTTATCATGCTTCTTTATGATGGGATCTGCAAAATTCCATGCAAGAATAAGTAAAAAGTCTACCCTGTTTTTATAAATCTCTGAAGATTCAACTACCGGAATTCGTTTTCCTGGACTATATAAGCCTTGTTTCCATGGACTATCATCAACAATATACTCTAAAAAATCAAGACCAATACTAAAATAATTTAAAAGAGTATTGCCTTTTGCAGGCGCCCCATATCCCGCAATGCTTTTGCCTTTTGATTTAAGTTCTCTAAGAAGTTCAAGTAGCTTTACTTTATTTTCTAAAACTTTATCGGCGAAATCTAGGTATGTCTGTTTCTTGTCCAGTCCCCATTTTTCCTCAAGTTTTAAAAATTGTTCGACATTTTTTTCAAGTCTATATTTGCCGAATTTTTTCTTGACAAACACACGAATTGTCCCCCCATGCACGGGAACTTTCTTAACATCAAAGACTTGCATATTAAAGCGTCTGAATAACACCTTCAGGGAATTAATTGACCAATAAGATAAGTGCTCATGATATACAAGGTCAAAGTATCTCTTTTCCAAAAAATCCACCAAATATGGTGCTTCCATAATAAATACACCATCACCCTCAAGAAGAATATCAAGGCCATTAATTACTTCATCTAAATCGTCTATATGAGCAAATACATTAGTTGCAGTTATTACTTTCGCTTTTCCAAATTTTCCTACGATTTTTTTTGAGAGGGCAACATTAAAAAATTCTGCTAACGTCTCTATTCCATCTTTTTGAGCAACTTTTGCAATCTTTTGAGCGGGTTCAATTCCAAGTACTTTTGACCCCAATACCTTAAAGGGTTTCAAAAGAATACCGTCGTTACTTCCGATATCTATAATTAAAGATTCTTTATTAAGAATAAACCTTCTGTGTATATCGTCAGCAAACACTTTAAAATGATTTACAAAGATAGGGGAAGTTGAGGAGACATAGACGTAATCTTTAAAAAGAACAACTGGCGAGACAACATGACCAAGAGTTAGAAATTTACAGTTATTACAAAAATACACGTCTAGTGGGTAAAAATATTCCTCCCTATTAACTTTCTCTCTTGTTATAAATGCATTTGCAAGCGGAGTTGGCCCAAAGGAAAGTACTTTTGAAAAATCATTTTTTTTACAAACCCTACATTTAGAAATTTTTTCTATAAGTTCTTGCTTCATGAAATAAGTTGGATTCTAACTGTATCTTTTTCATATCTACCTCGATCTCTTTCCTCTGTTGTCAATGCAATAAAAATTGAATCTTCCAAAAATTTCATTGCATGCATAACCATTGGGGGAGTTTCTACAATTTCGCCTTCTTTAACAATTACACTTTTTTTCTTTGAATCTTTATTGCTGAGATCTTTGTATACATATTCCATGCTTCCTTTTAGCACGTAGGAATAATGTGTGTCTTTTTTATGATAATGGTTTGCGCGGATGGAGCCTTTTTTACAGGTAATAAGTAACGCTCCATTTATCTTTTGTTTGTCTTTTAGCAGATGAGACATTTCTCCCCGCTCATCTTTAAAAAAAGGTTTTACTTTCCATGCTACCCGTAAGCTCATGTCACAAGAATACCAAAATACCTTACTATCGTCAATCAATAAAAGACATCTAATGCTATAATTTATGCTTAATGAGTCTCAACAATTACCAAGAAGTTATGATCCATTCGACTAGCGCTCAGGCCATCGGCTCTGTGGCTCAGGCTCGAAGAGATCGCAGTGAGTGAAACCGAACATGAAAGATAAAGTGAAGATATTTTCAATCAGTGTTTTTCTTGTAACTATAATCGGAGGAAGTTATCTCTATGCAATAAACTTAGGAAAAAAAGGGAATGTTCCTATAGGACCAGCTATTGTTGCGACCTTAGAAGTAAATCCTTCGAAAATTGAAATTACGAAAGATGTTTCTCATATAGATGAAATGCAAAAAGCAACTCTTACAGTAAAAATAACCAACAATACGAAGGAAGTTTTATCTGACGTTTATTTAGTAATTCCAGCAGGTATTGATATTGGAACCATTGAATCATCCAATGCTAGCAGACTTACGGGCCTTCCACAGCAAGGAAATGATGCAGTTTTTAATCTTGGCGACATTATGTCAAAAAAAACAATTGAAAAGTCAATATGGGTTTATTCTCCATATAGAAAAAAATTCATTATTAAAGCAGATATTGAGACGAACGAACGATATAGAACAAACACAAATGAAATTTTACTGACTGTAGATTAACTCATTTAAACCTCAACTTCTAAAATTACAGTGCTTTGTGTAAGTATATGGATCACCATTCCAATCTAGTTTCTTATATATTCCTTCTTTGTATTGAGAGATTATTTCGTTTCTTCTTTGTCGCAAAATTAATAAATACTGCAAGTTGTAAACAAGAGCATCATCTCCAGTGCTTTTTGTATAAGTTCTTTGCCCCTCCATTACTTGTACGCCCCAAATATAACTGCTAATCGGATCTATAGAAAAAAATAATCCGACAAAATTAATAGCACCAAAAAGTAAAATTCCAGATATGGGCATTTTTGTAATATATTTATTAATAACAACAGCAACGCCTACCAAAAGAAATGGAATTAATGGAAGATGGTAACGGGCAGTCGGAGGAACCTGAAATGTCATAACCGTTAATACATAAGTTATAACAAAAAGAAAAATTATAAATATTGTTTTTTCCTTTTGTTGAGCATTCAATATATATTTTTCGATTTTCATCAAACGAATTTTCTTCAGCCCGAAAACTGCTCCTATTCCAACAATAATCCAATAAACCCAATTGAAATTCAAAAATAGTAATCTTGCAATATGCTCTTTTGTGTATGACGTAAAGATATTAAGCGTAAGTAGATTATTTATAACCATTGAAAAAGCTCCTCTATCTGAATTCCATCCCCAAGTATTAACTCTTCCATTTATGCGCGCATATTGATGCCATACAAATAAAGAGATAAGAGGAATCGTTAACATAAGAAATTTAGCAATAGTATTTTTTTTGAAAATTTGTTTTGTAAAAAGGTTAAAGACAAATTCAATAAAAAGAACGCTTAAGGGTACAAGCGCCGCAGTCTCTTTTGTAAGAACCGCTGCGGAAATTATAACAGTGTACAACGAGAGTTTTCTTTGAGAATAGAAATACAGGGCCAGAATTATCAAAGACGTTAACATATAATCGTTCAGATTGTTGACGCCGTTTGCAAGAAATAAAGGAGATGTTGAAAGAAGAAGTGAGGAAACTACTGCAACATTTTTATTGAATAATGATTTTGACAAAAAATAAATTCCTAAAATTCCTATATGTCCAACCAAAAACCCTACCAAATTATAACTTATCGTACTAGATCCAAACAAACTAAAAGATATGCTTGCCAAAAATGGCTTAAATGGAGGATGGGTTATGTTAATTATGGAATAATCATGAATCCCTTGATTATAGAATACATTTACCAATCCCCATTCCGCTGCAGCATCCCAACAGACGGGTGTATCAATAAGGGGAACAAACAAAAAAGTAAAAATTATAAGAGGAATAAAAACAAAAATGTCGAAACGTCCAAGTTTCCTCATTGAAATTTTAACCGAAGCCAAAGCCTCAAAGCATCAAATAAAGTTCTTAGGGCAATTGATGGTTTCGCGTTTTTCGCTTTCCCTCCAATTCTTGGTCTATAATTTGATGGCGCCTCGACTACTATTAGTCTCTTTTTTTGAAATCGAATTACAATCTCCGCGAGCAAAAATATTCCAAGAGAAGATATTTTGAGTTTTTGAACTTCTTTTGTTCGCCAGATATTAAGCCAATTAACATCCTGAAAACTTATTCCAAAAAGAATTTTTAGAATTATTAGATACGTATATGATAAAAAAAGTCGATAGACTGTATAGTCAGCCCTCGACCCTCTTGCTCCCAAAATTAAATCTGCATCTCTCATAAGGGGCAAGCAATATTTCATATCTTCTATCAGAAATTGCCCATCAGCAGGCATGTATGCCACGAATTCTTTTCTTGCCTCTTTAATTCCGCGAAGCATCGCCTCGCCATAACCTTTATTTTCCTGATGAATTACACGAATAAATCTATATTTCTTGGCGAATAAATCGGCAATTTCACCTGTCTTATCTTTACTTCCATCATTAATAATTATTATTTCAAAATCTGACAGAAATTTTGGCGCGTTTGTTACTGTATTTTTAATTACGAGTCCTAAATTATCTTCCTCATTATACGCAGGAATCGAAAGGGTCAAACTCGGTAATTTTTGTTTTATTTTTTTTGACATACATATAGTACTTGCGGAAAAGGATTGTTAGTGAAGGTTTCTGTGTGTATGAGTTCTTTGGAGAAATATCTTTCTAAAAGATTAAGCATCTCTTTTTTATATCTATAAAAAACTCTATTTCCTTTATACATCAAAAAATCAGTTAATCTTCCAAATATCAATTTCCATAATGGTTTATTGTCAACTTCAACTATAAAAAGTTTGCCTTTTTTTTTAAGCATTGATGCACATTCTTTAATAAGTTTTTCTTGATCCTCGTATGAGTTTAGATGATGCAAGACATCATGGATTAATATCGCATCAAGTTTTTTTAATTTCATTTTTGTGGCATCTCCAACAGAAAATCTTACATTCTCAATCCCTTTACCTGCATGATTAATTTTATTTGTATCTATATCTATTCCAATCATTTGCCTCCGCTTTGAATAAAGGGCAAGATAATTAGTAAGTATTCCGTATCCGCATCCAAGATCAAGGATGACTCCTTGTTTTGGAATTAGTTTTTCAAGCTCAACAAATGATCCTGTCCAAAATCGAATTGCTGTAAATAAACTAACCCAAACGCTGTCTTTATAAAAGTTTTTACATCTTTCCTCAAATGTCATGTCTTATTATTTCTACTAACTGCAAACCCAATTCCTCCAACGGCGAACTCAAGAGTCTTCATGAAAATCATCCCAGTGCCAACAATTGGATCCGCAAATAATTTGTCCGGTTTTGAAAAAAAGAGAATAAGTCTTTTAAAAACATCTACTTGCTTATAATAATCGGCTAAATTTGATTTCTTATAAACACTAATACTATGAGCATAATAAAATTTCTTTTTCAAAAGATAAAAAAGAGAAAGATCTCCCTCATCGTGATAAATTAATTCTTTTATTCTCCCAATGCTTTCGTCTTTATATTTTCTTCTAAATCTTTGGGGGAGATCAAAGTCTTCCGTTCCTGTATTTCGCTCATCATATCCCCCTATTTCATCAAATGCTTTTTTTTGAAAAAAACGAGCTCCTTCAATCCAGTCAATCCCTGGATAATAGCTTCTCTCCAGTTGTTTGCATTTTGCCCAAAAAGACGAACCGATAGATTTCTCTGGAACGATAATTGCCTTAATTCTGGGTTTTTCTAAAATAAGATCAACGCATTCTTTTACTACATTTTTTCCCAAAATCATATCTGAATCTGGAACAAGTAAGTATTCTCCTTTTGCTTTTTTTGCAGCATAATTCCGCTGAGCACTTCTTTCAGGACCAAAGTTGAATATTTTTGTTGTGTAAAACTTAGCAATTTTAAGAGTATTGTCTTTTGAGTTATTATCAACCATTATAATTTCTATTTTTTTATAAGATTGGTTTTTAATACTTTCAAGTAAGTTTTTAATAGTCCTTTGCGAACTACGAGTATGAATGAGAACTGAAACGAGGGGATTTCTTATCATATCTTATTCTTAGTTCCTATCATTTTAACAAAGTGCTACTTTTTTTGCTATATTGACAAGAAATAGGACGCTCTATTATACTTTCGATGTGCAAGTTAACTTTACAAAAAATTTTCTATTTGCGACTCTTATTTTAGTATTTTTCCTAAACGTTAACGGGAATATAACATACGCAAAGGAATACTCAGAAGACAATCTTAACTCTACTCCACAAACAGAGGAACAACAATCAACTCCAGCAGCAATTATAAATTATGACCTTGCTTATCCAGGAGTTCTTCCAGATCATCCTTTATATAAATTAAAAGTGCTTAGAGATCGTATAAGTCTTGCTCTTATTAGTGACCCTATGAAAAAAATTGACTTCTATCTCCTACAAGCTGATAAGGGAATACTTGCTTCGGCAATGCTTATAGATAAAAATAAAATTGACCTTGCTAAACAAACTGCGCTTAAGGCGGAACATAACTATACTCTTTTAGCCCAAATTTTATATAGTCAGAGGAAAAAGCCTGATGCCGATTTTTTCAAGAAACTCAAGACTGCATCACTAAAGCATCAAGAAGTCCTTGATTCATTTGCGAAGCGAGTATCGAAAGATGATCAAAAAACATTTTTGCAAGTAATTGATTTCTCAAAACGAAATTGGGAAACAATTGAAAAATATCAAAAAGCGAAATTATTCGTTCTTCCAAATAATTAAAATCGGGACGTCGTCTACTTTAATCTCGTACGCGGGATGAAGTGTTTTGATATATTCACGTTTTTCCGAAAGGACATCAGACTCAAAACGATAATCGTTTACCTCCATAAGATACTCTCCTTTTTTGGAAGCTCCCGAATAATATATATCCCCAAACAATATATCACGACGCAACGCATTGGGAGGGATATTCTGCAACAAACCCTTTACCAACGTAAGTCTTGCATTCTTCTCGGCATGCGCGTTCATCCAATCAACTCCTTGTTTGTAAGGACTTCCAAGTGTTACTCCCCAATCCGGAAAACCCTTTTCCCTAGCGCCTTTTAATCCTCCTATAAGAGGATTGAGATATACGTTTTCATTTGGATGAACTGAAATTATTTTTAATGTTATTGGAATAAACAAAATCAGAATAACAATTTTTATAAATTGTTTTATTGTTAAATTGCTAAATTGCCTTACAATGTAATATCCTCCAATTCCCGAAAGCATCGCCATTGCCGGAATATATTCCATAATCTGTCGTACTCCCCCATATATTCCCATATTGGGAAATGAAACCCTTACGATAGGAATAATAAACCATAAAAAAATAATCAATGCAGTTTTATTCTTTTCATGGAAACCCTTCGTAAGCGCCCATAATACCCCAATCGAACTAAGAAGCAATGTTATAAGTGGAGTAGTATAAAAAACTGCCTGAATAGGGTATGTATTAAGTCCAAAAAATGTAATGTATGAAGATGGTTGATAGACAATTCCATATCCTATCTCTTTGTAATAAGAAAATACATAAGATAATTCTCTTATAGGATCTTGCCAAAGATTAGGGTATGAGATAAAAAATATTATAAAAACAATAAAAGGATAAGCCGCTAAACTAGTAGTAAGTCTTTTTGAAAATGGCCATTTAAATGATCTTAACTCTTTCCATTTTAATATAATCATCCAAAATAAAATCGTTACAAAAGCAAAAAATATATTGAATTTAGTACCAAGTGCCAACCCAGCAAATATTGAAGATGTAATTATCCACCTAGAACTTTTCCCAACTATTCCTTTATAAAAACTGTATATTGTCCATCCGTAAAATGATGCTTCAACAGGATCTTTTATATTGAAATGGGACTCTCCAAAAAAAAGTGGGTACAAAGATAAAGACAGAAAAGAAATTATTCCTGCGAATAAACCATATTCTTCCCTTGTAAAAAAGAAAACCAAAAAAACTAATAAGGAACTTACCGCTAAAACAAAAAGGTGATAACTATCAATGTCTCCCAAAATTCCAAGCTGCTGGTAAAAAATATAATTAAAAAAAGATGCAATTATTCCGTTTAATGGAGGATGAGAACCTGGGTTCGTAACAAATTCGTTAAATGAAAGATAATTTGTACCTTTACTATCAAACTGATAAATACTTCTTCTGGAATTTAAATTATCGCTATATTCAATGCCAGGAAGTCCGGAATAATCTTTTTTTCCTGTCATAAAAAACCTAAGGAACGCTTGTCCGCGAATGTAATGAACTGGCTCGTCCCAATTAATTCCATAATTATTCAGTGTTAAAAATCCAACTGCAAAAAAAGTCAGCGGAAAGATAATTAAAAGTATTTTTTTGTATCTCACGAATTTTTTAATCTAAAAATCATATAGTTACCAATTTCTTTTTCTAGAAAATAATACTTCTCAACAAATTCCTTAAATTCTGGAAACTTAAGATTTTTAAATGATGGCTTATAACGTTCTTCTTCTCTGTTGGTAACTATATATAATGGTTTTTTTATTAAAATATCACTCATCATTATTTCTCTTCGCTTTTCTTGCCTTTCATCAGAGATAAATACTCCATTTAGTGGAAAATTATAAAAAAATCTTGTCGGGGAGTAAGTCTTAGTAAGTAAATAAAATTCTGGTTCTGCGCCAAAATCCAAAATAGAGTCTCCTTTTTGAACATGTTTTCGCAGATAGTTTGCTATAGAATAGTAAATCTTTTCATCTGAGATAAAACTATAATTAGGAAGTCCCAAAGCATAAAGAGTCTGTCTTTCTCCAGGGTCAAACAAACCAGCAAAGTGCAATCCTGATAAAATCGACTGCACATGAAGAATAATTGACGGAAACAGCAAGAATGTAAAAACTGTAAAAGCTGTTTTTTTCAAAAAATCATCTTTAGGTATTTTACTCAGGATTTGATCAATTGCAACAGCAGCAAAATATCCAAGCGCCGGAAATAAAAGTAGAAAATAGTTTCTGGAAAACGCAAACTTTCCCCCAAGCATTGTTCCTAAAAAAGCAAATAAAAAAAGAATTAAAAACATGAAATCTTTTTCTCTAAGTTTCCTTCCAATTAAGCCGATGATGCCTAAAACCCACATCAAAAGCGTTGCAAAAAGTACCTGAATAAGATAATAAATTGATTGACTTATAGATGACACGCTGTAACCCTGTCTCGAATATATAAAGTTATATAGAAATATTGCATCTAAAGCTTCCGCAAACGCGTTGTTAAGATAAAAATATAAAACAAAAGGCACCAGAGGTACAATAACTCCAATGCCTAAATAAAACGTATTTCTAAACCGTTTCTTGTCTTTCCAGAAAATAAATAAAGCAAACGCGAAAAATGCCAAAATACCAACCTGTTTAAAAATAAAGAGAATACCAACGACTACTCCTGTAAGCATAAAAAATAATATTTTTTTACTTTGATATGCTTTTATAAATAAAATATAAGAAAGGCTTACAAAAGGAATCATGTAGCTTTCGACTAAATTATCTCCTTGAGTGACCATGTAAACGTTGGTAAATATAGAAAATAAAACTGTTGTTAGGAAAGCAGTCCTAGAATTGAAAAGCGACTTAATTAGACAATAAAAGAATATCGCAGAAGTAACTGATGCAACAAGACTAAGTATTCGAACACCAAAAATATAATCCGGAAAAATTAGATAAGTCAATGCATCGAGAAAATATACTCCCGGAGGCTTGTGATCCCACACATCTTTAAAAAGAATCGCGCCCTGAGCAATTCTCCCTCCAACGTACGCATACCCAAAACCATCCCTTACAAAGGGTAACGTCCAGACAGAAATCTTAAGTAAGGCAATAAGGGATATTAAGAAAATGAGCATTATTCTATGTAGAAAGGAATTGCTTTATTTTCCAGTTTACCGTTCTTAACTCCATCATATTCTGTCTTTGCTCTTGCTATCCATGCCGAAAATAAATGTCCAAGGATTTGATGAATATCCTCAATTGGACCATAATGGTTACTATCTACAATTATTGCGCAATCTACCATTTCTTTTAATTTTCCGCCAGTTTTAAAACCTAAAAATCCAATAGAGCGTGCACCACATTCCTTGGCGTAGTGTACCGCCTTAATAATATTTTTACTATTACCGCTTCCTGATATTGCAATAATCAGATCTCCAGTTTCGACTAAGTTTCTAAGTTGCTGAATAAATATATGCTCGTATGAAAGATCATTTGCAAAAGCTGTCATTATTGCAACATTGTCTGTTAGAGAAATTGTCCTTAACCTCCGCTCGGAATTATCATAAACACGGCGCAGTGTTCCCTTACCAAGATCACAAGCCAAATGCGAAGAGAGGCTAGCGCTTCCACCGTTACCGAAGATAAATATCTTTCTTCCATTTCTATACGCCTCCATAATCATGTCTGATGCTATTTCTAAAGTTTCTTTATCTAAAGCATCTAGACAATGTCTTACTTCCATAAAGTAGGTATCAATAAAATTGTGTGAATCTAAATTACTTTTATTTTTTGTCGATTTAGTTTCAATTATTTTCTTCATTTAGTTTACGAATATTATTTTACTTCCTTGAGGTTCAAATCTACATGTATATGGTTTCAAATTCGATAAGGCTTTTATGATGTTTTTATGCTTCTCTGTTGGCGCATAAAAAAGCAAAAATCCTCCTCCACCAGCGCCAAGTATTTTACCTCCCGTTGCTCCCGCATTGATTGCTTTTTTATACCAATTATCAATTTCGTGAGAAGATACCCCTTGCGCCATTTCTTTTTTGAGAATCCAGTTTTGATGCAATAACTCTCCAAAGCTATCGATTGAGTTTCTAGAAAGCGTCTTTCTTGTCTTTTTTGCTAAATCTACCATTTTTTCCATTAACTTCCTTTTCCCCTCTGAGGATTCAAGGTTCTTAGTTTGAACTGCAAGAATATTATTAGCCGAACGAGTAAGCCCAGTATAAAACATCAATAGTCTTTTTTCTAATTCCAGTTTTGTCTCATTTTTACAAATAATAGGATCTACATATACTCCATAGGAGTTAAACTGAATATACTGTAGCCCTCCATATGCTGCGATATATTGATCCTGCTTGCCAATTGGTTTCTTTAGAATGTCAATTTCTATCCCACATGCCTCTCTTGCAAGTCTTTCTGCATTTACATATTTACCGATATAAGCGTATAATGCGTTTAGGAGCCCCACAACATAACTACTTGATGACCCTAATCCTGTCCCCTCTGAAGGAATATCAGAAATTGAAGTTATTTCTATTCCCCCTTTAATTCCCACGATCTTAAGACATTCCCTAATCAACTCATGGTTAAGTTCTGAGATCTTGTCAACAATCTCTGTTTTTGAGTAGCTTGCACGTATTTTATCATCAAATTTTTTATTCACAGTTATATAAATATATTTGTCAATTGCTGTTGATACTACAGCTCCAGATTTATAGTTATAGTATGTTTGAATATCACTTCCACCGCCAACAAAACTAATTCGAAGAGGAGTTCTTGAAATTATCATGTTTTATTTTCTTCAATACAGCTTCGTAACGCTCTTTTGTCCCAATGTCCTTGATAAATTCTTCTGTATTATAGCAAAAAATAGGAAAACCTTCCTTTAGAATCTGCGGCAAAAAATCCTGAGCAAAGTCAAAAGGAGTTTTTTTGGGAAGAATTCCTAAAATATCTGGCTCTACTAAGTAGATTGCCGAGATTCCAAAAAACTTCCTGGGAATCATAGCATGTGGTTTAAAAAACAAGTTTTTAACTTTTTTATTTACGTCACTCTCAACAAGGTCGCTATCTCGAGGATGATCTGTCTCTCTAACAACAATGGTAAGTTTAGATTTTTTTCCAATATGAAATCTCTCCAGTTTGTAAATATTTAATAAAGAAAAAACGTCACCATAGAGCAGTATAAATCGCTCATTTAATTTTTCTTTAAATTTAGTCAGAACTCCTCCTGTTCCCAATAATGAATTTTCGTAAGAATAGGTTATTTTTACTCCCAATCTACCTCCATCTCTGAAATGATTTTTTATGATATTGGGTAAATAATGTAAATTGATAAAAAAATTTTTTATACCAAATTTAGAGAAATGCTCAATATGCCGCTCGAGCAATGGTTTTCCGCCAATTGGGATCATCACTTTAGGAATATTATTCGTAAGAGGTCTTAATCTTTCTCCTCTTCCCGCACATAAAATAACAGCTTTCATAATTTACTTATTATAATATTTACTGCGTCTAAGAAAGTTTTAGCTTTGTGCACTGGGGCAACTGGATATGTATTGTCTTTACCTCTATATCCAGTCTGTACGCAAATACTTGGAATTTTCAATTTTTCCCCTGCAAGAAAATCGCGAGTTGTGTCACCAATGATATAAGCATTTTTCAAATCAATGTGAAAATCGTCTGCGCTCCTTTCAAACATTGCAATTTCTGGTTTTCTACAAAGACAACTCATCTTGTATTTTAAAATATCGGCATATGGATGATGAGGACAAAAGTATACGGCATTAACGATTGCCCCCTTCTCTCGCAATAATTCTACTAATAAGTTATTAATATCCTTAACATCTCCAACTTCTGCAAACCCTCTGGCAACAACTGGTTGATTTGTTATTACTATAATAATAGCACCATGTTTATTTAGTAGCTGGATCCCCTCAACAACCTTTGGGAGGATCTGAATTTGTTCCTTTTTGCTAAGATAATTTACCTCCTTAACTATCGTTCCATCTCTATCAATAAATGCAACTATCTTACCTCTTCCATTAATTCTAACGTAGATTTGACTTATAAACTGACTCATAATATTCATAAGTTTCTCTTAGTCCTGAAACTAAGTCTGTTTTCGCAATCCACCCAACATCCCGCCTTATTCTGGAAATATCCGCAACAAGTTTCTTGGGATCTCCTTTTCTCTCCCCCATATCTTGTATAACAATTTTTTTTTCAGATATTTTTGAAAGAGATTGTAGTATATCTGTCATTAGAACTCCGTCTCCAGAACCTATATTGTAAACCCTAAACCCCCTAAGAGGCAAAACAGCTGTGTGTGCCCGTGCAATGTCTTTTACAAAAACGTAGTCCCTAACTTGTTTTCCCTTCCAATAAAGCGAAACTGGTTTTCCTTTAAGTATTTGCCTTATCCAAATTGGAACCGCTCTTGTTGTTGGCTGCTGTTCGTCACGAGGCCCATATGCGTTAAAGTATCGAAGGGACACGCTTTCTATTCCAAAAGAATGATAGTAGGAAGAAAGAATATTTTCGAAGGATAACTTTGAAGCGCCATAAGGAGTGATTGGTTCTTTAGGATCAGCCTCTTCAATTGGAATACTTACTGGTTCTCCATAGATAGCTGCTGAAGAAGAATTGACGATTTTATTAACTCCTTTTTTTCTCATCGCTTCCAATAGAACTAAAGCATTTGTGATGTTATTCTCAAAGTATTCCTCTGGCTTATTAAAAGAAAATTTTATGATACTTGATGCGGCCAGATGCATAACTGTATCAACTCCATCCAAAACATCCTCAATAAGTTTTCTGTCTCCAATTGACCCATTAATGAATTCTGCTCTTTTATCAACAAATTTTCTAAATCCAAATGACAGATTGTCAATTACACGCACACTGCGCCCTAAATTGCAAAGTTCTTCAGTTACCCATGAGCCAATAAAACCTGCTCCTCCTGTAACAAGAACTGTTTTTTTCATCTAAGTTCCTTCCAAAGTATTTTTATTTCTTTCAAAATATCAATAATAACTTCAGGACGAACAAACGCAAATATTTTATTCCTTGTTCCGACTTCGTACGTAGTTCGTCCAAATCTCCTTGGGAAATGCGAAACTCCTATTTGCCCAATCGAGTAACCATTTTTCAGGGATTTTATCAATACTTCTGCATCAATTAGCCCAGTATTAGATTTCAAAGAAATATTATCGAAAATTCTTCTTTTATAAATTTTAAACGATGCATCAACATCTCGAATCTTAAGATTAAAAAGTATTCTTATCAACAAATTGTAAGTGTCGGCAATAATTATTCTCATAAGAGGATCTCTTCGTTTAATTCTGTATCCACTTACAATGTCATACTCCTTAAGAAGAGGAATAAGTTTTTTTATTTCACTTATATCAAATTGATTGTCTGCATCAGTATAAAATATATGCTTCTTTCTCGAATTCTCAAATCCGGACCTTAAGGCTCTTCCATATCCCATATTTTTGGTGTGGTTGATAAGTCTCAAATTTTTATATTTTTTTTTGAGTTTTTCAACTATATCTTTGGTTTTATCTTTTGATCCGTCATTAACAACAATAAGTTCAAAATCGAGGATATTTTTTTCAATGTAGTTATAAATTGATTCTACGGCCTTTTGGATATTTTCTTCTTCATTGTACGTAGGCAAGAATACCGACAATCCACCTTTTAACATTGTGTATCACGTAATTATAATGATATGTCTTCAAAAACTCAATAAGGATAAGTATCTGGGTGGTAAAGTACTCTTGTATTTTTAAAAGAAGCTAAACAATCTTTTTTTAGATCTGTTTGAAAAGAGATATATCTTGCCAAGACTGCTGTGAATCTGCGCTCTATTTTCTGATCGGAAGGCACAAAATTTCTTCTTCCGTGGGCTACAGTTATATCGTCGTGTTCCCTACTCCACGTCTTTCCATCTACAGACGTTAATACAATACCGCTAGAGATGGGGTTACATGTTTTCTCTAGAGTATAGTCAAAAACTACTGCAGCAAGTATTATCTTTTTTGGAAGAGTAATAGTTATTATTCCATTCTCTTCAATAATTTTTTCTATCTCTATTTCCTCTTCTCTTATTAGGGATTCTTTCGAATAATTTTTGTCATTTTTAAATATTTGAAATATTACGACTCCATCAACTTTTACCTCATATACCGGGAATAAATATGTAGGATAATATTTGTACGCATATATATCATTGAAATAATCTTTGTATACCATATCCATCGCATACTCTCCTTTCCTCTCAACACCAGATTGACATGTGTTGTGATATCGTAGATCATTCCTTAACTTTGGCTTTGCAATATTTCCCATTATTCCGATCGGTGTTGCAAGACAAGCATTCTTTTCCGCATATTTATTTACCCACACAACTCCCTGCTGATAAGTATTCCCTAAGCTCGCGCCGCTAGATGGAAAGTCTTTCTCAACTGCACCCCTTAATCCTCCTATGAGAGGATTAAAGTATACGTTCTCATTTGGGTGAATGGAAATAAGCTTTATGGTTATCGGTACAAATAGTAAAATAATAACTAATTTAATCGAAGAAGAAACTATTTTTCTATCAATCTTTTTGAAATTTGTATTTACAAAATCAAAGACCAATCTTGCAAAAAAACTTCCTCCAATCCCGGCGAGAATACCCATCGCAGGTACAAATTCAAAAATATGTCTAATTCCTCCATAGATAGTAAAACCTGGAAGCGTAACACGAATAATTGGCACTAAAAACCATAGAAAAACCAGTAGCTCTGTTTTATCTCTTTTTATATTTTTTAATACAAAAAATATACCAAGCACGGTAAAGAATAAAGTAACAAGCGGAACGCTGTAAAGAATTGCAAGGATAGGATATGTATTAAATCCAAATTTCAAGAACTCTGGTTGATTGTTAGGAGAACCGCCTGCATTTGTACCAACGCTTAAGTAAAATCTAACCATAGTGACAATTCTATTCCAGGTATCATCCCACAGATTCGGATTCGTTAGAAAAAAGACAGACAAAACAATTAAAGGGAAAAAACCTAATGCCCAATAAATTCGAGCTGGAAATTTTAGAATCTTTTTTCCCATAGATAAAAGCCATGGTCCAAGAATTAGAGGCAGAAAAACCACATTAAATTTTGTACCAAGAGCGAGAGCGCAAAAAAGTGCCGAAGCTAAAATTGACTTTGCACTCTTTTTTACAATCCCAAACCAAAAAAATATAATTGTTAATGCAAAGAAGGTCGCTTGTGGAGGGTCTTTTAAGTTGAAATGCGATTCTCCTAAAAAGAGCGGATAAAGAAATATTGACAAAGCCGCAATAAATCCTGCAAAAATTCCATAATTTAGTCTTGTAAATAAATATACGCTTAGAATAAGCACTGACACACATATTATGCCGAATACATGATGTGAGCCTACGTCGTCAACTATTCCTAGTTTTTGAAACAATACATAATTTCCAAGCGCAGCAAGAGTATCATTGACTGGCGGATGACTCTGCAGCTCTTTTGCATCTACATAGAATCTTCCATCTTCGTTAGTATCTTGATAAAAGCTCATCCTGTAATCTTGAGGTAAATTAGAATAGTCTTTTTTTCCTGTTAAAAAATAATGAAGATATGCTTGTCCTCTTCGAAAATGAGCAGGCTCATCGAAACTTATTCCATAATTTCCAATTGTAATAAAAGCAGAAATTAGATAGATAATCGGAACTAAAAACGAAATTAAAATTTCCTTTTTCCAATTCATGATTTAAATAAATCATACCATTTCTATTTTTTTCAATTCATTTGCGACTTTTTCACCAAGCTCTACTGCATATGTCGTCCCTCTATCCCAAGGATAAACTTGCTGAATATTCCCAAGATATACATGTTTCAATGGAGTAGTAATCGCGGGAACATATTTAGAGTAATTACGATAATAAACAGGCTGAGCGAAAGTGGCCTTAAAAAGATGCAAATCGATAACTATTTTCTTATAAGACGAGTTTAATTTTTGCAAAAATGGATCATATTCTTTTAGGAGTTGAGAGGCAGTGTAATTAAAGTATTTATGCTCTCTAGAGAGATAATTCCCAAGATATACAAGATGTTCGTTATTATAATACTTTTTGTCCATATAATTTGTATGCTCAATAATAGCTAATACTGGGGCCTTCTGGCAAATACTCAACCAATATATATTATCTCTAAGAAATTGTTTCTTCAATCGAAGAATTAAATTAATTGCCCCTATACCCTTGAGCATAAGAAGAGAGTTTTTATAGGAATCAGGAAGTTGTGGTGCCATTTTTATGAAAAAAATCGAAGGAAGAGTGACAATAACCGCGTCAAATTTTTCTTTATAATTCTTTCCCTTTTTATTAACCACGGTCAATATTGTTTCCTTTTTTGAAGAAAGATTTGACACTTCACATCCAAAATACAATTTTCCTCCTAACTCTATTATTTTTTTTGAAAAAAACTCCGCAAATGCCAAAAATCCTCCATATGGATAGCTAAGACTGCTTGTTCTTTTAGAGACTCTTGCCCAAAACCAAGCAAGAGAAATATCTTTTGCATATTTTCCAAATTTTGCTTCAAGAAGCGGCCTCCAAAGGAGGCTATATGATTTCTGTCCGATTAATTTTGGCAAAATTTCCTCGATACTATATTCTTCAAGAGGTCTCCAAAATGGGTCATATCTAATAAGGCCCAGACCAATACTCATTCTAACTCGCTCCAAAAAGGAAAGCCTTGGAAATTTTAGTACTTGCAAAAGAGAATCTAGTTGATAACTTTTTGAATCAACATACACAGAAGTTTTTGGTCGGTAAGTCAACACCTCATAGCCCAATGCTTTTGTAAGATTAATAATATGTGAGTCATTCGTGAACCAATGATGATAATGCTGTTCAAGCGTCCAATCCCAGCCTTTAACTTTAAATCCCATTGCCAAGCCTCCAGGCTTAGTGTTTTTTTCAAAGACTACAACTTTATGTCCGCTACTTAACAAACTATATGCGGCGGATAATCCTGTAAACCCAGCCCCAATAATTGCAATGTTCATATTAATTCCTTTGAAATTCTCCCAGTATACTCAACAGCTTTTTCTTTTGAAATATCTCTGAAAATTCATTATTCTTAAGAGAGTCTATAAATTCTTCTTCTGTCGCAAGCCAATGGGTCATTAGGTGTATTTCACCAAGAAATGCTTCTCTTCGATCTTTTAGAATGGGCACAAACTTGCTTATTGGCAGGATGCAAATAAAATCAATAAATGACCTGAATATTGACCTATGTGGCTCAATAAAACATAGTAAACCATTTTTCTTCAATACTCTTTTTATTTCTTTTATTACTCTGTCATAAAAAATTATATGATGAAAAACCGAATCAACAAAAACAACATCAAATTCTTCATTCTTAAAGGGTAATTTTTCAGCTGACCCAACATACAATTTCGCTTTTGGATTACTATGTCTTGCTTGGGAGATTAAGTCAGAAGATACATCAATTCCCACAACATTCCTTATTCCCAATGACCTAAATATTTTTATATTAAGTCCGTCACCGCACCCCAGATCCAAAACTTTATCACTTTTTCGAATATCAAACACTACAATTCTTCCATTCCGTTTTGCAAGGCTTCTTCTTGTTTTGACACATGCTTTTTCCCAATCTTTTGTTTGTGTTTGACCATGATGATATTTAATTGGCTCCATATTATAGGATAGAGATTATTTTTTACCTGAAACAACATAATCAAAAGTGTCTGTGTCTTTTGGATTATATTTCTTAGATTTACATAACATAAAAAAAGAACTTTCTTGAAAATGTATGGCATGTGAAACAAATGGAGGAAATATTATTCCTTCATTATCTCGCAAAGATAAAGCTTGAGTCTGTCTACTCTTTACATCTATATTGTCTATTTTTACTTTGCCTTTAATAATAAAAAATAGCGCATTTGTTTTTTTATGATAATGGTTACCCATAACAGCTCCCTTCTTCATTTTTCCAAAAGTAATTGTTTTCCAGGATCTTCCGTTAGATGCTTCTACAAAAAGTCCTCGATGGTCTTCTCTTACGAATACTGGATTTATTTTTTGAAGCCTCATTTATTTCTTTATAAGAGACATTAATGTATCAGCAATGTATTTTTGCTCTTTTTTTGTTAAATTTAATCCCGAAGGTATATATAGGCCCTGTTTTCCTAGTGCGTCTGATACGGGAAAGGATCCTTTTATGTCTGGGTATCTTGGATCTCTCTCATTCCTAAAGATTGGCTGTTCGCTCATTGGAAGAAAAAATCTTTCTGTCCCTATTCCTTTTTTCCACAAAAGCTCAATTATTTCGTCTCGAGTCCTTCCAAAGGAATCTTTAATAATAACGCCAAACATCCAAAAAACACTTTTTCCCCAAGGCGGTTCTTGATGTATTTCAACCTCTGACCTATTTTTCAATAGCCTTATATAATAAGAAGCTATCTCTCTTCTTTTTGAAATTTTATGACGAATATTCTCTAATTGCGCTAATGCGATTGCGGATTGTATATCTGTCATTCTATAATTAAACCCAATAATCCTATGAATAAATCGAGGCCTCTCAAAACCATGGCTTTTTAAAAGATTAACTTTATCGGCAATTTCTTTCTTATTTGTTACTACCATTCCCCCTTCTCCAGACGTGATATTCTTACTTGCATAAAAACTAAAACACCCAATATCCCCAATAGAACCTATCTTCTGACCATCAACTTCTGCGCCGTGTGCCGCACATGCATCTTCTATAACAAAAAGCTTGTGTTTTCTTGCAATTTTCATAATTTTTTTCATATTTGCAGGATTACCGTACATATGAACAACCATAATTGCTTTCGTACGCGGGGTAATTTTTTCTTCTATTTTATCGGGATCGATACACCAATATTTGTCAACGTCTACTAAAACGGGCTTTGCTCCCGCTAGAATTGTCATGCTTGCCGAACAAATAATTGTAAAGTCTGGAATTATAACTTCATCCCCCTTACCTATCCCTAACGCAATAAGGGCCAAATGGATCGCTGAGGTTCCATTGCTACAACATACTGCATATTTTGTGCCAATAAACTTTGCAAATTTTTTCTCTAGCTTTTTGGTGAATGGGCCGTTTGCTGAAATCCAATTGGATTTAAAACATTCTAGAACATATTTCTTTTCATTGCCTTTAAGAACTGGTTCGCTTGTGGGGATAAGCATAAACAAAATTCATTCTATCCAAAAGAAAAAATATTGTCAATTAGATCTGGACTATGATAATATGCTAAATATTCATTGCAATTAATGAAAGAAGATGTAAAACTCCCCGTATTTATAGTTTGCGGAAAATCTCCTATAAAATCATACGGAGGTGGATATTCAACTTTTGCAATAAATTTGGCAAGAATATTAAATAACCTTGGGCATAAAGTTTTTATTGTTGCCATTGGAGAAAAAAATGAAAAAGTGGAACTTGATTTCTGCACCCTCTTGATTTTCAAGATTTTATTTTTTGATTATTATACTACAGCGCTTCCGAGCCTTCCTTTCTCCTCATTCATTTTTGCCAATGGCATCAAAAGAGAAGCTCAAGAAAAACATTTTGCTAAATTTATAATTTGGGGAATAGGCCCTTGGGGACTATCAGGCGTATACTTAAAAAGAGAATTCAACGAAAAAGTTATTTTAATCAACAATTATTTTACTACTATAAAACATGAATGGGGTGGAAGCATAAAAGCGTTAAGAATCTCCGATTATGGTATTTTAAAAAAAATAAAATTTTTATTAATTTATTATACTATCGTTCAGTTCCTAACCCTCTTTGAGGAAAGGATTATTAAAAGGGCAGATATAATCGTAACTAATTACAGGTCAACAGAGGAAATTTTAAAAAAACAATTCTCTATTGGTCAATCTAAATTTTTCAGAACAACATTTCTTACTCAGGTATACTCCCGTCAAGCAAAAGAAGGAAAAATCGTTAACAATAAAGATATCCCTAAAAAATATATACTCTATCTTTCTCGACACGATCCGCGAAAAGGAATAAACTTCTTACTGCATACAATGAAAATTCTAGTAGAGCAGGGTGTTACAATTCCCCTAGTCATTGCAGGAACTGGACAGATGCTTAACTCAAATAAAAAACTGGCAAACAAGCTGGGCATACATAAACATATTAAATTTTTGGGGTTTGTGAATAATTCAAAACTGCTTTTAAAGAAAGCAGAAATTTTCTGTTTCCCTACTATTGAGGAAGGCGCTGGGGCACTTATCATAAATGAGGTCATGTCGCTGGGGGTGCCTATTGTCTCAACCGAATGTGATGGGATAAGAGAAGATATTAAGAATGAACATAGTGGTCTTCTTGTGCCAATGGCTAATCCAAAACAAATGGCGTATGCGATAAAACGATTGCTAAACAATAGATCATTTGCACGTAATCTTGGAAAAAATGCTAAAAAGGACTATAAAAAAAGATTTAACTATTTCAACATGAAACAAGATATCGAAAATCTCTTATCTAGAGTTCCACCTACTTTAAAATCTCCAAGGCGGCTCTAGCCGTATTGTCCCAATTATATTTTTTACTTTCTTCATAAGCACCTTTTTGAAGATTAGAGTAAAGATTTTTATCTAAAAGAAGCATTTTTATATTTTTTCCAAGCTCTAAAGGGTTGTTTTTTTCAAGAATAATGCCGTTTTTTTTATTTTTTACGACTTCGGATAATCCTTTTGACTTGTACGCAATTGCCGGTGTTCCAACAAATCCTGCTTCAGGAACTATTAGTCCAAATCCTTCTTTTGAGGAAGGCACCAGAAGAACGTGACATCTTGCCATTAGCTCAAACTTAATTTTTTCGTTCACAAACCCGAAGAAGTGTATATTTTGATTCAAGCCTAAACTTCTTACCAAATTTTTAAGATATATTGTGTAATCCCTATCGCCTCTTCCGACAATAAAAAGTTTAATTCGCTTCAACTCTTTTACAAGAATTTCTGTTGCGAAAATTGCATCTTCTATCCCCTTAGATTTTGACAAACGACCAACATATAAGAGTGTTGGATTTCTTTCTTTTGCCCTCATTATAATTTCGGATGGAACTGTAACTCCCATTGGCAATACCTTGATCATTTTCCCTGGAACTCCATTTCTAATCAAATCTTTTTTTGAAGATTCTGAAATTGTTAAATATTGGATGTTTCTATAAACTATGCGCAAATAAAAAACTTCTATAATTCTTCCTATTGCTCCAAAGAAAGATCCATACAGCTTACCCCACAATTCATCTGCCACCTCACATATTAAAGCCACTTTTTTTTCTCTTACATACCAGGGTGTAAAAAAAGGGAGTCCATGAATTTCATCAACTACAACATCAAATTTTTCCCGAAAGTTTATCATATAGTACAAAAATCCCTGGAAATGAACTGATCTAAAAATGTGTCTTGCGTCTGGATAACCTTTTCTTATGTAGAGTACATTATCTACAAACTCTTCCGACAAACAATTTGGGAATTTTGAAGAAAATTGAGTAACAGAATGCCCAAGCCTCACCCATCGCTTTGCCATCTCATGAGTAAGAATCTCTGCTCCTCCCGATGAAGGGTTCTTAATATCTCTCCAATTAAAAATTAATATCTTCATATTTTCTATCCTATATTTACTTTGAATTCCAACTCTGGGTCATATTTCCATTTTCTCTTATTTCTGTCCGTATAGTAACCAAGAATTTTCAAGCGATAAAAAATAGCAATTGTATCCCACAGAGTACGAATTAATTCGTTAAAAATGTTTTTTGTTAATAAACTTCCTCTGAAATCGTAATTAAGTTCAATAGGAGCTTCAATAATTTTTGTATACCCCAAACTATACGCCACAACTAAAACCTCTATATCAAATGCAAATTTTTTTACAAGTAGTCGTGGCATAACGTCTTCAACAACATTCCTCTTAAATACCTTCATACCAACCTGTGTATCGCCAACGTTAAGACCAAATAGAAATCTGATAAATACTTGCGATAAAAAACTTATAATTCTTCTGTTCCAAGGATAAATTACGACTGAATCGGCATGTCTTTTGCTACCAACAACAATATCTGCATCATGTAATTCTAAATATTCAATTAGTATTGCCAACCCTTTCGAATTAAGATCTAGACCTGAATCAATAAAACAGACAATATTTCCCTTTGATCTTGCCATTCCATATCTTATTGCGTAACCTTTGCCATGATTATGTTCGTACCCAACAACTTTTATCTTTGATGATTTAACTTTTTTCGCATTTTCGAAAGTTTTGTCAATCTTACCGTCGACAACAACAATAATCTCGTAATCATACTTTATTTGATCCAAGGCAATTTTAACATGGACAAGACTCTCTTCAATAATATTCTCCTTTCTGAACGAGGGAACTATAACAGAAATAAAAGTCTTTCTTCTACGAGATAACATCATTGCGGATTCTCCAATAATAAAATAAAAGAATTATTAATGGAATAGTTGTAGTTATAATGGAAATTATAACTACAATTTGAAATGTATCATGGTATAAATATACTAATATCGCTTGGCAAATTGCTCCAAACAAAACCGGAATAAAAACTTTTGTTTTTTTTATTGATAAATAGTAATTGGTCACTATTGATAAAACTGAATAAATAATCATAAATATGCCAAATATCCAAAGTGTGGGTTTTATAACCAAATATTCTTCTTGTTTTAAGAGAAATTTTATACTAAATTCTGGGAAAAAATAATAAAAAATAGTTATACCTATTGAAGAGATTAATACCAAAACAATAGACAGATAAAAAAAATGACTATGTCGTTCACGTCGTGTATGAAGCTGTACAACCAATGGAAATAATACAGTAGCGATGGGGGCGGAGAAGAAATAAATAATTCTTCCTAAGAGGGACATGCCTGCATATACTCCTGCTTCTTGTCCAGAAAAAAAATGTTTGACAAGAATTATGTCTGTGGTAATAAACAATGTCAATCCTAGCATTGCAATTCCAGATGGCGCAGCATACTTAAAAATTTCTTTAATTCCTATTACATTTTCCCTCTTACCTCGAAGAATAGATTTCAAAGGAAAAAAAGTAAACAAATAAGCAAATAAATGTGCTATAAGAAATGCCAATATTCCACCATTTACTCCTAAGCCTAAAAATACAAAAAGCATCCCAGCGAAAAACTTTAAAATAGAAGAAAAAAAATTAAAAAAAGAAATATATCCAAAAGAAAGTCTACCTGCAAGAATTCCTTTATTTAAAGAGCTAAGAGAAATGACAGATATAATTACCCCAACAAGAAATATCAAAAAATTATTTTCAATTTTAAAAAAATGACTTACATTGCTACCAAAAATTATAAATATTCCTAAAGTTACGATGCCAAAAATAATAAACAATTTGTTTAATTTCCAAAAGAATGCAGATACTTTTTTTATCTCATTTCGAGCAAAATATTGACCTGAAAAATGTATAACGGTGGGAATAATAGAGTCAGATGCAAGAGCAAAAAGAAGAATAATAGAAACAAGGCTGGCTAGAATTCCATAGTCAGAAACTGACAGATTCCTTGTCATAAAGAAATTAAATAAAAAATTAAAAATATTGCCTACAAATGTTCCAAGAAAAACAATTATACTTCCTGATACAAAAGGGTTTTTTACTACTTTATGCATCAATTTTTTCATAAACATACTAACCTTATTGATACTTGCTCCAAGTAAAGCATTCAGGGACTCATAAAAATTCTAGCTACTTATATTCTTCGAGGATATAAATTTGAAAATTCCTTCCTTACCTTATCCCATGAAAATAATTCTCTACCATCCAACTTTATTTGAGCCTCACTAAATGAAATGCGCCCTTCTTCTTGAGGATTATAAAGATTAGTTGGAAAATTCAAAAGTATTGCAGGCATTTTTGAGACCACCAAAAATCCATGTAAAGTCTTTTTCGGAATCAACAAAATATAAGGGTTGTGATCCGCCTCCATATAAAAAAGATTCAACATTCCATAAGTATTAGACTCCTTACGATTATCTACTATAGCTGCCACGATAGAACCTTGGACAACTAAAAATCTGTCTTCCTGAATTCTAGGATGATAATGCCAGACGTTTTCATCCCTAGCAACCCCAGAATCCGTTATGGAATAATATTGCATGGCAAACTCTCGATTTGGCCCATAAATTCCTTCCCAATCAGACCTAAGAGTTTCAACTAGTACGCCTGACGAATCTTTATTAATTTTCAAAGGATAGAGAGTTACATCATTTACTAGTTTATTTTTATTTTTAAGAGTTATAAAATCCATGACTTTCATTGTATTAGAAATTATAAGCCTTTGCAAAGCCCGAAACATACCTATAAACATTGATTGTTTCTCGGACAGTTTTTTCCCAAGTAAACTTTTTTACTTGCTTTAGGCCCTTTTCAATAAGCTCTTTTTGCACTGACTGATCGAAAAACACTTTTTTGAGTCCATCAGAGATACTGTCAATGTCATAAGGATCTACATAAAAAGCAGATTCACCTGCTATTTCCTGGAGCGATCCAGTTCTTGCGGTCACAACAGGACAACCAGAGCTCATTGCTTCTAAAACCGGCAGACCGAAACCTTCATACAAAGACGGCATAGCAAAAACAGTGGCCACATTATATAACATGACTAATTCTTCGCTTGATATAAAACCCATACGAATAATATTATTATCTCTTTCTATTAGATCTAAAACTTTAGCAAAATCCTTATTCCACGGATTACTCAAGTCAACATTTTTCTCAATAAGTGCCTTTCCTGCCATTACCAGTGGGATATTAGCTTTTTTTACTGATTCTATAAGTCTTGGCAAATTCTTATTCCATGTTACATCTCCCACATATAAAACGAACTTATCTGGTAATTTATATTTTTTCCTAAAATGTTGAGTTTTCATCCTTATCTTATTGGATGTGTCCTTAAATCTTGTGAATCCTTCACCTGGAGCAAGATAGATAACGTGAATCTTTGAATTTTTTATACCGGTGAACCTAATAATGTCTTGTTTAGAAGATTCAGAATCGGTAATGATTGCATTTGTATTTTTGAGTGAAACTTTTTGAATTTGCCATTTAATATTTCCTTTTAACCCACCGGAGAAATGTCTGGGAAAAACGAAAGGGATCAAATCATGCACAGTAACAATTGTTCTAACTTTTGAAAATAAAGGAAGGGTTAAAAAAAATGGTTCAAAGTAAGGATAATGAACCAAATCTATATTTTTGGGTATTTTTTGTCCTCGAGTAAAAAATGTATATTTATGTTGAGGGTAATATTGCAACAAAGATGTCTTTAGGTTTTCCAAATAATATCCTGATCCTCTAACCCTATGTTGCAGGGAATGATTGCCGGTAAGGGGAGATATGTCTATAGCGATATTCACTTTTATATTCTAGCAAACTTATTCTTTATAAACAAAATCAAAGTCATAAAAAAACATAATGTAGAAATAAATATTGCAAATTTACGTATAAAAGTATCTTTAAATATAACATTAAGCTCATATTTACCATCTGGAATGGATACTGAAATTCGTCCATCGTCAATTTCTATAGGTATTTTATTTCCATCGATATCTGCTTCCCAACCAGGAAAATAAGCAATATTTATGAGTATCTCTGAGTTTTCACGTGTATCTATTTTAAATCTATAAAAATTACTTTTCTCTTCTATCGCAATAGTTTCTCCTTTACCTTTCGTAAAAACAACTTTTTTTTCTTCTTTTTCTGGAATAGAATTAAGATATATTGTATTAAAAACATTGCCAGGACTATTTGTTCCATCAATGAAATTCGAACGATTAATATAATAGTCATCGTCTCTATAATGATAATAGGCTGGTTTTGCATACCCAATTCCTAAAATAAATGTTAAAGAAATCAACAATATGGCAGAAAATATTTTAATCCATTTATGAATACCTAAAGAAAATATGCTTCCGGCCAGAAATGACGCAAAAAGTACTTCAATACTCAACAGTCTCCATGGAAATTGAAAATATTTCATAACTGGAATTGTCTGCCACACGAAGAAGGATATACTAAGCATCAGAAATAAAACAAAAATAAACCATGCCATAAAAAATATAGTATGAAAATATTTTTTATCTTTTTTCTTTATTTGAAAAAAAATAACAATTAAGCTTATAGATATTGCAATTAAATTTGCTATTCCAATTTGAGGCGAAAGTTGATTTTGTAATCCAGCTCCGCTAAAGCCTGATCCCCAAGAAGGAATTAGCAATTGATACAAATCCGGAAAATGAGCAGAAACATCGAAGATTTGAAGTCCTGTTACGAACTTAGCTTCATAAATCGCAGGAAGCCAAAAAATTGCAGACAACCCAAGACCAAGAAGTATTAAGTATAAAGTATTAAGTATTAAGTATTTTTTATTCTTCTCTTTATAAATTAAAAGGCTAGCATAAGATAATGCGAAAAAGAAAAACATCAGAGCCAAAATATTATGAGAAAATATTATTAATGCAAGGAATATAGAGGAGAATATGGAAAATCTTTTTTTTCTTGTTGCAACAAACTTTGTATAAATCCAGAGAAAAGCAGGAAAAAACGCAAGAGCCCAAACCTCTCCAACAGATCCTCGAATATAGATGTCCACAAAATGATATGGGGAAAATGTATAGAATACCGATGAAACTACTCCCCCCAATCTTCCCCAGAATTCTTTTGCCCATAAATAAAAAAATATCGCACCAGAAAGAATTGCAACAAACATTTCAAGTTTAAACGAATCCATGAAGCTTATGCCAAAAGAGTGAAAGAAAACCGCGATATAATTTGGCAAGGGATATACGAAAGTAAAAAGAGGAACTCCAAATCCGTTATTTAAATGAGCCGCCCAACGAGGATATATATTCCCATCATTAAAAGCTTCGTTAAACAAAAAAAATCTTACAATATGATATTCGCCATCATGCGTCGGCGGCAAACCTTTGTGAATAAGAGGGAGTCCCGCAACTACACCAAACAAAACAACAATAATTATTGATAATAAAGTTTTCCCCATAACTTTTTTACCAGAAAATAAGCCAACACTAAACTTGGAGGAATAAATGTGACAACAGATTTAATTATGGGCGTTAAGCCTGCATGTGTTCCAGAGATCATAAAGGGAACATATCTGAAGAGTAATCCGAAAGAAAAAGCTAAGGAAATATACAAAAATATTCTCCTATTTGGTATTAAACAGGTAAAAACTAAAAACCACACAGCATACCATGGATAAATTTCTTCCCTCAAAAAAGAAAATAAAAAAACCGAAAACATCAAAACCCACGACCAATAAAAAATTTTTCCCCAATTAACCTTTTTTCTTTTTATTGACGCATAAACAAGATATACAAAGACTGGCAATAGGAATATCGTTGCGTATTTTATCAATACGGAAAGAACAAAAAACAAAACTGAAATAATTATCTTTTTGTTAATAGCATAATTGAATGCCAGTAACACAAATGCCATCATCACGATATCATTATGACCGCCTACTAGAATCTCTACGACAACTAAGGGATTAAGTGAGAATAAAAAAACTGAAAATAAATTCTTAGTTATTCTAAAAATAAGAAAGATAGATAGAATATAAAATAAGCTAATGAATAATTTGAAACTAAAAAGCGTAAAGATAAAACTGTAAAAGGTTATAATGTAAGGAATTCCCGTTAATAGGATCCAGACCGGACCATAAAGTGCTATTTTATTTGCAGCATGAGTAAAGGAAAGATTTGGGTCACCTAAAAATTCAATCGGCATAACAATATACGGATTCTCGTGATAGAAAAATAAAACTTTTGCGGTGGTGATATAATTAAAAATATCATATGACAAAAAAACTGGATAAGAGAAAATTAAAATTGCTAAGGAAGCTACTATTGATAACGAGATATCCTTAATAGGTGTTTTTTTTATTTGAATAAGTTTATAAAAAATTCCATAAAATATAAAAAATACTAAAATAAAGACTATATAAAGAAAACTTGCATAAATCCGATTATTATAAGCAAAACCCGTATATAAATTATTAAGAAATGCTAGATTTGGATCAATAAAAAGATAGGAAAAAATTAAAAACAGAAATAAAAAAATTATATAAGCTATAAATAAGAAGCTTTTCATAAGCTACCCTTCCTAATATTTATAGAATCCATAAACGCATTATTTAAATAAAGTTCTGTTTGGGAAGAATTTTCAGGTTGCCAAAGGAAAAATTCCGGTGAATCTTTTTTTAGCTTCTCTAAAACTTCTATATGTTTTAAAGATGCCCCCCTCAACATTCTTATATTTTGAGAGATATCCTTATTTTCGTTTTTTTCCTGTTCTAGATAACCAGGAATTTCTTTAAAGAATTTGTCAGATTTTTTAAGGGACTCAAGTCCCAATAGATATTGCTTATACTCAAAAAGTGTCTTTGCTTCAATTATATACTTATCTGACATTTTTAAATTGTATTTAAATCCCCCAAAGTCCCCAAAATACCAATATTTAGATAGCTTTTCCCATATTAATTTTATATTATAAAACTTACTTCCTGGCATCACATCTGGATATGGAAGTACATAATCTGGTGCTGCAAAAAGAGATTTTGCGAAGATTAACAAAAAAAACAAAATAATAAATCCTGTGAAAATTTTTTCATTTTTCATCTTTCATTTTTAAATTTTTGTGCCACTCCCAAGCTGTCTTAACAATTGTTTCAAGATCTGAGTATCTAGGTTGAAAACCTAACTCTTTTTTTATTTTAGATGGATCCGCTATCAAAATTTCTGCGTCTCCTTGTCTTCTCCCCTCTGTCTTTATTTTGACTATAGAGCCACTGAATTTCTCAATCATTGCTATAACTTCTTTATTAGAATACCCCTTTCCCGTACCAACGTTATAAAAAAATCCACCTTTTTCTTTATCTAATTTCTCAAAAGCAAGAACATGTGCTTCAATCAGATCCAAAACGTGAATATAGTCTCTGATACATGTTCCATCTTTAGTAGGGTAATCTATCCCATACAACTTAAATTCTTTTTGTCCTATTGCAGCTTTTATAGCAAGAGGTACTATATGCGTTTCTGGTTGGTGTCTTTCTCCAAGATTTCCATCTAACGATGCTCCAGCTGCGTTAAAATAACGAAGAGAAACAAAATTCAGACCATAAATCTTTTGATACCACGAAAGCATTCTTTCAACCATTAGTTTTGACTCTCCATATGGGTTAGTGGGTGTTGTTGGATGATTTTCAGGTATAGGAATTTCTATTGGGCTTCCATATACTCCGGCTGTTGAGGAAAAAACAAACTTAGATACGTTGTGTCTCCTGGCATGCTCTAGAATCTCAAGACTTCCGCCTGAGTTTTTGTAGAAATAAATTCCAGGATCTTTTGTTGATTCTTCCATTGAAATGTATCCTGCAAAATGAACAATAGAATCAAATTTTTCATTGTCAAATAAAGATTCGACCTCATTCCAATTCCAAATATCAGCTTTTGCAAATTTAGCTCTTTTATCAATCGCGTCTTCTCTTCCTCTTTCTAAACTATCCAAGATAACAACTTCATCCCCTCTTTCCAAAAGCCTTTTTACCATAAAACTTCCTATATATCCGGCTCCTCCGGTAACTAAAATTTTCATATTAATTTTAGGGCTGTTCTTTAAACCACCACCTCGCATATCTATCGTAAAGATAGGAAAGTGAGATGGGTTCCCAGCCTGCTTTAACTATAGCAGATTCTGAAACTAACGAAAAATCAACTATACCAAGACTACTCAATATTGGGTAACTCTCAATTTCCTTTGTGTTATTGCTGAAATTATCTGGCTTGGGATACTCACAGTCATTATTGATACCGATCCTTAAACCCTTATCGCTATATTTATTTTTATATTCAAGAATGAAGAGAGTTGAAAAAATAACTGAGTTATAACTTGACTTATATTCTTTTGAACATGTATGCAAAGTAAATTCTTTGTTTGGATATTTTTTCTCCAATTCCTCAACCCCATTGTATATTCGCATGGTAAATCCATCTTTGCCTAGCTCATCAGCAACTCTTGGAAATGAAAAATATACAATAAAAGGTAATATAATTAATCCAATAAGCAATCGTTTATATCTTAAGTTATAAATCGCAAAAGCTGTAAAGATAAATACAAAAGGTCTCAAGAAATTCAAATATCCAAAAAATCGCGGTCCCCAATAGTATCGAAGAATTACGAAATTAAAAAGAAAAGCAAGGACCAACAAAGTCAGAGCTAGCGGAATTTTCTTTTTATAATATAATCGCCCTAAGGTTAATATAAAAATAGTTATTACTATAATTGCAAACCACACAGGAATCCCTAATGCGTCTGCCCAAAAAGAAGGCCAGAAATCCCGAACATAAAAAAGCCAACGATTCGGAACGTAAATAGCATTCTTACCTTCTGTTAAGTAAAAGAAAATATTTCTAGTTGTAAACCAATGATTGTTCATTTCAAAAATTAACATCGGAATAAAACTAATAATTACACCCAAACTACTGTATAAAAAGTTTAATAATTTCCTTTTATAAGCAAGGGCAATCAGAGGAAGTATCAAAAGCCCTCCCATCTGAAAATGCAGGTTCATGCCAATTCCTATAACAAAACCCAACAATAAGCCCCACCAGCGTGATTTGTTTTCGGATATGAGTACTAAGAAAATCCAAACTGCTAATGCAGCAAATAAGTTAGTATTATTATGACTTGTTAAGTGTGTTGCTGATATTATCTGTGTGGGTGAGATCGCGGAAAGTAAAGCCAAAATTATACCAAACCATTCTCCTACCAAAAGCCTTCCTATTTTGTACATTATAAAGATGTAAATAATCGAAATAATACTTAGATAAATCCACGGCGAATATATAAATGGAAAGATTAAATAAAAAAAAATAAGCTGGTATGCATACCAGGGACCAAACGTAAAAGGACCCAAAGATGAAAAAGAACCTGTAAGAGGAAATTGTATTTGCCTTGCTCCTTCTATCCCGATAACTGCATCCCGAATGGTCTCCTCACCCAAAGAGTATCTATAAGGATAATTATAAAATCTCAAAACTATTCCCAATAAAAGTATTCCTAGGAAAACATAAAACTGTAGTTTTTGTTTTTTTAAATAATTTATCACAAAATTTTAATAAATTTAAGATAAGATACAGGAAATCTTAATGCGGAAAAAAATGAAAACACAAAACCCGGCCAGAGATCCAGAAATCCTTTATGTCTTATATAAGTGATCAAAAACCAATGAATCGGTTTTATTAAAGAGTAACCGAAGCCATAAAGAATTTTTGCAACAATTGACTTACTCCTGAGCATCTCTTCTATTTGACTTGCTAACAGGTCTGTGTATCTTCCCCATTTCAATAAATACGAATAAAAATTCTTATAAGGATAGTGAAGAAGCGGACTTGTGAGATAACCTACTTCGCCTATGACTTTTGCTTGCTCATGAACAGTTTTCTGAGGAAGGCGTCCCTTACCACGACGATACAAGCGCAATGTGTAGTCAGGGTATTGCCCCCCCTTCATCAGAAATCTTCCCAAAAACCAATTTTTCCTAGGAATCCAATACCCGTTTATATCCTTATATTTGATATTTAATATTTTATCTTTAATTTCATCACGAAGTGATGGGGTAACTATTTCGTCTGCGTCCAGTTGCAAAACCCAGTCTTTCGTCGCCATATCAATTCCCTTTTGCTTATTGATATGAAAAATTGCGGGGTTATCAGTTAGCTTTACTCTTGCACCATATTTCTTTGCAATCTCAACAGTTTTATCCTTAGACCCTCCGTCCACAATGATAATTTCCTTCGCCAAATCTTTAACAGAATCCAAACACGAGGGCAAGTTTTCTTCTTCGTTATACGTTGCCAATACTACCGAAATCGTCGCCATATGCTGCTTTTGTTAAGTATACTTAAAATTATTATTAGGAACAAACTAATTATGCTCAAAATATTAGCCAATAATCTCACTTTTGTTTCCTTAAACCTAATAACAACCTCGTGCTTGCCTTTTTCTAAGAAAAAAGTTATAAGTCCCCTATTTTGAGGGTCTTGAAATTCTATCTTTGTCTCCTTACCTTCTAGAAAAACATTCCACCCAGGAAAGTAAAGAGTATTTTCTACTATCCTTGATTTCTCGGCCGCATCAATCTCATAAGCATGAAGCGTTGATTCTCTATTCAACTCCTTAATAACGGCTTCTCCGCTAATCACCTCTATATGGGCTTTTGGTCTTTTTTCCATGAATCTTATAGACCAAATTGGCGAGCTTTCTCCCGTGTCAGTAGTGCTATCATAAATTACATTATAAAAACTTTCTGGTTTATGTAGGTATCCATTTGCGTGCCAATAATCTTTATTCGCCAACAGCAAACTCAAAACAAATATTAATAAGAGAATTTTCTTATATTTATCTGGGAGCGCGTATGATGCGATTGCACCTAATAAAGCGCTCACAAATACTGTGAGAGAGAGAAATCTCCACGGGAATTGGAACTTTTGTAATACAGTGACCGATTGCCAAATTGGAGCGGAAGCAGACGTCATCAAAAACAGCGCTATCCAGAAGATGAGAAAACTGCCCAAACCCAAAATCCAAAGTTTATTTTTATTTCTATATAGATAATATATGGCAATAACACTACTAAATGTACCGATCCAATGTACAATGCCTATTTGCTTACTAAGAGTCAAAGTTCCCCCATAACTCCACTGACCGAAGAAGAAGTCTTTCCAGGCCACAAAACTTCTGGCATATTCTCCTCCCCCTGTAACAATATCACGCAATGTGTATTTTCCTTCGATAAATGCAGGCAGCCAGAAAAAAGCCGATAATCCAAAACCAAGAAGAATAGTCGCAAGATATTGACTGCCGAGCTGTATTTTCTTTTTTGATTGCAAAAGTAAAAACAATGCGAACAAGCCAAATAGGAGTATAAACATGAGGCTGATTGCATTATGAGCAAGGTTAAGTCCAGCAAACGAAATCGCACCTCCCATTAGGTACCACCAAGAATAACGCTTACTTAGTTTAAGAAGAAAGTAAAATATGAGGGGCGGAAAGATAAATGCAACATGCTCGCCGATGGCTCCGCGCACATATAGATCAACAAATCTGTACGGAGCAATTACGTAAAGTAAGCCTGCCAAGAAGGCGGCTTTTTCATCCCTTAACAATTCCCTAATAAAGACATACATTGTTACTCCGCTTAAAACAAAAGAAACGCCAAAAACTAGTTTTAAGCTATCAACTAAAGTAAATCCTAGAAAATGGAATATTGAAGCAAAATATGATGGGAGAGGATACAAAAATTCCAATATCGGATGCCCGTATCCCCAGTTAAGGTTTCCTGCCCATCTAGGAATAATATTTCCCTCAGTTAGATTTTGATAAAAATTTGCTATTCTTGCGACGTGGTCTTGGCCGTCGTGAGTCACAGGCAAGCCTGGTCTAAATAGATCAGTTATGGTAATAAACGAGATAAGAATAATTAGCCAAAGAAATAAATATTTCTTATAAAGCATATGTGTATTTCCTATATTGATCTCTTCTGAATAATAAGTCCAACTGGTAAAGTCGTTTCTTTCAAGACGTTACCTGTCTTTATTACTGTTTCAAGCCATCCTTTATAGCTCCAGGGCTTTGACGTATCTTTCTCCATTAATAAATAAAATGTTCCTTTCTTAGCTAAATAAGGAATATAGTTATATTTTCTCTTTCCATGCCACCATATCAGATAATCATAGGCGTCTGTATAAACTGCAGGTGTAAAAATTAAAAGACCAAAATCCTTTCCTTTAGCATCGCTATAAACATAATCAATTGCGCTTAATTTACCTTTTATCTTTTCTTTTCCGCCATCATTTGGAGGATGAAAATATAAAGAGTTAATCTTTTGTAAAGAATAAAAAGTAAAAATAACAAAAAGAGAAATTATAGCAATTTTACCAATTCTAGCATTCCAAAGCTTACCCAATAACACTCCGAAAGGGATTAAATAAAAAGATTGAACTCCTGTTAAAAACCAATAACGAAGCGGGAACGGATATATAAAACTAAGAATAGCAATTATACTCACTAAGCCTAATATTATACAAACAAAATCCCATTCTTTTTTAGTAAATATGGAAAGTTTTTTCCGGAATACTAAACACACAACAATAGCCATTAGTGCTAATTTTGGCGAATCTTTCAAATAGCCATCTCTAACAAATGACGTTCCAAAATTATAATAAAAAACCGATATATTTCTGCCAATTAAATCAAAATAACTTCTACTTTCTCCTCCAACAAAAAGACCCTGATCCTGCCCTAAAAAAATATTCAAAACCGATTTAGTCATTAAAAAGTCGTGTCTGAACTCGAACGCTATTTGAGGGATAAAAAAAATGCTACTTATCAATATTCCAAAAATAAATTGTTTTTGAATAATACTTTTCCTTTTAAAAAAGAAAAGATAAACCAAACTTCCAACTAGAATGAAGACAGCAAGAGCTGTTTGAAAATGAAACATCAATCCAACTAATGGCCAAACTACTAAATGAAACTTTTTCTTCCCACGACCAACCAACTCGAAGAAAGAAAACATAAAAAGAGTTACAAGAAGCCACATGGGATGAGGATTCCATGTATATGTTGCGGCAGCAACCGCCTCAGGAGATATAGCAAATAGAAAAAGAGTAAAAATTGCCGCTTTTTCCCCAAAAATATTTTTTGTCCAGAGGTATGCGACAATAAGAACCCCAACGCTTATCATAAACATCAAGACTACAGTTCCCCATGGATTACCAGCCAATATAATTGTTGGGATCGCTAAAAGATAGTACCATAATGGCCCCTGAAATACTCCACGCAAACTAGTAGAAGGCCCAATGAGAGTTAGGTGATTATCATATATAATTCCCTTAACTGCCGTCATGTCTCTTCCCTGATCTAGAAGAAATAAAAAGTTGTGGGATATAGTCTCTTGCGCTCTTAGTCCAATTCCCAAAAGTAAAATAATGATAAAAAAAATAAGATTAATTCTTTTCTTCATTTATTAGTTATTTACTTATCCTGGTTTGAACGATTATTCCTCCTTTTACTATTTTTTCTTTTTGTATTGTTCCATCATTTTCCCTGTCTTTTAACCAATCTTTTAATCTAAACGGCAAATCATGGTCGGGCTCCAATATCACATAAAATAATTCCGGACTTTTTTGGGCAGGGACATAACCGTATTTCCTTTTTCCATACCAAGAAAACATATAGCGATAAGTATAATCATGTACGGCTGGTGTATAAACAATATATTTAAAATTTTTTCCTTCTGCCTGATTATAAACATAATCAATTACTGCCAGCTGATTGCGGTATACTGCGGCATCTCCCTCCCATAAAGGATTCTTAAAGCTTCCTAAAACTTGCAAAGGATTTAGATTGATCCAAAATAAAACAAACAATATAATGTAAATAATCCAGGAGCTTTTAAGAACAATTCTTATAGCGTTAATACTTAAGCTAAAAAGAAGAAGATAAAAAACTGGTATACCAACAAGATAATGAGGCCAAACAGCCTGATTAAAAAAAGTAAGACCTATTAAGAAAATTCCAATTATGATTAAAATAGTCTTTACTAATTGCTTCTCTATCAGCCCCATTTTTTTGTGAAACAATAACACGATTAAAAAAGAGAATATTATTAAAATAAAACCAACTGTTTTACTTTGCCCCGCCAATACAGCATTCCACATATTGAATAAAGAACTTAGACTACTGAAGAATGCATCAAAAATCGAAAACTGCTTAGAAGACATGAATCCGCCACTAAGAAAGCCACCAAGCGTTTTGGTCATTAAAAAATCATGCCTAACTTCAAAGATAATTCGTGGCGAAAAAATAATTAATAATCCCATGACAAAAAAAAGCATCTCTTTAATTCTCAAACTTTTTCTATAAATAAGAATTAAGGATATAGAAATGCCCAGAAAAAATAAGAGTCCAAATACTATCTCCAGATCTATGACGATTCCTAACAATAACCCAAGAAGTGCAAAATATATAGCTTTGGGAATTTTAGATTTGTTATCGAAAAAGAGTTTATAAATCATCAGGAAAACAAGTAAAACAAAGAAGGGTATTAAATTTGGATTCCATATTTGGGTAGAAGACAGAATCATTAAGGGAGAAATGCTAATAAAAGCTGAAGAAACTACGCCTAGAAATACTCCACCTATCTTTTTTCCGATAACATATCCTAGCAGGATAGAGCTAATTCCAATAAGTCCCATGAAAAATGCGATCCCTTGTGGGTTACCCGAAAAGACAATAAACGGTATACTCAGTATGAAGTACCACCACGGTCCATAAAAAATGCCTTCCACCCCTGTTGTTTGTCCGATAAGAGTAATTTTATGATTAATTACTATATCTTCAAGAGCAAGCATATCTCGTCCGACATCGTAAGTAAATGCAAATGAATTATCTATAATTCCACTTAATCTAAGCCAAGAACCAATTGTCAATATAATCAACAATCCGCAAAAAACAAACAGTCTTTTCATAGTTTTGAGTTACTTTTTATTCTTTAAATAATCGTTTCTGGACAACAAAACCGCTGGTAAGCTGTTCTGTACTAAGAATATCACCTTCTTTTATCACTGTCTCAAGCCACCCCTTATAGCTCCATGGTTTTGACGTGTCTTTTTCAATAAGAAGATAAACAAGTCCTTGTTTTTCTCGATGAGGGATATATCCATATTTCTTTTTTCCATACCAATCAACAAGATAATTATAGGGATAGGTATATATAGGCGGACTAAATACGAGTAGTCCAAATTTTTCCCCATTAGCATCTTTATAGATATGCTCTATCGCGTCTATTTTTCCTCTAATTTTATGCGTTCCCCCATAATCAGCAATGTCATAATAAAACGTTTTAATGTTAGAAAAAATACTAGTTATCAATAGAACTGATATGTATATAGTTACGAAGCTCTTTACTATCTCGTGTCGTGTATTAAAAATAGATGCAATTACAAAAACAGCTAGGAATATGTAGGCAAGGTTAAGGTGAATGAGATAATAATTGTATACAAAATTTCTCAAAAATCCCAATACAACAAACGTTACGGGTATAAGAAAGAGGAAATAAAGAATAAATTGTTTTCTTTGCTTGTCTTTCTCTTTCTTAACAAAATAAAAAGTGGCGGGAAAAATCGCAATAACTACTACAGAAAAAATAATGTTTTGTCGAGGAAAAGTAGACAAAAAATTATTAAAGAATGCTAACAAATGATCGCGTAAGAGAAGTACCCAAAATGTTTGCGTTGTTGCGGTTTCCGGATGATCAAACATATAAATTAAGACTCCATTTATCGCTTGGAATCCATGACGAATTTCGAAAAATAACATAGGCGAAAATACAATGATCATTCCTAAAAATAACACAACATACTGCTTAATTTGCCTTAGTCTTAGTACAAAAAGGCAGTATATAAAAAGACTAATAGCTAGGGGCATTGCTATAGCCAGTTGAAAATTGTATATAAAAGTCGATAAAAAGGAAGCCCAAAAAAGATACATTATTTTTCTTTTTTTTGTAAACATGAATACAAAATAAAATGAACACAAAATAAATAGTGGCGCAGGGTTAGAATTCCAAATAAATCTTGTGTATGAAATAAAAGGCGGTGAAACAGCAAGAATACATGCTGTAAATAATCCTACTTTAGTATCAAAGAGCTTCTCTCCAATAATATATCCAAGAATAATTGTCCCAATTCCCAATATGTACATTAATACCATTCCCCCATAAGGATCTCCATTAAAAAATAAGAAGGGAAAACCTAGTAAATAATAAAAAAAGGGTCCATGGAAAATACCGCTAAATCCAGCAACACCAGCTCCTATCTCTGATCCAATAAGAGTTAACTTATGATCCAATACAATATTTTTTACAGCAAGATAATCTCTTCCCTGATCAAATCCAAAAAGATAATTTCTATTTACAACCTCTACTGATCTCAAAATTATACCGCTAGCCAGCGCAAAAAAAAGTATTATATATAGAATATGTTCAAAATTTATGGTTTTATAGATTATTTTAAACGCCATGTTTATTCCATAGTTTTGAGCAATTTTTTTCGACATACTTCAATAAACCTCTTCTCCTCTTTTCCTCATAAAATAATAATACAAATACGACTCGGGAACCCCTTCCTGAAATCCAACCTTTCTCCCCTCCTCGATTTCCTTCTCTACAAATTCTCTTGCGTCCTTAAGATTATCAACGGATGTTGATGAAAAAAAACTTTGTAGATTAAATACCACATAGGAAAATAAAAGAATTATTATTGTCAACTTCGTTAAAGTATTTCTTATTTGAAAAGCTTTCGATACTAAATAGGCTATAATTAATAATGCGACATACTTATTCGAAGAATAATAATAATCACTTATTTCTCCACTATAAGTAGAAAGCACCAACCAAGGTATCACAAACCAAAGCAAAACCAAATAACAAAATAGTAATTTGCCTCTGGATGTATTTTTATAAAGATATAGAAATATAAATGATGGGAGAAGAATAAACTTCAAGTACTTAATAATATCTGAATAATTGAAATATGACTCAAATTGAATAAATGCGTCATTAGTCAACTGCATTACTCTTTTTAGATGAAAGCCGTGGAAATATGTATTTCCATAACTAATCGCATCTGAAGCATATCTCTGATTCTGTAAAAACGCAAGAACGCTTGGGAAAAGAAAAAATAAAAATATGGGAATACTTAGAAATGTAAATCTCAACATATCTTTCGTTCTTGGAAAAAAGGGCAAAGAAAGTAATATAATAATCGGAAAAAATATAGAAGTAATGTGAACATGAAGCGAAAAACCAAATGCAAACGACAATAGTAAGATAAATTTTGGGCTTCCTGTTACTATTTTATAAAGAGCAAAAAAGATAATAAGAGATATTAACGGAATAAAATTAACCGGGCCTTGTACTCTATCAAAATTTATAGCAAAAAAGGATACAGTATTTAAAAAAACTGCAATAATTGCTGCATTTACATGAAAGATTTTCCCCGTAATATAAAAAAGAGTAAGAAATGTAAATATGCTCGTTACGCCTGCCATAATCCCAGAAGCTATTGGATTAAGATCTGTTAAAAAATAAACAATCGCGATAAGATAATAATAAAATGGTCCTATATATATCCCGCTATTAACTTTTGCTTGAAATCCAAGAAGCGGAAATTCGTGATTCACGATAATTTTTTTTGCGGCCCATGCATTGTTTACTTGATCAAATCCAAATGAACTCCTCGTATCAATGTCATAAAATCTCAAAAAAATCAACAAAATAAATATAAGAACAAATAATGCGAAAGTTTTATTGGCCCAAAGGCGTAACGGAATGAATGTTTTTTCCACATCAATCTTTATGTACGATTCTAATTGCTACTTCTCCATTTGGGTAATCAATTCTTTTTATGGTTTTGAATATCTCTTTAAAATCAGATGAGCTTCCAACCAAAAGTATATTTTGACTTTCTTCGGTATAATAGGTAAATGGCCTAAATTCAAAATTTAAAAACTTATTTCTATCTTCCTCTAAAATACCCGATTTTGTGCCTCCATCAGCCAAATACTTTGATGGATCATATTTTGAATAAAATAGAAAAAAAATATAGGACTGGTCTAGAGGCTGGGTATTAGCAACTATTATTTTGTTGTACTTATTCTGTACTGGCATAAGAAATTCAACAGCCTCTTTATATCCATACTGCCAATATTTCGCATGAAAATAATTCTGCTGAACAAAATACTGATTTATGTAATATGAGAAATTAAAGGCAAAAAAGAAGAAGAAAAAAACAAAGGTTATATATCTTATCTTCATACTTAATATTTTATATTTAATATTTGATACTAAACTTATAGTCGAAATTAGCCCTATTGCTGTAAAAATTTGAAAAGTTGGCAGAAAATTAAGAGTACGCACAGCATGAGGCACGTCGCTGGTTACAGAAGCAGGAATAGGAGCTATTAAAAACCAACCGAATATAAGTAATTTTGTTTTTCTAGGAAATGCTCCAAATAAAAGCATGTGTATTCCAATGAGCAGGAACGGAAATTCAAATATATAGAGAAGTCCCATGCTAGGAGCATGATGGCGCGCTATATCTCCTTCTATAAATAACCAGTTAAGGTCAAAATGAGAAAGATATCCCGAGGCAATATTTTTAAAATACGTAACTCGTCTGTTATCTAAAATGAGACCTAGGATATCGTTTCTCTCTCTATCCTTCATAAGCCTCACTACATTCTCGGCAAGATCTGGTGCTTTATTTGTAAGAATGCTAACATCTTGGGCTCTAGATAATGCTTCCCTATTAGTAAATGTATAATGAATCATCGGTAAGGAGACAAAAAGACCTAACAGGAAAGCCATAATTAGATATTTTTTCGAAATTAAAAACAGCTGTTTTCTAAAATAGATTACCAATAAAACAAAAAGTAATGGAGTGAAAACTTTTTCACTTTGATAAACATATAAATTTAAGGCCATCACTATAGATGACATTACCAATATCCATGGTTTTTTCAGACCCCAAAGAAAAAATAAGACAGCAAATGAATTAAAGGCAAGCCCAACATTTGATTCAAAAGCAATTCTCGAAAACTGAATATGCCAAGGAGATATAGCTAGCAGAAAAGATGACAAGAGCGCAATATTATCTTTCTTAAATAACTCTCTAACCAAAAAGAATGTAGCTAAAACAGTCAATATTCCAAAAGTTGCCGATGGTAATCTAACCGCAAACTCATTTAATCCAAAAATAATAATTGCAGGTATTGAAAGATAAGCATATAAGGCAGGCTTATAATCATCGAAAGATCGTAAAACAATTGGCAGGAATTTTCCATATTCGTCTCGACCTGTTTGCATAATAGAGTAAGCATTGTACCCAAGCGCAACCTCATCCCAATCTGGAGAACTTGGTATGTTTCCCAACTGCCATAAGCGCAATGTCGCCGCTACAATAACAACAATAAAGAGCAACAAATATTCAGTATGTTTCTTCATACAAACCTATAACTAATTTTTCCTTATAGCCTATAAGCCGTAAGAATTTCTTCACCATTTAATAAATAAAATCTCTTCAATATATCTCCTTTTGGATGAACTCTTGACGGTGAATCTATATACAGCACCTTTGTTGTTGATTTTATTGAACTGAGATTATCATCGAAGCGATACTTTAAAAAGCCTGTAATTGTAACAAACCCGAAAGGATCTCTTTTTACTACTACACTCTTCCTTAAAAGTTTAGGATCTGTTTTGGTATAAAATGCATAATATATATATGGTCTACCCATCGCAGCAGTAATTCTGATTTGATCATAGTTATCTTGGACACTTTCTACATATTCTATCGATTGCTTATATCCGTATTGCCACTCTCCGGAAAATTCTCTAGGGTAATGTCCTATATACCCATGTAAAAAATAAACTATATTTAAAAATAGCAAAATCCATAAACAACCAATAATTAAACGTTTATATTTGTTTATATAGTTTATTAAGAGTACTAATCCATATGCGGTCATTATTTGAAACGTTGGAAGAGTCGTCTCTATACGAAGAGCGTGAGGTGTTTCCCTTGCGGTCGCAGCGGGAATAATACCTATCAAAAGCCATATTGGAATTATCCACCAAAAACCTTCTTTTCTTTTAAATAAAAATAAAGCTCCAATAACAATGAGGGGTAAATCCCATAAATAAAGCTGGCCAATATCCTGTGTAGAAAATTTAGGATTACCATCTCCCTTTATAAATAAAAAGCTTGGGCTTAAATTGTCAAAATAGTGTCTTAGGTACTCTACAGCATATGCTATGCGCCTATTATGTATTATTGGCCACGAAACGTTTTTATCGTTTTCGATTTCCTGATTAACTCTCTTAACAATGTCTATATCTGAAAAGATATTTACTTCTTTAAATCTAAGACTTGCCTGAGAAGAAAATAAGAAGCCCAATGTCGGCAGTAACAATAAAATTCCAACTATAATCGCTACTAATGTTTCTTTTTTATTCTCCATAAGTCTTCTTCTAAATAAAATAGCTAGGAGTAAAACTAAAATTGGAGCCACAATTCTTGCTGTGTTAAAAGTATATATGGAAAGTGTAAAAAAGATGCTAGATATAACTATATACCATTTCCTCTCTTGCATAGCTGCTACAAATAACCATATACCGCCCACCAAAAAGAAAGTGGCTACATTAGCTTCAAATGCGCCACGAGACAGCATTATGTGCCATGGTGAAATAGCCAAGAATAATGATGAAAATAATGCGTATTCATCTTTTGATTTTGAATTCCAAAAAATCCTCTTAGTTAAAAAATAAGCTATTAGCACTGTTAAGACACCAAAAAAGGCTGAAGGAAAACGGACTGCAAATTCATTAAGACCAAATAATTTAATCGGGACAATATCTAAGTATGCATAAACGGGAGGCTTAAAATCTCCAAAAGACTCTAGGTAATTCAGGGGTAAAAATCTGCCAAACTCATCTCTCCCATCAATACCTAAAGAATATGCATTATATCCCCACGCCGCCTCATCCCATGTTAGAGAGGGCGGATTTTGCCCAAGTTTATAAAACCGCAAAAAGAAAGCGAGAAGAACTATAACAACCAAAAACAGTATATATTTTTTTTCTTTAAATATCATAACTTTTTATCTCATCGGAAATGAATCCCTAGCTCTATAGCCTTGTCATGCGGAATACGTTGTTCTTCTTGACTTAGACTAAATTTCTCGATTGTAAATCCACTCGGAAATTTTTTAGTATCAATGGGCTCTGACGAAATCCTTAATGGAACTTTACGCCACCAAACATGGGTCATATAAGGATCATTTGCTGGCGGAGGAGAAGCAATAACATATGTTGTAGGTTTTTTTGTATATTCAAAGGCTTTTGCACCTGTTTTACTAAAATGATATATCATCGCATATCTAGGTTGATATGCAAACGCATCGGGCGCAAATACAAAATAGCCAAACTCCTTTCCATTTTGCCTGTTAATTACCTCTTTGGCAACTTCACTTAGCGCCCCCCAGGAGTTATAGTTTTTTCCTATAAGAAGTTCCCTGGACATAGCATAGCTTTTGGCAGAAGTAAAATTATGATAAAAAACAACAACAATAAAAGTTAAAAAAAGCACTTTATATTTACCTCCAAGAAAAGAAACAAGTAAAAGCGTAGTTAGAGGTATAAGCAGATAAACATAGTGAAATAGAAGAACTCCTTTATTAAAAAAAGAGAGAATCATATAGCCGAAATAATAAAAGAAAAGAAGAAGATATATGTGTTTATGCTTACTTTTGTTTTTAATCTGTAAAATTGCGAAGAGCATAACTAAGCCAAAAATAACCAAAACAAGTAGTTTGTTTTCATTACCCTCAAAAAGCTGTAAGGAGACAGTATTATTGATCCTATTTTCCACCCAAGATCTGAGTGGTATAAAAAAATGTAAGGATCCACCTGTTGAGAAAATTACCTTTGCCATCCGTAAGTCATTGCGAAAATCAAATAGTATCAAGTTTGACAGAAAAAGTGGAACTAAAGAAAAAGTAATTAAGTGGCTCCAGAGTTTATGTTTATAGATAAACCAAACAATCAGTATTCCTGAAAGTATTAGAAATTGAATCCCTACGCCAACCTCAAGCTGAATAAGTATTGTCAATGCTAGTAAATGCAGGACAAGATAAAGATTTTTTTTGACTGTAATATACATATATATAGTGAAGAATAACATGGGAATGAAAAAAAAGGTCGCTTCAGAATGGAACACGTTATTTATATGAGGGACAATCCTCGCGGAAATGAGCGCAATAAAGACAAAAGCTGGGAGCGTACCAAACATTTTTCTTACCATATAAAAGGAGGTAAGTAAAAAAATGCATTCAAGAAAAATCCAAAACCATGCAATAACTACCGGATCACCGTTTCCGACCACATAGGCAGGGTAGTTAATATATGTCCAAAGTGGACCATGAAAGAGACCGTTGGTGCTTGATCTTGGGCCTATTAGCACAATTTTTTTTTCATCCAATTCTTGCAAGAGAAGAAAATCTCTCGCAACATCGTTAAAAAAATTTACTTCACCATGACGAGCCAAAGAAGAACCAAGATATATGTTAAACAAAGTTATAAGAAGTAAGATCAAATAGAGCAGCCGATTCAGAAAAATTCTTGGCATATTTTGAACATATGATCTTTATTATGATACCATACTTCAAGCATGATATAGAATAACTTGAGGGATGAAGCGATTATTGAACTCCTTGGATTTTTTTATACTACTATTAATCCTAATCGGATTACTGTTCATCTATAGACAAGTCGTCTTCGATGGAAGGATTCTTTTTCCGTCAAATTTTCTCGCTCAATTTTACTCTCCCTGGAGAACAGAAGATTTTGCAGGCTGGGAAACGGGCATTCCGCACAAACCAATTGGAGATGATCAAATCCGGTTATTTTATCCCGAAAGAACATTTGCTAACGAAATGCTGAGAAAAGGTATAATCCCACTTTGGAATCCCCATATATTTAGCGGCACACCTTTCCTTGCAGATTTTCAATCTGCCATATTTTATCCCGCAAATATACTGTATTTTTTTCTTCCACAGGTTTATGCATGGGAAATTCTTTTATTCATTCAACCGCTGATGGCAATTTATTTTATGTATCTTTTTTTAAACCTTTTTAACCTTAAGAAATACGCAGTTTGGCTTGGAGCAATATCTTTTGGATTTTCTGGATTTATGCTTGTATGGAGCCAGGAGCATGTTGCTGCGGGTCAAGCAGGCTTATGGCTTCCTCTTGCGATTTTTGGCATAGAAGGATATTTAACCCGCAAAAGACTATGGTACTATTTTATAACAATTATTGCCCTTACGTGTTCCATCCTTGGAGGATTTATTCAAATAACTTTTTATGTACTAATATTTTCTTTTCTGTATAGTCTATTTCGCATCAAAACTTTAAAACTACCTTTCTTTAATTATACTTTTAAGATCATTTGCATCTATATTTTCTCTTTGTGTCTGTCCGCAGCGCAATTACTTCCATCTATAGAAGCATTTTTAGAATCACCACGAAGCACATCTTCCGCATGGTATTTATTTGAAGGCTACCTTCTTCCTATTACACACTTACTAAACGCTCTTATTCCGGATATCTTTGGCAATCCGGGAGCATATAATTTTTTTGGCCGAGGTTTTTATCGGGAAACAATTTTTTATGCAGGACTTGTACCGCTTGTCTTTGCTGTATATGCAAGTTTTAAATTAAAAATAAATCCAGTTATTCGTTTTTTTACTTTTTCTGTCTTTATCTCTTTTTTCCTGACGCTTGATTCGCCTTTTACAAGATGGTTTTTTCAGCTCCCAGTTCCATTGCTTCCTACATTTCTGCCCAGCCGAATACTTTTTTTGACCACATTTTCAATATCTGTTCTTTCTGCATTTGGACTATCTATTCTAATAAATAACATACAAAGATACCGAAGACTTTTATTTGTAATATTTTCTTTTCTATTTATGGCATTTTTACTTGCCGCGGCCTATGGTTTAATGCTGTTAAATTATAGTCACCTAGAATTTTTCAAAAAATTAAATGATTATATAATTAGACATGGGTCTTCGCCAACTAAAAGTGATGTGATCGTTCTTCTCAAGAATTTAGTCTTACCCTTTCTTACTTTATCTTTTCTTTTTATTTTATTGCAAACCAAAAAACTATCTAATTTTCTGCTATCTGGAATCATTCTTATAACCTTAATTGGACAATTTTATTTTCTTAACAAATATATTGTAATTGGTGATCCGCAATTTCTTTATCCAAAAAATCCTGTAATTACATATCTCCAATCAAGAAATTCCTTGGACAGATTTTTAACCTTTCGTCAACCAATGGAGGAGAATATATCAACATATTCCCATATCTACTCTGTCGAAGGGGCAAATCCTGTTTTTCCGCGTCGGTATGGAGAACTTCTTTATGCTGTTAAAAATAATGGAAAACTTGTCAAAGATATTCCCCGTATTGAAGCGAGGCTTTCGGAAGTTGGAGAAAAAGAAAACCTCTTCGAGGACAATAGAAGACTTCGGCTCATGTCGCTTCTTGGAATAAAGCATGTTCTCTTTTTTGATGATCATAATCAAGAAGATAATGAAGTTAATAAGTTTCCCGAAAAACTTTTTAGACCTGTCTGGCAAAGCGGAAACTGGTATGGCCTTGAGTATGCTGGTAGCCTTCCAAGAGTTTTCCTAGCCAATAATATTTATATAAAAGATAAACCCCAAGAAATTTTAGATATAATCTTCGATCCAGAAATTAATCTTATGTCTACTATTATTGTAGAAGAAAAACCGGAAGAAATAAAAAGTTCTGGCAATTTTATTAATTTACCCAAATCATCAGCTAACTCCTTTGCGACTATTGTTTCCTATGAGCCTCAAAAAATAGTTATTAATGCAAATACCAATACTCCTCAGATGCTTTTCCTGTCAGATAACTATTATCCCGGGTGGAAAGCGTATGTTGACGGCAAAGAAACTAAAATATACCGCGCAGATTATGCTTTTAGAAGTATTTACTTACCTAAAGGAGATCATTCGGTGAAATTTAAATACCAACCTGCGTCTTTTAAAGTTGGATTTATGATATCTCTTTCGTCTGTCGTAATAATCTTACTTATTATTTTCTTTAAATTAAATAAAATACGCAAATTCAAAACACATCGTCATTGATCTTTTACTTTCCTATGTAGTATTTAAATACAGGGTCACCGTTTGGAAGACGTATTAAATTATCATCTTTATGAAAGTTCTGATTATCAATATATAGTACTCCGGGTATTTCTTTTTCGCTACTTAAGGCTTGAACAAATTTATATCTCCCAAACTGTTTTACATATCTAAAACCATTGTAACTTACGGGGTAATATTCTACTTCCTTCCTGAATTTTTGCGGATCATACTTATTGTAAAATAGAAAAAAAATGTAGGGAAAATCATACACCCCCTGCATGATTAAGTTTTTATTTGGGTAATTATTCGATACCTCCACAATCTCCTTGTATCCTGAACGCCAGAAACGAGCCCTTTGAGTATTTAGATGAACAAAGTATATGTCTAAAAAAAACACTACGTTAAGGAGAAAAAGAAAAATTAGTATCCATTTTATAACAAGATTTGTGGTCGTTCCTTTTTTTAAAAAAACAAAGATTTGGTAAGCACCATAAGATGCTATAAGAACAAAAAGAGGCATTAGGGTAAATAATCGCGTTGAATTAGGAGAATCTCGCGTTACTGCCGAAGGTATAGGAGAGATAAATAGCCATGCCATAAGCATTATCAATGATCTTTCCTTATTCCAAAATAATAAAGCCCCTCCAACAAAAAGAAGAAAAGCGTCAAATAAATAAAAATTGCCGAAATCCCCAAGATTATGCACTAACTTTTCTCCTCCTTTATCAAAAAGAAAAGTTGGAGAAAAAGAATTAAGGTAATTTTGCGCTATTTGATAAGGTACACCAAGATACTTTGTGTGCAAAATCCGCTCAAGAAGTTGGTTTTTGAGAGCGCTGTCTCCCCTTAGCTTCTCAACTCTTTCATAAAGTATATTTTTATCATTAAATATAACAAGATTTGATACCTTATTGCTTCCTCCATTTAATACAGAAAAATACGAAATCAGAATAAATAAAATAAAAACACCGATTGAAACAAAAAATGCTTTATTCTTGACAATTGTTCTTCTAAAAATAATTGTTAAAGCTAGAACAAAAAGAGGCGCAAACACAATATAATTATGCTGGGTAAACATGGTAAGGGCAAAAAATAGGAAAGAGATAAAGAGTAGTTTTACATTTCTTTTACTTCCATAAATATATTTTATAAATGCTAATAAGCCCGCCAAAAAAATAGTTGTTGCCAAATTTACTTCATATGCACCCCGTGAGAAATAAATACTCCACGGCGAAAGAGCAAATAATAATGCGGAAAGTAAACCGATACCCTGTCTATTAAAAAGCGTTAGGCTAATAAAGTAGATTAATAAAACTCCAGCAACTCCTGCCATCGCACTTGTGAATCTGACAGAGAATTCATTAAGGCCAAATAGCGCTACCGGAACCACCCCAACATACGAATAAACTGGTAACTTCCAGTCTCCGAAAGACTGAAGAGATAAAGGAAGAAATTTGCCATGTTCATCTGCCAAAGTCCTAAGAAGCGAGTACGAAGTGTATCCTAATGCTGCCTCGTCTGGATTAAGGCTGTTCGGAATAGTATCTAATTTGTATACTCGAAGACTAAAAGCTAATATTGTTATTAACAGTAAGGCTGCCTTCCAATTAAAAAATTTTTTCATCTATAAAAAGTTTACTGTATTGATATTTGCGATTTATTTTCTCTAAATATGCGTTTTTGTACAACGAACTGGCCAAATTTCTTTTCCTCTATTATATCTGACACTGTATTCTCCTCTGATATTATTTGCTGTATAAAATAATCTGGGATTCCTGTCGTTGGCTCAACGATAACGTATCGATATTTTGTCCCAAATTGCCGCTCGGAAAGGTTACCTAAGTAGCCTCTCTGAGCTCTTCCGCCGTAATACGGAAGGTATGAGTATTTTTTCTGTCCATAAGTTTCATAAAGATAAGCCCACGTAGTATTTATATGTAATGGATTTGTTATTGTGACTATTATAAACCGTTCTCCTTTTGATTGCTCATAGGTATATCTAATTATTTCTTTTTCAAGACTGAGACTTATACCATATTGTACCGATAAAGGATTGTACTCTGTTTTAAACCACAAATATGAAGTATAGAATTGAGCTAAAAAGACGAGTGTTAATAAGGCGACGAGAAATTTTAGACTTGTAATTGTATTGATTAATAAATAACTTCCGATTATTGTTATTGGTAAAAGAAAGGGGACGAACATAAACCCGCTGTGTAAAAAACCTGACTTAAATAGGTAAAACACAATAAACGTACTCAACCATATCACCAAGAAAACTATAGAATTTTTATTATTAGTATTTTTAGACTTTTTCAAAAGAAACATGATAACTAGAACGACAAAAAGAAGTATTGCGTAAGGAAATGGCAAGATGCTTATCGATAAAAGGTCATTAACTCTTTCAACAACTAATAAGATCGTATCTACTGGAGACCTGGGTGAAGATAAGCTTGAGCTGAAAAAATCTATCATTCCTAAGACTGCCTTACCACTAAATCGTACTTCAGCAAGAACGTATGTGAATATCCCAAATAAAAAACCTATCCAAAAAAATATAAACTCTTGTAATTTAAAGCTTATTTTATAAACAAACCAATATATTGGCAATATAATCAGGAATAGACCAAACGCAAAATCGGCTTGTATAAAAATCCCAAAAAAAAGACCTATTAATCCGATTACATATTTATTTTCCGATAAAATACTTCGTTTATTTACCGTCTTCTGTTTATCTATATATTTCCACAAAAAAAACAATAAAAAAGGAACAACATATAATGCAATAAGAGGATTAGATAACCATCGAGTAAACGCCTGAAAAAGAGGAGATGAAGCATATAAAACAGCTGTTAATAAAGCAACATGAAAATTGTGAAAAAGCTTATACGATAAATAAGCGCTTAGAGGTATTGTAAGAAACGAGAGGACAAAAAAAATAGCAGCAACAACTTCTGGATTTCCAGATCCAATGGCATAAGGCAGGGCAAGCAGATAATACCACAATACGCCGTGATGCACTCCCGGAAGATCTGACGACGGACCAAGTATCTTAAAATCATGATTATGCCAGATGGAGTATGCTTCGTACGCGTCTCTTGCCTGGTCAAATCCGAAAGTAAGTTGTTTTGATAAAGCAAAGATTGCAAAAGAGATAGAAGAAATAAATGCGATTGCATATAAGATAACAATATAACGGGGTAATTTCTTAAAAAGCTCTATTTTCAATCTATAAATCGACATTTAAGTATAGTAAAAAGGGCAATAGCTCCGTCTTTTATTGTGTTTAATTTCTTTCCCTCATTATAATCTCTGGGATTTGATGTTATCGGAATCTCGTCTATTCTGTACCCTTTTTTTAATAATTTAGCAGTAATCTCCGGCTCAAAATCAAATCTTCTTGACTTGAGAATAATATTTTCAACAGCTTTCTTAGGAAATACTTTATAGCATGTTTCCATATCCGTAATCCACTGACCGTATAAAATACTCGTGATAAGGCTTAATAACCTATTCCCAATATAATGGAGTAGAAAACGAGGGTTTTTCTCGTCTTTGGAGAGATCTGGCATTCGTTTTAACCTTGTTCCATATACAACTTCAGACTTATGTTGTTGTATTGGCCTAAGAAGAATAGGAATGTATAAAGGGTCGTATTCTAAATCCGCATCCTGAATTACGACATAATCTCCTGTTGAGTTCCTTATTCCAGTCTTAACCGCAGCCCCCTTACCAAGATTTTGGGTGTGGCGAAAAATTTTCAAATTTCGAATTTTATCGGCTAATTTGGCAGATCGAATTTTCGATGCCGTCGCATCGGTTGATCCATCGTCCACCACAATAATTTCCTTAGAAGTATTCGGAATCTTTATTTTAGATACTTTATTGAGTACCTCTACTATTGTTTTTTCCTCATTAAAAACCGGAATAATAATAGATAATTTCTTCATTTGGCAAATTTTGTTTTACGTATTTAGTCTTTTAAATACAAATTGCTCTTGAGTACTATATATTAATTTATAACTAGAATCTTTTTTTATAATTTTAATTATACCATCAACATTGACTAGGCTTGCAAAAAAATTATTTGGATTTTGTCCCTTCCGATTGTCTATCAGTATGTAATCTGGCTTATATATTTCGTAATTTGTCCTTAATAACCAAACTTGCTGATGAGTAAAACGTACCGCAAGATTATTATGTGTCATTATGGAAGCATTACTTGGAATTCTTTTTATTAAATCATTTAGAAAAGCTAAGTCTTTAGTGTGTTCATAAAAGGCCGGATTATACGAAAGAGCAAGCGGTCCGTGTAAAATAAAGCGATATAAAATAAAGGCATTAATTATAAGAATTATTCCCAAAAAGGGCAAAAATTTCGAAAATTTCTTTATTTTCATTAGATTGTGCAATCCAAAAACTGACCCTATGGCCAAAATAACAGCGCTTTGGGCGTTGTAATGAAGGCCCAAATCCCATCGAGTACTTCCTCCTCCAGGCAAAAAGCGTAGTGTATAATCCTGAATAATAAGAGGCCAAAAGGCTGGAGAAAAAATTGGCAGGAAACCAAAACTTAGGAAGCTATAGAAAAGTGTTTTTACTTTAACGGGATGATCAACTAATGCACTGACTTTATTTAAAATGCCATCTGGTAATGTAGGAACATAAATGTATATACCATTAGAGAATGCTGGGATAATAAACTTTATGCTTATAGCTCCCCATACCACGGAAAGCATTATAGTAATAAAAGCGATAAGCCTCCATTCTTTACGTAAAAAGAATAAAGCTATCCCTATACCAATTCCTGTTGCGAAAAGTGACTCTTTGAAGCCTAAAGTAATTATTAAGAATAATAAATATAATCTTAATTTTTTGTTCAATATTGCCCAAAAGGTAAGGGTAAGAGGAAGCGTAGAGACCGTGAGCTCATGAAATTCGGTAATAACTGCATTTTGTAAACCTAAGAAAAGAAAATAACAGGATAAAATACCTAAAGCTAAAAATTCATTTATTAAGACCTTTTTAGCAATACCATATAATAGTAGTCCGCTTAAACCAACGGCTATTGTCTGCACAACAAGCAGCATCTCGCTTCTTGTAGTTAACCAATAAAACGGCGACAATAAAAAAATGCTAGGGTTAAAGTGATCAGCAAATATCCACTTTCCGGAAACTATAAAATGTTCAATTATGGGAGGTTTAAAACGAGAAACACTCCAAATTGCTTGATCAAAAACCCCAAAATCTATATAAAAGACTTCGTACTGCCAAAAACGATTTAAAGATACCAATATGCCTGCAGCTATAATGCATAGAATAAAAAAGTAAGCAATAATATCTATCTGCTGATTCCCTTGCTTTTTTTTCACTTACTGAATTCTTCTACCACCTCCCGATCAGATTTCGTAAAATACTTCTGAGCACGAAAACCAGATATTACTACCTGAGGTAATCTAAGAATCGCCAAACAAAAACCAATAAGAAAATTCAAATCACCGCTAACTAAAGCTCTTGCGAAATGATAAGGTAGCCAAAGCATATGTGAAAACTGCAATTCTAAATCTGTGGCATTTTTCCATACAAATATAAATTGATTTCTATACGCTATTGTCTTTACTTCAGACTCTGAATATCTTTTTTTTATTGCACCTTTTTCATGCCTATGTATCACGACACTCCTGGGCTCAAAAGCAATTTTGTATCCTGACTTAAGAGCTCTATATGACAAATCTATATCTTCCCAATAAAATGGGTTGTAAAGACTATCAAGCCCCCCCAGTTTTTCCCAGATGTTTTTTCTAAATGCTCCGCTTCCTCCACTTACCCAGAGAGTATTTAGCTTATTAACCTCTCCACGTGAATGGACAAGAAATCCTCTCTTCCACAAGCCAATACCCCTACCTCGCGAAACCACTCCGCCATTTTCCACACTTTCGTCCATACACCCAACCGCAAAAACTAACGGATCGGAAAAATGCCTGAGTAGAGGCTGTAAGAAATCTTTTTTTGGCACCACATCCGTATTAAGTAATATAGCAATATCTCCATTTGATTCGTTCACGCCCCTATTAATCGTTGAAGAAAAACCCAAATTTTTGTCATTTTTGAAAAATTTGATAGATGTCATTAATTTTTGATATGTATTTTTGATATGTGATATCTGATAGCTTATTTCTTTTATTGAGTTATCTGTGGAACAATCATCAATAATTATAATCTCAACTTCTCCGCCTCTATGTGAAAAAACTGCCTCGAACACTTTTGGAAGATTTTTCTTCAAAATCTCTTCGCCATTATAATTAGGTATAATAATGCTTATATTCATAACTATCATCAAAGTAACTTAGCGTAGAATTCAACAATATGCTTTCCTCCTGAAACAAAAATACCGCGAAAATTATAGTTTGTTCTATAAATTTTCGTATCAATTCCATCAACATTTGCATTCCAACTAGGATAAAAACTATCACCCAATACCAAAAATCCATCTTTCACATTTTCTGTATTTATAATTATTTTATTTTCCGAATAATATTTTATTTCTGCTTTTCCAATAGAAAAGTCTCTTATCTCCCTCAAATGTAAATTTTCCCTTTCTATAATAGCTGTATCTTTTGGGTCGAAGGACTCATTGAGCATCATTTTTATAGCCTCTTTCTTATTTTCGACATTTACAGTTTTTGACACAAAATAGGCTCTTGGCATCACGTTTTTATTTTGGTAAATTCTTGTTTCGCCTTCCTGAAATACTTTATTGAGCTTCAAAGACTCCAGCTCTGAGAGGCTTAAAACGTATTTAACTCCTAACAAATCTATTATCTTCGAGTCATAATTATGGGGCGTAATAATTCTGTTAAAACCAAAAGGAGGATCAATTTTTCCATTCCCTCTTTCAGATGCCGCTATTAGTTCCGCATATCTCAAAAGATACAATGGGTCATATCCGTCAACGCTTTGTATTCTATAAATGCTGGAAAAATTTGGCGGCAATATTCTAGAATCAGTCGTCATATATCGGAAATCCTCTATATTTGCCTTAAGAAAAGATATTACTTTCGTATTTGGAAAAAGATATTCTTGTTTTGTGAAAGGCGTGAATTTCCAGCCAAAACGGAAAACATCAAATATCGTAATTACTATTATAATAGAATAGACAACTATAACTATACGCTTGGCGATACGATTAAAAAATGTGAGGAAAACAAGCATTATCCCAACAATAATAAAAATGCTTGAAGGAAGGACAAGGTTCCGTTTTATAATAGAAATATTCTCTGAGGTTGCAAGTTGAAGAGGCTGATTTCCAAACATAGTTAATGTCCATGCCCCAAGGAGAACTACTCCAATAAAACCCAAAGGATAAAAGATCGTCTTTGCTTTATGTCTAAAGACATAGTCCAATCCTAAAGCCGCAAGAACAGCAAGGGCAAAATCAATGATTACAAGTAATCTTGTTGGCTGAGCTGTTGCAAGAAATGGCAGATTTATAGAATAAGGAATCTTTGCAAGAAACGTCGGAAGCGCGAATATTAGAGCTAGAAAAAAGAAAGTGCCAAAAAAGAGTGTCTTTTTATCCTTTCTAACAAATAAAGCATAGATTGCCATTATAAGAGGGAAAATACCAACATAACCGACAAATTCCGCATAATTCCATGTTCCCCAATAATTAAGAGTTGTTGGATTTCCAAAAAAATCAGGTATTATAAATTGTATAAGATGTTCCCAAGGAATAAACCAGCCGGGATTATTAAAAGGAGATTGGTCTACACCGCGCGCAGAAAGGAGAATAAATTGTAGGGTCGGAAACCACTGAACAAAAGTGAGAATTGCGAATAACGAATTGAGAATTAAAAACAAGAATAATATTTTTTTTGATTTCCCAAATTGTAACCAACGAGCCCCAAAATAAGCTAAGATTAATACAAATAGATAGAAAAATGTCTGCAAATGTCCAGCAAAAAATGATGAACATAAAGAAAATATAAAAATTAAACTCCATATTATTAAATTTTTACTTTTGAGTTGTATTTTTGAATTTTGACTTTTAGGTTTTGGGTTATCGATATTGGAATAAAAAAATAGCCTGTCAATACTCAAAAGCATCAAGGGCAACCATAATACTACATGCGTGACGGTTCCCCATTCCATCCAAGCAACAAAAAAACCCGAAAAAGAAAACGAGACGGCTCCTAATACGCTAGCCCATTTATTAAGTTTAAGGTTATCAAGATATAAGAAGAGAAAAACTCCTCCTAATAACTGCCCAAGTATTACGAGTAGACTCCAAGACAAAACAAAAGGGAATATAAAAAATAATATATTTAAAAAATAAAAAGGTGCGGATTGCAGATTTGCTAATAAAGGTGTCCCGGAGAAGTTATATGGGTTCCATAATGGAATCTCCAATTTTTTAACCATTGAAATAGCTAACTCCCGCCACGGGTATTGCTGACGTACAGGATCTGTTATGAGAAAGTTTTTAAAAGGTATGCCATTGGGATATTCTTTTGCGTATAGATCACGAAATGGGTGATAAAGCCCTACTATAGTATCTCCCGGGATAGGAAGTAACCCATTAATAAAGAATCTCCAGAAAAAGATTACAACGACTAAAGCTATAAATAAAACCGGAAAGAACCTTTTCATTACCTAATAATACTCACCAACTCTTTGCAAAACCTCTCTCCGCTAAACTTTTCCGCTCTTTTTACTGCTTCTTTAGACATTTCTTTCCATTGTTTGGAGCTTTTAATCAATCTATTCGTTTTATCAATAAAATCCTCTAATGTATCCCAAAGATATCCGCTTATCTTGTCTTCTACAATTTCTCTCTGTCCTCCCGCGTTTATTACAACAGGAACAGCTCCATAACCCATCGCTTCAACAGTAGAAATACCAAAATGCTCAGCTAGTTCTGGATTCTTACTTAAATCTTCGCCATAGCCTGTTGCATGCCAATAAATTTTGGATTTTGAATAAGCCTCGCTTAATTTATCATTATTAAGGTTAATTAAAAATTCTATCGGATAACCATTAGCTTTTTTCCGTAAATTATCGAATTTTGGCCTATCGTTTTGGTGAAGACCAATCGCCAAAACCAGCTTCCAATTTTTTGTACCCCCATCTACCATCTTTTTAAAAAGATCAATCATTACATCTTGTTTTTTATAATTTTCCGATCCTATATTAATAGTCCTAAATCTGCCAACATGAAGGATTATATTTTCTTTCCTAATTTTTCTAGCCTTGATATCTATAGGCGGATATAAAACCTGGCTGTTAATTCTAAATTCTCGATCTATAAAAGACTTCGTGAAGTATGAGTTACAAAAAAAAGAAGAAGCTCTAATTTTTTTAATTATTGTCTTGATAGACATTTTAAGATTGGGGAATGGTTGCTGGAAATGAACAAATAACTTTTTAGATAGAACGAATGGCATACTTCCGTCGCTCAATACAATGATAGCGTCATAGTAAAGGCTATCTAAACATCTTTTAAAAAATGGATAGTCAGGAGAGAAAATATTTTTTTTCAGTCTTATCTTGGATATATTTAGAGAAAATCTTTTAGCAACTTTATCTAAATCATCTTTCTTATTCCAAAAAACCGTGACTGAGTTATTTAGAGACAAACACTCTGCAAGAGTAACCATGTATTTCTCACCACCGCCTAGATCGTCTAAGTATGGATCGAAAATTCCAATCTTCATTTAATTCCATTCTACCAATTTTCACTCTAATTGGGAAGCTGATCTTCTTTTGCAAAGTTTCCAAATTTATGTTATTGTTAAATTTATGAACTTATCTGGGAGTGGCCCCGAGATTCCTTTTCTCGTACAATTTCTATTATTGCTTTGGTCGCTTGGGTTGAAAGGACTTGCTCTCTGGAAATCCGCCAAATATGATCAAAGAAGTTGGTTTATAGCTATTCTGGTCCTTCAAACGCTTGGAATAGTGGAGATAATATACCTTTTCAGATTTGCTAAGAAGAGACTGGAGTTTTCCGAGCTCGCGTTCTGGAAAAAACAAAAATAATTGCAACTCCAATTAAACCTCCTAATGCCATATACAATCCCAGTCTAAAACTTGCTGGGTCATAAAAAAATCTTACGAAATGCTTGCCAGTTTTTATCGGAATCGCCCTAAAAGTGTAGTTTGCCTTAAGAACAGAGACTTCCTTTCCGTCAATCTCAGCCTTCCATCCGTTATAGAAGTTATCTGCTAAATAGAGCAAAGACGCATTATTGGCTGTAACCTCAATATCGATATTATTTGGTTCATATCTTGTAATTTTTGCAACTCCGGCAGAACCAATTGTCTGAATAAGGTTGGGGTCTTCCTCAAGAATAATTTCCTTACTTAAATCAAATTTATCGTTAAACATCGTATCTATAGCTTTTTGCGTACCCTTAACTACTCTATATTTTCCGACCAGAAAGGCATGGGGAAAAGCTTTCATGTTTTCATAAAATTCGTATTTATCGTCTCTATAAATGAGCTTGAACTGCTCATCTGGATATGTCCAGTATGGAAATGTCCAGCTTGCCCGATCATCGGCAAGTTTATGAACTATATATCTTATATCCAACAGATTAACTGCCTCAGGAGTGTATATACCGTCTTTGGGAAATATAACAACAGAGCGGCTTAAATCGCGAGACTTTCCGTTTTCAACAAAGCCAATAAATTCTGCGTAATTTTTTATGTAAAGTGCATCATAACCCTCAACTGAAGGCAAATTATAATATATTGCAGCTTCTCCTCCTAAGTTTCCCAGCACACGACTCATGTTTGAAATTTTAGGAAAAGCCTTGGTTGTTGATGTCTCTGGAAATACAAGATGTCTTGGATCAAAAGGCATCCATTTTATTGCAAATCTCAACATATCAAAAGAAACAACTGCAAGCAAAAAACATGAAAAAATAAACACAACTTTAGAGTTAACATATCGAACGAAAATTGCAACAATAACTGCTCCAAAAATTAAAGTAGGTAAAACTAAATTACTTCTAGCAATTTGTGCTTTATCCATAGGGATAAAAATTCTTAATAGCGCTATGCACCATAGAATCAAAAATAAAAAAGAAAAACAGATTAGCCACACAATGATTTTTTTAATTTTCCGGTCGTTAATATCGCTTAACAATCTATCAAATCCAAAAGCTGAAAGTGCAGCAAATAAAAAACTATATAAAACAACAATTCTACCCGCAGCACTGGTAGATAATACAGGAAAGTGAATGCTAATAAGAAGACTCTGTAAAGGGGTAGGAAACGCCAAAAGAAGGACTAATATGGCAAATCCGAATAAAAGAAATGTTTGAGATTTTTTTTTATCTATTATTGCGTATATAGCAAGCATTAGTGGCAAAACTCCTATATAACTATTCCACTCGGCATAGTGCCCAAACCAATCATTTCTTGTAACTGGATTACCAAAAAAATCAGGCGCCAAAAATGTTGGGAAATATCCCCATGGAATTATTTCGCCTTTTTCAAAGACAGTACTCCTAAAAGATTGCATATAGAATTCGGCCGATGGGAGAATTTGTGGCATGGACATAAGAAAGCCAAAAAAAACCGAAAGTATAATGCAGAAGGTAGAAGATACTCTCCTAGTATAAATAAATTTATACAAAACATACACTCCAATAAACGATAAAAAATATAAACTTATTTGAAAATGACCGCTGAAAAAAGAAAGAGGTATCGATATAGTCAATAATAATAAAAATTTAAATGTTCGAGTTATATAGTACTTTTCTATGCAAAAAAGCGAAAGAGGCAGAAACAAAATCGCAAATGGTAAGGTCGCGTACCCCATCCAAACAGTGATAAATCCACAGAACATAAAAGAGATGGATGAGATAAGGCTACCAATCTTACTTCTGTTAAGACTCCTCACGAAAAAGTACATAAAAAAAGCTGCCAAAAGAGGTTGGATCAAAACAAGAATGCTCCAAGCATCCACGAATGGGAAAATAAAAAAAAGAATATTAAACGGAGAAAGAACTGCAGACTGATAATTAGCAAGAAGAGGCGTCCCAGAGAAGCTGTATGGATTCCAAAGCGGAATCCCTCCACTCTTCCATATTTCTATCGCAAGATGCCTCCAGGGATAAATTTGAGTAATAATATCCGGCATTGCGCCGTTTTTGACTGGTCCCCAAAATTGGCTATTTGTGCTCCATGGAGCAAAATTATTTACCTGATAAGTTGAGGGGAACGGAACTTTATTTTTCAAAAAAAACGGACTGGCAAAAATAAACCAAATTGAAAAAATAAAAATTATAGGCCAAAATCTTAAAATATGTTTTTTCATTTAGACTTGAATTTAGATTTAAGAAGTAGAATTATCTTTACTAAAAAAGATGTGGCTATAATATAGACAAATGGCAATAGCGGGGGAAAATAACGCGTAGAGGTTTCGCCTAAAGAGAGAAATAAACTATATACAATAATCCATATAACAATTACTTTCTCTGGTTCGGAAACTGATATTTTTCTAAAAAAACCAAGTAAAGAAAAAAACAAGGCTAGAAACGCTGAAAATGGCCAAATAAATATCCATTGGGGATCCGAAATTATAGTTCTTTCCCCCCACCAAGTATGCCATCTATTAAAAAATAGTAAATCCCAAAAAGAAAAAGGTAAAGAAAGTTGTGCCCTGTGATAATAGAATATGTATTTCTGTATACCAAAAATTTGCAAAATCGAACTTCCCAGCTGGATAGTTCTTGTATATGAAACTAAAAGTATAATAGCGGCAATAGGTAATGAAAGTATAAATAAAGCAAATTTCTTATCAAATTTCTTTTTAATTAAAAAATACAAAACCATCGTAAAAACTAACAAAACTCCAAGAATGAAAAAACGAATACTTATAACAAACCCCAACATGACTGAAGTGTAGATAAACCATTTAAAATAGTTTTTCTTAATTATTCCTTGCATAAAAAAATATATGGCAAAAATTATAAAAGGTAATTGAATTGGCTCAAGAAGTGGAGAATAGTAAAATTTATTTACAAACAATGGCTCGTTTATGAAAATCGCAAGGGGCACAAATGAAAGTAAGGTATTATGTAAAATCAACCTCGCAATAAGAAATACACCCATTCCTGAAAGGAAAAATAATAGAACTATAATAGTATTTACATTATCAAATAGTAAAATGGACAAAGACAATATATATCTTCCTAATGGAGGCTGATCATGAACAATAAGAATTGGATTTAGTCCCTTTAAGAATGTGCCGGCAGCAAAGGCTTCAAGAGCCTCATCAGGTATAATTCCTGGATTTTCCTTCTGAACATACTGCGAGGAGTTATATAAATTATGGTATTGCTCATATAGATCCATATATCCTTTTGCAAAAAATGCTTCTTTATTTTGGAATAAAATGTATAAAGGCTGACTAATTGTTACTAAAAACAACACAACACATAGAAGATTATAAAAAGGAAATTTGCTTATTTCTTTCCCTGCTGCATTTCCCATAATCTCGCATAGGTTATAAAGATACTAAATGACTGATACAAACTCTCTATTAATCCAATTGTCCCAATTCTCCAACCCTTCTGTCTAATATAAGAATCTAAAAAGGTGATTAGCATTACTCGAGGAAATCTCCACCATGTCATCTTGGGATGACCTGAGTTGAGGCGCAGTTCCGCTTCAATCTGTGACCACTCAATAGTTTTTTCAATCATGGAAGAAAGATCTCTATGTGTATAATGGAGAAGATATCCGTCTAAATGACCAAGTTCTCCATTAATTTTAGGGCTTTCATGAAGCCTGCCGTACCAGCCTTCCAATTTATCCTTTCTGAATAGTCTCTCCAGAGACTCTATATACGGCCATTCATTTTTATCAGAAGTTCCAAGGTAAAAATTTTTTCTCTTTATGAAATATCCATCATATTTGTTTTCCAGATTGCCTATTGACTTAACCACCTCTTCATTTAGTAAGGGGCTAACACGTTCATCTGCGTCCACATATAATACCCATTCTCCTGTTGATTTTTTTAAGCCAAAATTTCTGATTTTGGAAAAATCAGATGAGATATACTTAAATACTTTCGCGTTCATCTTTTTGGCAATTTCTACTGTTCTGTCTTCTGACCCCCCATCAATAACTATCATCTCATCGCAAAATGAAATAGAATCTAAGCAGTCAGCAATCATGTCTTCTTCGTTTTTTACGACCACAATTCCCGAAATCTTAGTCATGCCCCTTCGCTCCTTTTAAAATTACACATATTATTTATTGAATATCTTCTCCCTTGATAGCTACTTTTCAACGGATAGCTTCGGGAGCATGACCCCTCCGAAGTTCTGCACTGCAGAACGAAGTGGGGTCATATTTCAAAACTTCCTTTACCTAATCTTCCTAAACAAAAGTCCAAAACACCTCGCTTTTGCCAATATCTGCCGTTAATTAAAAAATTCAATGACTCCTTGAAAAGCGCTATCTTAGCTCTCATTGGAGCATACTTTCGCCCAAAAACCAACCTATTTCTCGTAATATAATAGTCCTGAAGTTTCGATCCGGACCCTCCAGCGGATCCAGCATTTTTATGAAAAATTACAGACTTTGGCACATAAAAAATTCTAAATCCTTTCCTTCTACATCGAATACTTAAATCGCTATCCTCGTAGTACAAGAAATATTTTTCATCAAATTTACCTACTTTTTCAAATACCTCTTTCTTAACCATCATGCAACATCCCGTCGCCAATTCAGTTTCTTCCGCTTTATTGTATTGACCATGATCCACTTCATCTACTCCCTTATGGTGTCCAATAATATTACTCCAATCCATTTCTCCGCCAGCATACCAAAATACTTTCCCCAATTCATTTTTTTCATATCTTTCCTTGTGGAACTCAAATCCAGAAGCAAAATAAATTTTAGGAACCACTATTCCGATATTTTCATCTTTTTCTATAACCCTCAATAACTCATCTAAAAAATTCCTGTCAACATAAGTGTCATTATTCAAAGTTAAAATATAGTCGGCTCCGTTATCAAGCGCATATCTTATCCCTACATTATGTCCTCCAGAAAAGCCCAGGTTTTTCTCGTTTTTTATAACAACAATTGGGATATTCGCCACAAATCCGCTCTTTATGTCGCAGGTCTCTTTAGAACCGTTATCTACCACAATAAGTGTGAGATTAAAATTTCTATTTTTTAGATCTTTAAAAGATGCCAAACACTCCAATGTATTTTTTTTCCCATTAAAATTCAGTATTGAAACAAAAACACTCTTCATTGCGTTGAGAAAAATTATGCCCCACGGATTTTCCTTAATATTTTATAAGCTACTTTTTTAAACGGATTTTCTATCGTCTTTAACTTCTCGTTATTTATCCAAAAACTAAATTCTTTATACGATTTCTTAAACTCAATCGCTGTTCCTACGATAAGATTTTTATCAATCCTCTCAAATCCCATCTTCTCCCAAAGACATGCAAAAACAACAAAATGATAAAAAGCCATAAAGATAGAAAGCATGAGACCATGGAATCCGTCTTTGTACCCACCCCTTGCGAAAAAACGACTTAGAAATTCCTTTACGGGGAAACTTATCGCATCATGCCAAGTAAATTTATAGCCTTCCTCAATCAAATTCTCTGCCTCATTTGAGGCATAAAGTTGAAGTTTTTGTAAAAATTGAGAAATTGTAGAGTAATTGTAGTGAATCAGATTACCTTTAAGGTAACCTACTTTTCCCGTAACACTAACCATTTCATGAACATGTTTCTCTTCAAATTTACCAAAACCTTTTTGAAAAAGTCGCAGTTGATAATCAGGATACCAGCCTGTATGTTCCATCCACTTGCCAAAAATTATGTTTTTCCTCGGAAGAAAATACCCCATAACCGAATCATTCCTAATAGTATGGATAATTTCCTCTCTTAGCTCTTCTGAAACGCGTTCGTCAACATCAAGATATAAGATCCATTTTCCTTTAGTCTTTGAGAAACCAAAGTTTTTATTGATGTTTAGCATAGGATTATTGGGTTTTGTAAAAATTTTATTTGTATATTGTTTTGCAATGTCTAAAGTTCTGTCTGTCGATGAGTTGTTAACAACTATTATTTCGTCCGCAAATGAGATAGACTTAAGGCAATCATTGAGTTCTTTTTCCCCATTAAATACGGAAATAACAGCAGATAGAGAATTTTTTTTGTTCATATTTTTATCCCAAAACGTGCTAAATCACGACTCAGTTCTTTTCGAGCAAAAAGAATTAAGCTTACAGTATAAACTACCGCACCAGTAAGTATAACAAATATAAGTGAAAGGACATCTTTAATGAAGATTTGGGAACCTAGAATTACTACGAAAACCATCAAAAGAGTCGCAGCTGCCGGTTTATAAATACTTCGGAGAAAACTAAAGTCTACAACTTTTTTTACCAAATATATCGTATATACAATTGTCGTAGTAACCAAGAACGACGCTACAGAAACGCCATTGTATCCATAAAAATATATGAAAATAGGAGTTAATGTCCAGATTAAAATTGTCCATATCACCATAAGTCTCAAAGTAGTCTTAACTCTTCCTGTTGAATCCAGAACATTCACCAAAATTCCTGATAAGGCCGAAACGGCAGCGTTTAGGCAAAAAAATACAACACTAAAGATTGCAGGTTCCCATTTATTATTCCAATTAGGAAAGAAATTTATTAAGTACGGAGAAACAATCATTAAACCAAAAAGAGGAGGAAACATGCTCGCGCTAACAAAAAATAAAGATTTTTCAACAGCTTTCTTAAGAAAATTTAAATCATTCTGAGCTCTTGAATATGCAGAGAAAGTTACCTTTGTGACGCTGTCGACAAGATAACGATACATAAAAAACGCTAATCTCTGGGCAAATCCTATATACGCGATTTCTGTAAATGTCAGAAAACGAGTTAGGATTACAGTCAAAAGATCATCTTTTATCGTTGCCAATATATTCTTTGCCTGATACCGTATCCCATATTTAAGATTGTAAAGAGATTGTTTATCTATACCAATTCTTATTCTCCAAGGAGCGATAAGATAATAAACTGGAATCCCGATAAGACTTGAGATTAAAAATGCGAAGCTAAAAGAACTAATGCCGTATCCGCCAAGGACGAGCGCGACAAGGATAAGATTAAAAACAAGTGCTTCTACTATTTGAGGAAATACTAACTTACCAAAACTTATAGTCCTCTCAAGAAGAATTGATGGGATTGTTTTAAATGATGAAAGAAATATTGTAAAAACTAATACAAGTAAAAGCCATTTTCCTTGCTCGCTTAATTTAAAAAAATCGGCAATTATGCCAATAAATATCGTTACAAGAAGAAAAATTATAAATGTAATCCCCGCTTGAACTGTAAAGAAAGTAGAAATGTCTCTCTGTTGTAAATCTTCCTTTTTCTGTATGAGAGCTGCTCCCAAACCAAAATCGGTAAGAAAAGATATAACTCTTTGTATGGCAATTACAACAATATAAACACCAAATTCTGTTTTAGGCAAATTACTAGTTACGACTAAAAAAGCGGCAAATGATACAAGGTTTAAAAAAAATGTTTTAGATGCCAATGCCAAAACACCACGAATAGATCTTTTTACAATTAAATCAAAATTGCGCTTGTCCATAGTTAATCCTCTATGTTTTTCTCCATGGCCGAGTCCTTAGTAATCTAAGGATAGATAAGACATCTCCCCAAATTGTTGAGATAAGGCGTACTGTTGATCCAGGATTATCTACCCAGTGAACCGGTTCTTCATAAATTTTGTATCCACTCTTTTCGGCTATTATTAGAAGCTCGCCATCAAAAAACCATTCATTATCTTTGACTTTAGGAATGAGGTTCTCAACCACTCTTCTTGTTACTCCCTTAAACCCACACTGAGCATCGGTAAAATGTGTTTGAAAGAAGAATTGTATGAAAAAGAAATTTAGAGCCCTTGATGTTAATTCTCGCAACATTGTTCTCCCCTCTACCCTTGCTCCTTTAGCAAGTCTTGAACCGATTGCGATGTCATACCCGGCCTCTAATGCGTTAATTACTTTGGGTAAATGGATAAGATCTGTAGAAAGATCCAAATCCATATATATGCAAATATCGCTTTTTGATTGAGACCAGACCCTTTTGACAGCTCTTCCTCTTCCTTTCTGTTCCAGTCGAAAATATAAAATCTGAGGAAATTTCTTGCTAAGAGTCGCTGCGATTACAGGAGTATTATCCGTCGAAGCATTATCCGCAATAGTAATATGCCAATTATAATCCGACAGGTTGTCTTCGCAGAACTCATAAAGTTTTGTAATATTTTTCTCTAACTCTTTTTCTTCGTTATAGACAGGGATTGTTACTTCAACAGTTGATTTATTCATTGATTGGCCTTTTTAGCCCTAAATATAATTATACCAATAATTAAAGTTAATGCTCCAACAAATGAGACTAGATTAGAAACCTTTTCCACATAAGTCTCCTTAAAAGGAATAGGCTTTTTTGCAACCTCAGCTTCAGATTTAGGTATTTTAAAGTCAGGAGGAAGAAATTCATCTGAGATCTTTGACGCTTCCCACTTGAGTGCTTTCTCACTTGTGTAGTCATTGACAGTCTTTTGATATATTGTTTGGGGCATAAAAAGTTTTATATTAAAATATAAAATAAATATGGCTAGCAACACTGCAGTTAAAAATTGTTTTATCTTAAACTCAGCCAAAAGAAGTATGAGGGACCCACAGAGTAAAGATGAAAAAAAAGAAATAAGCAACGAAAATCTCCAAGGATATTGGAAAAAAGATATTGCAGGAATTGCTTCCCAGATAGGTTGTGAGACATCAAGCATTAAAAAGATAGAAATGAGTAAGCCTACGATAGAAAACCAAATGACCCAGATTCCGTTACTTAAATGATATATATCATTTAAGTACTTAACTTTCTTGTTAAAAAAATGTGAAAATAAAAATAAGATCATTACTAACGCTGTAGCAATGATGTGAAGTTTTCCTACTTTAAAAGATAAACCATCTATGCATCCTGGAATAGATCCTCCAAATCTCCATGGACTATCCCATAATTGATTAATGCAGACAAAGTGATCGCGAAAGTCAGCGCCACCACCTATTTGCGACAAAACATTCGTGTGTTTCATCTCAAGTAACGCTGGTATCCAATAAAATGAAGAAAGCATCAAACCTAAAATAGCAGTAAGTATTAAGTAGTAAGTATTAAGTATCTTTTTATTTTTGTAAGCAATATAACAATGCAACAATATAACAATAATCAAGAATGGAGTTACCATCATCGCGGTTAAGTTATGTGAAAGAATTACCCCCGCATATCCCAAAGAACCAATGACTATATATTTCAACCTTGCTTCCTTAAAAACCTTAAAGAATCCCCAAAACATCAATGGCACAAAAGCATAAGCCCAAAACTCGGCAACATCTCCTCTGACATAAATATCCAAAGCATGATATGGGGCATAAATATAAAAAAGCGAAGAAACAATGCCACCCAACTCTCCCCAAAATTCCCGAGCTAACAAATACATAAAAATACCAGAAAGAAGAACCCCCACCGCCATCATAATTTTTGTAGAAATAAGCGCGTCAAATCCTAATACTGTAAATAATCCACCAACATAGTATGCTAATGGAGCATAGAAGTTAAAAATAGGATATCCATATCCATACCCCAAATCAGGAACCCATCTTACCGGAAACATGCCATCCCTCAAAGCCTTCCCCATCTCAAAAACTCTAGCAACCTGCGTATCATCGTGCATTGGAAAAAATCCAGGAATAAAAAGAGGCTTTATCGCCCAAAAAGACAAAAAAAGAACAACAAAAATGCCAAAATATTTTTTTAGAAACTGCATGCTAGTTTGTATTATACAGAGAATAAGGAGCTATTAACAATTTCACTACTGACTGATTAACTGGCTATCTTAAATAACTGAAGTAATATTTAAGATTAAATTATCGTGTTACTTCAATCTTCATCTCTTGCAATTCTGTCCCTTCGGCTTTGACAGTGATTTTATTAGTAAATTGATCCTTAAAAATACTATAACCGGTTGAGTAGGAAGACGTGCAATCTTCAACTGGCGGGCGGTTGCGAACTTGTGGGTCATTAGGAAGAGCTGATAAATATGTAGGTACAAGGAAGCTGCACAGGTCTGTTCTCTCTTTATTAATTTCTTGCTCTGTTGACGTAATAACGTCGGGTATGGTGCCGTTGTGATCTTTCATATATCGATAAACACCGCCTAATATTAAGTTAACATCGTTTCTTCTTCTCTTATTATTCTCTTGTGCAATTTGTGCAAGTTTTTTTCTTTCTTCTGCTACTTCTGGAGGTATAGAGTTGGGATTCGGCTTACCGAAACCTTGCAGAACGAAATCCAGGATTGGATAATTAATTTCTCTTTTCGTGTTCTTCCCCTGAGAGAATTGCATGTCGGTTGTGATCAATTGACCATTATAATAAGTCGTAGACTCTCTATAAGAGAGTGCTATAAGCAAAATTATATATGGTAGAAATATAAGTAACTTTTTACGCCATGTCCATGAATCTTTAGCTTTAATTACCTGGGTTCCTGCAATTCTATCGTGGATCGTTCTCTTCTCTTTTGTGCAAAGAACAAAGAAAATATCTATAGGTAGAATTATAAAGGAAATTAAAGAACCAACAATAGGGATAAAACTTACTCCTGGCATTATTTTGACTAATTCTCTTATAATCGCAGTCTTGTAGTTAATGTAGCGAGTGGTTTTATACTTAACTACTTTAAGACCATATACAGATTTTCCCCATGTAGCTCCTTTATTTACAGTTAGATATACGTAATATGTAAGGGTTATTATAAAAAATATATTCGCCCAAATGTTTTCATTGGCTAGCGTAAATTTAAATTGGTGTGAATTGTAATAGTTAAATATGCCTACAATTAGAATTGGTGTGGATATAATTAATGCATCAATTATAAACGCCCAAAATCTTTCCCATGATCCGGCTGGTTTTATTTGCGACAAATCGCCATGAATAACATTTTTCATTAGAGTGATTATATGTTAAACAATCACCCATATCAACTTGTTAATAAATAATCTTGTACCTAGCAAAGGCTTATGCTATAGTTCAGGTGCTAATTTATGGCTTCTCTTGAATCAGAAACAATGGCACAATACTGGGTCGACGCAATTCGGAATAATAAAGATATTATTAGAAAGTATGTGTAACTATGGCAGCCAACAGAGAGCTCGAAAATTTATCTCGTTTTAGTAAGGATTGGAGACCTGAAAGCATACATGTGGAGAAAGCCGGCGGCCAGACCAATAGAAACTTTATTGTAACTTCCGATCAGGGAAAGGTGTTTGTTCGGATCCCCTGGGAACGAAGTGACATAGTGAATAGAGATATAGAAGCAAGGAATATCTTGGCTCTTTCCAGAAATGAGAAAACATCATCTATTATACCTAAGTATCAAATTTATGTGCTGGGCAGAAGGAATATTTTGGATCCGGAAAGTCAAGAATTTGACCTTCCTGACGGAGCAATGGTAACGTCATATATTGAAGGAGAACAGCTTGATGGCGATGTATTGAGGGATAAAAATGTACAAAATGCCTTAACGGAATCTCTACATACTTTTCACACTAGCGGTGTTAAATTTGAAAATGAGTATGATGTTTTTCGCGATGAAGTGGATAAGTATCGAAGCGTTGCTGAGAAATATGATATCGAACAACTTTTTTCAAAAGAAACATCTGAACAGATAAAAATCATTGAGGGGCAAGCTATGGAAATGTTACCTGTTGGCGGAGAAATCTCAACCCATAATGATCTTATTGTTGAAAACTTAATTCTCGGAAAAGATGGAAAAGTGTACATACTTGACTTTGAATACTCAGGCCGAAATACCAGATCCGGTTTGCAGTATGATATTGGCACTCTCCTTGGCGGCAACATGTTTCATAATAAACCTGTTACATTTGATACATTCGAGGGAATTTTGGAATCCGCCAGGCATGTTTATAAGGAACCTTTAAATCGTGAACAAATTTTCTATGGGGCGCTCACAAATATCATTGTAATGTTTTGGTGGGGGACGGTCCGCTACTTCAGCGTAGAGAGTCCGAACGAAAAAACATATTTCCGAAAATACGTGCTAGATAGAGCGCAGGGCATTCAAGACTTGGATGCGCATTTAAGGCGCGGTCGATCGCCACCTGAAAGGTGAAACAGCCTCGTAATCAAGTTTATCAACTCTCTCTACCCAGTTGCTATCCACTTTTAATATGCGACCCTGTTAATATCGTGGCATAAGTAGAATCTATTGCATTTCTTCTCCTATTTCGATCACCCCTTAACTTAGAATTAAATATTCCAGCTCTGCTACATTTCACCATTACATCTTCTAAAATCAGTTTGACATTTTCCTGGTTTCCAACTTCATGTCCTATTAGTACTAGACTACGAGTAATTTTATATCTGTCATCAGCTTGCGCATCATTTTCAAACAACCCAAATACTTCTGCAGAAAGACCCAAGGGTATCAATATAATCTCCCAGTTCTTTCCTATTCTTGCTTCTATTTCTCGTAGAATCGGCTCTTCCAACTCTCTCAAATCCTCTGCCCACTTAACCATATCTCCTCTATTACGAAGTCTATCTATCTCTAAAAACCTACGTAAGTAAGGAGAGCTTTCTAAAATTTGTTCTTTTCGATTAGATGCTCTCTCGGAAGCAATTGGCATATTTACAGAGGTAAATATATCATAAATCAGACTTAGAAACAACAGTACGGGCTTTAATAAATTTTTTTCTCAGTTGAGCCGTAATAGCATACAACAATAAAACGACAAAAGAAGCAAGAGAGATCAAGCCTGCAGAAAAACGAAGAGGGGTTTCGGAGAATTTTAGTTCTACTTTGTTTTCACCTTTTGATAATTCAAATTCCATCAATCCTCTTTCATTAGCATAGTTTATTTCTGCATTTTGATTATTTACCTTAGCAGTCCAACCTGGATAATAAATTGTATTTACTCTAATCCTACTTTGAGATAAAAGATCAACGGAAAATGAGATTTGTTTTGAATTATAGGAGATATTTTCTACTTTTCCTTGCCCGAAAACTTTTACTTTTTCCGCTGGCCGCTCAATCGGCATTTTCTTAACCCACAGTGGCATAAGCTCATTTGACGATGTTGTTGTCGCATCATTCGTGAGATAAAAATCATCTCCCCTATCCACATAGTACTGAGGCTTTGCATAAGGCAAGACTAGAACTACCGCAACTAATCCAAGAACCACAGCAATATATTTTGTGATTTTCTGTTTGCACAAAAATCCTGCCGATAAGCTTGTCAAAAAACCCAAAATTCCAAGTACTGTCCAGGGATAATTAATTTCTGACAATAATGGCAAACTCTCCCATAAAAAAGATGAGGGCTTTGTCATTAAGAAAATAAAAAATAAAATGATAGAAATTAATACTAAAGAAAACTTTGTTAAAGAGTCCTTCAGTTTACCCTTTTGTCTAAACAAAATAAAAAACAAAACAAGGGCTGTAAGTGAAATGACAATCAAGTACGGCAAACCAAGCTGATAAGAAAAACCGTTGGGGTCTGTTGGGACGCCATATCCCCACCTACTTAGTATTAGTTGATCAAGACTTACAAAATATAAGTTTCGATCCGCAATTGGAGTCTTGGAAAGAAGAATCAAGTGCTTTTCAAAAATCGCCGGCACCCAAAAAAAAGCCGAGAGCCCAAGTCCTAAAAAAATACCGATAATAATTGTTTTTACCGAATCTTTCTTCTTATCAAGAATTACTTTGCTGACAATAAATAAAATCCACACAGGCAAGAATAGCACAGTCATAATATTGTGAGTTGTAATAAGAGTAGCAAGTGAAATAGAAATACCTAAGATCCAAAAGTAAGAAGGCTTATCTATTAATTTAATAGTGAAATAAAACAACAGAGGAAACAAAGCAAAAGAAAGCGATTCTCCGATAGACCCCCGAACATACAAGTCAACCATTCGGTATGGGAAATATACATAAAGTGTCGCTGAGATAATCCCGGCCCATGTATTTTTCCAAATATTTCGGCTTGCCAAAAATATGAAAAACGCAGACAATGGTACGCTTCCAGCAAAAAGAATTTTTATCGTATCTACAAATCCAATTCCCAAAAAATGCATTAGTGTTCCCAAATAGTAGGGGAAGGGATAAGTAAAATTGAAAAGAGGATAACCATAACTGAAATTTAAATTTCCGCTATAACGCGGCGGAATTTGAAAATCACGAAGCGTTCGAAACATATCCCCCAATCTCACGACCGCCCACTCTCCGTCGTGAGTTGGAAAATAACCCTCATGAAAAAAAGGCAATACAACAGGGATGCTAAGGAAAATGGAGAACAGAAAAATCAATACTGCTTTCTTCATGTCTTAGTAATCCTAAAGGCAACATTTCCATCAGGAAATTTGACAATCCCTACGACTTCCGCGGAATCTGGAATTTCCGAAGGTATACCAATAAGAAGAGTATTTGAAGACAAAGAGTCTTTTGAATAATCAATATTTCTAAACTCATATTTACCAATCACTCTCTTAAATCTATCGGTTAAACCGGTCCTGTTGTAATCCCAGTTCTTCTGATACCAAGTCGGGTCTATTTTGTTGTAGAAAAGATAGTAAATGTATGGTTGATCGTATCTATAGGTAATAATAATTTTGTCGAATTTTTCCTGGTTGTCTTTTGCAAAAAGCATTGCTTCTTTGTATCCATATTGCCAAAAGTACCCATACTCAATTGGCGTATGCACATAATACTGATGCGTGTAGTAAATAAAATTAAAGAATAGTGAGGCTCCAACTAATCCTAATATAGCTATTTTTGTGAAAAACATTTTCACTTCTAGAATCCTAAGAATAACAACAATAAAACCAACTGCTGAAAATATATGAAATCCTGGCATAAGAGCAATAGCTCTTACGGGATGAGGAGTACCTGTTGTGATTGCTGAAGGGATTGAAGCTAATAGAAATAACAAAAATAAGATGCCTATATACTTATCACGTCGGTTAATCAAGCAGTATAATCCGATCAAGATGAAGGGCAGATCCCAAAGGTACAGTATGCCCATGTCAACCGCGTGATGCTGAACTCCTCCGTCTCCATGAAGAAACAAAAAATCAGGATTGAAATGATCAAGATATCCTTTTGCAACAGTCAGTGAATAAACTATACGCCTATTATGGATCAGTCCCCCTATCAGATCGTTATTGTCTTTGTCGTAATTATTTCTAATAATAGACGAGTCTAAAACTGTCGGATCTGAGAAGATAGTGACCATTGACAAACGCGATCCCGAATCCTGCGCATTAAGAAAGCTTAGGTATACAGGCAAAGTCAACAAAACTAATGAGATAAAAAAAACAATAAAAATCAATTTTTTTCTTAAAATTTCCTGCCAAAAAAATATTGTTAGAAAAAATAATAGAAGAGGAATTATCAGTCTGAAGCTGTGATATGAATAAACACTTAAAACGAAAGCGATACTTGAAAAAAAAATAAATCTGCCATTTTTTAATCCTTTTAGTAATAATAAAATTCCAAGCATCAGGAAAAAGATTCCAATATTTCCTTCAAATGCTGCGCGTGAGAATTGAAGACTCCATGGGGAAACAGCCAAGAAAAATGCCGAAGAAAGGGCAATTAATTGTTGCTTATTTTTATCCCATTTTTGTAAGATTTCTTTTACCAAAAAATAAATAACTGCTATAGATAGAACTCCGATTATCGCTGATGGCAGCCGAACTGAAAACTCACTTAAGTCAAATATTGCTACAAAGGGAACTGTAAGATATACATATAAAGGTGGTTTATGATCGTCAAATGACCGAATACTTAAAGGAAGCTTAACGCCATATTCGTCTGCGCCAGTTTTATAGATTGAATATGCATTATAACCAAGACTTGCCTCATCCCAAGTAACGCTCGGAGGGTTTGACCCCAACTGATAGAAACGCAAAAATCCACCAAGTAAAATAACCAATATGAAGATTATCTTAAATCTATTCATACTAAATTTGTTCATAGGTTATATTAAAAACTTTAGTTTTATCCTTTCTATAAATAATCTTTTGATTAATTGCTTTAAGCTTACAATCGCCCTTATTCACATAAATTATCTTATTTGCATTAGGAAATCTTATGTCCTTATCTATTGAAGGACATGCCTGAGGAACGAAGAAAAACTTACCAAAACCCCCATAGTTTTTGTCCTTAGGAGCACCTTCATCTTGATAGGTTTTAGGATCGTACTTCATGTAAAAAAGAATCAGAGGATAAATGCCTCCCGCATCTTTTGTAACTATAACTTTATCGACATTGTTATATGAATTTTTAACTGTGTTCACCATTTCTCCAAATCCTTCATTTCTAAACCAATTCCTATGAATAGGTACATGAACGAAATATTGATGAAGGAAATAGAAAAAATTATAGGTGAGAAATATCCCAAACGAAGATATAACTAAGATATTTATCAGTTTTCTTTTATTTTGCAAAATATATAAAAAACCAAAAGCGCTAATTACTTCAATCATCGGTAGCATAATAAGAGACCGCCTAATATTTGGAATGTCATCTGTTGTTATAGCTGCAACCATTGGAACTATCAATAACCACAACAATGGAACTTTGTGCATTTTATTCTTGTTTGTTACCAATGTAGCCAATCCCACCAACAAGAATGGCAGCTCTATGAGATAAACTAGCCCCATGCCTTCAACTCTAAGCCATACAGGTAGTCCTCCTTTTATAAATAAAAAACTGCCGGAAAAATAATCAACATAATTTGAGATATATGTTAAAAAGTAATTTACAACTTTATTATGAAAAGTTTGAGTAATCTTAATGTTCGTACCTGAAACGCCATCTTCTCTAATTTGCTCCTCCATTACTAACCTTGTTTCTAATGATCCGAAAATGCTAACTTGCTTAAATCTATCTTCGCCTCCTTTTACTAAAAAAACTAAAAACAGAGCCAAAACTCCTAGTAGCAAAAAAGATCCAACAAGTAAACTCTTGTATTTTCGTATTTGTTTCTTATTCCAAATTCTAAAAAGATAAATAAGAATTGCTAAAAAAACGAGAGGAACAAAAACGCGCGGAGTAAAATACACAAAATAACTTACTGCCAATAATAATATTCCGGGAATCAAAAGTTTTAATTTTTGATTTTCAAAACTTAGAATTACCAAAGCAAAACCAGAAACTACAAAAAAAAGGGAAACAAGTGTTTCTTCACTTGACCTTGAAAGTACTATATGCCATGGATTAACGGCAAATAAAAAAGCTGACAGTAACCCTACTTTTTTATTTCTAAAAATAGAGAAAGTCAATAGGTAACATGCCAAAATAGTCAGACTTCCGAGGAAGGCCCCGGGAAATCTTGTCGAGAATTCGTTTAAGCCAAAAAGCTTAATTGGTAATATTGTTAAATATGCGTATCCTGTTGGATTGTAGTCTCCAAAAACTTCTGTTTGAAAAGGTAATTTGCTGTTATTGCTATCTTTACCGGTTTTAAGAAGAAAATATCCATTAACGCCATTTATTGCTTCATCTATATGCAAACCATTGGGAACTTTATCTAACTGATAAAAACGCAATAACCCACCGACGAAAAATATTAATAAAAGAAAAATGAGGATAATATTCTTTTTATAAAGATCAGTCATAAACAAGCCTAAATGCTTTGGTACCGTCTTCTCTATAAATGTATTTAATCTTTTTAAATTTTAGGGACTTATCCGATGGACAATCGCCCTTATCAACAAACAGTATATTGTTAACTTTTGGGGATTTATTGTTTCTCTGTACAGATGGACAATCTTGCGGTACAAAAAAGAATTTACCAAAACCAGTATAATCTGCATTCTTAGTTGACCCTTCTTCTTGATAAATTTTCGGGTTGTATTTTGAATAGAATAAAACCAAAGGATAAATGCCGCCTTGGAACTTGGACATAATAACTGCGTCATTACTTTGATAGTTTTTATTAACCACACTCATCATCTCCGAAAAGCCATTATTGCGGTACCAAGGCTTATGAGTTTTTGCGTTATAGAAATACTGATGGAGAAAATAAAAGGTATTCACAAGCAGAAGAACTCCAATCATAATAGAGATTTGCTTTTTATATTTAATATCTTTTATAAACGAAAAAAAGCCAATAGAGGCAATTATATTTAGCATAGGAAAAAGAGCAACAGACCTATTTATATTTGGAACATCATCCATTGTTATTGCGGGTACAATTGGGGCAATTAATACCCAGACTAATGGAATTTTAGAGTAAGTATTCTTTTCTTTAATTAGATAATATATTCCAATAATTATAAAAGGCAATTCTACAAGATACAAAAGACCAACTCTGGGAATGCTATACCAAATCGGTAAGCCACCTTCTGCAAAAAGAAAGTTCAATCCAAAGTAATCAAAATAATTAGATATAAAAATCAGCATAACGTTGGATATTTTATTGTGGAAAAAACGAGATTCAATATGATTTGAGCCGGCTTTGGCATCTTCCCTAATCTGTTGTTCCTGAAAAAAGTTCGTCTCAAAAGAATTAAAAATATTTATCTGATTGAATCTTCCGGTGCCACCAGGTATAGAAAAAACTAACCATGCCGAGATTATAACTATGAATATTAAACATCCAACGAAAAAGGGCCAAAGTTTATTTTTATAATTTTTTCCTAAAATAAAAAACAATATAAGTAAGACTAAAAAAAGTAAGGGAACAAATACCCTGGGGGTATGGTAGAAAAAGAAGCTTGCCGTCAAAGAAATTACTCCAACAATAGCCCAAATATATTGTTGTCTTTTATGTCCAAGAACCAAAGATCCAAATCCAAGAATAACCAAAAATAAAGCCACTATCGCTTCGCTACTAGCGCGGGAAAGCGTTATGTGCCACGGCGCAATCGCAAGGAGTAAAGCGGAAACTATGCTTATTTTTCTATTTTCAAAAATTGCATACACCAAAAAATAAATGGAAAAAATTGTTAACGCACCAAAAAAAGCTCCGGAAAATCTTGTGGCAAATTCCGTTAGGCCAAAAAGCATTATGGGAATAATTGTTAAATAGTGATAACCTGAAGGCCTGTTGTCACCAAACATGTCTATATATAGAGGGAAAAAATTACCGTTATCATCCTTACCTGTTAAAAGCAATGAGTATCCGTTATATCCAAGAGAGGCTTCATCAATATGGAACCCCACAGGAAACTCATTCAACCTGTAGAAGCGTAGAAGAAACGCAACTAAGAAAATTACAAATAAGATAAGATACGCAAAATAAATTCTATTTTTGAACATTTATTTTAAATCTCTTAACGAACACCAATAAGATCAATGACCCAAAAGTAATTAAACTAACTTTAATACCTAAATCAAAAGACTCAGGATAATATGAAAATATAACTTCATGATTACCTTTTTTAACCGGTACCGCTCTAAACGAATAGTCTGCCTTATATATCTTATCATCTTCTCCATCAATACTCACTGTCCAGCCAGAATAGTAATTATCGGAAAGAAATAAAATCATATTTGTTTTCGCATCCGTCTCTAAAATAACTTTATTCGGAGTGTATTTTTCAACTACAATTTTCGCATTTTTATCGTCAGACAAATCAACTTTTGGCAATATTGACTCTTCTAAAATTATTTTCTCTCTAGGGTTAAATCCATCATCATGAATCATCTGAATAATCCTATTTTTGTCACTCTCAACCACATAATCTGACGAAAAAAAGATACGAGGCAATGCTTTTTTGTTTTCATAGATCTGCCAGGGAAATTCCTGCCAGATAAGGCTATATGTTTCATCATCAAATATTTGATAATCCTGGGCAGGTTCGGCTTTATTTTCTATCTTATTAAGTACGTACTTAACTCCTAGCAAATTCAAAAGTCTTTGACGGTATTTATTCTCCCTCAAGTTTCCTAAGCCATAACCGGAGGCTATCATCGGATCTGATCTTGGTATTAAAGATGGGATTTTACCGTCTTTTGAAGAAGCTAATAATTCTCCATACCGTCTAATATGTAAAGCGTTGTATCCATCTGTAGAAAAGATTTTTTCATGGGTTTGGAGATTGGTGCTTATGTATCCGCTTCCATATCCCCATGAACGATTAATTCCCTGGATCTCCTTGAGCGCCCTTAGCACCTCTGTATCCAGATAAATAGTTTCTTTTGGCGCAAAGGGTGTAATTTTATGAAAAAAATAAAATAAATCAAATACGCTTAAAGACAATAGGAATATAATAGCAAACTTTCTATGTTTGCCTATGTGAAAATTTATAAGAAGAACAAATGCGCTAACTAAAAAGATGCCGGTTGGTAAAATCAGATTTCTTTTCGATATTTGTAAGTTAGAAATCCAAGTAGAATCTTTCCACAATGTCGGTGAAATAAACACAAACAGCCATGTTAATATATATATTCCGCACAAAATATAAATTGCCCTTAAAAATATTTTCTTATTTTGTTCTCTTAGGAATGCATCAAGTCCAAATCCGGAGAGAATACTTGCTGAAAAACAGAACAAGAACATTATTCTTGTAGGAACTGCTGTTGAAACAAAAGGAATCTGGAAAAAGTATATAGTTCTGGCAAGATATGTATCGAATGATAAAAGTAGAATAACAACTGCGCTGACTGCAAAGAACCAAAAGTATGCATATTGTTTTCTAAAAAAACTAATAAAGATAAAAATTAGAGGTACTACGCCGATATAAGATACTCTTTCTATATATGTCCCATTAATCCAGTAGTTCCTTGTAGAAGGGTTACCAAAAAAATCAGGAACAAACATAGTAATGGCATGGAATGAAGGAATCAGTAATTTCAGGAACTCGGGCTGGGAGTATGGTATCCGTGCGGATTGAAAAATTAGCTCAAACATCGGCAAAAGTTGAACTGCCGATAACAATACCGACGACACAATGACAAGACAGGATATAGATAATTTTTTGATTCTATCCATTTTGTCGATGAAAAAAGTATAAAAGAGAACAAATGCTGTTACGAAAATATATACATAAAATGCTGTTTGAATATATCCCGCCAGAATTGAGAAAGTTAATGACAGTGATATTAATACTGATTTCAAGATGCTAGGATTTTTAAGATTTTTTATAAACAGAAACAGCACAAAAGGCATCCACAAAATAGAATGACCAATATTCCCATATTCCATCCATACGATAGAGTACGAAGAAAAGGTAAACACCAGAGAGGAAAAAATAGAACTTCTAGTGCTTAAACTAAGCTCTCTTGCGAATAGAAAAGTAAATATCGTACTTAGAATTGGCTGGAGTATTATAAATACTGTCCAACCATATACAAAGGGAAGGAAAAAGAATATCAGATTGAAAGGATAGAACGATCCGGATTGTAAGCTGGCGATATGGGGATTGCCAGAAAAATTGTATGGGTTCCAAAATGGCAACTCAAGATTTTTGAAAATACTGATAGAAAATTCTTTCTCTGGATATAAAAGTCTTAAAACGTCAAAATCCTGTCCCTTGTTTGGATACCCGGATGGCGCATATCCCAAAAAGGGATATGAATTGTACGGCGCGTATTCGCCAACAAGAAGATCTCCCGGAAAAGGAATATATCCATTCAATAAACTCTTATAGAAGAAAAAAAGCGTTATGAGTATAAACAGAATAAAAACCCAAAGATAATTGCGGTTTGCCTTCATTGTTTAACTCTATATAGAGATAAGTATCTATACGGCTGTTTCTTCTCATATTGATAGATCAGATCAAGCTGGCTCCATACTACAGGGGCAACTCCTGTTTCCTGACACGAAGAGCAGGGTTGATAAAATACGAAGTATGTAGGCATAAACTTGCTCTTTTCTAAAACCTTTTGAGGAATTGTGTCTGATATCGGCCAGAAACCCTCAATTGCGATATTTGGGTTTTGAATTAGATAAATTTCAAATGCATAAGGCATGAGCCCAAAGGTTCCTTGAGTAGCAATATAAATTTTCTGATTTTTGGCTTCGTTTTGGAAAAACTCTACAGCCTCCTTAACTCCTCCGCCTGATGGCCAATCAGTTGCATATTGTCTTATGTCAGATACAGGAATACGAGCATTTTCAAAATCAGTCAGTATAAAAAAATCAGCTCTAAAAACAAAGAAAAAAAACATTATTAAAAACAAAACAAATAAAGGTCTTGTTTTAACTTTTTGATAGAGGGCAATTAATGAATAGGCAATAAGAGGCAACAAGGATAGTGTCATAAAAAAGATAAAACGGGGATATAGTGTTTTACCAAAAATTGCTAAAGCAATAATGGGTATGATAAACCAAAGAAAAAGAAGTATCTTTTCTTTTGCATAAGACCTTGCGATAAAAAAGGATGCTACAGAAGCAATAAGAAGCGGCGAGGTTAAATATAAATTCATCCAATCCCACAAGGCTTTCCAGTTACCTATAAAAAAGTCCAACGGATGCTCTATCCATTCTCTATAAGGGTAAACAAAGATCGTATTTTTCTCATCTATTATATGAAAATATGGAGAAAGCCTCAGAATAGAATAGAACCCATAGGTCATTATTACCGCAATAGATATCAACCCCACCCACTTTACTAACCCTTGCATTCTCTCTTTTTTATTCCAATCAAACAAGATTAATGACAGAGGAAGAAGATAGAGGTTAAAAAATCCTGAGGTTTTATTAAGAACTCCACCGCCTACGACCATTCCCAAAATTAGGGCAACATCCAATCGAATTCTACGAACTAATAGTACAGTAAGAAATAAGCTCCAGATCGTAAAAGTTCCGACCAAACTATCATATAAAGCCATCTTATCGTAAACCAAAGCCATTGGAAAAATTACATATATACCACTTGAGATAAGTCCAATTAAACGATTTCTGAAAATCTCCCTACCTAAAAAAAACATCCCGATCAATGTAAAAAATCCTGCTCCGACTGAAACCAACCTTCCCGCTAATAAGGGATCGCTTATGAAGCGCATCGCAATCACAGTCAGCCAAACAAACATCGGCTGTTTCCCGTCAGTTAGCGAAATAAATCGCCAGCTCGCATCCTGCTTGGCAATTTGCGCCCACCGAATGTATATTGCTTCATCTGTAAAAATAGGCAGGGATAAAATATTATAAAAACGAGTCAGAAAATATAAAAATATCAACAATACCAACACGATTGTCTCAATCTTATATTTCTTAAGAAGACTCATATGCTTATCTTATCACTTTCTCTCCTGAGAAATGCGAATCTAAAAAATAAAACACTAAAAAGAGAAAGAAAAACAGAGCTATATACCATAACGGAAAGTATTGAAGGAATAGGCTCATTCCAATTACCTGTATATAAAAAAGGCAAATACTGTAAAAGAGAAACTAAAGAAAACACAAGGCCTGGAATTACAAAATAATATCTTGGCGACAAGGCGACAAACGGCAAAACAAATAAAAGGTACCATGGCTGAAAATTTGTTCTATATGATGCTAAGACTATAGCAATCACCATCATCAAAATACTAAGATGTAATATTCTTTGCCAACTTAACTTTTTATTTACTTTTAGAAGTATGTAAACAAAAATAGGTAACAAAAAAATCGTAGCAATCTTAACTCCTATTGATATAAAGAGTAATATAAATGAACGAATATATTTTCTATCTATTATTAGATATAAAGCGAATAGAGCAAAGAAAATCATAGTTATATCATTGTGTGCAGAAACTAAACTTTCTACTATAACCAATGGGTTGAGCGCGAAAAAGACTGTTCCGAGAATTTCATCTTTTGGAGAAACTTTATTAAGAATTTTACCAATAAAAAAAGTAGTTCCTAAAAAACTTAAGGATGTAAGTGTCTTGAAAAGAAAAAAAGTGGGTAAAAAAAATTGTATTCCTAATGATAAAGGAGCTGTTAATAAAAGCCAGACAGGACCGTAAGGATAAGTTCTATGGGTCCAGTGCATAAAAGAAAGCATTGGGTCATTAGGATAATCAAGCGCTTTTTGAAAATATGGATTTTGATGATAATATGTTATGATTTTCGCGTCGAAAATATAATTGAATAAATCATAAGAGAAAGCGTTATAAGAAAATGTCAAAATAATAGAGGTTGATGCAATCAAAAACCAAGCGTTTCTCTTTGTAAACTTATTTTTTTTGACTGCCCAAAGAATCAGAATATAAAATAAGAAAAGTATTAAGATAATAAGGGTGAAAATAAAGCTTGAAAGCGGCCTTTGAAAATACCCTATATTTTGGAAAAATTTTTGCACAGCTTGCCATATAGACCATTCTGATAAAGTAAGACCAAGATCGATCTGAGTAAAAGAATAAAAAAACAATCCAACAATCCCAGCCAAATACCCCATACTCAAAATTGAAAATTGAAAATTGAAATTTGAAAACTTTTTCAGCGGTATTCTCCTTTAATATCTTTAATTTTTATTTTTACTAGATCAAAAAAACCTTTGATGGAATCGTTTATGGGATTTACTCTTCTTGTCTCTACATAAAGCCAATTGACCGGAACTTCTTTAATTTTGTAACCCATCTTTTGCGCAATATGTAACACCTCTACATCAAATCCTGCTGAGACGCTTGAACCAAATACCCGATTAAAACCTTTGTGTAGTGAATTAATTCTTTTGAAGAGTTTTTGGGCAACGTCGTGCCTAAACATTTTAAATCCGCATTGTGTATCGGTAATTCCACGAATATTTATCAAAACATTCCTCAAAAATATCATTCCTTTGGCCATTAATATTCTGGTCCAGGGCGACCCTCTCCTTTGAGAATTTCTAGACCCAATGACAATATCATAACCTTCTTTAAAGCAGGACAAAAGCTTGTCTAACTCTTCAATGGGTGTTGCTTGATCCATATCAGTAAACAAGATATATGCTCCATTAGCCTCAAGTATTCCCTTTGTCACTGCTCCTGCCTTACCTAAATGGGAATTTTCAATCAATCTAAAATCAGGATTCTCTTTTACAAATCTTCTCACAAACACAATACTTCCATCTGTCGAACCATCATCAACAATAATAACTTCATATGAATATTTTTTTTTATTTAAAAAATGCTCGACTTTGTCAAGAACTCCTTTCTGAAGATTCGCCATCTCATCATACGAAGGAATCACTACTGACAGGAATATTTGCTTCACCACAAAATTATACAAGAAAATAAATAGGAGAACAAACTAGTTTGCCTAGAAAGAGTTTTTGAGGTAAAATATAGGAAGTCTAAGGCCCCATCGTCTAGTGGTCTAGGACGTCACCTTCTCAAGGTGAAGATCAGGGGTTCGAGTCCCCTTGGGGCTACACAAACCAGAAATAGGGCTAAGTTAAAGAATAAGCTACGCGTGGAGGAAAGGTTGATGAGTTGGAACGCCATCAATTTTTTTAACTTTTAAGGACTCTTTAAGGGAAATTCCTAAAACCTCATCCATGTGAGAAACGAATTTAAATCTCAGATCTTTCAAAACTTCCTTAGGAATATCTTCAAGGTCTTTTCTATTTTCTTTCGGAAGAACAATTGTCTTGACTCCCGCTCTATGAGCAGCAATTACTTTTTCCTTAAGCCCGCCAATTTCCATAACTCTGCCTCTTAAAGTTATTTCTCCAGTCATCCCAACTTTTCTATTTACAGGAATTTTAGTTAGAGCTGATATTATTGCTGTTGCTATTGGAATTCCAGCAGAAGGACCATCTTTAGGAACTGCCCCTTCGGGAACATGGATATGAACATCAATTTTCTGATAAAACTTCTCAGGAAGCCCAAGTTGGCCCGCTCGAGCCCTAATGTAAGACATCGCGGCTTGACAGGATTCCTTCATTACATCCCCGAGCTGACCTGTAAGGATTAGCTGACCTTTCCCCGGCATGAGAGCAACCTCTATAAACAATATGTCTCCGCCTGCTTCTGTCCAAGCAAGTCCCGTTGACATGCCAATTTCGTCTTTTTTCTCAAGAAGAGTAGAGCTAATCTTGATTGGACCCAAATACTTCGGGACATCTTTTTCTGTGACAAGAATCTTTGTCTTTTTGCCTTCTGCTATTTGCTTGGCAATCTTTCGAAGAATTGTCGCTATTTGTCTTTCTAAGCTCCTGACTCCCGCCTCTCTTGTATAGTGCTCTATAACAAATTTCAGCGCTTCATCAGAAAGCTTAACTTTCTCAGTTGTCAAACCATGACTTTCTATTTGTTTTTTTAGTAAGAACTCACGGGCTATTTTAAATTTCTCATCAAGAGTATAGCCAGAGAAATTTATAATTTCAAGCCTATCTCTTAAGGCTGGCGGAATCGTATCTAGCACATTTGCTGTTGTCACAAACATTACGTCTGAGAGATCAAAGGGAACTTCTAAATAATGATCCGAAAATTGGTGGTTTTGCTCTGGATCAAGCGCCTCCAAAAGCGCTGAAGAAGGATCGCCTCTAAAATCCGCTCCGACTTTATCAATTTCATCAAGCATAAAAATCGGGTTTCTGGTACCTGCGTCTTTAATACCTTGAATAATCCTACCGGGCAGTGCCCCAACATAAGTACGTCTATGTCCTCGAATTTCTGCCTCATCTCTTATCCCTCCAAGAGAAACTCTCACAAATTTTCTTCCCAGTGATCTTGCGATTGATTTTCCAATTGATGTTTTACCAACTCCCGGAGGTCCTGCAAAACAAAGTATTGGACCTTTCATTTTCCCTGAAAGTTTGTGAACCGCCAAATACTCAACTATTCTTTCTTTAACCTTATTCAATCCATAGTGGTCTTCATCCAAAATCTTTTCCGCATTCTTAATATTTACGTTGTTTTTACTTCTTATTCCCCAAGGAAGGGCGACTAACCAATCGAGATAATTCCTGATGTAACCTGCCTCCGGGTTAAATTGGGCCATTTGGGAAAGCTTTTTAACTTCTTTTCTAGCTTTTTCAGCGATTTCCTCGGGCATTTTAGCTTCTTTAATTTTTTCCATGTACTCACGTGTTCCGCTATCTTCTTCTTCTCCAAGCTCTTTTTCTATCGTCTTAAGCCTTTCTCTTAAAATCGCTTCCCTTGCGCCTTTTTCAAACCTTTCTTGGGTTTTTGACGCGATACGTTTCTCAAGCTCCAAGACTTTAAGTTCTTTTGTAAGAAAATCCGCTATTTTCTCAAGTCTTGTTCTAACGTTAGTTATTTCTAAAAGTTCTTGCCTTTCAGAAGGCTTGACATCCAAAACAGACGCGATAAGATCCGCAAGCTCATGGGGAGAATTATCAGACATGATATTCATGAACACCAGGAAATCCACACTCTTTCCAAGATTCATCGCTCTTCGAAATTCATTTGTTAGGTGATTACAAAGTGCTTTTATTTCCGGGCTGTTATCGGCTACATCTGGCATCTCAACAACCTTGGCTATAAGATACGATCCATGTTCTTCAATCGAGTTTATCTTAACCCTAGAAATTCCCCTAACCTGTGCTATTATTTCTCCTTCTGTTCTTGTCATGCGTTCAATTCGGGAAAGAGTTGCAACAGTATATAAGTCCATAGGTGCGGGGTCATTAAGCTTCGAATTTTTCTGGAGAACGAAACATACGATTCTTTCGCTCGTAAATGAGGCTTCAAGGGCGGCCAAACTTTTTGGTCTGCCAAATGTTAATACCGAATCTGTATTTGGGAAAACTACCCCGTCTCGTATTGGTATTAAAGGAATAACTTTTTCCATATTAGCAATCTAGCATAACATCTGCTAATTGTCAATAGCCTATAATAGATTCCGACACTGTTTAGGTTATGCTTGCCTTTTAACAAACTATAATATAAAATTCACATTTGGTCAATAGAAATTTAGGGATTGACAAATAGCTAGTTAGGTCTAATATTTAAATATAGTACTCTTTAATGAACGCTCAAACAGTTAACTTTAATAAGTTTTCATTCGTAGATGTAACCAATCCGCATGAACTCGAGATTAAAGATCTCAAGAAAAACTTTGGCTTCAATTCTTTGGATCTCGAAGACTATATTCATAGAACTCAAGTGCCAAAAATACAAGAGTATCCAAATTATACTCTTATTGTTTTGGATTTTCCTTTTTTTAAACAAAACGGCAACGGCGTAAATTCAAATGCTACAAATGGTAATGGAAACGGCAATAATGAAAAAGGATACAGACATTCAATAGCGCAGCTTCTCAATATTCCTCATGCGGCTCTTTCCTCTTTGCCAATTTTTCATTTCACCTCAGTTAGCGCTAGAAGAATTCTAACATCCCATGTCAATTTATTTATTGGAAAAGAATACATTGTAGTTCTTCATGAAGGGGTCCTTACTCCTATCAACCATATTTTTTCTCAATGTCAAAAAACTCTTCATAATAGGGACTACTTTATGGGCCAGGGAAGCGTATTTCTTGCATATAAAATAATTGATGCGCTCGTAGACAACTGCTTTCCGATAATCAACGAACTTATTGTAATGATCGAAAAAATTGACCAGGAGCTCGAAAACAAAAGAACCAAAACAGCTCTTGAGGAAATCTCTATCACCAGACGAAACCTTGTTTTTTTCCACACTATGATAAAACCAATTCTGCCTCTTTTTAAACATCTTGAGGCAGGCGAATATAGAACATTAAACGGCAATATGACGTCTTATTGGAGTAATGTTCATGACCATTTAAAAAAAATAGGTCATAGACTTGAAGATAGCAAAGAGTTAATAGAGGGCATATCGGAAAGCAATGAATTCTTGTTAAGATCAAGAACCAATGAAATTATGACGGTTCTGACTATACTTTTTACGCTTACCGTTCCTGCTACAGTCATAGGAACCTTTTACGGAATGAACGTTTTCCTACCCGGAGGAATACAAACCGGATCTTGGAATTTCTTTGGACCTTATACAATGTTTATTCTTGTTATTTTAGGAGCAATACTGCCTGTTCTTCCTATGCTTTGGTATTTCAAATACAGGCGCTGGTTCTAGATTCCTCCTCTCGACACACAATGCCTCTTCGCCAAATCCATAAAGTTGTTATACATCACTAGATAATAATTCTTGATAAATTCTTCTCAACAAAGATTGGATTCAACCCTCTTACTTCTTCTTCAATAGGCAAGCTACTATCAATCTCATCCCATATAAAAATCTTCTTTTTATGATAATAAGCTAAAGTCATTTCCATTAAAGTATTTCCTCCTATATATCCTGCGATTCCCTTCTTTTCTTTATTTATTACAAGAATGGCGTCTCCCTGAATTACTTTCTTGAAATGATCATTCATAAGCTTTGTCTTTCTCCTATAGTCATCCTTATTTCTAAACCAAGTTTTATAATCCTCAACCTTAAAATTTCCGCTTTTTTGCATCTTGTATGCAGTTTGGGGGATCTTAACTTGAAATCCTAATTTCTTAAGCTTTCTCTCAATCTCAAGTACATCTTTGTAAAACGAGGCACTAGAGCAGATCGTTATTGTTTTGTTGCTCTTATTCATTTACACCCCACACCTAAAATAGGAGAAACAACCTCGCTATCCAAAGTTGTAGAAGAGACACGTTGATACTTTGGTCTTCCTTTTTGAGGAGTGAATAGTAAAGTATCCACCGGAATTCCAAAATCCTCAGAAATAACTCTACTTATATCTTCTGCAAGTTGTAGTTGTTTTATTCGTAGTATTCCACTCCTCCTAGATCTTCCGCTTAAACCATTCTCCGCATAAATACCTAATACAATTGGTCTTCTAACTTTACTTTCTTTGTGCGTCTTTGAAGTAATTACTAGTGGCAAGGTATTATCTATACCTTCAAGTCGTATGGGATAAAAAAGCAACAAATCAGATCTTTGATGATCTTTAATAAATTCCTCAACAGATACTTCAACGCTAGGAAAATCTATCCATTTTGGGCTTCTCTGTTCAACCAAATCACCTTTTCCTTTTAATTCATTCCAGACTTCGCCATAAGTTCTTTCGTCTGACATGGGAGGTTGATATAGCCCAATAAAAGATAGCTTCTTTTCCGCTAAAGCTTGTTCAATGTCTCTACCAAAATCTCTCCAACTACTTGTATGCAGTGGGTACCAAAAATGATTATTTCCTCTTTTACCAACAAACAAACCTCTTATATGAGGAAAAAAATGCTCTGGAAGGTTTATAACTCCACCTGAAGTAATATAATCAGGAAGTTCCTCTATAGATCTGTGTTCATTCAGAAAGACAGGAAATGGACTAGAATCAAGTTCTTTCTCATGGTAGGGCCTTACAGTTATCAACAATGGCAAGTTTTGACCATTAACGTCCAATTCAATAACAGATATTGGCACTCGTGGATCAGGATATAAGTATACATCTTTCTCCCTAGATGGCAATCCTAGTAGCGCAGCATCGGAAGATGTTACACGACAATTACCTAAATAGACTAACCTTCCTATAAATTCATCGAATGAAATATATTCTCTGGGATCGGGAGCATGATCAGTACCCCACCATAAAGGAGACCCATCTTTAATAAAGCACTTTTCCCTTAAGTCCCTGGTAATGCTTATATTAGTATTAGATCTTTCAAGGTTTATAGACTCAAACTCGTGAGATCTCATTTTACATTAAGTTTATTTTATACGAGTAATGTGAGATTGTCACCTGCAGATCGTCACTTGGAAGGTGAAATAGCCCCGCTACTACCCTTTAACAATTTTTGCGTAAAGGTATTCATCTAACAATCTATCATCTTTTAAAACATTTTTTCTAAGTATACCTTCGAGCTGATAGTCATTCTTTTCCAACACTCTCATTGATGCTTTGTTAAAAGAAAACACATCAGCATAAATCCGTTTCAGTCCTAAATGTTCGAACCCAAATTGAGTTATTTTTCCTATTGCTTTTGTCACGATTCCTTTTCCCCAATAAGATTCTGTAAGCCAATATCCAATCTCTGCCTTATAACTTTCTATATATGATAAACCAATGCCTCCTACAATATCTCCCTTAATGTCAATAGCGAAATTAATTGACGTTCTAGAAGTTTGTTTTTGAAGATCTTCATTTTTCTTTATCCATTGCAGTGCGTCCTTCATTGTATACGGATATGGAATATTAAGAGTTGCACGATAAATATTTTTGCTGTTAATATTTTTTACCAGCGACTCCTCATCACCCTTTTTAAAAGGCCGTAGAATAAAGTGTTTTGCCCTGATGATTTCCATAGAATTAATAATATTTGACTGTATCGGTTTTACAGTCTTTCCTTACCATTTATTGTTTGTCCTTCCAGGCGCTGAAGGTGAGATAATACTCTCTCAAGATGTGTAACATCTGGAATAATATGGGGAATTCCCATTTCTCTTGCTTCTGTCTCATTCAAATGACCAGTTAATACCACTATTGGAGTGACACCCGCTGCTCTTGCCATCAGTACGTCGTTTCTCGCATCTCCTACAAGCACAGCTTCTTCTGGTAGCACATGTTGCGCAGTCAAAATCTGCTCTACCATAAAAGGGTGTGGTTTTCCTTTGTCTTTGTCAGGAACATCATAAACTGATACTATTTGGGAGAAAACTGGCGGAATATCAAATTTAGGCATTATTTTCTCTTTTAGAAGTCTTGGATTTATACCAGTCGCAACAGTAAGTGTATAATTTTCGCTTAGTCGCTTTAATAATGATCGTGCTCCTTCAACGAGAGAAAGGCAATCGACAAACGTATTACTAAAAAGAATTCTTTCGTAATTGACTACAGCTTCATCAAGAAGCTGCGGGTGCTCTTGCAATAGTTCGCCTAATTCTTCTTCAACAGGAGAACCCCATTTGGCTAAAATTCTTTTTTTCTCTTCTTCTGGACTTAAATTTACTCCAACAGAAACTAACGCTTGATGATAAGATCTAAAGTAACCTTCTGTTGAGCCCTTAGTAAAGACATCATCCCAATCAAATATTATAAGCTTGATCATAACGCGATTATATCAAATTCATCGCTAGCAGCCAGAATCTGTTTTTTTCTACGATAGAAGTCTCCGCTTGAAAGGAGAAACACCCTCGCCACCTAATTCTTTAAGGATGATAGTTTAATTTATTTAACAGTAAAAGTAGCTCTGTTGCTTTTGAATCCATAATAACTTTCAACTTCAACCTGATAAGTAGAATTTCCTGCAAGAATTCCTGGAACATTGGCTTTTATTTCTATGTCAGTCCAGCTGGTTATTGGTGCTCCTCCTGAAGCTTGCCCGTTTGAATTATAAAAACTGACAGATCCTTTTGATGTACCAAATCCGGATCCTCGAAGGGTAATTGCGCTTCCAACCGATCCAGAGTTAGGGTCTATTGAGCTAAGATTAACATCATCCAAATATTCATATTTACACCAAACGTCAATTTTTCCTTGAGTGATTATTACTTTTGTACCGCAAAATACGGACGAAGTAGCAAAGCATTTACTATTGTCATTGCAATAAACTACATCGGGTTGATATTTTGATGGACTATTTGGAATAACTTCATAAGTTCCGGGGGAGGAAAGCTCAAAATAAACTTCTGCTTGATTTTCAACAGTTCTGTTAAGTCCTTCTCCGTTTATGGTAATTCTTATCCCATCACTTGAGATAGGTTCTCCAGTCTTATTGTCAAGTAAGTGCATATAAATCCCTAATGGGATCGCAGTTGGAGCTGTGGTAGAAGTTGGAGGGATTGGCGTGTTGGATGGCTTTATGGATGGAACAGAAGGAGATATTTTAATATTTTTCTGCTGCGTATTTGTCTCTATCAGCGTTGGGGATAGCTGAGCAACAGTGGGAGTTATGGTTACTTGTTGATTTAATTTATTTTGTTTTACGCTTAAATAATATGTCCCCAGTCCAACTATAACCAAAAGGGTAATTATTAACAAAATTAATTTCAATTTATTTCTCGAAGAAGGAATTTCATTAATTGGTTGTGGTAAATCTGGTTTCAGAAAAGTTTCTGGTTGAATTGATTGAGCTTGTTGATTTGGATCCATAGGTCCAGTTTTTCATATTACAAATTATTAGTCAATAGATTGTACTGGCTGACCACATCGGTAAGACATTGACGAATGTATCTTGAGCATACTGGAGAGGAGTGAAATCGTCACCTGGAAGGTGAAACAGCCTCGCCACCTGGAATAGCTAGATTTAGATTTTGGCTGCGGGTATTTGAATACATTAGAACCTATTTTATAGATTGACAGAATTTCATAAAAAAAGTATAGTACTTGTATGTTAACAAAAAACGACTTGCAGCAAATTAGGGTAATTGTCAAAGAAGAAGTTGGAGTAACCGATCATAGACTAAGTTCAAAGATCGATTTTGCAGATGAAAACCTTAGCTCAAAGATTGATAATGTTGATAAAAATCTAAGTTCAAAGATTGATGTCGTAGATCACAAACTCAGCTCAAGAATTGATGCTGTAGATCAAAAGTTAAGCTCAAAGATTGATATTGTAGATAAAAGGTTAAGTTCAAAAATCGATGCCGTAGATCACAAACTTAGCTCAAAGATTGACAATGTTGATAAAAAGTTAGATAGAGCGCAGGAAGATATATCTGTAATTCTTTCTGAAGTAATAATGCATCATGGTAAACTCGAAAAACGCGTTGATGCTATCGAAGAAAACCTTGACCTTCCCAAATCACAATAAACTCTAAAGATCGTCACCTGGAAGGTGAAACAGCCTCGCTACCTTCTTTTACAGTCTTTCCTTACCATTTATTGTTTGTCCTTCCAAGCGCTGAAGGCGAGATAATACGCTCTCAAGATGTGTAACATCTGGAATAATATGGGCAATTCCCAATCCTCTTGCTTCTGCCTCATTAAGATGACCAGTAAGCACAACAATTGGAGTAACACCGGCTGCTCTTGCCATCAGTACGTCGTTTCTCGCATCTCCTACAAGCACAGTTTCTTCCGCAGAAATGCGTTGTGCAGATAAAATCTTTTCTACCATAAAAGGATGCGGTTTCCCCTTGTCTTTGTCAGGAACATCATAAACTGAAACTATTTGGGAGAAAACTAACGGAATATCAAATTTAGGCATTATTTTTTCTTTAAGAAGTCTTGGGTTCACCCCAGTTGCCATTTGGCTGGCCGCTTATCGAAAATGTCGAACCTCAATGTGTTATCTCGCCTCGCTCCGCTCGGCTTGTAATGTTGCGCGGCGCCTTTACACTGAGCTTGCCGAATGTGCCCCCCGCCGCGCCTCCGCTATTTTTTTGTGCGCACGATTTTTGCTCGAAATTAATACAAGTGTCATTGTATCAATCACCTATTCACATACAAGAACTTTCAATTAAGTCTGGGGTTTTATGGAAATAATATCGAAAATTATTTTACTGCTATCATTTCTCCATTACCTATAGAAAAGTATCCAATACCATTAGTAGCAACTACGCCTGATATCGTACCTTGAGTCTCATAGTCCCATATTTGCCTTCCATTTTTAGTATCGACAGCGTAAATATGCCCCCCAGCGGGAAACGGTTCACGATATTCAGTTTTACCAAAATAGATTCGATTGCCTGAAACTACAAGATTACTAGGAAAATCGTCAGTTTTAAACTTCCATAATTCCTTGCCGCTCCTACCATCAACAGCATGTAAATACCCATGTGCTTTTGCTACAAATAAAATGTCCTCATGAGATGTCATCGAAGTGTTTGGGTTACCATCGGTTGAAAATTGCCACTCAATCTGTCCGGTTTCAGTATCGAGGGCATAAACAGTATCCCCAGTAGTGCTATAAGATGCAACATAAACTATCTTATTGGTAACTAGAATTTCCTCGGGCCTGGGATGCCTGGGATGATCAGTGTCAAACTTCCATAATTCCTTGCCTGATTCTGAATCAAGTGCATACACTATACCATCATCAAAACCCAAGATAACTACAGATTTTCCTGTACTTATAAGCGGTGACTCATTGATTACCTTTTCTGTAGAAAGTTCAATCCCGAAGCTCCATAATTTTTTTCCGTTTTCACTATCTAGAGCATGAACTTTTCTGAATCCTTCATTAAGATAGACTTTCCCGACATCTGCTTTTAGAGAAAGTGGGACATATTCTTCTTCTGGGTTTTCTATTTTTTGCGTCCACTTTTCAACTCCTGTAGAAATATCGAGAGCATGAATATAATTATTTTTTATGTCATATCTGTCCATTGTATTATAGTAAAAAATTTTATCAGTTAGATCTGAGCTCCTAATTCCTTCTCCTACTTTAAACTCTCTTTTTATCTGTCCAGATGAACTGTCAATTTCAAGTAAAAAAGGCCCGTAATAACTACTCACGTAAATTAGATCTTCTTTTGCATAAAGATTAGCACTTCTAATTATGCCTTTAGTCTCTAGATTGTGTTTCCAGATAACTTTGCGTTCCGATAGAGATGAGTCTTTGTTGAAGAAACCAGACAATCCCAATGCAACTAATGCAACCAAAATAATTAAAGAGTAAATACTTTTCCTTTTCATATTTTTATTATACCAAACCAAAGGTAAGTTTCATTATGGATCTTCACCGAACCTTCACCTGAAAAGTGAAACAGCATATTTATCTGCACGTCTTGGCTACGGGACTAGGATTCGAACCTAGATAGTAAGATTCAGAGTCTTACGTCCTACCATTAGACGATCCCGTAATTGTTTATTTATAGTCAATCTTCTTAAGTAATAATTTAATTTGTTGTCTTAAAAATCTTTTCCCTTCTGTTGTCTTCAAATACCTTTCTCGTCTCAAAGCATCACCTTTTTCTAAATAAGCTTCGTAATGAATTAGTTTAACCGGTTTATAGTTTTTGGTTGACTTAACTAACCCATTATTATGATATTTAACTCTTCTTTTTAGATCTCCTGAGCTCCCAGTATACAACTTATTATTGTTTAACAATAAAATGTAAACATAATAAAACATATCCTATCCTGTCATTCGACAGGACCATGTCGCATGACATGGCCATTAGACGATCCGGCAATACGAGCTTAATTTTATCAAATCTACCGACCTTCCACAATCTTGATATAATTAATCTATGAGGAATGATATACTTTCTACATGAAAGCAAGATTAATTTCGTTGATAATCTTTTCAATAGCATTTGCTTTTGTTGAGGCAACTGTTGTATTTTATCTTCGGGAGATTTTTCATATCAGCAACACTTATGTACAAAGTAACTATAAAACTCTTCTTAATTTAGGTGTAATTGCATTCATTTTGCCCGATATTCCAATCCTAAACGATGCTAAGATTACTGCCGCTGAGTTACAAAGAGAGGCAGCAACAATGATTATGCTAGCATCACTCGCTTTTCTTTCCGCGGAAAAGTGGAAACAAAGATTGGGAGCATTTTTAATCGCTTTTGGAGTATGGGATATTTTTTACTATATTTTTCTAAAATATTTAACCGGCTGGCCAAAAACTCTTTTTGATGTTGATGTATATTTCTTAATTCCTATTGCCTGGGTTGGCCCAGTCATAACCCCAATCGCAATCTCTCTTTTAATAATAATTCTAGGCCTTAAATTATATAAATCTCCTCCAGATAAGCATTGAACCCCCTATCTATTTATTGATACAATAAACTTTTATGCTCGACAGAAAGCTTTTCATTTTACTTCTTGTGGTTTTTATCGATTTGCTGGGATTCGGGATAGTTATTCCGATTCTTCCTCTCCTGGTTGAAAGGGTCGGCGGAAATGTCTTTTTGGTTGGAGTTATTATTGCTCTTTTTTCCTTATTCCAGTTCCTTTTCTCACCCATATTGGGAAGGCTTTCGGACAAATATGGCCGAAAACCAGTTTTGATTGTAAGTTCTTTCATAAATGCCATTTCTTATTCTTTAATTTTTTTCTCTCAAGCTCTTTTAATTATTTTTATAGCAAGAATAGTTGCTGGAATCGGAAGCGCCAGTCTTTCGGTCGCGCAAGCTTATATTGCCGACAGTTCTACTAAACACGAAAGAACAAAGAGAATGGGCTTTCTTGGAGCCTCTTTTAGTCTAGGATTTATAATAGGACCGCTTCTAGGCGGAGTTGTATCAGAAAAATTTGGAATCGGAGCTCCATTTCTCATCCCAGCTATACTCTCCTTAATTAATACTTTTCTAATTTTTATTATTCTTCCTGAATCAAATAAACTACTCCAAAAAGACATTAAAATAGAGCTTTTTAATTATAAAGTTACACGAGAAGTTTTGCGCCCCAAAAACATGTCTTTTCTCCTAATACTTTTCTTCTTTATAAACTTTGTTTTAGCCTTAATAATAGGAGTTTTTCCCATATTCTCGCAAATGAGATTTGGATGGACTGAATCGCAAAACGGATATTATTTTGGTCTTATCGGACTTGGATCTTTTATAACTCAGGCATATTTAATAAGTCTTCTGTTGAAAAAAATAAATGAGATACAGATGATAAGACTGGGACTTGTGATTTTCGGTATTGCAGTAATTTCGATTGGTTTAACGCCATTTGGATGGTTAGCTCTTATTGCTGGACCATTTACTTCTATGGGTTTTAGTCTACTTAATGTCAATATTCAATCTCTTATATCTCTTGAGTCAGATCCCGATGAGCAAGGAATTGTATTGGGAGTTGCTCAATCTTTTGCTGCTTTGGCTCGGGTTTTCGGTCCGCTAACAGGCGGAGCATTTGCTTCATTAAATATAGCTTTGCCATACATAATCTCAGGATTTCTCTCAATCTTTATTCTTCTATTTGGCAAAAATTACCTTAAGTTATTCAAAAGAGGATAACCAATAACATTCTATCTAACATAATGTCTCGCATGGCACACCATCTTTGTCTGCGTCCAATCTACTCAACCCACAACTATTTAAGTAAAAATACGCTTCATCGCAGCTTGCCATCTGGCTGCAAGTTGTTTTGCCATTGCAAGAAAAGCTATCATCAACAACTGTCAAGGTCGGACCTTGTATCGGACTTGCGCATGCATTGTCAGCCCATAGACCTACTTTTTTCTCTCTTGCCTTGTCTTCCATAAGCTTGAATTCCATTTGATATCTATAAGGGGTTTTATACATATATTCATGTGCATAACCTAATTCTATCATTAGCCTATTAAAGTTTGTGCCATCCTCCAAAAATACATAACGAAGGAGTCTTTTATATTTGTCTCTATCTCCTTGCGTCTGATCTGATTCAAGGCTAACTTTTTTTCCTGTCAAAAGAATCTTGGCTTTGTCGGATGCCTCTTTCCCAAAACATTGAGCCTCTTCCCTTAGATCAACACTCTCAGGAGAATCTATCCCCAACAAACGAATAACTTCATTCTTTCCATCAATATTTACACTTATCGTATCCCCATCAATTACTTTTGTGACCTGGTATAAATCCAGCACCGAATCGGTGCTGGATAAATCTTTTTCTGTGGCCGCTGTCGGAGCACTTGTTTGTGTTGGCTGAATTGTGGGCGTGGCCGAAGAAATAGCGCTTTTTACATCTTGATTCTTATTCGGAGTGGAATTTTGGCTAAATATTGCCGCTCCAAACAAGAAGCCAGTTGTAAAGATCAAAAAAACTATTCCTATCTTCTTCATCAAAGAAGCCTTAATATGTAGGGAAGAAAGATTAACGACCCGACAATTACTGATCCAATCGCGGTAACCAAAACCATACCGGCTGCCACATCTTTTGCTATCTTGGCCGCTTTCCTATGTTCGCTTACAATAAGATTAACCATTTCCTCAAGCGCGGTATTTATCATTTCAGATGATATTACAAGAATAATCATTACTATCAAAATTCCCATTTCAAAGTGATTTACTTGAAGATATATTCCTAATAAGACAACAAGTAGGGCAACAGTAAAATGTATTCTTAAATTACGATTTTCTCGAAGTGCATGAAAGACCCCCTCAAACGCGTACCCAAAAGACTTTATTAAAGAATTATTGTAAACCATCATATTTAATTATAGATCATTCCCATAAGAAAAAGTCTACTAAAAGTATATACCGCAATCGTCAAAAAAATCCCCAAAAGAGTTCCAACTAAGGTTTCTAAAGGTGTATGCTCCTTACTTCTAATTCTGGCCCATGCAAGTAAAGGAACTAAAAGCAAAAGAAGAAAATAATAACCCTTGTGAAGAATGCCAAACAGCAATAAAAATGAAGTTACTGTCGCAAGATGGATACTTGCTTTAATCCAATGATTTATAAAATTCGTAATTATTAATCCTAAAACAACAGCAAAAACCACTATATTAAGAACTTTTGGACCATCGAAGATAAGAAGAGATATAGCGTAGCAAAGAAGTGTAAAAGCTACAAATAAAAATAGTATGGGTCTTTGTTCTTTTCTGGAAACATCAAAATTAGAAAAAATCTTAAGTTTTACTCCTATCAAAATAAAAACAGCTACTGCTAATACAAAAATATAAGAAAAAATTGTCCATTTCAAGGCATATTGGTGATTGCTGCTCACTTTCTCGACCAAAATATAAGGAACAGGAAGCAAAATAAACAAGGGGCTAAGCAGGAACGAAATTATTTTAGCAACGTTTATCATAACGGCATCGCATTCTTAATTCTTTCCAACACTTTTTCTTTACCCAAAATCTCCATTGATTCATTCAATGGCGGAGAGATTTTCTTTCCAGTTATCGCAACTCTAAGCATCATGAAAAATTCACTATTTCTGATCTTAAGTGACGAAGCTAATTTTTGCATTTTCTCTCCAAGAACAACCCCTTTCCAATTTCTTAGACCTTTTAAAGTATTTAAAACATGTCGCAACATATCTTTTTTTTGAGAAAGATCAATCTCATACTTATTTGGTTCTTTGAAAAAGAATTCGCAAAGAGGCAGATAATCGGATAGTTTTTTAATCCTGTCTCTCGCCAACGGTATCGTCTTTTCAATGATTTGAATAGGGTATTTCTTACCTAAATATTCCCAGATTTGAGTTTTGAGTTTTGAGTTCTGAGTCCTTCTAATGTATTCTCCATTCATCCAATCCAATTTCTTGATGTCGAAAATTGGGCTTGCGGAATTAACGTCTGAAAGATCAAAAAGGCTTATCATTTCTGATATATCCATTAACTCTTTGTTTGCTGAAGGACCCCAGCCCAAGAGAGCCATGAAATTAATAAGCGCTTCTTTTAAATATCCCTCGCTCCTGTAATCCAGTACGGATTTTGCACCATGACGCTTTGATAATTTTGTTTTATCAGGACCCAAAATAACAGGTAAATGGGCAAATAAAGGAAGCTTCCAGCCAAAAGATTCATAAAGTAAGATGTGCTTTGGTGTTGAGGAAATCCACTCATCTCCTCTTATGATATGGGAAATATTCATAAGGTGATCGTCAACCACATTTGCTAGATGATAAGTCGGAAAACCATCTGATTTTAGTATCACAAAGTCCTCCAAAACATCACTTTTGAATGATATTTTTTTATTGCCGATTTTGTCTTGCCAAGAAAAAATCTTTCCTTTTGGCATTTTCATCCATATTGCACCTTCTTCTTCAAAAGCCAAGTCGCTCTCAACAAGTACTTTTGCATACTTTTTATATTCATCTAATCTTTCTGATTGGATATGCATTTCATCTACGTCCATCCCAAGCCATTCTAAAATTTCTACTATTGCTTCTTTAGCTCCTTTGACAATTCTTTTTTGATCTGTATCTTCGATACGAAGAACAAATTTCCCTTTATTATGTTTCGCAAATAGGAAGTTAAAAAGCGCGGTACGGGTGTTTCCGATATGGGGAATTCCAGTTGGGCTAGGGGCAATACGTACTCTTACCATGCTTGCATTGTACAGCAAGTATTCTTTATACTCAATATGTATGCCCAGCTTAAATAGTACTAAGGCAAGAGTACTTGAAATTATTAGAAAGGGCGCGATTGTCTTATTGGTATTACTTCTTCTTTTTATACTAATAAAAGCACTAACGCCCCTTAAAAATATCATATTCCCCGATTCTTCCTCTATACCTAAAATAGCATTTGGAAAACTTCCAGCAATTTCTTTTCCAGAGGGATCGGAAAACAGGAATTTTACTTATACTCTTGATACGATAACTGGTCTTCTGCCAAAACTTCCCAGTACAATAAAGGTATATAAAATAGTTCCAACTGTTCCCAATCTTTTAGCTCTTCAGAGAACTCAGGATAAAATCCGTGGAATTGGATTTGCAAAAGAGGGAACTCAAATCTCTAAGGATAGCTATCAATGGGTAGAAGAAAGTCCTCCAAAAACAATAACAATTGATATCTTTTCATCAGATTTTACTTTCTCAACTCCATTTATGAATTCCCAGTTTCTTGAGACTTTTGAGAATTCAAATGAATTAAATGAGGCGACTGAGGAGGCAAGATCATTCCTAGCGGCAATGTCCTTATTTCCCAAAGATATAGGTGACGAAAAAACTAAAACCGCTCAGTTCTCAATAATTAATAACTCCCTCACTCCTGCAACTAGCATCTCAAGTACAAATATAGTTAGGGTGGACTTTTTTCAAAAAAATATTGACAATCTGCCTATTTATTATAAAGGCGGTTTAACATCAAGTATTAACTTACTTGTCGGAAAAGAACAGAACATGCTAAAAGTAGTTGAGGCACATTATTCTTATAAAGAAATATCCAGTGATTCTTCTACTTACGGCATAAAAACTGCATCTGAAGCATTTATTCAGCTGAAGCAGGGAAAAGCTTATATCGCATCTTATCCTCAAGAGAACGAGATATCCATAAAAAATGTCTCTCTTGGATATTATGCAGATGAGTCGGAATATCTTATGCCGGTTATTATTTTTCAGGGAGTTAATTTTATTGCTTATGTTTCGGGAGTTAGGGATGAATGGATAAGTAATTAATATTATCTGATATCAAATTTAACAATTTTTCTGTGTCTGAAAATCTATCTTCACTTCCCATGACAACAACAATAATAGTATTGTCTCCTTCCATCTTTGACGTGACTAAGACTTGACCTGCTTCGTCTGTATATCCGGTCTTTATACCATTAACACCATAAACTCCCAATAATTTATTTAGATTATAAACCCTATAATTGTTTTCGCCGGTGATATCTGAAAATGAGACTTCTTTCGTCGCGACAATCTCGGCAAAGGTTTTATTTTGGATGGCATAAGAGGCAAGCTTTGCCAAATCCAAAACAGTAGTATAATCCTCTCTATCTTTTAGTCCTGCCGTATCTGCGAAATTGGTGTTATCAAGGTGTAATTTTCTCGCTTTCTCGTTCATTTTTTCAACAAATGCGTATTCTCCATTGGGATAGTTTTGCGCCAAAGCTAATGCCGCGTCATTTCCGGAAGGAAGAAGCATCGCATACAAAATATCTTTAAAAAAGAACTTCTGTTCTTTCTGAAATCCTACGCTTACTCCTTCAACGTTATCTGTTCTAATTGTCAGGACATCTCCCATTTTGTAGTAGTCAAGCGCAATAAGCGCTGTCATTATCTTTGTGGTTGATGCCATGGAGAACAAAAGATTAGGATTTTTCGAAAACAATACAACTTTTGAGTCGCTATCCATTATAACTGCCGCCTTAGCTGTGATAGGGTAATTAATTTTAGAAGCAAGAACAGGATATAAATCCGAAGATATGTTAATTGGAAATTCATTTAGCTTCTCTTCGAAGATATATTGCCTTAAGAAAATATCAAAAATAGAGGCGGTAACCAGAACTAAAAGAGAAAAAAACAGGAATATGTACAGTAAGACTCTTGTCTGTTTTCTAATCTTTTTTAGATACTGATGAAAATCTTTCATCTACTCGCTCCATATCCCGGGGGTATAAACTCGCCTCCCGAATATTTGTAAGGCTTAACAACTTCATCGTCATTCTCTCAAGTCCAAAAGAAAATCCCCCTTCTTGTGGCATACCGTATTTAAAAGCCATTAAATACATCTCAAAGTCTTTAGGATTTAATCCCCTATCTTTTATCGCTTTAACGACTGCTGAATAATCATTTATTCTTTGTGATCCCGAAGCAATTTCCGACCCCTTAAATAATAAATCATAACTCAAACTATATTCTGATTTCGTAGGATCAGGCATTGTATAAAAAGCGCGTTTTTTTGTTGGGAAATGAGTAATTGTTACAAGATCGCTTCCATGCTCTTTTTCTGCCCAAATACCTAAATCTATTTCATCTTGAGGCGAAAGATCTGGTTCATTCCTATTATCTCTTCCTAACTTTTTGTAAATAATTTCTTGTGCTTCTCTTAGAGCTAGTCTTGGAATTTTTGTTTTTATTTTTGGCTTCTCAATATTTAATAATTTAAGAACATGGGAAGTCTTTTCCACTGCGCCTTTTATAGTCTCTCTTCCGACATCTTCCAGCAAATCTAAAAGCATATTAAAATCTATAAAACCAAACTCACAGTCCATTTGAGTCACCTCGGATAAATGTCTTGTTGTAACCGAGGGTTCTGCCCTATACGCCTTGGCAATCGTAAATACCCTTTCAAATACAGGCACCATCATTTGCTTGTAAAGCTGAGGACTCTGGGTTAAATAAGCCCTATGACTATAATAGTCTATCCCAAACACATCTGCGCCTCCTTCTGTTGCAGACGCAGAAATGGTCGGCACAAAAATTTCTGTGCAACCTAAATCTTTTGCTTTTTTTCTGAAAGAATCTGCTATAAATTCTTGCACCTCAAATATAGATTTAATTTTTAAATGACGAAGAGTTAAAGGTCTATGATCCAAAAGAGTTGGAAGTTCCAGATTTAAATCTTCACCTCCCATATCAAATGGGAGAGTCTCTGCTTTTGAAAGAATAATAATTTTTAAAACCTCAATCTCGACCTCCCCAGTTAATAAGTTTTTGTTAACTGCGTTTTTTGGTCTTTTATTCACTTTGCCTATAACTTCAACTACAAACTCTGTTTTAATTTCTTGAGCAATTTTATAGGAATCTCCGGAGACTTTGGGATTTACAACCATTTGTATCAAACCTGACCGGTCATATAGATCTAGAAATATAAGATTCCCATGATCTCGTCTTGTCTTAATCCAACCTTTAAGAAGAACTTCTTTGTTAATCTTGGCAGTCGTGTCTCTAATCAGTGTTCTCTCCACAATTCATATTTTAATCATTTATGTTGACCATAGCAAGTCCAAGCTGTCATTGCGAGCGTAGTCTGACTTGGCGTAACGAAGCAATCTTTAAGTCATTTCGAAAAATCTTGTAATCTAGATTACAAGATGTCATCTTTTTGTCAGACAAACGTCAAGCTAGACTTTTTAAAAAACTGTATCTTATTAGTCAATAGTCGCATATATGCGACTTTATTTTATTATATGACTGAAATAGAAAGCAGGACAACACATGCTTCTTCATCGTATGCACAAAGTGTATTTGATAATTTACGAAGAGCAGTTGACGGAGGAGCTATAGGGGCATGCTATGACGATGGAGTATATCAAATATACCCAAACCATGTTGTAGATAAAGATGGCTTTGAAAGTTGTGTAAATACTTACGCTAACCATCTCCTAGGATTGGGTGTTGACAGGAGAGCAGTTCGAAATAATGTAACAGCAATAATAGGTAAATTTCATGCGGCAACAGCACGTGAACAACACGATATATCTACTAATTTAGTAAGCATTGTTAATGGTCTAGGTCGAGTAAATAATCAAGTTAGATAAATAAATCTTCTAATATCTTTAATTTTCAGCTGTAATTTTTTATTTCCATTCCAAACATTTTCATCAATTACATATACAACACTTATTTTGTCTCCTACATGTACTTCTTTTGACATCTCTCCCATGCCAAATGCGATCGCATCAATTGTTTTTGAGGAATCTCTCAGCCTTAGCTTTAAATGATTAGAGTTATAACCTACTAATCTCAAATCTTCTATTTCTACATCCTTTGCCATAAATGCAGGCTCTGGATTTTTCATTCCAAAAGGTGCCAATCTTTGGAGGGCATCATAAACATCTTGATTAACCAAAGACAGCGGTAACTCACAGTCAATATTTAAGCTTCGAGCAAGCGTTTCACCATCAATCAAAGACTGAACTCTTTCTTCTAAGTCTTTTCGAAGCTCTAAAAGCTTTGTTGTTTCGACTGTAAAACCTGCCGCCATCGGATGTCCTCCAGCGTCAACAAGATACGAGGAGGACTCTCGAATAAATTCAATAATATTAAATCCGCTTACAGATCTTGCTGATCCTTTACTTATTTTTTCCCCAATGGAAACAACAATTGACGGACGATAATATTCATCAACCATCTTCCCAGCGACAAGACCAATAATACCCTGTTCATAATTCTTATGAGCAACAAACAAAAGTTTCTTTGACGATAACCCATTATCTGAAATTGAGTCTTTTGCATGTAAAACTGTTTGCATAGTTAATTCCTGTCTTTCCCTATTGGTATTTCCCAAAAGCATGGCTAATTCTTCCGCCTTTTTTTTATTGTTAGTGCAAAGAAGCCTAAGACTATCCATAGCATACTCTAGGCGACCCATAGCATTAAGTCGAGGCGCGATAATATGTCCTATTTCGTAAACCCCAATTGAATTTTTATCTAATCCTCCCTCCTTAAATAATTCCAAAAGCCCTACTCTTTTTGTTTTTCCTAAACTCTCTAATCCAGACTTCAAGAGAGTTCTATTTGCCCCTTGTAATGGAACCAAATCCGCAACAGTCGCCAACGCCACAAGCTCCAGATGACTTTCATTCATATTGTCATCCTGAGGCATAGCCGAAGGATCTCCTGGATTCTTCGCTTCACTCAGAATGACATTTTTAGATAGCAACCAAGCCACTCCTGTTCCGCAAAGTTTGGTCGTATGTACAATCGCCAAAGCATCTGGCAATTTTTTAGAGGCAACATGATGATCGGTAATAATTACATCTATTTCATTTTTATTTGCAAATTCAACAGCTTTATTTGCGACAATCCCATTATCAACAGTTATAATTAATTTTATATTTTGCCCGCCTGTCGGCGAGACAGGTATTTTATTCTTAATATTTGATATTCCAGTAATTGACAACCCATAACCCTCTTCAGCTCGGTGAGGAATATAGGGAATGACTTTTGCTCCCAATTTATTTAGAGTTTCCCAAAGAATGGCTGTACCACAAATTCCATCAACATCATAATCACCAAAAATTACAATTTGTTCATTTTTCTTTATTGCGTCTTTAATTCTAATAATTGCCTTTTTTAGTTCTTTTTTATTAATTCCGACATTCTCAACGGTGACGCTCTCAAGTCTTGGGTTCAAAAACCCTTCAGTCTCTTTCTTCGTCTTAATCCCCCGATTATTCAGTAAAATTTTTATCAATTTTCTGATTCCCATTTTCTGATTCCTAATTCCTGATTCGCTCAAGATTTTCCATTTTTTCTTACTTCTTATTTCATCCTTCATACTTCATACTTCTGCTATACTATAACAGGATGACTAAGCATATTCCAGAAGAAATTATTGCTGTTTATAAAAAATTTGTAAACGCTGGTTTTGACGTATATTTAGTTGGAGGATGCGTCCGCAATTTACTTCTTAAAAAACCAGTAAAGGACTGGGATATGACTACAAATGCAACGCCTGAACAAATCTTAGAACTTTTTCTTGATGGTTTTTACGATAATAAATTTGGAACAGTTGGAATCCCAATAGAAGTTGGAAATAAGAAAATGGTCGTAGAAATAACTACGTTCAGGACTGAAAAGGGTTACAGCGATAGAAGAAGACCAGATTCTGTTCGGTGGGGAAAGTCAATTGAAGAAGACCTCGCCCGCCGCGATTTTACCATAAATGCAATAGCCCTTCAACTCCCTTCATTTGCTCAGGGTAAACCCCAAAACTTTGAAATAATTGATCCCTACAACGGCCAAAACGATATCAAACTAAAAATAGTTCGTGCTGTCGGAGATCCAAAAATACGGTTTAAGGAAGACGCGCTTCGGCTTATGCGGGCTGTTCGAATCGCAACCGATCATTCTTTTACGATTGAGGAAAAAACCTGGCAAGAAATAATTTCAGACGCAAAACTTATTACCAATATCTCAGGAGAAAGGATACGTATTGAGCTACTTAGAATTTTGGCGAGCGGCAGTCCATATGAAGGCGTTATGCTCTTAAAAAACGCAGGTCTTTTAACTTTTATTCTCCCAGAGATCATTGAAGGCATCGGTATTTCTCAGGCAAGGCCTGGCCGACATCATGTGGACGATGTGTTTACCCACAATCTTTTATCATTAAGATTTTGCCCCTCAGAAGATCCAGTTGTCCGATTCGCAACACTTCTTCACGATGTTGGAAAGCCAAAAGTCCGAGGATTTGACGAACAAGGATTTGTTATTTTTCATAATCACGAAATCGCAGGATCACGAATTGCAAAAGCTATTTGCGAAAGATTAAAATTCTCTAGGCAGGACCGAGATAAAACAGTCAATCTTATTCGTTGGCATATGTTTACAGTTGATGAAAAAATAACAGATGCAGCTATCCGAAGATTTATTCGAAGAGTTGGAGTGGAAAATGTAAAAGACATGATGGATCTTCGAATCGGTGATCGGCTGGGAGGAGGGACGCAAACCGCTGAAAGCTGGAGACTAAAGCTTTTTAAAAAACGGATTGAAGACCAACTCAAGCCTTTGCCTTTTTCTATCAATGACTTAGCAATTGACGGTAATGATATTATGGGAGAACTGAATATTAAACCAAGTCCAAAGGTTGGTGAGATTCTCCAAAAACTTTTCGAAGAGGTCGATGAAGATTTATCAAAAAATAATCGAGAATATTTGCTAACAAGAATCAAAAGTCTCAGATAATATAAGATTCAATACATTAAAAAATAAAAGTTACTATAACAACAATGTTTTCGTTTTAGATTTTATTTTTATTTTGTTGACTAGACAACGATACTCAGTATGAGAAGGTACAAATTTCTGACGAAAGAGCTTATATATGAAGCCTTCAATAGACTGCGAGATGTATTCCTTGCTGCAAAAGATGGAAATGAAGTAGATGAAATTATAAACGGTCTCTTAACTCATGATGAAAAAATGAAGATCGGAAGAAGAATAATTATAGCCGAATATATTAAATCAGGAATACATATAGAGGAGATTGTAAAAGAACTCAAAGTAGGAAAAAACACAATTTTTTCGGTAATGAGACAACTCGACAATCGTCCTATTGCATTTGAACTTATTGAAAAACGAGGTAAAAAAGTGGAAAAAGAATATAAAGAGAAAAAGTATCGTTCAATCGGAGGATCCCAGCTTGTATTCAAAAAAAGAGAATATACCGGTATTAAAAGAACTGATATAAAAAGATAATGTTAGACAATTTATCGTCGTCTAGTCAACGATAATTTACTTCTCCAAATCTTCCGTTTAAATTAAATCCTTAAAGATGATACAATCTAAGAAGCTATGGATAATTCGATTTTAGAAGTGAGAAACCTTACCAAAAAATTTAAAGATTTCACTGCAGTTCATGATATTTCTTTTTCTTTGAAAAAAGGAGAAGTATTAGGCCTTCTTGGACCAAATGGCGCAGGAAAAACAACCACAATCCATATGCTTCTTGGCATTACTCAGACTACTAATGGCACTATTAAATATTTTGGTAAAGATTTATACAGCAATCGACGATATTGCCTACAAAGAGTTAACTTTGCATCAGCGTTTAATACTCTCCAGGGTAGGATCTCTATTTGGGAAAACTTACTGGTCTTTGCCAATCTTTATAGAGTAAAAAATCCAAGAAAAAAAATAATGGATTTTGTCGAGTATTTTGAAATTACCGATATGCTCTCAACTCGTTACTGGGACTTATCTGCAGGGCAAAAAACCCGAGTCAACCTTATTAAGGCTCTTATTAATGATCCGGAGATTATCCTCATGGACGAACCCACCGCCAGCTTAGATCCAGATATTGCAGATAAAACACTTTCGTTAATTGAGATGCTTAAAAAATCAAGAAATATATCTTTATTGTACACAAGCCATAATATGGACGAGATTACCAGAGTTTGCGATAGGGTAATCTTTTTAGATCATGGTAGAATCGTTGCGGAAGATTCCCCTCTTGGTCTTACTAAACGCATATCAAGAACTCAGCTAAGATTAATATTTGACGGTGACAAGAATACTGTTAAAAAATATTTGAAAGACCACAATCAAAAGTATGCTCTTACAGATAATAATCTAGTAATAATCAGTACTGAAGAGAGATTTATCCCAAAGATTATTTTTGGACTTGGTGAGAGTGGGATATGGATTACCGATATTGAAGTAAAGAAGCCAACGCTTGAAGACTTCTTTCTGCAAATGGCAAGGAAAGATAAATATGTCAATTCAAATAATTAAAGCAATACTTCTTCAGGAATTGTATATTACCAAACGCTCTCTGGAGGTAATTATAGATCTTTTTTATTTTTCAGTAATAAACATAGTTGTATTTGGATTCGTATTTATCTTTTTGTCAAAGGATAATCCTCAAGCCGGCCGCTACCTGCTATTGGGAATGCTCCTTTGGGAAATAATTAGAGTTACACAATATTCTATGTCTGTTGGCAGCCTTTGGAATGTATGGTCTAAGAATCTAAGCAATATGTTCATTACCCCTTTATCGCTAAGAGAGTATATCGTAGCTGAGATGATGGCTGGAGTAATAAAAGCGCTTTTAATTTTTATGTTCGTAGCAATTATTTCGTTACTTGTTTTTCAATTTAACGTCTTTAGCATGGGTATCTTAAATTTATCCTTTTTCTTTATCAACCTTACTATTTTTGCTTGGTCTGTTGGAATTTTCATTCTTGGGCTAATATTTAGATATGGTACGAGAATCCAAGCTTTTGCATGGGGAAGCATTTTTATTTTTCAACCCTTAACCGCTATGTTTTTTCCAGTTAGCGTCCTTCCCAATTCTCTTCAGACAATAGCATATTTACTTCCTGCTACTTATGTTTTTGAAGCAGCAAGAGAAAGCCTTACAAATCCATCTATCGACTTTCTTAATATTGGAATCGCGTTTGGATGGAACATTTTCTACTTTCTGCTTTCCCTCTGGTTTTTTAATATCATGTTTAGCAAATCCAAAGATACAGGGCAATTTGCTAGAATGGAAGGATAATATGCTAAATGTAAAACCTTTTAGACAATCATCTGGGCTTTGTGGACCTGCTTCTTTGAAAATGGTTCTTGATTATTTTGGTACCAAAAGAAGTGAAAAAGAGTTGGCTGACCTAGCCGGCGCAACAACTCATTCTGGCGTTGATTCAAAAGGGTTGCTGAAAGCAGCAAAAGAGTTAGGGTTTAGAGGCATAGTTAAGGATTTCTCCGATATAAAAGACCTTGAACTTTATATCCTTAATAAAAATATTCCTGTAATAGTAGACTGGTTTTCTACAGACGATGGACATTATTCTGTAGTTGTTGATCTTGACAAAGAAAATGTTTATTTGCAGGATCCAGAATTGGGTGGATTAAGAACTATAGATAGACAGACTTTCAAAAGAGTTTGGTTTGATTTTTCTGGTGATTTTTTGAAATCAAAAGATGACATAATAATAAGAAGAATGATTATTATATACAGGTAATAAATTATGTTAAAACAAAAATTTCAAGAAGAACTCAAGCAATCAATGTTGGCAAAAGATGTACTAAAAACTTCCGTACTTCGAATGCTCATTTCGGGAGTTACGTATTATGAAATTCAGAAGGGCGGAGCGGGATATGAGGCAACAGATGAAGATATATTAACAGTTATTCAAAAAGAGGCAAAACAGCATAGGGATTCAATTGAGCAATTCAAAAATGCAAATCGTCCTGAGCTGGTTGAGAAAGAAACAAAAGAACTTCAAATTTTGCAACAATACTTACCGAAGCAGATGAATGAAGATGGAATTAGAAAATTGGTAAAAGATGCGCTTATTGAAACAAATGCTACAAGCGTCAAAGACATGGGGAAAGTAATGGGAATTTTAATGGCCAAGATTAAAGGAAAAGCAGATGGAGGGTTGGTAAGTAAGATTGTTAAAGAAGAACTGTCTTAAATCTTATTTTTTTTCTTACTTCTTAATTCGTGCCAAAGGACTAAAAAAGGTGAGGCATTGAAAATAGATGAATAAGTGCCGCTAATGATTCCTATTAAAAGTGCGACTACAAACCACCGAATACTTTCCCCTCCAAAAAGGAGTAACGAAACAAGAACAAGAACAACAGTTAAAGAGGTGTTAAGTGAACGAACTAAAGTCTCTATAATTGACTTATTTACAACCTCAGAAAATGTTAAATCAGACATTTTTCGAAGATTTTCTCTTATTCTATCGAAAACGACTATAGTATCATGAACAGAAAATCCTATAATCGTAAGGATTGCTGTTACGAAAAGAGAATCTATTTCAACTCCAAAAAAGTGTCCCAGTATTGCAAAAATGCCAACCACAACCAATGCGTCATGAATTAATGCAACAATCGCACAAACCCCAAACCTAATACTACTTGCAGGTTTTGGAACATGTCTAAAAGACCAGGCTATATAAAAGACAATAAGTATGGAAGCTATAACTACAGCCTTAAGAGCGTTTAGTGTAGTTTCCTTGCCAATTGTAGGGCCTATCGTTTCGAATTCCTTTTGTTGTATATCTTTTAAACTTTTTGTCAAGCTGGAAATAAGTTTATTATCTTGATCTTCGCTTATTGGACTTGTACGGACAAAAATCAAGTTATCAGATTTTTCTAGTACATATGTTTCAATATTTTGAGATTCTAAATTTTTACGTACGCCTTGTATTGTTTTTTCGCTAACCTCATCTTTAAAAGCAAGAGTAAGTCTTGAACCACCCGTAAAGTCAATAGAAAGATTAAGCCCCCACAAAATAAGAGCGACCAGTCCTGGAATAAGAATAACCAGTGACAAAACAAAATAATAATTTTTCTTACCAATAATATCCATAACCCTTAACGATAAATTACTCTCAACAAAGTTCTTGTTACGACAATTGCTGAAAACATTGACACCAAAACTCCAATTGCCAAAACTAAAGCAAATCCCTTTACCATCCCATTCCCAAAACTATATAAGATAAAACATGTGATAAGAGTTGCAATATTTGAATCTCTGATAGACGTCCATGCTCTTGAAAAACCAAGGCTCATTGCATTTTCTTTACTTCTCCCAAGACGAAGTTCCTCTTTTGTTCTTTCAAAGATCAAGATATTTGCATCAACTGCCATTCCAATGGACAAAATAAAACCCGCAATACCAGAAAGAGTAAGGGTTATACCATATGGGGTAAGACTACTAAGTCGAAAAATTGATAGAACAAATAAAGCGTAAAGGATAAGCGCAATGCTAGCGGCAATTCCAAGTCTTCCATACAAAAATACCATAAAAACAACTATTATTACTATCCCCAAAATCCCGGCAATTAAACTCTTGGAAAGAGAAGTGTTTCCCAAAGTTGCGTCAACTGCATGTTGCTGTAGCGGAATAAGAGGCAGAGGCAAAGCACCTGCATTAAGGGCTGTACTTAAAGCATTCGCGGACTCAGAATCAAAGCTCCCTGAGATAACCGCATCGCCTCCCAGTATTGGCTGGTTAACGCTAGGAGCCTCAATCACCACATTATCCAAAACTATAGCTACGATTTTATTTACATTTCTCTCAGTTATCTCAGCAAATTTTTTTGCTCCGCTATCAGTAAAAGTTAATTGAACTTGCGGTTTGCCTGTATTTGGATCAAACGTAACGCTAGTTTCCTTCAGGTCTTTCCCAGTTAAGTTAGTTTTTTTTGGATTATTTCCCAAGACCTCTGGAACCCCCAAAGGATACGCGGATTGAGTTGCTATTTTGGCACTAATACTTGCTCCCTGTTCCCAAAAAGAAAGCTCTGCTGTAGTTCCAATTATTTTTTTTGCTTGATCAATATCAACTCCTGGCAATTCTACGATAATCCTGTAATCATTATTTGTTACCGCAGTCTGGATAATCGGCTCTGAAACCCCAAAAAGATTTATCCTCCGCTCAATCACGACCCTTGCTCCATCAAGTGCTTTTTCTCTCTGGTTTTCTTCCACATCCTTCATGTCTCCTCTATACGTAAGACTAGTTCCTCCCGCAAGATCCAAGCCTTTTTTGAAAGATAAATTTTTCATAAAAGGGAAAATTCCCTCAACCGGGATATTAACAAAAATAGCTAGGATAGCCAAAATTATAATAAAGAAGAGTTGGAATCGTGGATTCTTTTTCATGCAAGCATGCTTTCTTCGTCGCCACTTAACATTACCCTTGACCCCAAAAGAACAGACAATATGAAAGGATCTCTTTTTTTCTTCCTGAACGAAAATTCTTCCTCAGTCATGACAGTATAGTTGATCTCTGTATTTAGTCTTTTTTCTTCGTCTCTTATCAGAACCGCAAGCTCAGGAAGAACAATTGTCCCCACAATCAAAAGATCAACATCTGTTGGCTTTTTCTCCATGCGTCTTGCGAATCTTCCAGAAAACATGGCGTATTTTATCTTACCAATCTTAGCGCGATTCTTTAAAATCGCTTCTCCAAGTCCTACCACTTTCGCAGCGATTCTTAGAAGATCAAAATAGTATGGGTAGGTTTTGGACAGAGAATAATAGACTCTATTTGCGCGCGGCTCTCTAAGTAAAATTCCCTTCTTTTCCAAATACAAAAGCTCTCTTCTTACTGCGTTAATCTCATCTCCGGTTCTTCTTACAAGCCCCCTAACGTGATAAATTTCCGAGGGATGCTCTAGAAAAACATTTAGTAATTTTACCCGAGATTTTGATGTAATTAAATCAGCTAACATTCACTACTCCAGTTGTAGGCAGAATTTCAAACCACAATAATCCTCTATTAAACTTTATTTGTTCTCCATTGCTATCAAAAATCAGTGTTCGTGACGTTCTATCGTCTTTCGTCCACGTACCTACAATCTCCTCTCCATCCATAAATACACGAGCTTTCCCGGTTCCTTTATTTTTATATAATAAGTGAACATTATTTTCATAACCATCGTTAGCATGTGTCTCTATCATTGATAAAACTACAATATTTTTTGCCGTGATTTCTTTACCTGTATTTTTGTCAATATGCGGCTTGCCGCCGTTAGCTCTTTTATAGCTATTACTTGTTTTGTCGTAAGTCCAATCGACTGCATACTGATTGTAATCTTCCCAGAATTCCAAGTGAATCAGTTGACTAAGAGGTCTATCTGCTTCCTTAGCATCATCTTTGAATTTATATTCTACGAAATCTTCATCCCACGACTCTTTGTCTTCATTAACGTTGGTTAATTTACGTTTATCCGCAACTCTCCATAATTCTTCAGTTGTCGAAAACATCGTATGTTCGGTTGCTACCTGTCTGCCATTGGGACTCTCTATTCTTTTAAAAGTTGGGTAGCTGAGATTAAATTGAGAGAGATCATTATACATGTTCCATTCATAATCTGCTATCTGTCCTAAGGCATTTGCGGGTCCTGGCGTATTTGCTCCGCCAACGTGCGCATATAAAGGATAGTCGCCGTATTCTGAAATCCAGTCAAGAAAATAAGTTCTAGCGCTTCGCACAGGCCCAACTAACTCAGCATCATTACAATAAAATACTGCTAGAAATCTCGTTATTGCGCCTTCAGCTACTGCTTCATATATAAAATCTGCAGATGATAATCCCGCTTGAGGTCTTGATTCTTCATGGTTTTCTATCATTACTCCAAGTGGCCGATGTTTCTCCCACCATTGTCTTTGTTGTTTAGAATATTTCTGTCCATTCAAAGGACATGGTTCTGTTTTAGGAAGACTGTCATCAAATGATAATCCATCTGATGCTACTGGCGGCTCCAAGGGTTCGGAGGTTTTAGCACTTTGGGAAAATATGGCATATGATATTTCTGCAGATACTATGTATGTTATAATTATTAATGCAACGCTTAAAATTGTATTTTTACTCATAAACTATAAAGACTTTGCTTCACGAAGTGCCATTTTCTCTTCATCTGATAACTCATGTTCTAAGGATTTTCCTTTTACAACTTTTTTTGCATACCATCTGGTACCGGAACGTGCATAAAGACCGGAAATTATTACCCCGGTATTATTACCATCTACCATTGACAATATAAAACTCTGATTGCCTCCTGTATCTTTGAAGGGATTAAAGCGAATAAGACCTATTTTTTGGATATGAAAAAATCCCTCTTTATGTATTCTATCACAATAGGATTTTAAATAATCAATATCCTCTTTATTTTTAGTCAGGTTCTTTAAAAGATTCTCAAGCACGGATTTAAGACTCTTATCTGTTAATCCTTTTGACAATTTATTGTAATGAGAGATTGTGCTCCAAAGGAATATAGAAAGCGCTCCCAGCCATAAAATAATAACACCGAGAATTAAAAAGAGAAAATCAGGTGCCATAGGATAGACATATCTTAGCCTATTGACATTAGCCTAGTCAATAGTGTAGTCTTTTGCTATTGCATGGCTAAACACAAAACTTTAGAACAAAAAAAATTAGCCGACATAAGACGAGAGCATTTTGTTTATTCTTTGGAGAACAAGGACCAACCCTCTATCCATCTACCTTCGGCAGCAAAATCACAAACTGCGATTACGGTTTCACCGTATTCCTATATCAGGCAAGATATTTTAAAAACAGGAATTCTAACTCTTTCTATTATTGGTGTGCAGATTGTTCTCTTCTTTCTTTTGAAAAATCGAATAATTGTATTTCCTAATATAACTTATTGAAAACTGAAGGGAGGTGAAGACAGAAATATGGCATCGATGTATTGTGTAAAATGCAGAGCAAAAAGAGATGACCCAAATGCTCAGGCAGTAACCATGAAAAATGGCAAGCCAGCAATGAAGGGAAAGTGTCCAGTCTGCGGGACAGGAATGTACAAGATCGGTAAGTCCTAAGATTTGGAAGGAATATCCTTCGAAGGATAAATCTTTAAAGTCAAAAACCCCTGCCATGCGGTAGGGGTTTTTCTTATTGTTCTGAAACTTGGCTAAGTTGAGGAGATTGGACTTTGGCAAGCCAGTTTTGTCTAATAACTTCTTCTGTCACGGCATCTCCTATAAAACCTTTTTCCCAATATTTCATCCTTGTTTCTAATTGTTCTTGGTCATTAGAACCCACACTGTTTCTTGGAATAACTACAAAATAATTTTTATCATAAGCATCTCTAACTGTTGTTTCAACGCAAGTCTCTGCCACAACTCCCGTTACTACCAAAGTTTTTACGCCAAGTTCTTCAAGTATTTCTTGGAGAGTTTTTCCATCTCTATCTTTCCCAGCAAACGCTGACCATTTATGTTTTTCAACAACTATATCTCCTTCTTCCGGCTTAACCTTATAAAATTCTGATCCAAAAGTCCCCGACTCAGAATTTACACTCCCATCGCCATCTTTTTCTTCCCACCTAACAGCGCGTCTCAAATCAGGGCCGCTACGAAACTTAACATCTTCGAATCCTCTTGTAAAAATAACTGGAACTTGAGCTTTATGTGCGGTATCGATTAAATGTTGTATATGGGGAACTATCTCCTGCATCTGACTTATATCTCTTCCCCAACCAGCAAACTTTCCTTTCGGGTCACAGAAATCATTCTGAACATCAACTACGAGTAGAGCTGAATGTTTGGGACTTAGAATTTCTTTTAACGTATAATCTTCTGGGTTAAATAATAATTTTTCTGTATTTGTTCTATTTTCCAAAGTCATATCAGTCATAATAAAATTAATTAATCCTTAATAATATCTCATAGGGCTGAAACCAAAGCACTTAATCCACGAACTTGTTTAGTCAGTGCGTAATCTACTCCAATTTTTACAAGTAATCCTTGCATATCTTCAATATTTTCACTTTTTAGTAAATATCTTCCAGCCCCTTGACGTATCACAACAGTCGGCATGTCTTCTGAATTATCACTGATTTCAATTATAGCAAATAATGGATGTTTTATACCTTCCTCACTAATATTACCAAGAAGATGATTCCTTGCATCTGACATGTCTCTTTTGTGTACAGTTCTACCCAGTGATCTCATATCAAAAGTAACTACTAATGGATATGTACCATGCTGCTCTCTGAATAATCTAATTGAATCAGAATTATAGAATTCAATGTTCTCAATCTTATCTAAAGGAAATGCTTCAGAAGCCTTTCCACCTCTTCTTATAATGTTCCTGATATAGGGACCTAAATCACTTGCCATTTTCCAAAATGGAATTGTATGCGGTACAAGCCCTAACTTGTTAGATAAATCTATGAACGACGAAGATTTCTCTTCACCACTTGTCACTACGAGGTGATTTAAACCAACTTCAGTTGATATACCCTGATTGGTTGGAGCAAAATGTCCTCTAATTAAATCTTTTATCTCTCGTCCCATGTGCTTCATCTTCTCTGCCTGCTCATTCGCTACTCCAAAAAGCTTAGCTATGACTTGTTTTTCCGGGACTACTAAAGCTCCTGTTTCGCTTATGCTGTGTTGCTCAATTACTTCAGTTTCCTCACCTTCTGTTAATTGAAATTGCCTTGCTCCTCCTGATAAAGCTAAATCGCTTTCTATAGATAATCCAAGTGAACGTCTTCTAGTCTCAATAAAGTTTGTTGGTGTAAGGCCAGCATCACGATAATCTCCTTTATCACTTATGTCTACTCTTTCATATGCTCCACTCCAAACTCTAGAGGGATTATTTATCTTATGCTGCGGGATTCCTTTCACTTCTTCATAAGCTTCAGCAAAATAACCATAGATATGTTCTCTTTCAGTTATCCCGCTAAATCCAATAGATGTTGGCCTTCTCCTGCTCACCATGATAAGAATTCCATCTTTAGAATTTCGTAAATACCTTATTTCTTCAGGAAGATCATCTGGTGAACGCACTAATGGCAACGTATCTAGTTCTTTTACAATTTGCGCAAGCATTAACGGAAGAGCTCCCCTCTCCATTCCTCTTCCCTCTAAGAATCTGGCTGGAAGATAGAGGTTTGATTCTTGAGATTGTGCCAATGATCCTTCACCTTCTCTATTCATCGCGCCTTATCCTTTCTTGCTCTTCTCTTTTAGCCTGATTTCTCTTCCATATTAAAGCGTCCATTTGTGACTTGGATAGCGTAGGTACAGAAGCTGCCATCAAAAAGAACTTTTGTCTTGGAAGATATAAACCTTTAATTGGATCCACTTCTAATAAACCTACACTTTCAATAAGTTGGTGGATTATTTCTTCTTTTATTTCGTTTGAATCAAAGTCCAAGGGGCATGCTTCCATTATTTCTTCAGGAGACATTGCCCTCATCATGGTTTTACCATTGTCATGATCATTGATATGTTTTACTAACCAAAGCAAAAGCTCTTGTGTCTCTTTGTCAGCTCGCGAATATATATCATAAAATTCCTCTGCATAGTTTTTTTTAACCAACTCTACTGAGATTCGCACCAACTCCTCTGTAGGTTTTATATTTCTTCCAATCTCTTGAAATATTACCAATGTGCCCCTCATATTAGCAATAGGATATTCAGTATTTGGAATAAGAGTAGCTAAAAAGTCTGGGTCAATCATTGGATCAACGTCTATTTCTTCTGGTGAGCGTTCTAGCACATATGCAAAACGCTGACGTAAAGTTTCCTTCAACACATCAGGAGTAAGAGGATCAAGTGGGATATAAATTGGTTCAAATGGAGATCCTGCTACATCAATTATTTCTCTATCCAATAAATTCTTATCTCCAACCAACATTAATATCTCAACTTCTTTTCCTAAATACTTGCCAGCAACTGCTATTTTTCTTCTTAAATCTTCTTTAGTCTGTTCTTTGCTATAACCCCAAATATAATCTAACTCTTTTAAGAGGAGAATTTTTGGCTTTAACTCACGCCAGTTTTCTGGTGGTTTAGGCCATGGCATAAAACTTTCAAAAACCATGTTTTCAAAACTTCGATTTTCTTCAAGATGAAATCTGGAATTGACATATAGAATATCTTGTTTCTTGGTCTTCCCCTGAGAAATAAGGTCATAAGTCACAACGTCTATTAGGGTGTCCTTGCCTGTACCTAAATGTTCTGCAAGTACAACCACAGTGCCAGCAGGTGATTCGGTTAAAGCACTGGTTAATTGTTTATATGCTCTCTCTTGTCCTACAAAAAAACTTCTCCATTCAGGTCTAAGACCTACTCCATTCGGATCAGGTCTTTCTACCATGGCTAGATAAAACTCACCATGAGTTAATGGCCTTGGTCGCAATGTTTCCTGAGTGTCACCCTGAGACATCCTTTCTTGTGTCATAGGCTACGTATTATATCACAATAGCTTATAGTTTGAGGTGCGTAGATATAGTCTTAATATTATCGACTACACCCTCGAGTGGATTATGATTGCACCTGGGGACTTTATGGCTCTTGGTAGTGCTCAAGTTTGTAAACTTTCACCACAGAGACATCCCATTCTCCAACAATTTCCCCTCTTCCAAATCCTGCTACCTCCCAAAGAGAGTTTCCGAGCGGGTAACAAGGTCTGACCTCGCAAACAATTAATAGCTGGTCTGTAACTGTTTTTCGCTTAGGATCTCTCTCGGGATTTAATATAGTCTTTGGATCCCTATCCCAAATCTTAAAAAAATACCTATATGCATGATCGGAATTTCCCCCGGTTATGAGTGCGAAATTAAAAGGTTTGTTATCCGTCTTACTAAGAACGAATTTTGAGATAGTCTCTGTCTGAAGAAGCTGTCTATTTGCGGAGGCTTTATAAGGAACTCCTAAATAGTTAAGCCATAAGATAAATAATAAGATTAACAGGCTAAAGATTTTCCCAAACCGACTCTTCCATAGATTTGCAAGAAAAATCCCAACAATAAAAAACGGCAGAGGGAACATGAATCCAAAATAATAATCATAAATAGGCTTTTTATAAAATCCAAAAAGCCCTACCCCTACAATTAACCAGATTAACAGTAAATTATATTTACTAAAATCCAATGAATGTTCCTTGTAGGCTTTGTGCCATTTAATAATCAAGAGCAAAACACTTGCTACCCCCAAAAAAAGCGTAAAATAATACCACACTGTTATATCCATTTTTGTGTATAGCTCTATTTTTTCAGGTGATGGAAAATTGGTAACTAATCTGCCAAACAATCTGGAAGAAACGTCGGTGATGATTTTGAAAAAATCACTATTGCCTCCTGTGTATCCGGAGTGAAAAACAAAATTAAATAAACTTATAATGTTTGGGAATCCGTGGCGAACTTCAAAAGCCAAAAATGGAGACCATCCGACCAAAAAACCTATAAAAATAGATATATGATCTTTAAGCGATTTTGACAATGATCTCCGACTTAAAACAACATATATAGAAATTATAATCCCCAAAAAAAGCGCAAGATAATGAAGTTGCATAGTAATCCCAAGCAGAAATCCCCCCAGAATAAAAAGTCTCTGAGTATTTCTATTTAAAGCCTTATATATGGTATACAAAGTTAGAAGCGAGAAAAAAGGAACCACATTTGGATTCCATGAGGATCTAGAATGGATAATAATTAAAGGAGCTACCGCGTAGAAAAGCGACGCGATAAGCCCAACAGAAGTGGAAAAAAATTCTTTTCCAATTTTATATATTAAGATTACAGTCGCGACTCCAAAAAGGGCAACCATTACGGCTGGCCCCAAAGGGCTATAATTAAAAAGCCACAAAAAAGGAGCCATGAAATAGTAATAAATAGGTCCTAAGAAAAATCCTCCAACGGAGGCAGTCGGACCAAGAAGAGTTAAGTCGCCATGCAAAATATTATAAACAACCAAAACATCTCTTCCCTCGTCCCCCAAGAAAGTCATATAATCCTCTATCTTATAAAGCCTAAGAAAGGAAGATATGAAAAGAAGAATCAAAAGAATAATAAGCGTCCTATACCTTTGCATCATTTACATTTCTAAGATACTGAGTTTTCCAGATTATCTTATTATAAATGAAATAATTTAACGGTATAACAAACAAAATAATCGTTGGGACTACAACAACAAGCCGGGTCGGAATAGTAAAACCCCCAATGTTAAGATTAACGCCCAAAAGTTGGACAAAAAACCAAATTGAAAAAGATTGAATAAATATAGACGCGACAGATGTCAGATTGAATTTAATAAGTCTCAAAAAAAATGGCGATTTTACTTTTAGTTTTCTTGCATCGTTAAATGTCCAAAAATTATTGAACATAAAGTTGGAAATAATCGCCGCTTCCGCCCCAAATCCCCCTCCGATTCCATCTCGGAGCGCCAATATATCTCTTTCTAATATAGGAGATGACGGACTTGAGCCTATTATCAAGGAGATCGCATACGCGAGGCCGCTTCGAACAGCTACTTCTTGTGTCGCTATCTGGGTAATAAATCCTGTCGATCCAACTATCAAAAATTTAATAAACCGTCGAAGTTCGTAAATTCTCTCCCAAATTACATACTTTAAAAGATTTACTATGTATTCAAGGGGAGCGATTTTAGATCGTCCCAATGTTCTGTCTTTGAAATGAATGGGGACATGTCCAATCTTATATCCGTCTAATAACGCTTTATAAAGAAAAGCAACTTGAAATGTATATCCCTGAAATGAAATCAGCTTATCTTTTTCTTTAAGAAAGACTTCCCTTTTAATCGCTCTAAATCCTCCCGTCCAATCATAGATATAAAACCTTCCTGTAATGATTTTTACCAATAAATTTCCGATCACTGAAAATGCTTTTCTGTGAAGTGGCCAATTTTCAGGCATTGATCCTCCTTCACTATAACGTGTTCCTGTAACAATATCGTATCCATCTTCCATTTTCTTAAGAAAGTTCGGGATCTCTTTTGGATCATGAGACAAATCAGCATCTATTTCAAAAATCACATCTGCGTCAAATTCTTCAATCGCAGAAGTTATTGCTCGAAGATAAGCAGCACCTAGTCCTTTTTTCTCTCCAGAGTTTATGCTAAGATTTTTCCATTTTTTCATAAGTCTTCTTACTGCTTCTCCCGTCCCGTCAGGAGAGTTGTCATCCGCAACAAGAAGACGCATCTTATGACTTTTTATTTTTGGGAATACCTCTGTCTCAATAATATCGATAAGCCGCTCTATATTACCTTTCTCGTTATAAGTGGCTGTAACAACAACAATATTCATATTAATTTACAAATCTTCAAAATATGCTACAGTTTTCCTAAGACCTTCTTCTATTGTTATTTTTGGTTCCCATCCTAAAATTTCTCTTGCTTTGGTAATGTCCGGCCTTCTGGTCTTCGGATCATCGACAGGCAATTCTTCAAATTCTATCTCCGATTGGGAATCTGTCAGGCTTTTAATAAGCTTAGCTAGCTCCAAAATTGTTTTCTCTTCCGTATGGCCCAAATTAAACACTTCACCTCGCGATAGAGAAGAAAACATTGCTCTTTTTATTCCCAAAACCATATCATCGATAAAACAAAAGCTTCTAGTCTGTGTTCCTTTACCATAAATTGTAAGAGATGTATTTTCTATTGCCTGATTGATAAAATTAGATACTACTCTTCCATCATCTTTCTGCATCATTGGCCCATAAGTATTAAAAATACGAATAATTCTTGCATCCAGATTGTACTTTCTAACATATCCAAAAGTCATTGCCTCGCCAAATCTTTTCCCTTCGTCGTAAACAGAACGTATGCCATTTGGGTTAACATTGCCAAAATATGTTTCTTTTTGCGGAGAAATTGCAGGATCTCCATAAATTTCAGAAGAAGATGTATATAAAAACTTGGATTCAAACTTTTGAGCCATCTCTAAGAGATTATATGTTCCCAACGAGTTCGCAAGTAAAGTTTCGATTGGATAGTTTATGTAGCTTTTTTTACTTTTTTTGTTGGGGGAAGCGGGACTCGCCAAGTGAAATACATAATCCAATCTGCTATTCTTCGTTATCGGTGACAACCATTTTTCATAAGGCCTAGTAATATCTTCTTGGATAAATTTATAGTTTGGGTTTTTGAGTAGAGGTTCAATGTTTTTCTTATCCCCTGTTATTAAACTATCTATACAAATAACTTTATATTTATCTTTCAATAAACTATTGCATAGATGGGAGCCAATAAACCCCGCTCCTCCTGCAACTAATACCGTCTGCATAAATTATTTTTCTTTTTTCTCAATTTCTAGATCAGCCTTAACCATCATCTCAACGAGTTCTTTGAAACTCGTTTTTGGCCTCCATCCCAAAATTTTACGAGCGCGGCTTGCATCTCCAATCAAATAATCAACTTCTGCGGGTCTCATGTGTGAAGGATTATTCGATATTATATATCTGTTCCAATCATCGATTCCGACCGTCTTAAAAGCAAGTTTCAAAAATTCCCTTACACTATGATTTTCGCCTGTTGCAACCACAAAATCTGAAGCTACAGGCTGCTGAAGCATAAGCCACATTGCCTCAACATAATCTCCGGCAAATCCCCAATCTCGTTTGGGCTCTAAGGCTCCTAATTCTAGTTTTTTTTGCTTTCCTAAACTTATGCGGGCAACACCGCGACTAATCTTTCTTGTAACAAATTCTATTCCTCGTCTTGGGGATTCGTGGTTAAAAAGAATGCCGCAGCACGCAAAAATACCAAAGCTTTCTCGATAATTAACAGTTATATAATGGGCATAAACTTTTGCAACACCATACGGGCTTCTTGGATGGAAACGCGTAGTTTCTTTTTGAGGTGTCTCTGTTACCTTACCAAACATTTCTGAAGAAGATGCTTGATAAAACTTTATTTTCGGATTTACCACTCTAATCGCCTCTAGAAGTCTCGTAACGCCTAAGGCTGTAAATTCTCCTGTCAAAACAGGCTGATTCCATGACGTTTGAACGAATGATTGCGCAGCCAAATTATAGACCTCATCCGGTTCTGCTTCTAAAAGTGCTGAAGACAATGAACTTTGGTCCAACAAATCTCCCTGAATAATCGTAATTTTATCCTGTAAATGCTCTATTCTTTCATTATTGATGGTACTCGATCGTCTTGTAGTCCCATAAACTTTATATCCTTTATTTAGCAAAAACTCTGCAAGATACGATGCATCTTGTCCTGTAATACCTGTTATTAAGGCTCTTTTCATAAAATAATATTTTAAATTATATTCCTCCAATAGTCTAGCGTGTCTTTTAATGTTTCATCAATTGAAAATTCGGGGCGCCAATTGGTCAGCCGTTCAAATTTGCGACAGTCGCATAATAGCTCCGGATTATCGCTCGGTCTGATTAATGAATCTTCTTTTTCTATTTTTATTTTCGATGTTGACATTGATATCAATCTATCAAGGATATCTGAGATTTTGTAAGACCTACCAGACCCAATATTATATACTTCACCAATTTCTCCTCTATCTATTGCTAATACATACGCACGAACTATATCTTTCACATTTGTAAAATCTCGTTTTGCCTCAAGATTTCCAACACGCAAAACATTACTTCTTTTTCTTTTTTCTATCTCTGCAATTTGTTTAGCAAATGACGCCACTACAAAATTTGGAGATTGCCTTGGCCCAATATGGTTAAACGGTCTGACTCTAACTATTTTAAGATTGTAAGATAAATAATATGTAAATCCCAAAAAATCCTGAGCTACTTTGGATACAGAATAAGGACTTGTTGGAGCTAATTTCGTATCTTCATCCATTGGCAAATCTTTCTTTTTAACCAACCCATAAACATCTGCTGAAGACACAATCAAAATTTTAGTATTAAGTAAATTATACTTTTTGACTGCCTCCAGAATATTAATTTGAAGCGCTATATTATCCGTCATAGTTTTTACTGGGTTTTTAAAACTATCAGCCGGTGAAGTCAAGGCAGCCAAATGAAAAATTAAAGTGGGACGAATTTTTTTGATGAGATCGAAAACGGAGTTCTCTGAAGATAAGTCTATTTTTATCAACTTTATTCTATCTCTTACTTTATCTATGTTTATTTTGCTTTCTTCCAACAAATAAGTTCCAAAAACTTCATACTCTTTTAAATTCGCTAAATATTCCGCGAGATAGCTTCCAGCAAATCCAGTCACTCCAGTGATAAGAACTTTATTCATGCTCCTTCGCTCCTTTTTCCCAAAATATCTTTTTTAATCATAATTAATTTTCTCCAAAACTTTAGCTTCGGAAGCATGATCCTTCCGTAGTCCCCTCGCAGCTTTAACGTAGGGGGACGAAGGAGGGTCATCGTCCAACTCCCTGGTAGATAAATCCCATTTCTCGCAACGTTTGAGGCTCATAAATATTTCTTCCATCTAGCAGAATTGGTTTTTTCATAGAATTTTTTATTCTCAATAAATCAAGTTGCCTAAATTCATTCCATTCCGTCATGACAATTAAGATGTCGCAATCTTTGGCGACAGAGTAGGAATCCGGATGAAACTCAACTTTCTTTAAAATATTTTTCGCGTTATCCATTGCTACTGGATCATAGGCTTTAATTTTCGCATTGTCCTCCAATAGCTTATTGACTACAACAATAGAAGGAGCATCTCTCATGTCATCGGTGTTGGGCTTAAAAGATAATCCAAGTATTCCAATAGTTTTATCCTTTAGATTTCCTCCCACTAGCTTCTTTGATTTTTCAACGATTCTAAACATGGCCTCACGGTTAATTGCTTCTACGTCTTTAAGGAGAGAAAAGTTATAACCCGCTTTTTTTGCAATCGCGATCATTGCTTTCACATCTTTTGGAAAACAGCTTCCTCCATAACCCGCACCGGCAAACAAAAATTCACTTCCAACTCTTTTATCAAGCCCTATCGCCCCCAAAACCCTCAATCCGTCAGCACCTGTTAATTCAGATAGATGAGCAATAGCATTTGCAAAGGAGATTTTGGTTGCCAGAAAAGAATTAGCAGCGTACTTAATCATTTCAGCTGTCTCAATATCTGTCAAAACATAACTGCCGTCAATCGGACTATGTAGTCTAATTAGTATTTTTTCTGCTTCTTTTGAATCAGTTCCTATCACAATTCTATCTGGGTGGAGTGTATCAGAAATAGCCTGTCCTTCCCTTAAAAACTCTGGGATGGACGCTATGTTAAACCTTACCCCTTTAGGCTTAGCTCTTTCAATAATCTTCTTTACTTTTTTATTGGTTCCAACTGGAACTGTGCTTTTTGTAGCTACGACCGTATAGTCTTGCAAATTTTCTCCTATTTTTTTTGCTACATCGTATACAACCGACAAATCAGCTTCACCATTTTTTTTGGGTGGAGTACCAACAGCTATGAAAATCGCTTCTGAAGCTGGAATTGCATCTTTATAAGAAAGAGTAAACAAAAGTCTTTCTGCCTTAACATTTCTTTTAACAATTTCCTCAAGTCCTGGCTCATAAATAGGAAGTATGCCCTTTTTAAGATTTTCTATCTTCTCTGGGGTATGCCCGATAACCCAAACAGTATTTCCTAAATCAGCAAAGACCGAAGCAGTAACTAACCCAACGTATCCATGTCCGACAAAAGTAATAACCATAACAATTTAAATGCTAAATCTTAAGCACCAAATCCCAAATAATATCAAATCAACAATTTCCAAAATTCAAGACGTTTTGAATTTGATATTTTGAAGATTAGAATTTATTTAGTATTTGTAATTTTGAATTCCGAATTTTCCATCTGTCTTTTTATCTCCTTAATTCCCTCTTCAAAAGTCTTCATTTTTACACCTAATCTTGCTATTTTATCATTTCTAAGGTGTAGTTGAAAAGACCTAGTTGCTCTATTCTTAAAAAATTCCGACCTTGTAGTTCTTACGATAAGACTTTGATCGTAACCAAAAGTTTTACAAATAATAGAGGCAACCTCAAATGGAGTCAAAGCTTGGCTACCAACAACATGAAAAATTCCAGTTGAGTTATTTTCAATTAAATTGTCCAAGGCGACTACAATATCATCAATAAAAGTTGGCGTGAAAATATGATCGGTAACCGCATTTACCTTTTCGCCCTTTTGTAATCGTTTCAGAATTGCTCTGAAGAAATCTAATTTTTTAAAATTTGCTCTATAAGGATAGGCAATTCTAATTATTAACCAAGACGTTGATAGACTCTGAACAATTTTTTCTCCTTCATATTTCGTCCGTGCATACCAATTTACCGGGTTTGGAGTATCATCTTCAACATAAAAGTCCTTGGTTCCATCAAATACAAAATCAGTTGAAAAATAGATTAACTTTTTATTAGTCTCTCTACACGCATCGGCAATATTTCTTGTTCCTTCTACATTAACCCTCCAAGCTTCTCCTTCACTACCTAAGGGCTTATCCTTTTCGCACCCATCCACATCTGTCTTTGCGGCTAAATGAAGGACTATAGCGGCATTAGAATCTTTTATTTGAGCACTTGCGTCTTTATTGGTTATATCAACGCCTGAAGATTCAAATTCATACTTATCTTGAAGTCGCTCAACAATTCTTGATCCCACAAGCCCCCTCAACCCCATCCCCAAAATCTTCATTCAATGATTATATCATCTATAGAAATCTTTTATTAAATTTTGTAACTTAATCCTAGATCTTGATCTTGACGCATATAGTTTAATAGTTTAAACTATTAAACTATAACAACATGACAAAAGTCTCCAGAAGATTCCTTGATAAAGAATTAGAAAACAGAATTTTTCAGGTTTTTTTAAAAACAATCGTAGATATTAGAACACCTGGTGAGGCTAAGAACTTTATAGATGATCTGCTTTCCCCTACAGAAAAAATTATGCTTATAAAAAGGCTGGCAATAGCAGTGTTATTAGCTAAGGGGAAAACTTACGATGAGATTGACGATACGCTAAAAGTTTCTCGCGCAACGATTATGCGCGTTTCTTTTTGGCTAAAAAACGGAAAAAGCGGCTATAGAAAAGTCGTCGATAGCATATTAAAAGCACAAAACAAAGAAGCGCTAGTCGATAAGGTAGAAGAAATATTAATCAAATTATCTCCGCCAAAACGTTTTGGAAGTATAGCTTTTGAAAATAAAAGCAAAAAAGGAAAAGAATTAGTTAAAAGAAAAATTATTAGAGAAAAGTTTTAATGCTTTGGTTCAATAGTTTAAACTATTGAACTATTATACGACTGGATTTTGAATATGAAGTGAGTTTTTTGAGTTACAAAAATCCTTTTACAGATATTGTGGTAGCTCCGCCGTCCCCAAAATCTTCATTAACACAATTATACATACTTTGCCATATTGACACAATACGATTATTCTGATATTCTGATTTATATGAATTACATACAGAAAATTACTAGAGTAAGAGAAAGGGGTCAGTTAACAGTTCCTAATGAAATAAGGGAGGCTTTAAATTGGCATGATGAAGAATTAACAGTAAAAATTGAGACTACACCCTCTGGGTTTAGAGTGGAACGTGTGCCTATTTCCCACCCTCAACATCCCAAAAAAAAGTTGACGAAGGAAGAGGGCGAAAGAATATGGGAAGATATGAAACGGATTAGCAAGTTAGGCAAGCAAGGTGTCAATTTGACTAAATTCTTACGCCACGATAGAGATACTCATTTCTAAACTATGGAAACTTACGTCGTAGATACCTCTGTAGTTCTTAAATGGTTTAATCAAGAAAATGAATCAAGTGTTGAGATTGCTCATGAAATTTACAAAGACATGTTGGGTAACGTAATCCTTTTGATTGTTCCAAGTCTTATCATAATTGAGATTATCAACACCCTCAAAAAGGGTAAGCACATGCCGGCTGAAGCAATAAAGAAAAGCATAAGTGATCTTTTTTCTTTGCCTCTAGTCATAAAAGAATCATCTCAAGCAATATTAGATCAAACAATAGAAATTATGGAAGCCTATAATATTGCCGCGTATGATGCACTGTTTGTAGCAACAGCAAAAGACGAGTATGCCAAACTAATTAGCGCCGATGCCAAAGCACATGGTAAGATAACCGATGGCACAGTAGTTATGCTTGAGAACTATAAATAAGCTTCATAAACCCCTGTTACACATGTACATAATATCAACCAATAAGTTAAATGGTAATTCTATCTGTATAACTACCACGCACTGTAGTACGGTGATAGTGAAAAACTAGGCTCAACCCGCGGGGTCGCCGCACGATATAAACAATAGTTCAATAGTTTAAACTATTGAACTATTAAACGGTCGGATTCTGAAAACATAATGAGTTTTTCAATTTATAAAATTCCCTTTACAAGTGCTGTAGTAATTTCGCCTTCCTCAAAGTTGTCATGTCATTAAGGAAATTAAATCATCTCTTGGTTTTGGATGTTTATCGAGACTCGACCCCAGGGGGTCGTACGACAATTTACCATTGACTATTTAAAATTAATTTAATATTATGTTAATAACATTTATGAACAGCGACGAAGGTAAAGATATAGAGAAATTCCAACCTAAAAATGATCTTGATTCCCCTCTTCCTGAAATTGAAGAGTATGATATACCTTTTCTAAAAATACCAAATGGCTATCCAAGCGACGACAAGATCCGCACTGAGCTAAACAGAGAGCATGAGCCATCTGAAGAAGAGCTTAGGAAATTTTTTACACCAGAGGTTTTACAACGAATTATCTACTGCCCAAAAATTAACGTTGATCTGACAGATGATGCAGGAATGTATGGTTATGAACCAGGTTATATTTTCGTATGCAAAAGTAGATATAAGGGATTCCAAAGTATTAGTGATCAACTTTTCTTTGAAGGAAGAAGTACCCAAAACAGCATTACCACAAAAGAAGGAGTAGAGATTTTAACGATACGGCATTACGATTTCTTCCCTAGAGCAAAGTTTCAATCACAAACCATCACTCAAAGAAGAACCCCTAAAACTTTTAGATTTCTTAACGAAATTATTCGTCCTCAGAATGCTCTGGATAAACCTAATAAATAATTGCACTTAGAAAATTTACAAATTCTCTTACTTAATCCAAGTCCCCGTACAGCTCTTCGTAGTATTTTTGGAATTCTTTAGTCTTTAATCTCTTCCACCATCTCTCATTATTTCTGTACCATTCAACAGTTTTCTCAAGCCACTCGTCGAAACTATGTAACGGGCCCCATCCAAGCTCACTCTTTATCTTTGACCAATCAATAGCATATTTCCTATCGTGCCCTGGACGATCTTTTACAAATTCAAGCATGTTTTCATCCTTACCAAGAATTTTAAGTATTTTACGAGCCACAGTTAGGTTGTTAATGTCATCTGTTAAACCGCCAATACAATAAGTCTCTCCAACTTTTCCTTTTTGCAATATTAAATCTATCGCTCGACAGTGATCCTCTACATAAAGCCAATCTCTGACATAAAGACCATCTCCGTAAACTGGAACTTTTTTATCCTCGATTACATTTGTTATCGCAAGAGGAATCATCTTTTCTGGAAATTGATATGGTCCGAAGTTGTTGGAGCAATTGCTAATGGTGATTGGCAAACCATAAGTTTCATAATATGCCTTTACTAAATGATCTGATCCTGCTTTGCTTGCTGAATATGGACTTCTGGGATTATAATTTGTTCGTTCATTAAATTTATTCGTATCGCGTAATTCAAGGCTCCCATAAACCTCATCTGTAGAAATGTGGTGGAATCTCTTAACGTCATTTCTTAAAGCCGCATCAAGTAATATTTGCGTACCAACAACATTTGTTAATATAAAATCTGAGGGCTTTTTTATTGACCGATCCACATGACTCTCCGCAGCAAAATGTACAACTGTATCTACACCCTGCATTGACTTTTCAACAATATCTAAATCACAGATATTTCCCTTGACAAATGAATAATTGAGGTTTCTCTCAATTAACCTTAAATTCTCCAAATTCCCGGCATAAGTTAAACTATCAAGATTTATAATCTTGTCATTAGGATACTTCTTCAACCAATAAAGAATAAAATTGCTGCCTATAAACCCAGCACCACCCGTAACAAGTATTCTTTTTCTAGATTTATCCATGCTTTAACATTAATTTTATTTCCTTAAGCCAAATACTAAAGGCTGGTGCTGGGTAAACTCCAGCACCGCCAGTTATAGAACTTTCATGATTTTGATTGTCTTGTTTTTCTTGGAGCTCTTATCTTATACAGCATTAATATTCCAATCATGCTGTCTGTATGATTAATCTCTCCAGCCATTACTTTTTCTACTGCATCCAAAAGGGGTATTTTAATCACTGATATCTCTTCTTCTTCATCAGGCGTGGATTCTTCATAATCCAAACCAGTTGCCATAAACAAGTGTAATTTCCCATTAAATGCACTAGCTGCCATTTCTACTCTTGCTATCTCCTCCCATTGTACTGCTATTATGCCTGTCTCTTCTTTAAGTTCTCTTTTTGCGGCTTCCAATATGGTTTCTCGTTTTTCAATATATCCGGCAACAGCCTCAAGCGTAGTCCTATTTAACATTCTTCTATATTGACGCACTAAAAAAATTTCATTGTCATCTGTTAGCGGTAATACTGTAACTGTTGATATACGCTTGGCAACAAAATCTATCTTCTTGTATTTATTTTTATCTAAATAATCTATTTCCTCAACATTAAAAAGCTTTGTTTTAAATACTGTTTTCTGGGAAGTGATTTTCTCCTGCGAAGCAGGATCTCGCTCCGCGAGACATTCATTATCTGTCTTGGGTTTTTGGGTCATACATTTGCCATAGAAATTTATTTGCTTTGAGTTATAACTTTCTTTTTTTTACTTTCTCTGCAACTAAATTATTTGCTCTTAGTAACTCGTCATGTGAAGTTCCAGCGTCTATCCACCAATCAATTGTTTCGCATTCCAACGTTCCCTCTTTAAGATAACAATTATTTAAATCAGTTATCTCAAGCTGACCTCTTCCGGAAGGCCTCAGCTTATCTATAAAATCGAAAGCTCTATCATCATACATATAAATTCCCGTCTGGGCAATTCTGGACTTAGGATTATCCGGTTTCTCTTCAATTGATGATACTTTTCCGGTTCTTCCAATCTCAATTACTCCATATTGTTTAGATTTTGTATCCATATCTATACCGAACACCACTGCTCCTTTTTGTCTTTTATCAAACTTTTCGATAGCTTTTTTCAGATTGAAATCAAAAATATTATCCCCAAGAATAACCAAAATTTTTTCGTTTTTCGCGAACTCCCGGGCAAGTTTCAATCCATCCGCAATTCCTCCTGTCGGGTTTTTTTGTATCGCATAATAAAGTTTTAGATTAAATTCTTCACCATTGCCTAAAAGGTTTGTAAAGTCTCCGGCATGATGGGGAGAAGTAATTAAAAGAACCTCTTTTATACCCGACTTTTTCATAGCTTCAAGTGGATAATAAATCATGGGCTTATTGTATATAGGAAGAAGATGTTTATTTGTTACCAAAGTCAACGGACGAAGACGTGTTGCTAGTCCTCCAGCTAAGATTATACCTTTCATAGTTCAACAAGTTCACTATGACCCTAAGTTAAGACTTCGGCTGAGCTCAGTCGAAGCCTAGAACGGGTCATAAAAGAATTAATATTATTGCTAAGCCCAAGCTGCCAATAAGTACATATTCTACCATAATTTTCATACTTAAGTCATGATTAAATAAATGGTGCAGAATTCCCCAGAAAACATAGGAGATGGCAGTAAAAACGACTGCCAATATTTGAATCTGTCTATTTGAGGAGTTGATGTAGGCTAATAAAAATCCGAGAATTAGTATGAGAATAAGTGCTAAATAATAAAAGATATGTTTTTTAGATAAGGATTCAATCATCAAATGACAACTCCTTTACTTAATGCGCCGATAAGTAAAAATACAAGCAAAAGATAAAATATGTGATCTAAATTATGGCCAACAAATCTGACAATCTTTTTTCTCTCTACAACAATCATATCTATAAATAGTGAAAAAACGAAAATGGAAAGCGCCACTTTATTTACATTGGAGGAAACAGACGCTTTATCCAGTAGTGGCTTGTTGAAAGATGGTGTATTTTGGACAAGCGGTTTTTCCATAATAGCTTCTGTCTGGATAGAACTTAGTTCTCTCTCTACAGACTTAGGCTCGAGGACAGGCTTCGCGGCTATAATAGGGATATTTTGATTACCGAATTCCTCAACAATCAAAACCGTTTCCTCGCCATCAAGTTGTCCTATTTTTACTGCAAATCCAACATCTTGATAATTTGAGGAGAGCATATTAGCTTTGTGTGTTGGGCTTTCCATCCAGGCATTTATAACATCTTCTGTTGAAGTAAATCCTCGTGCCAAGTTCTCTCCGGCGTAAACATAATTGTAACCCGCTCCTTTTATAAATACCCAAGGAGTTTTACCTTCTGGTGAATTATGCGCCCAGTAGCCGTATTGAAACATATCATCTGCTTTTTTCGAAGCTGCCTCAGATAATTGCGCATTTAACGACAAAGAATGAATACCGTTTTCTTGTCTTTTAGTATTGGTTAAAAGAAAAAGGGCATCTATGGTAATATCCGTTGAGACTCCAAGAATTGAGGGGAAAGCTTGACTTACTTTTTGAACAAAAAAACTTGTGAGAATAAGAAAAACTATTGCAAGGAGAAGATTTGAATTGTGTAAAATTTTCGCTCTATGATTATTTAAGTCTCTTGGAACAAAGAGATGGTGAAAAAAATCTAGCATTAATTTATTATATCACTAATATTTAGGAGTGATTTTTGCGCCTAATTTTTTGCCATTAACTGGAACTTTTAGGGTATATGATAAGGCATTGGCAATAGCGATCCCTGCCCTCAAGCCAGTAAACGACCCTGGTCCTGTATTTACCAAAATCCCATCTATATCCCTTAATCTTATCTTATGTTTCCTCAAAATTGAATCAATCATAGAAAGAACAATTCGTGAACTCCTTGAAGTTATATTTTCAGTACTCTTAAAGTCTTCACCATTAATTTTCACCCCTACAGTTATTGGTCTATTATTAGCTGTATCAATAATCAATGTAGTCATATCTTAGGCATTAGTAATTAGAACTTAGAAATTTTTATCGCTCCTTGTCTTATTACTTTCCAAGGTTTTCTTGAGCAGTCAATCACTGTCGAAACAGTTTTACCTAAACTTGAATCGTGTTGCAATGCATAATCTACTTTGCTTACGAGTTTAGGATTTAAATCTTTGAATCTGAATGGCGTCTTATTGCCATGAAAATTCGCAGAAGGGGCTAGAACCGGAACGCCAAGACGCCCAATGACAGTCCTTATAATTTCATGATTTGGCATTCTTACTCCAAGGGTGCCTCTTCCTCCTCTTACTAAACTTGGGACCTTTGTTCTGAGACAACGAAGTATTATAGTGAGTGCCCCCGGCCAATACTTGTTCATTAATTCCTCTTTTACCCCTATCGGAATTGGCTGTAAATAACGTTGCGCCATTTTAATTGAGTCTACCAAAACAGGAGTTGCCTGTTTTACCGGTCTTTTCCGAATATCAAATAAACGCTTTATTGATTTTTCATTATCTATTCTACAACCTATTCCATAAGCAGTGTCCGTTGGAAAAATAATTATCCCTCCTCTTTTTAATATTTCAACAGCTTTTTTAATCTCGTTTTCCATAAGAGTATAAAATAATTATAATTCAAGCTTCATATTTTCTAAAGTGACTTAAAATAAATTAAGATTTAAGAAGAGCGGTCACGACGAAACGCTTCGAATCCAAGAAACCTGAACAAGTATATAAAGTTATTCGTCTATCGCTGGTATTTGCAAGTATTTGGGTATTCTCTGGATCCACAACGGATATATGTTCCACCACAAAAGTCCTCTTATTATTTCTATTAGAAACTATAACTATCTCCTCTCCTGGTTTTATTTTTATTAAATTACCCAAAATATTAGTCCAGTTATGGCCGTATAAAACACTATTTCCTTTTTCTCCCGGAAGCGGTGACGAGGAAAGATATGAAACGCCTTGAGCAGTTATCTCCCACCTATTATTTACAATTTTTGCAGGAAAAATCTCTAGATCCATATTCAATGACGGTATTAGAACTCTCACTTGACGCTCCCCCTGTGAAGTGGGTTTAAAATTCTTGAAGGGGGGTCTTTGAGGCGTATAATGCTGATAAATAAGTATTCCTCCTAAAAAAAGAATTAAAACACCAAGCGATGTTAATCTTGTGGAAAAAAAACTTACTTTATTCCGAGATGTTTTCTTGTTTTTAATCTTAGAAGTACGCCTGCTAATATTAAAATTCCTCCTATCAAAAAGGCTCCTAAAATATATACTATATTTCCAGTTGGAGCAAGAGAAACACCTAATATTTCTCCTTTTGCTCCTACAGAAATTACTTCTCCTCCTGCACCAGGCTGTCCGGGGGGTCTACAGGCAAATCCTGCATTTTTAGCAAAATAGGGCACAGATTTAAGTCCCCACAAAGATCCATCCGGCACAAAAATCCACCCTTGACTCTTGAGAGTTTCTATTTGATCTATAGAAAGGGCCTCAAATTGCCACCAGTTTGTCTGGATGCCTTGACCATCAATCGTGCACAAACACTGAAGAACTTGATTTTCATTTACTTTAAAAACAACATCCTCTCCCAAATAGGTTGTTGAATCGCCTGGAACTCCATGCGTTCCACTCGAGTAACTTGCGAGAACTTCTCCTTGAGGACTTGTACATAATGGAAAATTAGGAGCTTCTATTGCAGACGCTTTTGAAGCAAAATCTGTAAGGCTAATTAATAAAGACAAAATTAATAGAGAGACAAAAATTTTGCTTTTCATAAAATGGAGGCAGAGGACAGAGGCAGAAAACCTTAGGGTTATAGGATAACATAAGATCAACTATAAGTCAAATCTTCTAATAATTTAGATTATTAAAAAGCCAAATAGATAAATTTAAGATGATTTCTATAAGATTAAAAAATAGGATTTCGAGGAAGCTTCTTCTTATTTTTTGTGTAATAACTTGTTATAACATCAACAGAGGATTTCTTACTTCCATTTTCGTTCCAAATACTTGTAGATCCTCCCAAATTTACCCAATAATTTACACCTATTACTTCTGGGATCAGAAATATTCGTGCCAAAGCTTCGTTTATCCAATCCGCTTGCTCTTCTTCTGTCATATCTGAGTTTATGTCCAGAATTGGCACACCGAATTCTCCAAGGACTATTTTGCCTTCGCTTTTTTCCGCTATGTTTTTTAGATCTTCTGCCAAAACTTCGGGACTTCTTACATAATGATCTACAACAACAATTCCGCCTAACGCCTTTGTTGTTTCCTTGTCCATAATTAAACGAGCGACGTCTCCATTCATAGAGTTAAAATTTGCAGCTACCTTTTTACCTATTTTCTCAAATGCCTTTTTTGCTTCCTTGTATTCCTTGATCAGAAACTCCCTATGACCCGCAACATCTCCATTATGCCTTGGATCTCCCGGTCCGCCATTCTCGCATTCATTGCAAGTCACAAAAATATCTCCGTCTTCAAAAAGAGATTTGTTGTTATTAATAAATTTAACTATCCCTGCCGTATGTTCATCCCTTCCAATTGTAGGATAATCAAACCACTTTTCCCACCCAGATAAATTTCCGCGAAACCAGACGCTGAGATTATATTTTCTTGCTGTTGATACCCAACGGTCTAGGTATGGCAAGAACTCGTCATCATAAGGAGTACCTACCGCCACATGAGTTGCTCCTGTTGCAGCAACATCTCTCACTTGTTTTTCTATAGTATTGTCAAAAGACAAATCTTTAAGCTTCTCCCGTGCAATATCTCTTGAATATTTCATTGTGTCAACTGAGGTAATTCTCCTAAGATCTTTCCTTTCAGGAGACACTGGATTCTTTAACTTAAAATCGTCAGCCTTATTAAGAAAAAAAATCCCGACAGTTACTGTTAAAATCAATAATAATAAAACATATATTTTTATAAACATATTTATATTCTTATAATTATTTGCTTATTCTAATTGAAAACTCAGTGTTTAGGTTCTCAACAAACTCCGGCTTAATTTCATATATATCCGCGAATGGATAATGATTAACAAGAGTGTATCGACCTAACTCATACGCTTTGCTTTCGCTTACAAGTTTAAATGTTGAATCGTTTACGTCATTTGTCCTCATGACAATCCAGCGCGCCCAACGGTCAGGAGAGATTGTTGCGCTTTCCCAATAGGCTCCCGTACCTTCATGGATAAATTTACTCATGGGAAAACCTGAAGAAAATATTATAGCATCATGCGAGGCAGCGGAAATAAGAATAAATCCATCTTTGTCAGCATTGTTTTTTAACCAATTACTTACCTCCGAAACATTTTTCTGACTTGATCCAACTCTTGCGTCGTCAATTGTAACCGCGTCAAGATTTACAAAAGAAAAGAATAAAACAAAAGTAATAAGACCCACCAAAACATACTTCAATGATGTTGCTTTATGCGTAAGATAACCAACAAATATGGCAATTGGGGGCATCATCATTACTCCGTATCGGACATTAAACCATGTGTCGCCTGATAACCCTTGGACGAATAAAACTGAGTGGCCCAAATATAGAGCTAAAATGTTAAAAGCAAGAGGAGCAAAAAGAGCGGTTGATACAATCTTGATCGATGTTTTTATTTTTTTGTCCAGCCAGAAAATAACCGCTCCGATAGATCCTAAAATCGTAATGAAAGCGTTTGAGCTGTATAAAAGCGCGTAAAGATAAACTTTTGTTGAGAAGAAAATATCACCTTTGGTTGCTAATACTCCTGCTTCTTCAAGCTGAAGCTGTTGCGCGCGGGCAGAATAAGGCCCGTAAATAAAGTACAGTGCGTCTTTAAAGATCAAAAGATTCCATAAAAACCACAGTGCAACACCGAATCCTGCAAGTGTTGCAAATAAAATAACTGTTCCCTCAGTCACCTTATACCCTTTTTTCCTCAAAACTTCTATCGCGATGAGAATAATTGAGAGTATAAGTAAAAACCATCCGTCATATCGAACAAGCGTCGAAAGCATAACAAAAAAAGCTGATTTTATAAGATCTAATATTCTTTCATCTTTCGACCAAAGCATAAGATAGTAAACTCCTGTAGTCATTGTCGCGATAAGAAGAAGTTCTGTCATTGCAGTTGACTGAAGGTATAAAATATTGAGATTGAGAGTAAAAATTAAAACTCCAATAATCCTGCCAAATATTGAAACCCCAATTTTTTTCAGGAACATATAGATTATTACCGCTGTTGTGACAAAAGAAACCATAGACTGAATTGCTCCTGAAAGGCCCGAGTGCCAGAAAAAATCATTCCAAATCGTTGGAACCATTAGGATATGGGGAAGAGGAAGCCATACTGAACCAAGCTGAGCAAGCCCAGGTTTTAACCCTTCAACAACGCGCCGTCCGATATCAAGATGCGAACGAGCATCATTATAAGACAACCCTAACCCATTCAAATAATAAACACCAAAAGCAAATACCGACGCGATAATAAGGAGGGTTATAATGATAGACACATGGTATCTTGCCCAAAATTGAGATATCTTTTTTGCAAAAGAAGAATTATTTAGTGAAATATTAAGAGTCTTTGTACTATTCATTTTATTCATCCCTACTTTCCATTAATTTCATATATGCCAGAATGCTTCCTGAAACAATTAAGACTGAGGAAACGAGAATCCAATAATAACTAACTGCAGGGATTTTATCTTTCGCAAAAGTACGCCAGATAAATGATTTTGACTGATTTGACAAAAGATAATCTATATTTCTATTGAATGAGTATTTTTCCTCAACTCCGGATAATTTTTCAAGCGCAACCGCTTCAATCTTCGGCGGTATAGTACTCGTAGTAATTGCTCCTAGTGCATTAACAAGAACAGAATAAATAAAAACGGGCAAAAATATGGCAAGAAAAATATAGCTCTTTCTAAAATATGACAGCGCAATCCCTATAAAGACGGACAAAATGGCATAGCTTGGAATTAGGTATCTTGAACCAAATGCCCAACCGCCCCACGGATCTCCCCACATTGAGTATAAGATAATGTTTAAACCAACAATCCCAATCAAAACGACATATATCGTAGTTTTTTTTCTATAAAGAAGGCAAGCGCCAATAATTCCAAAAAGCATGACGGGCGTATACCAAAGAACTCCTCTTTCATCACTAAGTATATGGATGTAAAATCCGTCAAGTAGTTTCCTTGTTTGAAAGAAACCTGTAGCAGTTTTCTCTTTTTTATCGGGATTTTTCCCTTCCAATTCGCGTTGCACTAACTGCCTATCCGTAAGAGCCGACTCGTCTTGGACTACCTTAACTCTCTCAAGAGTTCCTGATAGTTGCAAAGGATTACCGTAAGATTCTATATTGGACCACATAAAAAATCCGATTGGAATGAGTGCTGTAAAAAAAGTTAAGAATGCGAAGTATTTAAACTTAATCACTAATTTCTCTTGATCGGTCTTAAAAACAAATATTCTTGTTAAGGCAAATATCGCTATTGGCGATAAAAGAACCACGTTTGGATAATCAATCACAATAGATGCGGCAAACAAAAACCAAATGCCCGCAAGAGACCAAATATTTTTCCAACTAATCAATATATAAACTGACAATAATATTAGGAACGTTGAGATGTGATGCTGATAAAGATTAATGGCATAAGCAAACGCAGGAGATGCGAATAAATATGTCAAACTTGCAATCATAGATGCAGCTTTAGTCACGCCAAATCTTCTTGCAATAAACTGGATTAAAACAACATTTAATAACGCGAATAATGTACTTGTTGCGTATGCTCCTACTTGCGAAGCACCGAAATATTTCCCGATAACATACCCTGGTATTGCAGTAAAGGATACGCCCGGAGCAAAGAGAGAAACGAATTCCCCATCCTTTCTTTGAGCGACATCGGGCGCTGTGAATTTTGTAATATTCAAATCAAATATGAATGATTTATTTTCAACCAGTGAGTAGACGAGCGCAATTCTTCCACGTTCCGGGGATAGTTCGAAAGGTCCCTCTCTTTTCCATTCCACCGAATTCATCTCAATACTGTTAGGACTCCCGAGGTTTCCGCGGAGAGACAACGCTAAAATAGCAACCACGAAAAGATAAAACAATAGATTTAGTATTTTTCTTACAATTCTCATAGAGGTTAAATACTTTTGTAAAGATTTAAATAGAATCTTTCAACTTCTTTTGAAACGTTTTCCCATGTATGATCTTTAGCAAGTTGGATATTTCTTTTTTTAATGCCTTTAATTACTGGCGAGTTTTTATTTTCCAAAACAAATTTAATTTTTTTAGCCAATGCCTCATCATCATAAACATCGAGACAATAACCATTGACTCCATCTTTTACGAGATGTGGCAAAGCAGTTCTGTCTGACACTATGCAAACCAATCCCTGACTCATCCCCTCATGAACTACATTGCAAAAACTTTCCCAGCTCGCCATGTGAACCATAAGCTCCGCATTTTTCATAATATAAAATTTGTCAATACCTGTCACTGATCCAAGAAACTTGACTCTTTCATCGAGTTTTAATTTCTTAATAAGATTTTTAAGTTTTAATTTATATTGCAAATCCTGATCCGGCCCTACAATCAAGTAATTTATATCCTTTAACTTGACTAAGGCTTTTATTGTTATTTCGTAGTTTTTGATTGGATGAATTCTTCCTACTTGTAAAATATATTTTCCATAAGATTTAATTTTTTCTTTAGTTTCTTTGCTGGCGAGCTTTTCAATATCAAGATATGCTTCATTTTCTATTCCATTAGTAAGTGTAACAACTTTTTTCTTGTTTACGCCTTTTAGAACAAGCTGATCATGTTCCCACTCAGATACTGCTCTTACTATATCTAAGCTTGCATTAATTAGAACGACTCCAACAGTATAATGATAAATTTTTTTTATTATTCCAGCTAACCTACCAAACGTTATCCATTCTGGATTAAAGCCTCCATGAGGAGTAAGACCGAATATAAATTTTTTCTTTTTTAGTAACTTCAACCATATAACATAAAGCATTATTTGAAAGTGAGGGAATATATTAAAATTATGAAGAGAAATAACATCCGTTTCATTCCAGTCAATTCTAGGAAAAAATCCAAATTTTCTATAAGGATACCGCATAATTTTAATTCCTTCTATCTCATCATATTTTGCTAGAACATTTTTTTCAGTCAGAGTGTCTTGAGAGGAATGTACAGTAACAGTCCAGCCCTTATTCAGAAAGTGCTTATGCGTTTCTTGAATATTAACCTCACCTCCTCCTGTAACCGGATAAAAATATTTGTTAATGACATGAATTCTTAATTTTCTCACAATCAGTTACTAACTTTTTTTGTTGATAAATCAACTTCCCAAATTGGATTTAAAACAGCTTTAGGTTTCATTTTTAAAATTCTTGTGTAAGCAAAAACAAATATGTAAAGAAAAGTATTAATTGGGTTCTCTAAAAATTCCTGAATCGCCGCCCGAGCCAACACGCTCTTAGGTATCGTATATTCTTTAGAAAGATCTCCAAAATAACGAATCACCTCTTTTTGCGAATGTTGGAACCTGCTGCTTTTTCTTAAGTGTTCTTTCATGTTTTGAGGATTCTTAAAATATACAGTTGCTTCTTGCGCATATTCATATTCTCCTCCCATTTTTTTGTTTTCAAAATAATAATAATTGTCGGATACGGCAATTTTGGGCATTCTGAATTTCTTAAGAGTTTCTGTCCTAAAAGCCATAAATCTTCCAATACATGACAGGTAATTATCCCCGTTATTCCAATACCCCACAGTCTTATTTACAATATTAGTTCCCACATTTATCACCTCTTCAAAAAAACTGGTTGCTTTAACTGGGAGATATGGAATAGAAATCATCGTTGTTTTGGGATTTTTGGCAAATCTTTTTAAAACAGACGATAATATATTTTTATCAAATAATACATCGTCCTGAGTAAAAATAGTTATGTCGGTTTTTGAAAGCTCCCGTATTTGTTTCTGCTTCTCTACTTGGCCGGACTCTTTCTTATTCTCCACCAAACGCACATTGTATTTTCTCAAACTTTTTTTTATCTCCTCATTGATTGGCACACGATCAGCTATGATAATAAAGGGGAATTCATCCACTCCTTTTGAGGCTCGAATTGATTCTACGGTCTCAAGAATTGATTTATCGCCATAACACGTAGTAATTCCAACCGTAAGGGAAAGTTTTTTTTTCATATTTTTTGTAAAAAATAGATCCGATCCTGCATGAATAGCCAGTCGGTTTTTCGTATAGTTTCGACCAGAGAAAGTTTTAAATGCTTGAAGAGCAATTTCCACTCCTTATCTGTTTTGTTGGTATGAGGTGCAATAAGCTCTTTGTTCATAACAGAATCTACAAAAAAGGTGTAATATTTTTGAAAGGGATTAGTGATTACGTTTTCGAAAATAATTAGTCTTCTTGAAACTCTTTCCGCTTCTTCAAGAACAGCATTAGGGTTCGGCGTGTGATGCAATACAGCTCTTAAAATACATACGTCAAATTCATTATCTTTAAAAGGCAAATGTTTTCCGTCATAAACACGAACTTTTATCTCAGGATAATAATTGTAATCTTTAACATCTACCGGCTCAATATTATAGCCTTCTTCTCTAAGTAATTTTGTAAATTGACAAGTACCGGCCCCCAAATCAAGAATTTTATATTTCTTTTTAAGGAATGGCTTCATCAAAGCAATGGTTTCGATAACATCATTTCCGAATAATTTCTGTCCTATAAATTTTCGTAATACAGTAATACTCATTATTTTCCTCCAAAAAACATTTTGTTTTGTTCTTTTCTTAATTTGTCGGATATTCTTTTTTTCGGAAGCTTTACCATGTCATATGTAATTGCGGCATCTATTTTTATATCCTGTTTCACTATGCATCCTTCTGAAAGTCCAATCGGAAGCAGATTGTCTTTAAGTGAGACATCGTAGTTATCTATCGCGCCGTAAGTTAAAAAGCCTCCAATCCCATCAAGTTTCTCGCCTTTTCTGATATCTCTTTTTGCAAGCGTTACAACGTCACAAATTGGTTTGCCGATTGGCGCAAGCACCGCGTCTTTAAATATTGCGGCTCGAGCAACGCTAATCGGCGCCTCAAGTGGACTTAGGTGGTATGGGGTATAAAATGTATAGAGAGGGCCACTTCCCATTTTGTAAATTTTAATATATCTTCTTCTTATCTTCTGGTCACAGGTTGCCAAAACAAAAATTCCAAAACTTGGCTCCGCTCCCAAAACATAATCAGTTAAACCAGTCAATGTTAATTTTTTAAAATTAAACAGTTTGTATGCGTTTTCGACCCTATCGCATTTCGGACCCTCCATGCCACGTTTACTTACCGGAAATCCAGTGGCGTTTGCGATAGTTGCCATTTCTGCTCCTATTTTTGTTCCATCAGCAAAAGAAGTAACCATTTTAGGTCTTTGAAAATGCTCATTTGCCCATCTTTCCTGGGTTTTTGGGGTTCGCCTTACGTCAATCAAACTTTTAATATTGCCAACCATAACGGGCTTGAATCCCCAACCCTTTACCTGGCGGAATAAATTCATAAGTGCTCCGGGCTGGTCACCTTCGGCTTGAGTGTAAACAACGTTTTTCCTGTCAGCTTTTACTTTGAGAATAGGTCCGAGAGTTGAATCAAGTTCCGCATTTATCAAAACAGTATGTTTCCCCTTTTCAATTGCGCGCAAAACCACTTGAGCTCCAAACTCTACCTCCCCTGTTGCTTCAACAATAACATCTATTTGCCTAGAATCGGTAAGTAGGAATGGATTATTTGTGAGCGCCGTTTTTCCGATTTTTATAGTGCCTTCAAGTTCTTTTAAGCTTTTTACATCTTTGTAATTTGTGTAGCCTCCCTGCTTAAAACCTAGGACTGCGCCAGACCTTGTTCTATTTGAAACCGCAACTAGCCTCATTCCTTTTATAAAGTCGAGCATTTGAAGCATAAATCCGCGGCCAGCAAAACCAGCACCCACAAGCCCGACCCTGATTGGGTTACTTTCTTTTTCCAATTTTTCTAAAGCTTTGTCTACTATAATCACTTAAAATCCTCCCAAGATAAATCTTTTTTAGAAACTTTTGTTATAGGTATTGGCCAGTTAATATTAAATGAAGGGTCATTATATCTTATCCCTCCCTCATTTCCCGGAACGTATGCAGGAGAATACAGACTCGTAAGCTCAGTATTATCCTCAAGTGTCAATATTGCGTGCGCAATACCGGGCCCCATATAAAGCATTTTGTTATCCTTGTCTTTGAGGGTAAATGCCTCCCATTTTCTAAAGGTTTTCGAATCCGGCCTGATATCAATTGCTACTTCATAAACTTTCCCTTTCACAACTTTTGTAAGTTTTTGTTCCGGAACTTTAAGATAATGGATGCCACGCATGGTTCCTTTGCTTATCGAATGCGTGACATATCCTTCCTGCATATTGAAATTTATTCCATTCTTTTTAAACTCCGAAGCGTCCCATACTCTCGTCAAAGAACCCCGTTCGTCTTCTTTCTTTTCAAGATTAACCAAAAGTACTCCTTTTATTTTTGTTTTTATTAGTTTCATATTAAAAAACTGAGGGTGTGGATTTAGTAGTTAAGAATTTTCCTCCCCATGAATGGATAAAATTCATTTGCCTAGAGACTTCGTTTCTTAAGTTCCATGGAAGAATAACAACAAGGTCCGGTCTTGTCTGCCTAATCTTTCTTGGACTATAAATTGGGATATGTGTTCCCGGCAACAAATGATTTTGTTTGTAGGGACTAGCATCAACTGTATATTCTATAAGGTCAGATCCAATACCGCAATAATTTAGGAATGTATTTCCTTTTGCTGGTGCACCGTATCCAACAATTGATTTCCCTTTCTTTTTTTGTCTAATCAAATATTCAAGAAACAACTGCTTTTTCTTTTGCACTTGATTTTTGAATCGCAGATACATATTTATATCCTTATGCCCAGAATTTATTTCTTTATTTCGAAGTTTCTCAACTGATTTATTTATTGGAAGATTCTTATTTTTTATATGTTTTGCAAATATACGAAGTGATCCGCCATGAGTCGGAATTTCCTCAACATCAAAAATCGTTAAATTATGATAAGCAAAAATTTTCTCAACAGTCAAAAAAGAAAAATATGAATAATGTTCATGATAGATGGTGTCAAACTCTACATTTTTTATAAGATGGTATAGATGAGGAAATTCCACGGTTATAAGTCCATTTGGCTTCAAAAGCTTCCTCATTCCACCCACAAAATCATTAAGATCAGGAACATGAGCTAAGACGTTGTTTGCGATTATTAGATCTGCAGATTTTTTGTTTTTTATAAGTTTTCTTGCGACTTCTAACCCAAAAAACTTCACAATTGTCAGAATACCCTTTTTCTTTGCAGCACTTGCTGTATTTCCGCTTGGCTCAATACCCAAGATTCGAATATGACGCTCTTTAAAGTATTGCAGTAAATATCCATCATTACTCGCAATCTCAACTATAAGATTTCTCTTATCAAACTTAAAGCGTCTCATCATCATGTCAACATAATTTTTTGAGTGCTGAAGCCAAGACTTGGCATAAGAAGAAAAGTATGCGTAATGATTGTTAAAGTGTACTTCTCTTGCGATTGTCGAGGGCAGCTGAACAAGAAAACACTTGTTGCATACATACACGTGGAGAGGATAAAAAGGTTCCATTTTATTTATGTCTTCTGGTTTTATGTATGTATTAGCAATAGGAGACATACCTAAGTTAACAAAGGTATATTTTAATGGTGTTTTACAAAATCTGCAGACGTACAATCGATTAATAAATTTCATAATCTATCTCCAAAAGAACTTACTGTCAATTTGATTTGTATCTCTTAGGAATCTTATTTGTTTAAGTCTTGTGAAATTGCGAGATTGGAAGTCTTCAAATGACAAATTTATTTTCGTAAAAATATCTAAAAGTTCTTTTGCGCTTTTTGCTACATCGTATTTACAGGAGAACCCGGGAAGAACGGTTCTAATCTTATTAAAATTGACTCTATAGTTTCTTTTATCTACACTATCTTTATTCAAGCTAACAGAACAATCTGGAAAAGTTTTTTTTATAATTTCCGCAATATCTTTTATTTGATAGTTTGAGCTTGTGTCCCCAACATTTATGATTTGGTTATGTATTTTTTTACGAGGAGTGTCAAGCGCAATAAGAACTGCCTGGCATACATCCAACACATGAACTAGCGGCCGCCATGGAGTTCCGTCGCTATCCATTTTTATTTCTTTTGTCGTAAAAGCCAGTCCTGCAAGATTGTTAACTACCAAGTCAAATCGGAGTCTGGGAGATGCGCCGTACACAGTTGCATTTCTGAAAATTATTGGGGAAAAATTATCATCGGCGATATCCTGCAAAAATAGTTCGTTTAACACTTTAGACTTTGCATAGGCAGTTAAGGGATTCGTTGGTGATTTTTCATCCGCAATATTGTCTGACGCGCCGTACACGCTGCATGAAGAAAAATAAATAAATTTTTTAATTCCGGTTTCTTTTGCCAAACTTGCTAGTTTTTTTGTGCCCAAATGGTTAATTTGGTAAGTAACCTCGGGATCGTTTTGTCCTAATGGGTCATTGCAAAGTTCTGCAAGATGTACTACGGCATCAAATCCTATTAAATCTTCCTTCGTGGTCTTCCGTATGTCTTTTTTTAAAACTTGTGTTTTTTTAAAGTCCGGCAAATCATAGAGCCATGGATCTGAATAAAATCCAGTATCAAGTCCCACGACATCATGACCCGCCTTTAGGAGTTCCTGTCCCAAAACCGTTCCTATGTATCCGTCAATTCCTGTCAAAAGTATTTTCATAATTATTTAAACGGTAAAATCCTCTATTTGCTGCGCAATAAAATCGCTAAATTCTTTATTTCCTTTAATCTCGCCTATTGCTTCCACAAGTTTTTCAACAAGTACCGCGTTCCCAGATATATTATCGCGATGCAAAAGCGGATTAAATTCTGAACCGTCTGCTCGCCTCATAACAGCGCCTGCCTCGGCTAAAATAACTGAGGGTGCAGCATAATCCCACGGTTTAAGACCCGTGTGCATATGAATATCTGACATTCCCGCCGCTACGCGGCACAATTGCCCAACTGAGGAGCCGATTTCCCGTGGTCTAACATCCATTCCCAAAAAGGAAAGATAGAGCTTTATAATATTATGGCTTCGGCTTTGGTAAGCATCATAAGACATGCTTGTTTCAAGCGTCGCGTCTTTAAGCTCCGTCCTATTCCCGACCTGAATCCTTTTCAATTCCATTGCATCACTACCGGGAGTTTTTGGCTGTAGTATGTACGTACCTTTTCCGCTTTCTGCAAAATATGTTTTTCTTTGGAACGGATTATGCGCGACTCCAATATGCCCCTTACCGAACCTCACTTGTCCGACAGAAACCCATACTTCATCTATTCCGTGCGCATAATTTGCACTTCCATCAATCGGATCAATCACCCACAGTCGAGCTATATCAAGAGGATTCTCTATTTCCGTTTTTGTTTCCTCTGATAAAATTGAATCCTGAGGAAATTGAGCGCTTATTCCATCAACAATAACTCTCTCACTATTAAGGTCTCCTTCTGTTTGGATATTGCTTATTCCCTCTTTTTGGGTTACTTTTCCTCCCCTTGAAGCAACTATAACCTCTCCTGCCTTATTGGCAAGATCGATAGTGAAGCGCAATTTCACTGAAAGTTTTTCTTGTTCAAGTAAATTTCTCATTGTCTCATTCATGGTCATTCCCACACCTTCCATGGCGCTTTTCCTCCCTGCCATATATTCTCAAGCACATTTTTATCTCGAAGAGTATCCATACATTGCCAATATCCACTATGTACAAATGCAGACAATTTCCCAGCTTCGGCAAGATAGCGCATGAATATAAGAAAGAGCTTCCGGCTCAACAACCATGAATCCGCCGTTTATCCACGCTCCGTCGCCCTCTGGTTTCTCTTTAAAACTTGTGATCTTTGTTTGCCCCTTTTTGAGAACAATTCCGCCAAAACGTCCGGCAGGCTGAACCGCAGTTACGCTAACTAGGGCTTTTTCTTTTTTATGAAATTTAATTAACTTCCTAATATTAAGATCTGATACTCCATCACCATAAGTCAAACAAAACGTTTCATCTCCAATATAATCCTTGGCCAACAGGAGTCTCTTGCTTTTTGTTGAATTAATACCTGTTTCTACCAGAGTAACTTTCCATTTTTCCGTATCATTTTTGTGAGTTTGGATGGTGTGATCTTGCATGTTAAAAGTTACATCGGAATTATAAAGCGAATAATTGGCAAAATAGTCTTTAATAACCGAAGATTTATATCCACAAAGAATAATAAAATCGTTAAGTCCGTAGGCTGAGTACATTTTCATTACATGCCATAAAATAGGCTTGCCGCCAATCTCAACCATTGGTTTTGGCCTTACGCCTGACTCCTCGCTTATTCTGGTTCCGAATCCCCCAGCAAAAATTACTGTCTTCATAATATTATAGGATGCCCAATTATACTAGATCTTGCTTCCTGAATCAATACCTAAGTCCGCACTAGACTTTTTATTAATTGCCTTTAGCATAAATTCGTAGAATAATCCTGCGCTTTTCCCCCATTCAAATTGACTCGACCATTTAATTGCGTCTTTACTCATTTCTTTTCTTAAATTTTCATCTTTGATCAACGATTTTATAGCATCTGCAAATCCTTCAACATTGCCATATGGAACAAGAATACCAGTATGAGGATTGTTGACTGAATCTCGAAGGCCCGGAACATTAGACGCAATAGCAGGCGTTCCGCAAGCGTTTGCTTCAATTGTCGTGATTCCCCATCCTTCCATAAATGACGGATTTACAAAAAGCCAAGCACTCTGGAAAAGCGCTATTTTTTGCGACTCTGACACTTTTCCCAGGAATTTAATATATTTTTGTAAACCTAATTCCTCTGCAAGTTTTTGAAGATTTTGTTTTTCTTCACCTTCTCCCGCAATTACAAATTCGACGTCTGGAATCTTATCAATAACACTCTTTGCCGCTCGTATGAATATATTTAGGCTTTTGTAATATTGAAGTCTCCCAAGATACAAAATCACAGGTTTTTTACTCCTTTCACCTGGCTTAAATTTAGTAAAATCAACGCCATTGTAAATTATTATTGGTTCAGATTTTGTGAGTCTATGTTTTAGAATTTCGTCTTTTGAAGAAGGAGAAACTGTTATTACTTGCACGTTTCTATAGACTAATGGCATAAGTTTTGTCTCAAGGACTGACGCTAGTAATGCCAAAGGTGAGATTAGGCTTTTTCTAAATACTTCCTGATGGACATGGTGGATAAGGAGAAATTTCTTTTCTCTAGCATAAAGCGGAGTAAAAAAAGGAATTCCGTTTTCCGAATCTATTATCACATCGAATTTACCTCTAAATTTGAATATGTAATAAAGAAACGCCCAGATGTAAACGGTATAAAATCCTCCGCGTCTATATATTTGCACTCCGTCAATTTTTTCATTTATTGATTTTTGACCTCCTTTTCCGGAGAAAATACTGACGCTATTTCCATCTTTTATCCAGCGCTTTGCCAATTCATGAATATAGGTTTCTGCTCCTCCTGCCCACTTGTGCTTTGTATCTCGCCAATTGAAAATTAAAATATTAAGCTTATTGTCTTTAGAATACGTGTCCCTAGAAAATAGTTTGACAAGATCTATGAAATTATTTTCGAAAATTCTTACGTATTTAATGCCAAAATGAAGTACTGTAGTTAAAAAAAGATGAAGTCCCCATATGATAGTCATATCAAACGCTATTGCCACAACGCTTTCATGTTGCAGATATATAAGAACAACTTGAACTAGACTCAAAACAGAAGTCGCAACTATAAACGTGTATATCCTTTTGACCAAATAATAATTTACAAAAACTCTCGAAATTGTATAAAAAGTCATTCCAAGCGTAAAAAAGCCAAGATATGGAACTATTGTTAACGCTTTCTCTCCGTAAAGAAATGGTATTGTTAATCTTCCAAACAATCCAAAGATTAAAAACCCGCCAAGTGAAAAAACCGTAGTAAATAAAAGAGATAAATATAGAGTTTTTATTGAGCTTTTGTTTGCTCCTTCGAGCCTGCTTATGATTGGCGTCATAAAAGGCGAGATTAAACTTCCTGAGAAAAATACCATTTTGCCAACCAGAGACAAAAGAGTATATTGTCCAGCTTCAGATTGACTTAAAAAGTGATTTGCAAGTAAGATGTCACCGGTCAATAAAAAAACAGATGAGAAACCAGATAGGGTAGAGAAGGTAAAAAACTTCTTAGGAAATTTTTTTATCTCCTCTGTCACTTCTTGTTTTTTGGTGGGTATATTTTTTTTTGATAAATTCCAACCAACAAAAAATGTTCCTAAAATCGCTAGAGGCACTGAAAGATATGTCCAAGCTTTTAAGCCAAAATACACAAACATAAAAGCAGCAATAAGTTTTACGACAGGGTCAAATGTATTTACAATCGCAACACTTCCAAACTTCAATCTAGAATATAAATATCCTCGATCAGCCCCAATTACCAATCCAACCAATAAAATCAATCCAAAAGAAACAAAAAGGAATGGATTGCTATTGTTAAAGTAGCTCATGAGAAGTGGGGTTAAAAAAATCCAAAGTGCTGTAATTATGATCGAGAAAAATATAGCTCTTTTTCTTAAGTTTTGCCAAAAATCATACGCTGTCCTATCCCCATATTTACCTATTAGAAATCCGCTTCGGAAGTTTGCTGTTGTTGAGAAAGCTCCGAACATTATGGATGCTAAAGAAAGTAATCCTCCAATAAGCCCAATCGTCGCAAAATCTTGAAATTCAAGAACCCGCCCCAAATAAGCGTTAAATAGAAAATTAAGAAAATTGGCAATAACAGAAGTTACGATAAGGATAATTCCTCCGATATAGGTCTTTCTACTTACAACAAAAGCTCTTAGTCTATTTCTCAAATCCCATGGCAGGGAAAAACCACTACTTGTTTCTTCTACTCCGAAAACAGCATCTGCCACTACCTTTTTATTATCTATAGAAAGATGAAACCCATGAACTGTTTTTTCCCAGTAGTGGGGCTTTAGGATAAGCTGATATAGAGCAACAAAAGCCGCAGTACTTATCATTAACCAATAAAACGGAATAAGCAGTACGAATTTCATAAGATTCCATTGACCTCTTTTGGCAACTCCAATCATGTAGTAATAAAGAAAAAGAAAGTTACCAAAAATAAGAGACGTTGCCGCCATATAAAAAATAATCGACGGATATACGGATTCAATAGCAGAGCCAACATACGCGTATAAAGTAAAATAGGCCAAAGTTGCAAACCAAAGTAAGGGATTTATTAGAATGAATGCGATTTTTCCTCCGATTACAAGCTGGAAAATCAAAGAATGTCTTCCCTTATTTTTTGAAAACTTGAAAGCTTCTCGAACATGAACAAGATATGTTTGCATATATCCCTTTATCCACCGCGAGCGCTGTCTTAACCAATTCCTAATATTACTGTTTGCCTCCTCTAATGTTGTAGAGTTGATAATCGCTGTTCTATAACCTTTTTTAAAAAGCCTCATTCCCAAATCAGCATCTTCAGTTACATTGAATGGATCCCAACCCTCAACCCCTATAAGACTTTTTAACTTGAAGTGGTTTGATGTTCCGCCTAATGGGATCGTTGTGTTAATTGACTGAAGACCAGGAAGTGTAATATCAAACCAAAGCGAATACTCTGCCGTAAAAAAACGAGTTAAAAGATTTTGGTGAGGATTGTAATAATTCAATTTTGCCTGAAGACAGATAATATCTTTATCTACTCTCTGAAATCCAAGATACGCCTTCTTAAGCTGCATTGCCTCAGGCATATCTTCCGCATCATAAATTACGAGATATTCACCTCTTGCATGAGAAAGTCCGTAGTTACAGGCCTTTGGCTTTGTTTTTGGAATTGAGTGAGGCACAATAAGTGTTCTGATATAAGATGGCAAATTCATTTTCCGGACCTCTCTGATTGTTTCTTTATCGTCTTCCTCAAGAAGAAGAATTACATCAAGCTTATCCTTTGGCCAAGAAAGCTTGTCTATCGAATTAAGAAACTGCGGAATAACACGAACCTCTCTATATAATGGACAGAGAATGGTATAGATTGGGAGCTTTTTCTCATTAATTCTAGCAAGATCCGAAAGTGACGCCTCAATCTCCTGAGGAAAACTCAAGCTTTTCATGGTTAGAAACAAATTAAACAAAACATCCACAAAATATATAAAGCTTAAGACTCCAACAATGATCTGAAGTGTCAATAGAGGATGAAAAATGAACCCAACAACGATCTCCAGAACAATAAGAAGCAGGACTATTTTTTGGTCAAGGCTCAATGTATTTATTGCGGTTGAATGATAGGGCATGGTTGTATGGGTTATGTATTTCTTCCTTTTGTAACCAATCCCTGCCCCCAACATTAGATCTTTATTCCTTGGGCGAATATGAATAGGATGAATGCTTTTCCTTCGGACACTAAGAGCGTTTATACCGATCTCAAAAGTTGTTTTAATAAAAGTTATTTTTGAAATGCCGCTTTTCCTTCTTGCAAAAGAAATATTAAAATTTTTTATCACAAAACCAGCTTGTCTTGCGCGGTGAAGAAACTCAAGGTCAAAAGTCCAAGGAGAGCCAGGCATGAATTGCACTGACTCAATAACTTCACGAGTCATTACTTTTAACCCTGATTGAACATCATGATTTAGACCGAACAATAATTTTCCAAAAGCAAACCTGAAAGTCTTACTAAATATCCGCCTTAAAATTTCTCCTTCATGGTTTTTTCTATCTGCAACCACAATATCTGCTTTTTCCAATTCATTAGCCATGAGCGGAATAGCCTCTGGGGGATACTGGAGATCTCCATCTATCATTGCGACTATGCCTCCATTTGCTTTTTTGAAACCTTCTATTAGCGAAAACGCTTTTCCTTTTCTTCCTTTTTTTCTATATAAGCTAATCTTTTTGCGATTGCCCTTATTGGCACTTTTTAAGAGCCCCTGTATTTTTTCAAATGTACCGTCTGTTGAATTATCATCAACAAAGATCACCTCATAGATTAAATTACTTTTATCAAAGGCGCGGGAGAGCCTTGCCAAAAAGACGTCGACACTCTCAACTTCGTTATAAACTGGAACAATAATGCTTACCTTTTTATATTTCATCTGCTTTGTCAACCTCCTTAGTGGAATAAGTATTTGTGCTTTCGCCAATTCGATGATTATCAATAAATTTATCCAGAGACCGTTTCTCAATCCTATAATGGCCACCGAACCGTATTACCTCAAGCTTTCTGTCACGAATATATTTATATATAGTAAGCATGCTTAACTTGAGGAGTATTGACACCTCTTTAACTGTTAAGAAATTAGTTTGAGTCATATATCTCATAGTTCTGTTATGAACGATTATATATACCACAACCAATTTATTAAGTCAATCATTTGCTTATATATACTTCCCTATTGTGATATTTCTTTATATCCGATAATATGTGAAGATTACTCGCCTACAGAGGATATCTCAATTTTTCTCTTACTGATATTCTCATAGAAAAACTTGATATCAATCCTGGACTTTGGTAAAAAACTTATCATTTTTTCTGCCCACTCAATCGCCACAATATTTTCTGGATTATTTATAATCTCCTCTATTCCCAAATCTTTAATACTTTCTTTACCATCAATCCTGTATAAGTCAATATGGTAAAAGTGCTTAATATCTACTTTATAACTTCTAATAATTACAAATGTGGGTGAAATAATTCTCCTTTCTATTCCAAGACCCTTAGCCATTCCTTGAACAAAAGTTGTTTTTCCGCTTCCCAGCTCTCCATACAAAGCTAATATCAAGGCTCCAAGGCGACGCCTTGGAGCCTTCTGAATACTTTTTGCAAGCTCTTTCCCAAGTTCTCTGGTTTCTTCAGAACTTTTTGTGATAAAAAGCATAATTTAAATTATTAGAGTAGATCGCTAACTTTTTTATTTCGTTTGTGATTAAGAAAAATAAGTATACCACAAGCTAAAATAAATATAACCCCAACTCCAATCAGGATTTTTGAATAATCATTTTTACTGGTCCCTTGAACTATTGTTTCTTTTGGTGAAGGTGAAATCTTAGTTTTCATCTCATTGGTTGGCGAAATGATATTTGCGCTTTTTGTGCTTTCTCCCAAGACCGATGTAGGAATAATGGATGTAAAGAAAGTAGTTGGTTTTATTGTTGCTGAGGATTTAATTGAAGTGTTTGTCGGGTTTTTTGGAGTAGGTGATGGTGTTGGAGTTTTTGTTGGAGTAGGGGTTTTAATAGGCGTTGGTGTCTTTGGCGGAGTTGGTGTTCTTGGCGGCGTTGGGGTATTTGTGGGAACAAGAGTTGGAGTAAGCGTTGGCGTTGAGGTTGGTACTGGAACTGACGTATTATTCGTAGAACCCTTAGTAGGAGCATTAAAAACCACCCAATTACCATTACCATCCGAATCTCTTCCGTAAGAATTGTTGACTCCTGGACCCATACTGTAAAAATAACTATCTTCTATTGAAGATTCCTTGATTAACTGAATTGTGTCTGGAGTTGTTCTATTTAAATTAAATAAGCTACTTTCAAAAATCTTAAATTCTCCTGTGTTAATACTTGTATTAGTTGGTATTGTAAATTTTTGTGTAATGCTACCATCATCATCAATAATCCACCCACTAATATCAACAACTTCTGCCCCATTATTATAAAGTTCTACCCATTGTTGATTATCTGGATCGACTAAAAATTCATTTATGACGACATTTCCAGCGAAGGCAAGAGGATGAAAAAACGAGAATACAAAAACTCCTAAAATCAAACTGACTGAAAAATAAAATATATTTTTCAAACAAATTCAATAAATGTTTAATTAGCTGGTATCATGTGTAAATAAAATGTTTGAATGCCATCGCTTTGATCAACTCTTGAAAATAGAAGCTGCCCTCCTCCACATGCAATACTTCCTTTAAATAAATCTCCCTCTTTAACAGAATAAACAGATGAAGACGAACTTGAATATATATCTATCCCCGTATGAGGTCCTCCTCCATACCACCCAAGTCTTGCCCAGTGCGTCATACCATATCCTTGCGTAATAAGTATCGGATCATTCAATGGCCATCTCCAAGATCCCCCAAAGGAGAAAGATCCATCTGGCTCATTTTTAAAATCTACAGACTTATTACTAAGGTAGCTACTTGGATCTTGGATTGACTTATCCTTAAATAGCTCAAAATGCAAATGAGCACCAGACGAACAAGCTGAAGATCCGCTTATCACATACCCTATTACGTCACCTTCTTTGATTTTCCCAACAAAAGTCGTAACTCCTCCGCCAGCGGTAATTTTCGCGATAGCAGCTTGCTCAGCTAAAGCCGCTTGGAGTTTTTGCTGATAAATTTTTTCATCGTTTCTCGTAACTAAAAGAAGCGCGTTTTTATCTTTCTTTTCTTGAGAAAGTTGAATGGTATATCTCTCAAGCTGAATTTTGAGAGCTTCTATCTTTTTTTTCTTATCCTCAAAAATTAATTTTTGGTTTGAGTAGTCATTCTTCGCCTGCTGCACCTCAAAAATTAGCCTCTTATCGCGCGATTGGGCAGATTTAAGATAATTGTATTTTAACAACAGATCTGAAGCACTCCTTGAGGAAAGCACTACTTCCCAGGGCTCTAGCGTTCCGGATATATAAGTAGCAACTATTCTTGCAAGTAGAACTTCTGATAAAGCATCTAACGATTCTTGTAAGTTATGAATTTTCTTTGTCGCTGTATCAATATCTAGTGTCAAATCTATTATCTCTTTTTTATTCTGTTCAATTCTGGCTTCCGTCAGTTTTATTTGATTATCCATGATGGCAATTTGGGAAGACAGAGTTTTCGCTTGACTCTGAAGATCTGAGATCTTACCCTTTAGATCGTCTATAGTCTTTTGTAAGTCGGAGGCTGACTGAGCAGAAACAGTGGAATTAAAAGATACAAATATGCTTATTAAAATTAATGCTATAAAAAAACCAGCTACAAATATTTTCTTTGTTAACAACATACATACAAGATTTATTTAAGGTACCTAAATACGGCTAGAAAACTAGAGAGTATTCCCAAAACTATAGCCAGTAATACTTCTCCCAAAAGTAATCCCGCTAAAAAGACCCAAGACAATGGAAAAATTGGGATTTCCTTAAAATAAGATACTAATAAAGGAGTGCTATACCATAATGCTCCGAAGGATAACGCCCAGCCGATAACTGCCCCAATAATTCCGTAAGATACTCCCTCCAGGATAAACGGCCAACGAATATACCAGCCGCCTGCGCCTATAAGCCTCATAATATTAATATCCTCCTTTTTTTGTGAAATTTTGATGTTGATTATTATAACGATAATAAAAATTGAATCAAGCGCTAAAAAGGCAATAAGGATTACTCCAACTCTCCTTATCGCATCTGTCCAATCTACTAATTTGGAAACAACATCTTTCAAGAAAACTGTCTGATATACAATAGGTGATGTCTTCACCATTTCAACAATTTCCGCTAAATAATCAGGATCTATGGCAGTTATACTAAAAGATGTCGGAAGAGTACTGGCAGTAACCAATTCCCTAAGAAGCGGATCTTCGTCCTTCGTTCGCTCTATGTATATTTTAAGAGCCTCCTCTTGCGAGGTAAATTTTATTTCTGAAACTTTTCCGGTTTCCTCCAGTTTTTTCTTAAGTAAATCTATATCTTCCTGGTCTGCATCATTCCTAAAAAATATATGAGCCTGCGGCAATGACTCAAGATATGAGATGGTTTTTGCCGAACCCGCAACTACATAAGCAAAAATTGATATAACAAAAAATGTCTGAAGAATTATAAAAATTGCGGCAAAAGCCTGGTAGGGAGAACGCCGAATATTGTGCCATGTTGTTTTTAGGATTTTCATTTTTTATCTTCTTTCTTAGCATCTGTTACTAAATGCCCTTTATCCAAAGAAATTATTCTTTTCGGAAGCGATTTTATGATATCCTGACTATGGGTCGCCATAACTACGGTCGTACCTTTCTCGTTAATCTCAGACAGAAGATTTACAATTCCAGATGCGGTTACCGAATCTAAATCTCCAGTAGGCTCGTCTGCCAAAAGGATTGGAGGATTAAGCACGATTGCGCGCGCGATTGCGGTTCTTTGAAGCTCTCCTCCTGAAAGTTGAACTGGAAATTTATCTTTTTGCTCCAATATTCCTACTTTTACCATCACGTCATCTACCCTTTTGATCGCATCCAAAGTTTTTATTCCCGAGACTTCAAGGGGAAGTACAATATTTTCAAATATAGTTCTGTCCATCAAGAGTTTCAGATCCTGAAATACCACACCTATTTTTTTTCTAAGATTTGCAATTTTCCCATGAGAAAGCTTCGCGATATCCAGATTGTCAACCATTATTTTACCACCAGTTGGAAGAATTTCACGAATCAAAAGTCTAAAGATTGTTGTTTTGCCACTGCCCGTAGGACCAACCAATAATACAAACTCTCCTTTTGCGACTTCAAAACTGACATCGGAAAGGGCAAAGATACCGGTTGGAAATCTTTTTGAAACATTTTCAAGCTTTATCATTTTACTCAAGAACCTCAACACGGCCGACATCCATTAGCCACCCCGCGTGTTGTGCTTTTTGCGTTTCCCCCCAAACCTTAATCTTTTTGGCAATAAACTTAGATAGATCTACTGCTGAGGATGTAAGATAAACATTCTGACTATCTCCTCCGGGACGAACCAAATGAAATTGTCCTTCGCCATTAATTCCTCCGCCTTTCAAAACACCTTCCGTAATATCTTTAAATATCTTTGTATCATCTGACCCAACAATGGTCCCTTTAGATATGGACGAAGAGCTCACTTCTTCGCTAGTTAGCGTCTCACTACCTCCTCTTTTTGCCAACATATATCCCGTTACTGTCCCAAATACAATCGTTAATACTAGAATAATTAGTAATTTTTTTGTAAAAATAGAGCTATTCATAGTAACAGTTTTCATTAGAGTGTCTTCAGTTGGCGCTTTTGGATTAGCTGCCTTTTTATCCATATCTTAAGTAAACCACATTTCATCCCATTTGACAACCCCACAAAAATAAAAATCAATAGGTTTTATTTCTCTTAATGATCTTTAATACTTTGCTAATGTTGCCGGTAATCATAGTCCAATTTTTAATCTCTTCAAATCCTAAACTTTTGTACCAGGCTAAGGGATTTTTATAAACTTTATGGGTATAAGTGTCCCAAGAAACAACACTATATTTCTCTTTTGCCGTAGTAAAAAGCTTCTCGATCAATTTTACTCCTATGCCTTTCTTTTGATGTTTGGGATGGACAAATATTTCTCCTTCTATTAAGTGGTTCCCGTCCCACCACGGCCTCACAGTAGCAACAATTGCGCCCACAACTTTGTCTTCCTCGTCAGCAACAAAGAATAAATCAGGTTGATCATTATAGAGAAATTCTATTAGCTCGTAAGCGCTTTTAGAAGTCCAGCGTTCTCCGATATCTATAGAATTATAGGCGATAGTGTAAATCTCGGAAAGAATTCGCAAGTCTTTTTTTGTTGCCTGTCTTAAATTAACCATTTTATTTCACACTTTAACAAGTTGAGCTAAATCTATCTCTTCCCTTGTATCAATATATTCTCCATTGATGCCTCCTTCATCATTTACCCAAATTTTCTCAGGAACTGCTTTATAAATTCGTCTTGGCATAGTACCAATAAACTGAGAAATTTTGTGGTGTCCTTTTTTACTGACTCTTCCATCAAGATAACTTAGGGCATGTTCTATCTCTTTTTCGCGATTTGAATATAGACACCCTTGCCCATTCCTTCTGGAACTGTTGAGTCATAAATAACAATAAAAACTTGATTATTATCTTTAATATTTTTTGAGTGTTGATTCTCTAACCATGATATCCAATAAAAATTGTAACTTTCGTCAAACGCTGAATAAACAGGCGAATTCCAAGGTATTCCATCTTTTGTTGAAGTGGCGATGGTAATGTATAAAATCTTTGCAATTATTTCTCTTGCTCTCTTATTTAATTCCTTTTTCATAATTTCCTCAACTCTTCATCAATGAATCCATCCAACTCTCCATTCAAAACCGCCTCGGTGTTGGAAGTTTCGAAGTTGGTTCGCAGATCTTTTACCATATGGTAAGGGTGTAAAACATAGGAGCGGATTTGATTACCCCAGCCCGGAGTTTTGTAGCCTCCTTTTAATTTTTGCTCTTCTTTTTTCCGTTCTTCTTCCTTCCTCGCCCAGAGTTTCGCGCGTAGAATTTTTAACGCATACTCCCTATTTTGCCCCTGAAATCTCTCAGATTGCGCTGTAACGATAATGCCAGTTGGTTTGTGTTTAAGGCGCACTGCTGTTGAAACTTTGTTGACATTCTGTCCTCCATGGCCGCCTGCCCTAAAAAAATCCCACTCGAGATCATCTTCTCTAATTTCAAATTCTGTTGCGTCAACAATTTCAGGCAGAACTTCAACCAAAGCAAAAGATGTCTGACGTAGATTGTCGGCATTAAATGGAGATTGCCGAACCAAACGATGCACACCCGCCTCGTGCTTAAGGTATCCATAGGCATATTTTCCATTAACTGAGGCTGTCACACTTTTATATCCTGCCTCCTCACCAAATGTTTGATCAATTATCTCAAACTCAAATCCTTTTCTCTCAAAATATCTTGTATACATCCGAAAAAGCATGCTCGTCCAATCCATTGCCTCAACTCCTCCTTGGCCTGCATGAATGGATAAAATTGCAGAACTCTTATCATAATCTCCTGATAAGTAAAGAAAAACTTCAAGTTCTTCCAATAGCTCTTGCGCATTGTCAAACTCACCACTGGCTACTAAACTTTGCAGCTCTTGTGCCTTAGAGACTTCTGACTGAAGATCCGAAAGCTCTTTCATTTTCGTTGAGGCATTCTTATGATCCTGCCAAAAATTAGGCTTCAAGCTTTCAGCCTCAATTGCTCTTATCTCTTGTTTTTTCTTGTCTATGTCAAACTTTTCCAACAACTTATCGACTCTATCTTTCAATTCTTCCATAAGTTCACAATTATAAACCGCTACAGACCTTCTGACAAATCTCCTTTGCCTGATTAGTCGGATACTCTTTAAGAGAATTAAGATCTTTTATCAATTTTTGTATCTGAGGAGAAGATGATGCTATTTCCTCGACATCTATTTTTGATGCCTCCTTTTTCAACTCGTCAATTTTTTCTTTAAGTGCCTTCTCTATATCAAAAGAGGGTTTGTCCTCCACAACGCTTATTCCCTTAACAGACTTTGGAGACTCAGAAGGCTTTGCGTTAAAAAAATTTATTTTTCCTTCCAAAATTTTTGTTATTAAAAAATATGTTCCAATTCCTAATAATATTATTAAAAAAATCGCTATAAAAATTCTTTTTTTATTCCATGTCTTCTGGACTCCATTTTCGTTATCCATGAAGCTATTGTAGCATAGATCGATTTATGAAATTAATGTTATAATTATTTTGTGGACTATCTCCAAGCTACTATCTTATCTATTGTAGAAGGTCTAACAGAATTTCTTCCGATTTCTTCTACCGGACACTTGATTCTTACTTCAACAATATTAAAAATACAACAAACAGACTTCGTAAAAAGCTTTGAAATTATTATTCAACTGGGCGCGATAGCAGGAGTTGTTTTTTTGTACTGGAGAAGACTTTTTGTAAGAAATACTATTTGGAAGCAAATGTTGGTTGCATTAATGCCCACAGCATTTTTTGGCTTAGTGCTTTTTAAATTTATAAAAAGCTATTTAATAGGCAACACTATCCTAACTCTAATCTCATTATTTGTTGGGGGAATTTTGCTTATTATCCTTGAGTTCATTTATAAAGAGAAAAAACACCATGTGGATAAGATCGAACAACTGACTCTCACCCAGTCATTCCTTATTGGCTGTTGTCAGTCGATAGCAATTATTCCCGGAGTTTCGCGTGCAGCGTCAACAATTATGGGAGCATTATTTTTAGGAGCAAAAAGAAAGGTAGCGGTGGAATTCTCCTTTTTGATTGCGAGTCCAACTCTCCTTGCAGCCGCAGGGCTGGATATTGTGAAAAGTGATTTTTCTTTTTCAGCATATGAATATTCTCTCTTGGTAATTGGGCTTATCGGATCTTTCTTTGTTGCCATTTTGTCTATGAAATTTTTTCTCGCATTTATTAAGAATCATACCTTTATTCCTTTTGGGATATATAGAATTGTCTTGGCTGTAATTTTCGCTTTTTTTGTATTATAATAACTGCATGAACTTAAAGAATCTTCAGGAAAAAATAAAAATATTAAACCAAGTAACTCGGCCGCAATATAAACTTTATTCCCAAACCGAAAAAGAAATCCTAACAAAAACAGTAAAACTAAATGAAGAAGTTGGAGAATTATGTAACGATATACTCTCAATACTCAAGCTTCAAAGGCGGGCAAAACTGCAAAAGTTTGACCGGAGAAACATGTATGAAGAGTTCGCGGATGTTATTATTACTGCGATGCAATTGGCGATCGCCGCGGGCGTTGATGTAGACCGTGCCGTAGGAGATAAACTAAGAAAAATTGAAGAGAAGTACCTCAGGGAAAAAAGATAAAAACTATTTACTTAGAAACAGTTCTTGTGCTACGCTTAAAATATCTGCCAGATGAAATTTAGAGATTATCTAGGGACTATTATTAAAGCACGGCATTTGCCAGTTTTTTTTCTTATTCCTCTAATTGTTATATCTTTATATCAATTTTTATCTTTTTCCAAAGAGTCGTCAAATTTAAAAAATCAGGTTTCATCTTTTGATCTAATTACAAAAGAACTTAAAAATAAACTAAATACATCTCAAAAAGAACTTTCTTCTCTTAAAAACCAGGACCAATATAAAAGAAATGAGGAGTTACAGATAAGTATTCAAAAGATTGAAACGACATACAAAAAGGCAGTTTCATCCTACGAAAAACTTTTAGATCTAAAAACTCAATCTAAAAATACAGCTAAATTTGACAGCTTATTCACAGAGGGCCTCATATATCTTTCACAAAGAAATTACGCATCGGGAGAAGCGACACTTGATAACTTAAATAGCCTTATCGATGATGAAAAAGCAAAGATCGCAACAACATTTACTATTCCTGAAACTGTTAAAGCAAATAACGCCCCACCCAACAGCGGATATAGCAGGCAATCTGTCAACAGTGATATAGGCACTTACCTTGTGGACATAATTGCCGCAGATCTTAATACTGCCCGGGTAATAGTTGACACCGCGTCTGACTCGGATTGCTCAAACAATTGTCCCGTCTTGTCTTTGGGAGATTATGTTAGCCGAAACGGAGCATTTGCCGGTGTTAATGGATCGTATTTTTGCCCTGCCGAATACCCCAGTTGTGCTGGCAAAACTAACTCTTACGATACTCTTCTTATGAACAAAAATAAAGTCTATTTTAATTCCGAAAACAATAAATACAGTAGTATTCCTCTTATATATTTCTCCGGAAGATCAGCTGGTGTCAGGGGACAGTCGTTAGAATGGGGAAGAGATACTGGGGTAGATGCGGTTATTGCTAATCAGGGACTTTTGTTATCGGGAGGAAATATTGTTTTTGGAGGAGATGGAGATCCCAAGAAGGGAAGCAAGGGATCAAGAAGTTTTGTAGGAAATAAAGGGAGTACTGCTTATATTGGAGTTGTACATAATGTAACTGTTGCTGAATCTGCCCATGTTCTAAAAACACTAGGTCTTGAAAACGCACTTAACCTAGATAGCGGAGGCTCAACTGCTTTGTGGTTTGGAGGATATAAAGCAGGCCCCGGCCGCAACCTCCCAAACGCGGTTCTATTTGTGAGGAAGTAAGCCATTCTTGACTTCCTTTTCTTTTTTTGGAATACTGAACATGGAGCATTATGGAAAATACAAATCAACAGCCATTCAATACTGAAACTACTATTCAAAATAACACAACAAATCCTAATTCAACAAAGCCCCATACAAAGGGTATTACCATATTCTCTTCAATCATTTCATATATCTCAGTTCCATTCCTTTTCTTCATTCTTATTTCTTACTTTAGGTCTATTGGTAGTGATATAATTGGTGATCAATATTGGTTGGAAACTTCTGTTGTAGACTACATTTTAGCTGTAGGCATAACTTTCCTACCACCAACTATTTTAACAATTATTTGGTTAATAATATCTACAATATTGCAAGGAAAAATTTACCAGGGGTCAAGAAGGACTCTCGTAATATTATTAGCAATATCAATCTATATTATAATCACTGGAAATTTACTTATTTATTCCAATAAATAAGAGTTATCCTTCGATTACACCCTCGGGGAACATCATTCTACAGCTCGTTTTCCGATCTCTTTAGCTTTTCCTCTAAAGAATGATTTTAATTTTTCAAGGGACAAAGGCTTGTTCATTTTAGGCAGAAAGTTAAAGGTCTCTGCTTTCAAGAAATCAGCACCAACAAGAATAATATCAAATTCCATATTATATTTTGTCTTAACTGCATAGATTAAATCCCAAATTGTAAATTCTTTTAGTAAAAAATATAGGTCAACAAAATCTTTTGCCTCAATACGCTGGTTAATAGTTAAGAGTTTATTAGTCGCGATATCACGCAAACTATCAACTGGAAATCCTTTTATATCGATTCCTTTTTCTAATCTTTTATGTGGATTGTAGACAAAATCAATTTTTATCAGTACGTTATTATTTTTTACCAATTCGAAAATTCTCGCACGATAGTGTTTTGTAAAACGAGAGGTGAGCTGAAGCGAAGACGCAACGCTATCTATAATGTCTGAAATTTGTTTATCATCAAAATCTGTCTCTGAGAAAAAATCCAAATCTTCAGACTCTCGATGATGAAGATATACTGCGCTTAGAGCAGTGCCTCCTGTAAAATAGAATGTTCTAGAGAGAAAAGGATGCTGAGTAATTTTTTCAAAAAGTGACTTCTGCAATGGCGTAAACGTTATTTTTCCCATATCAAAAGTTCAAATAGTTTTCGTCTTGGAGCATCTAAATTAAGCTTGTGCCAATATTTTTTTACATCAGCCAATTTTATTTTTTCTTTATCTGAAAGATAAAAACCATAATTAATTTGTCTTTCCAGAATAAGGATTCTGCCTCGTTCACTTTTCTCTAATTCTTTCCTATCATAATCCCAAATAAACACCATATAAAAGATTATACTACATTTTTACTGTCTATTCTTTGCCTCTCTTAATATTTTAATTTCCCACATTCCATGTTGGAATTCAATCACTCCCTCTGGGTGTTTTCGATTGCGTCTAAGAAAAATCTCAAGCTAAACACATGTAAAAACTCTACTTTTTCTTTTCTAAACTTCTCCATAAATACCTGCATGCAATACTTCTGTAAGGGATCCATGCCATTGAAATTTCTTCGATCTTTTTCTTATCTTTTCGATCAATATCGTATAAACTAGAAACAGCGGTACAAAGTCCAAGATCCGAAACTGAAAAAATATCTGGTCTTTTAAGAGAAAACATCATAATCATTTCAGCGGTCCATCTTCCAATCCCTTTTATTTTCGTGAGCTCCGATATTACTTTTTCATCTGACAATGGAGTTAATTTCTCAATACTTATTTCATTATTAATAAAAGCTCTGGCTGTATTTTTGATATATGATATTTTTGAATAAGAAATTCCAGCTTGTCTAATTAACTCATCAGAAAGGTTTAATGCATTTTTATGAGTAATATGCCTGTGTGACTTAAACAATTTTTTAAATCTTCCAAAAATAGTTGAGGCTGCCTTATCTGATAATTGTTGATTAATAATTGTTTCCACAATATCCAAAAATAAATCGTCACTAGGATCAAGTTCCGTAAGTTGAATATTCCTTACAAGCTTCTTCATTATTGGATCCTTTTGTAAATGTAATATTATTTTTTGATTCATAATTTTTTAATAATATTTCTTAACTTCTCGAAATCACTTTTTAATAATTTTCCTAATGGGGGAAATCGGAGCGCAGCTGAGGGATGAAAAGTAACAAAATATCTTTGATCATCTTTTTGGATAACTTCTCCATGTCTTTTATTGATAGCGATTTCTTCCTCAATAACTCCAAAACAAGCAACCTTGCCCAAAAGAATAATAATTTTGGGGTCTATAATTTTTAACTGTGCCAAAAGGTGCAAGCGCCCATGTTTGATATCTGATTTAGACGGAGTGCCCTTGTCGGGCAAATACTTTACTGGACTTGTGATAAATGCATCTTCTTCTTTTAAACCAATCTCTTTTATAAGAGATCTTAAAAAATTACCTGATCTTCCAACAAACGGGCGCCCAGTTGCAGCCTCAGTTCTTCCAGGGGCCTCACCAACAAATACAATTCTGGCGTCTGGACATCCTTCACCGGCAACTGCCTTTCCGCTTTTACCTTTTTGGCAAACTTTACATCTTTCAATTTCCTTTGCAATCTCTTCAAGCCTTTTTGCCTTATCCATTTATCACTCACCCTTTGTCTCTTTAATGTCTTTATATAACTTCGTCTTTAAAATCTCTGCGACTTTTTTGATCTTTTCTTCTATATTATTTGTTTTGACCTTCAAAAATTTCCAAATTTCTTCATGTTTTCCTTCAGCCATACGCATTAAAAATATTTTCTTATCGTCTTCTGATAATTCAGATAGGATAAGATCCAAAATAACATGATGGATATTCGAATCGACCAAAGACAGGAGATGTACTCTTTCTTCTGGCGTCAAATCCATATTTCCCAATTCTAGTGAAATGGTAGATGTATCAACAATGTGGGAATAGAAATGTTTTCTTTTCATACATTCATTAGATATCTAAACCGGTTTAATAGGCCCCAAAGGTATATTATCATTTGGATCATCAATAAAAAAGTACAAAACTCCTCCTTTTAGTGCCCCATCTACTCTTTCAAGATAACGCATTACCTCTGGTGATCCTCCTAAATGTTTTCCTGTCCATTCTGCGGGACCCGCATCAGCAATGTCTGTAACAATACTCATTCCGTTGTTTGGATTTACAACCAGCATTTTTCTGTATTTAAAAAAATCAACATATTCTTTAACATTGTTATAAAAACCTGGCGCTAAAAAAGTTTGTACGGCAATATAATATTTTTCTCTCAACTTATCCTCTTCCGTCAAAGACTCTTTGGAATGAGAAAAATATCCCCAAGCCCCACGACCAGGCGCCATTCCCTGCGACCAATAATTTTTTGCCTCTTCCTCAGAATCGAAGTGAGAATAAAGAGTATCTCCTGGATAACGAGACAAATGTTGTTCTTGACCAATTAGCCCATAACTTCTATTTAAACTCTTACCTTGCATCTCCCCTGTGACCTTAACTCCAAAAGTCCTAGTTAATATTTCTGATACTTTTCGCTCTTCGTCTAAGGTTAATGGTCTAATATCTTTTGGCAATACGTTTGATAAATCAGAAATTAAAAAAGACTTTTTGTCAATATTTGGATGTGAACTTTCAGACGCATTTGAAGTGTTGATGATAGACTGAGGAATATCAAAAGTAGAAGAAGATAACAGCATTAATCCTCCCAAAGATCCAGCAACTAGCTGTCGGGAGTTTCTCGAAAGCCAATCTAAAGACTTTTTATGCTTACTCCAAAGCTCTTTCTGTAGCTCTAAGTGTCTTTTTCGCCATTTTTCACTTAAGTGTTTGTAATGGGATCTTGTAATCATTTCATTCCCAATTCCAGTAATCGGTTGTATTTTGCGATTCTTTCTCCTCTTTCAATGCCTCCAAATTTAACAAAATCAGCTTCGACTCGTAAAGCAAAATCCACAATCCAGTCATCTATATTATCTTCTCCTCGATGCGAAACAATAACTTTTAAACCCTTACTTCTTGCAATTTTTACAGCCTCGAGAGCTCCTGAAATTGTTCCTATCTGGTTTGGTTTAACAATTACAGCGTTTATTGCCTCAAGATCAGTCGCTCGTCCTAGTCTTTCAGGATTTGTGGTTGTCAGATCGTCTCCAACAATCATCAAGCGTTTTCCAAATCTTGAACAAAAAGAAACCCATTGCTCCCAATCTTCATCTGTAAAAGGGTCCTCCAAGGACCGAATGTTGTACTTTGAAATAAGAAGTTCGAAATTTATAACTCTTTCTTTTCTAAAATTTGCGGCAATATCAAGAGCTATTTCTTTTTGAGGAAAAATTTTTTTTATAGTATCAAGAGTCATTAAATCATTAAATCCAGAAGGCGAGAACCCTCCTTCAACCCCAACCGTACTTTCTAAATTGTTATTCACTAAATAGCTTCGGAGTCTTTTGAAATCAGAAATCGCATCCGAAAGACACCTCTCAATTATCATAAATTCTTGTATAAAAATATTTGGATTTCCATGTTCCCCTCCTTCGAAAAGTAGAAGCATAAGGGAAGGAAACTTTAAACTAGAGGTCGGAACGTTAATTTTTTCGTTTGCTTTCCAAAAAGAAGCAGAAATAACCAAAGATGTATTTCCTCCTAAACCCAATTCATTTAATCTCTTGTCCAATGTCTCCTGTCTCCAATCCCCAGACATCAAAATATCTTTTATTCTGTTGATTTGAACTATTGCCTCATCGGCTGTGACATTTTTGATCTCATATTTACCTTTCGAAATACCAGACGGAACAATTGTTTCCGAACTAATACCATTTTCAAGCATCATTTTTGCTTTGATTGTTTCGTTACCCAAAGAAGCAAGAGTTTTGTTAGGTATTATTTTTTTGATTCTCATATCGCAAGATTTATTGGTTTTTGTTTCATAAAACCATTAATATTTTCTATAGTTATATATAGAATCCTTCCTAGTGCTTCTTGAGAATTAAAAGCGATATGAGGAGTTATCAAAACATTTGGCATTCTCATTAGAATATGGTCGTAAAGAACTGTCTTAAGTTTTTCTTCAGAAGAAGTCTCTTTAGAAAGGAACTCAAGCTCGTCTTTCATATCCTTTTCTCCTTCCAATACATCTAATCCCGCACCCTGAATTGTCCCATCCTTAAGTGCCGAAACAAGTGCTTCTGTTTCAACAATCCCCCCACGAGCTGTATTGATAAGAAAAGCGCCTTTTTTTATAAAATGGATATTATTTTTATTGATTAGATGATGGGTGGAAGCATTATAGGGACAATGAAAGGTTATAATATCCGATTTTTTTAGTAAATCCTCTAATGGTAGATAAGTGAATCCTATTTCGTCTGCAAGAAGTTTATCTATTCTCGGACTCGTGGCAATTACCGTCATACCAAAACCCTTTGCAAGTCTAATAACCTCTTTTCCAATTCTACCAACACCTATTACCCCTAATGTCTTACCTTTCAAATCAATTCCTCTGAGATCTGTTATTGAAAAAAATTCTTTGCCTTTAACTTGATTAATGCCCGTATAGATTTTTCTCGTTAAATTCAATATCAAACCGAAAGTATATTCTGCAACTGTGCTATCGGCATATCCTGGAACATAACTTACCAAAACTCCTTTTTCTTTACAGTCAGAAAGATTAATATGCTCATACCCCGTAGATCTAGTGGTGATAAATTTTAAATTTGGGAAATTATTGAATACTTTTCTGTCGATTACCGAATCAATAAAAACTGAGAGGATATCATAATTTGTGACTTTTGGAAGATTGTCGGAATCAATTTTTTCTTTCGAAAAAAATAATTCTTCATTGGGAAATTGGGATCTTATAATTTTTTCTTCCCATCCCTCAAGTTCGAAAAATCCGATTTTCATACATTATTCTCAATTTTAGCAATAATAAGCATAGTTTTTACAACTGCGTCAGGATTTAGGCTCAACGAATCGATTTTATTTTCAACTAAAAACTTTGCAAATTCTATTGAGTCAGATGGGCCTTGTCCGCAAATCCCAATGTATTTTTTCTTTTCTTTACATTTTCTAATTACGTTTCCTATTGAAATTTTAACAGCTTCGTCATTTTCGTTCCCAATCGCGGAAAGCATTTCGGAATCCCTGTCAAGTCCTAGGATAAGCTGAGTTAAATCATTTGATCCGATTGAATATCCATCTACCAAATCCAAGAATTTATCTGCCAGAATAACATTGGATGGAACTTCACACATCACATAAATTCTCAAATGCGAGCAGTCTTCAACTTGCTTTTGACAGACTCTTATGTGATCCGTATCCCTTTTTAGACCTTCACCCTCAATTATCTTCATTACTTTTTTTAGCTCTGGAACTGTTCTAACAAAGGGGATAAATGGAACAATATTTAAAAGTCCTAACTTTTCCCGTGCAAACTTAATTGCTTTTATCTCAAGTCTAAAAACTTCAGAGAATTTCGGATCATAATATCTTGATGCGCCTCTAAAACCAATCATTGGGTTTTGTTCAAAGGGTTCGTAGTTTCCTCCTCCTAAAAGACTTCTATACTCGTTTGTTTTAAAATCAGAAAATCTTATAAGCACTTGATACGGCCAAAAAGAAGCTGCAATTTTGGCGATTCCATATGTCAGAGTATCAATAAAATATTGTTTTTTATCCTTATATCCCAAAGTTTCTTCATCTATTTGTTTTTTCAATTTTTCTTCTAAGTTCGGATAGTCAATTAATGCCTTAGGATGAATCTTAATTTCGCTCGTTATAATAAACTCAATCCTACCCAAACCAACACCTTTGACAGGAAGAATATGATTTTTAAAAGCTTCAGATGGCGAACCGATATTAACCATAATTCTGGTTCTTGTTTGGGGAAGATTACCTAGATTATGTTTCTTAATTTCATACGGAAGAATGCCGTCGTATATAATTCCTTCAGTTCCGCTTGAGCTGTCAACTGTAATATTTTGACCTGATTTGATTTTTGATGTTCCTGTTTTTGTCCCAACAATTGATGCAATCCCAAGCTCCCTTGCAACTATAGCTGCGTGACTTGTCCTCCCCCCTTTATCAGTAACAATGCCTGAGGCAATTTTCATTATGGGCTCCCAGTCAGGATCGGTACTTCCAGTAACTAATATTTCATTTTTCTTAAAGTCTTTAATTTCTGAGATTGACTTTATAACCCTAGCTTTTCCAGCCGCAATCTTAGTTCCAACAGCAATTCCTGAAATAAGTTTTTCTCCCTTTTTTGTAAGCACATATTCTTCCCATGTGTGCTTTCTTTTTTCTGAATAAACTGTTTCTGGCCGGGCTTGAGTTATAAAAAGTTCATTTGTTTTTCCATCCTTTGCCCACTCAATATCCATTGGCTGACTCTTATATGTATTTGAAAAATGTTCTTCAATCTTAAGACACCATTTCCCCAACGTAATGACCTCCTCGTCCGAGAGTGAAAAAACTATAGATTCATCAGGTCGAGTACCTACAAGCTTCGTCCCTCCATTTTTCGAATAAATAATTTTTTTATTTTTATTTCCAATTTTTTTTGAAATTATCGAAGGAAAACCTTTTTTCAATGCTTCTTTAAAAATTATCCACTCGTCAGGTATAACTTCTCCTTGAACAATCAATTCTCCCAGACCAAATGCGCCATTTACAACAATTACTCGATCAAATCCTGTCTCTGTATCAAGGGTGAATGCAACACCTGAAGAACCTAAATCAGAACGAACCATTCTCTGAACACCTACAGACAAAGCGACCTTAAAGTGTCCAAAGCCTTTATCTTGTCTATATGATATTGCCCTATCAGTAAATAGCGAAGCAAAGCATTTTCTTACCGCTTCCATAAGCGCTTCTTTACCTTTAACATTTAAATATGTTTCCTGCTGACCTGCAAAAGAAGCACCAATAAGATCTTCTGTTGTCGCAGAAGATCTTACTGCAACTTCAACATAAGACCCATCTTTTGCCTTTAGTGATTCATACGACTCTTCAATTTCTTTTTGTAAATCTGGTGGAAAATTTCCTTTTAGAATTAATGTTCGAATTTGACTTCCAATATTTTGTAAATTATTTATATTCTTTGTATCTAAGCTTTTCAGTATTTCAGAAATTTTTTCTTTAAGATTATTAAAATCCACAAAGTACTTATAGGAAAGACTGGTAATAGTAAACCCGTTAGGTACTTTAATACCAATTTTTTTTAAATTGGAATACATCTCCCCTAAAGACGCATTTTTCCCTCCAACCAAAGAGACATCTTGACTGGATAATTCACTAAACCAAAGGATATGCTTTGAAGATTTAGATTCTGACAAAAAAGCTTTCAACATAGATCTAATCATAGCCATATGAGAAAGAAAAGTAAAGATTAAAAGAACAAATCTTTGAATTTTTAGGATGGGTGGATATAATTATAAGTCAAAATAATATTGCCAAGGATAAATATGTAGAACCACAAATAAGATAGCGCCCCAAACAATCTTTGCTTATTGAATAGTAAAGAGATAAACAATGGACCGAATAATAAAACAAGGATTATTCTAAACTGCACCGGCGTTAATCCAAATACATCTTCGTACAAAAATTTTGTTTCTGCTAAGCCTACAAAAAGAAGAAAAGTGAAAATATACCAAGACTTATTTTCAATATTCTTTACAAGCATCCTAGCGCTTGCTATTGCCATAAAAGGAAAAAGAGGAATTACATACCAACCCATTTCTCCATGTCGGGTGAGAGAAAAAATTAGTAAAAGTATGTATAACAGAACGGGGACAATAATAAGTTTATTCTTTTTAAAATCAATTAGACTATAAAAAATTGACAAAAATCCAAAAAAATACCACCCATCCATATAGGGTTTGTTTACAATAATTGGATTGCTAAAAAGCATGTGAAGAGTTTGAGGCCCAATCTCACGACCCGACTGGGCAGACCAAATTTTTAAAAATAGATCCCAATCATAATATGCTCCATATAAAAAATAAGATCCAACTATCAAAAAAGTAATAACTACAAAGACAATAAAAGGTTTTATTTTCAAACCTCCACTTTTTAGTAAATAAAAAAGTGTTAAAAAAACCACAATGCCCGCTTCTTTAGTCCAAAAAGATAACCCGCTTAATATTCCAAAGATTATTGCCATCATATAAGAAATTTTTTTCTCGAGAAGAGAAAATAAATAAAGCGACAACAACAAAAGAGGAGTTAACAGGTTTTCTGATAAGGCGACTCTTCCGTTAATGACAAATATAGCTACAGTTGAATAGATAAGAAGTGCCCATACTGCAGTTTTATAATTGTACAAACGAAACGCTATTAAGAACAGAAAAACGCTTGAGAATGTTGAAAGAACAATTGGAATAAGACGAATTACTTTTAAGTCAACTTTTTCAAAAGAATCGTGACCTACTAGAAGCGATAACCCTCCAGTCAGAAACCCACTAAGCGGAGGGTGATCAAAATATGGCCAGACGATGGGAAAATATAATTTTTTAATAGTAAGGTGACGTAAATTTTTGTATGCTGGAAATGCTGACCAGGAGATTGGAACATGATCTTTTAGCAAACTTATTCCCAAAAAAGCATAGGTATATTCATCTGACGTTGCTCCTCGTTGTGGATATTTCTCGTAGTTATGTAGCCGCAAGATTAGACCTAATACCAGAATTATAATAACAATGAAGATTTGTACTCTATTCACCAATTGTGATCATAAACAATAGTATTGATACAGTCAAATCCCTATCTTATATGAAGATATGCCAATGTGAGATTGTTTAGAAGCTTAAGCCGAAGTAGGCTTGGTTGCATAAGTAGCCACTCCGAGCAAATCCCGAGTAACTTGCTCAAATTCCGCCATAGAAAATTTATCGGGAGTACCTGGAGATTTATCAAAATCACTATAATCATATATAAATTCTTCAACTTCCTCATCTAAAAAATATATTGGGGTATGATCATAAGAATGAGTTTTAGCGTTGGATATAAAATATATTCCTGCTGATTTTTCCGAAATAAAAACCCCCATTGTCCTTTTGTTCCCTCCGCCCCAAAAATTAGATTCTCGAGAGGCAGATCTACTATAGATTCCGTTATTATTTAATTTTTCAATAAGACCTAAAAGGGCATTATTTCTACTCAATATTTTTTCTAGAATTGAAGGCATGTCTTCTCTCCACATTATTTGTAAACGTATTCCATCATTATTAAATTTGGAAAGAATTCCAACTGGTTTGGCATCAGAATCTCCAGATGACTTAACATTTGATTCATAAGAACTTATCCGAATAGATTCTAAGGGCGTACTCTCATCGATGGGTTGGGGATATGGCATTTTTAAAATTGAGCTATAACTCAAACCTAATTCATAGTCACGTGAAGACCATTTTACCAATAAGGATTTTTTTCTCCTAAAAAAACCTGTTGTTTTTATCTCTGCTTCCTCATGCAAATTACGAGCTTGTTCCTGAAGCGAAGTGCGGAATTCATGAATAGGTTTCGCTAGCGCTCCTTTTAGATTTTCTAGGCTTCCATTAAATGATTGTTCATTGGGATTAAATTCACCTCCTCTTATCTCTTTCATGAAAACATACTAATACTATGCTAAAAAGTTGTCAATTTATGATTTCAATTCGGATAGTGGCATCGCTTGTATTTTTTTCCGCTTCCGCACCAGCAAGGATCATTTCTTCCCAATTTTTTTCTTGTAATATTCATGTCGCCTGTCGCATGTTTTGCGCTATTTGTTTTTTGATTGTTTGAAGTTTCTGATATTCCAACATCTGCTCCTGCGGGTCTGGCTGTAAGATGCCGGTGCGTTGGCATCGCTGGTGTTTCTTGTACTTGAATCTTGTAAATTCTATGTACTATAGCATCATCGATCCCGCTAATTAGTTGTTCGAACATTTTGTATGCTTCATTTTTATATTCAACCAACGGATCTCTTTGTCCATAGCCCCGAAGTCCAATCCCGCCTCGCAGGTTTTCGACTGCATCCAAATGATCAGTCCACAGACTATCGATAACTGACAGCATAACAAACCTCTCAATTCTACTCATGAGTTCTTTTCCAATTTGTTTTTTCCGCCCATCATAAATATCGTGAGAAATTTTCGTTAGAAAATCTATCTTTTCCTGGGTTAAATTTGAGATTTCAACTTGCTTAATCAATTGCTCTTTCGAGGCCTCATCAAAAGGGACAATGGTTGTAAAATCATCAATTATTTTTTTAGTACTTGACGTTTTATCGTCATAAATTTCATTCAAACGAATATTGACTATATTTGCAATGCTCGCGTCAATTTTTTCAATCACTTCGCTTTCCAAAGACCCATCCGTACTTACTTCCAAAATCCTTCTTCTTCTTTTGTATATTATTTCCCTTTGCTTATTCAGTACATCATCATAGTCAACGAGATGTTTCCTGATATCAAAATTAAATCCTTCAACTTTAGTTTGAGCCTGCTCTATGGCTTTGGAGACGATCATGTGCTGCAGGGGCACATCTTCAGGCATATTAAATCTTGTCATGACACCAGATATTTTATCTCCTCCAAAAAGACGCATTATCTCATCATCTAAAGATACAAAAAAACGGGAAGCCCCCGGATCTCCTTGGCGACCGCTTCGTCCTCGAAGCTGGTTATCTATTCTTCGAGATTCATGTCTCTCCGTACCTATAACATATAATCCTCCTAACTTCACAACTTTATCATGCTCTTTCTCCCATGCTCTCCATTCAGGAGAATTCTGCTTTGCAGAACCATCTTTAGATTTTGGGGTGTCTCCTCCTAAAATAATGTCTACTCCCCGGCCAGCCATATTTGTCGCAACTGTGACTGCTTTTTCCTCTCCAGCCATCGAGATTATCCTTGCTTCTTGCTCATGATTTTTAGCATTTAAAACTTCATGTTTTATTCCTCTTCGTCTTAGAAGCTCCGAAATAAGTTCATTTTTCTCAATTGAGGTTGTTCCGACCAAAACAGGTTGTCCTTTCTTATATGCTTTTTCTATTTCATTTGCGACCGCGGACAACTTCGCCCGACCTGTTTTATAAACCAAGTCCTGGTTGTCTTCCCGAATCATATCTTTATTTGTTGGAATGACAACTACACTTAAGTTATAAATCTTATGGAATTCTTGCGCTTCTGTCACCGCAGTACCAGTCATTCCTGACAAACGCTCGTACATCCTGAAATAATTCTGAAGCGATACAGTTGCCAAAGTCTTTGATTCTCTTTGGATTGGCACTTGCTCCTTTGCTTCAATTGCCTGATGTAAACCTTCTGACAATCTTCTTCCCATCATTAACCTACCGGTAAACTCATCAACTAAAATAACCTGATTATCTTTGACAATATAATCTTTTTCCTTTTTGAATAACGTTCGTGCTTTTAGGGCTGCTTCCAAATGATAAACCGTATTGAAATCTTTCTCGTAAATATTGCTAATTCCGTATAGTCTCTCGATCTTACCAATTCCATGATCTGTCAGATGTGCAGTCCTTAGTTTCTCATCAACTTTGTAATCTATATCTGGATTTAATTTGTCAATGAGTGCTGCATATTCATAATATTTCTGAGCCGGGGATTCGTCTGGAGCCGAAATTATGTGTGGAGTTCGTGCTTCATCAATTAGAACCGAGTCCACCTCATCTACCACCGCATAATAATAGCCGCGCTGAACCGTTTCTTCTATGTCCTGAGCCATATTATCCCTTAAATAATCAAAACCAAACTCCGAATTTATCCCATATACAACATCTGCCCTGTATGCTTCACGTCTTGTCACCTGCCTTAAATGAGAAAGTCTAAAATCCATAGAGTCTTTATTTGCAAATTGGGGATCAAAAATGAAAGACTGCTCATTAATGATTGATGAAACTGTAACTCCTAGAAAATTAAATACTGGTCCCATCCATCCCGCGTCGCGTCTTGCAAGATAGTCATTCACTGTTACCAAATGCACACTTTTACCTGTCAGACTGTGAAGATATAATGCGGGAATAGCAGAAAGTGTTTTTCCTTCTCCTGTTTTTTGCTCCGCAATTTTTCCATTTGCAAGAGTTATCCCCGCCATAAGCTGGACATCGAAGTGACGCTGCCCAATTGTTCTTCTTGCGGCTTCTCGAACAAGAGCAAAAGCCTCTGGCAATATAGCATCCAATGGTGTTCCGTTCGATAATTCTTCTTTGAAGAATTTTGTCTTTTTAGGAAAATCTTTGTCTTTTAGTTTTTTTGTTTTTTCTTCAAGAGAATTAATTTCCTCAACTTTTGGTCTAAGTTTGTTTATCTCTTTTTCGTTTGAATCAAAAAATTTGGTAATTAAATTAAACATGTTACTGTAATTTTACCATAAAAAATCCCCCACCGTACGGTGGGGGATTACCAACTGATCAATTGGTAACGCTCCAAATAGCTTACCAATTATCTCTTCTTTCTCTTTTTTTTCTTCGCCATTTTATTTTTCACCCCCTTTCGCCAAAAAAAATAATACCATTTAAATAGTTGATGATTTTGCAATATTTGTCAAGTAAAATACTCTGCTTCAAAAATGACAGTTTAGGTCTTTAAATAAGGAAGAAAAATGGAAGCCAAACTATTGTTTTTTTGGAGAAATTTTATCAAAATTATTAAAATATTTTCGTAGAACTTTTGGGATTATTACAGATCCATCGATTTCCTGATAGTTTTCGAGTATCGCCGCAAGAATCCTCGGGGTTGCAATTACAGTATTATTAAGAGTATATACATACTTTGTGTTGCCGTTTTTAGTTCTATATCTTATATTTAAACGCCGGGCCTGAAAGTCGTTGAAATAACTCGCAGAATGTGTTTCCCGATATTTATTTTGTGACGGAAACCATGTTTCAATATCATATTTTTTTCGTTGCCCTGCTCCCATATCTCCAGTGCACATTAACATTACTCTATAAGGAAGTTTTAAGTCCTGAAGAATTTTCTCTGAATACTCCAACATTTTTTCATGCCATTCTCGCGAGTTTTGTTCATCTGCCACAGATAAAACTACTTGTTCAACTTTGTTAAATTGATGAACCCTAATAAATCCTTTTGTATCCTTACCATAACTTCCTACCTCTCGTCTAAAACATGGCGATATACCAACAAGTTTTATCGGCAGGTCTTTCTCATTCAGAACTTCGCCTTGATGATATGCGGTTAGTGAAACTTCTGACGTGCCGATCAAACCCTGTCCATCTTGAGTCGTATAATGATCTTCAATCCCCCATGGGAAATATCCTGTTCCCCACAATGCATCTTTATTAACAATCCAAGGAACAGTCATGGGAGTAAAACCTTGCTTAATCATAAACTCTAATGCGAGCTGCAGTACTCCCTGCTCAAGAAGAACCAATTCGTTCTTAAGAAAATACCCGCGTGTGCCGGCAATCTTTGTTGCATGTTTTGTATCGTATAAATCCAAAGACAGAGCCAGCTCATCATGGGATTTGGCTTTAAATGAAAACCTGGGGATACCGCCTATTTTCCTTATCTCTTTATTCCCCGTCTCATCTTTCCCGATTGGAACATCATCTGCCGGAATATTTGGAATTTTTAATAACCATTCGTTAAGCTCTTCCTGAACTGAATTTAATGCGTGTTCTTCTTTCTCAAGTCTTTCTTTTAAGACTTTGCCTTTTTCGATTTGTTCACTAGCTGGCTTACCCTTTATTCCAGATGTTAATGCATTCCTTTCTTCTCTAAGTTTTTGAACAGCCAAAGAAAGTTCTCTGTATTTGGAATCTATTTCAAGAAGGTAATTAATATCAACATCTACCCCTTTATTTTTTGCAGCATTTTGAACAACTTGTGGATTTTCCCTAATAAATTTTATATCTAACATACTGCTTCAATTATTTAATTAACGAGTTAAAGAATTAACGAATTTTCTTACGTTAACCCGCTAATTCGTTAGTCAATTAATTCTTTTATAATAATTGGTTTTAATTTCTGAATTGCTTTATATCTATGATTATACTTCCTCATTTCATCTCTGGTCAACTCGCTTTCGTGATAATATTTTTGAATATCTGGAAGATAAAAAAACGATCGGTATGGATAGCCATGCAGAAGCTTCATGTGTGGGTCTTTTGCAATTATTCCTTCAACTCTTCCTTCGCTAGCATATACTTTACCATTTGGCAATGCTAAAGAAACAACCAATTTAAAAACAGCATTCCTATTATTCTCTGGAAGTTGTTTTGAAACCTTCATCATGTGCTTAATCAAACCTTCGTCTGTTGAGTTATACCCAAGCCATCTTCGGCTTTTAATCCCTGGCTCATTGTTCAAGGCTGATATTTCTATTCCCCCATCGTCGGATATCGCTGGTGATCCACTTCTTTTCGCATAAAACAACGCCTTCTTTTGAGAATTTTCTTTATATGTTTTTCCAGTTTCCTCTATATCATCGGTAATGCCTACATCACTAAGCGATAGTAATTTTAAGTTTAAATCAGACAAAAATTCTCTATACTCCCTCAGTTTCCCAGGGTTAGTAGTAGCAATAAGAAGCCTTTTCATTATTTTCCCTCTGGACGAAGAGCTGGAAAAAGCATTACTTCTTTTATCACCCATGTGTTTGTGAAAAACATAGCTAGCCTATCTATTCCTATTCCTATTCCTCCAAGAGGCGGCATTCCATATTCCATGGCAGTCAAAAAATCCTCATCCACATGCTGACCCTCTTCTTTATCTTTTCTTGCGATTTCAGTATCTTTTGTAAATCTTGCTCTTTGCTCCATTGGATCGGTGAGCTCTGACCATCCATCACAAATTTCCTTACCGCCAATATACCCCTCAAACCTCTCTACCCATCCAATTTTGTCTCTATGCGCTTTCGACAGTGGACTTACATCTTGCGGATAATCTATAATCCATGTTGGTTCCTGTATTTTCTTGGGAATCAAATGTTCAAAAATCGCAAAGATAAGCTGTCCTTTTGTTTCTCCCCCAACTAATTGCATTTCCTTGCAATGTTTTCTAGCATAGACAGTTAAACTCTCCCCAGTTTCTTTATCTATATCCAAACCCAATTTTTCTTTTAGAATCACGGACATTTCTATTCTTGGCCATTTTTTTCCAATATCTATTTTCTTGTTATCAATCTGAAGAGTTGTATGTCCGAAAAGTTTTTTTGCTAAATGCTTAAGCATTCCTTCAGCAACATCCATTACCTTTTGATAATCAGCATATGCTTCATACCATTCGATCATTGTAAATTCAGGGAAGTGAGAATTATCTATTCCTTCATTTCTAAAATCTTTGCAAATTTCATATACTCTTTCATACCCACCAACAATAAGCCGCTTAAGATAAAGTTCATCTGCTATTCTCAAATAAAAATCCCGATCTAGTGCATTTACATGAGTTTTAAAAGGCTTGGCATTTGCTCCTCCATACAAAGGTTGTAATGTTGGGGTCTCAACTTCCCAAAATCCCAAATTATCCAAATACTCTCTAACTCCGCTTACCATTTTAGTTCTAATATTAAATCTCTGACGGATTTCTGGATTAAGAAGAAGATCAAGATATCTTTGCCTAAAACGTGTTTCTACATCTTTTAGACCAAACCATTCACTTGGGAGTGGTAATAATGATTTACTAAGAAGCGTATAAGAAGTTGGCGCAATAGAAATTTCACCGGCAGTTGTTTTGACAACTTCTCCCTCAACTCCAACAAAATCTCCTATATCCAAAAGTTTAAGATTTTTATATTGATTTTCTCCTAAAAGTTTTTTCTGGAAGAATAGTTGTATTTTTCCTGTCTCATCTTTAAGATCCGCAAAGGCAATATTTCCATGCTCCCTATACGAAAAAACTCTCCCGGCTGTTTTAACGATTTTTCCCTCGCTTTTTAAACAATCATCAATTGTTCGCTTTTTATCAAAAGAGGAGGCATATGGATTCCAACCCGATGCTTTTATTTTTTCAAGTTTCTCCAAACGAACCTTCCTAAAATCCGCATCCTTCATATTGGATAGTATACTGTAAACCTAAATTCCACACAAATATTAATAAATATGTTAGAGATTACGTGCGGTTTATTTTATATCGAATTTTTCCTGAGGTTGTCAACCATGACTTTTGTCATCTTGGGAAGATCAAATTCATGTTTCCATCCCCACTCACTTCTTGCTAACGAATCGTCAATTGAGTTAGGCCAGGAATCAGCAATTGCTTGTCTGTGATCTGGATTATATTCAACCTTAAGATTCGGAATGTGTTTTTTTAGTTCTTCTGCAAGCTCCTGAGCTTGAAAACTAATTGCGGCTAAATTATAGCTATCCCAATCTCTTGCCTCTCTTCTTTTAGCAACATCTAAATCAGCATCCATAAGCTCAACTGTCCCGCGAATTGCATCATCCATATACATCATAGGCAAAACTGTATCTTTCCTAACAAAACAGTTATATTCTCCCTTTCTTAATCCGTCATAAAAAATAGCTACAGCATAATCCGTAGTTCCTCCTCCGGGTTCTGCTTTCCAGCTAATCAATCCTGGGTATCTTATAGATCTTATATCCAAACCGTACGTAATAAAATAATATCTGCACAGGTTTTCTCCTGCTACTTTGGTTGCTCCATACATTGTAGTTGGCTCCAGAACTGTTTTTTGCGCAGTGTTGTCCTGCGGAGTTGTAGGGCCAAATGCCGCTATTGAGCTTGGCCAAAATACTCTGTTCTGATATTTAACAGCAAGATCAAGAATATTGATAAGACCATTCATGTTAATATCCCAAGTTAATCCAGGGTCTTTTTCTCCTGTTACGGAAAGAAGAGAAACAAGGTGATAAATTGTAAGTATATTATGATCTTTTATGATTTTTTCAATATCTGATATATTTCTAGGATCTGCTTTTTCAAGAATTCCATCAAAACGGGAAGGAATATTCCTGTGTCCCATTGCAACGACATTATCTTTACCATGTTTTTGCTGAAGCGCAGGAACTAATTCTGATCCAATTTGTCCGAATGCTCCGGTTACCAGAATTTTATTTTCTATTTCTGCCATAATAAATTATTATATCACATTCAGCTTTCGTCCTATTTTTTCAAATGCTTTTATGCCAAGATCTAAATCTTCTTTTGAATGAGACGCTGATGGAATCACACGAATTCTTGCTTTGCCTTTAGAAACCATAGGAAATTTAATTGGTGTTGCAAAGACTCCAAGTTCAAAAAGTTTTGTACTGAAATTAATAGCCAGGTTTTCATCATGCAGCATAATTGGAATAATTGGTGTTTCACTTTTCCCAATATCAAAACCCAATTTCTTAAATTCTGATTTTAAATAATTCACATTATCCCATAACTTTTTAACCACAGTATCTGATTTCTGAAGAATATTAACAGCCTCCAAAGCAGCTGCCGCATCAGGAATTGTTAAAGCAATCGAAAAAAGCCTTTGTCTTGCTTTTTGATTATAAAATTCAATTAATACTTTCTTTCCTGCAATAAACCCACCTGTTACGGAAAATGCTTTTGAAAGACTTCCAACTTCAATATCTACTTGTCCTAAAAGTCCAAAATGATCAACAATTCCTCTGCCTCCTTTGCCCAAAACTCCTTCACCATGAGCATCATCAACCATAGTTAGAGCATTATATTTTTTAGCAAGTTTAACAATTTCGGGAAGTGGCGCCAAATCCCCATCCATAGAAAATACTCCATCTGTTATTATTAAAATAATTGGTTTTTCTCCATCTGATTTTGGCGTTAAAGCCAATTTTGAAGCTTGTTTTAACTGATCTTCCAAACTTTTTGTATCAACATGTTTGTAAATAAATTTATTTTTGACTTGCGAAAGCTTCACAGCGTCAATTATTGAAGCGTGATTCAGTTCGTCAGAAACAACAATGTCTTCTTTACCTAAAATTGTTTGAATAGCAGCGCAATTAGCCATATAGGCACTGGAAAGAACAACTGCAGCTTCTGTTTTTTTAAATTTAGCAATCGCTTTTTCAAGTTCTAAATGAAGAGTATGTGTACCAGCAAGGGTTCGATATCCTGTTCCGATTCCATATTTATCTATAGCACTTATAGCTGCTTTCTTGAGTCTATGATCTACGGCTAAACCTAAATAATGACTGGAGCAAAAATTTAATTGTTTTTTGCCTTTAATAACTAGATATGCTCCTTGACCAGATTGTATTACTCGAGGGGAAATTCCCGATGCTGTAATTTTTTCTAGCTTTTTATAGAAAAGAGAGCTATCCATACTTTTTCAAATTGTAACAAAACTGTTCTTAATGTCAATTAAATATAAAAATTGATAAAATCAATTGGTTATGTTAAAATTTTAACATGATTACCGTCAGTGAGGGTACACAAAAAATTATAAAGCGATCGCGATATTTACAGGAAGCTCTTGAAAAAGGAATTATTAATATCTCAGCGCTTGCTCTTTATATAAAACCAGAGCTTGAAGAGATGTTGATTAAAAAAACGAGTAAATCAGCCATTATTATGGCTATAAATCGACTTCTAGAAACTCCTAAACCAAGCTTTAGTTATAAAAATATTTTCAAAGATTCACCAGAAATGATAATGAGATCAAATTTAATGATCATCAACATAAATCATTCCAAAAACTTAATCAATAAATATGCTAATCAACTAGAGCTATCTGGATTAAAAAGAGAGTATTTTTTTTCTTTGACTGAAGGGGCGTTGGAAACAACTATTGTTGCAAGTAGAAATCTTTATACAGATATCAAGAAACGACTAAAAGATAAAACTATAGTGTCTGAATTTCACGGCCTTTCCTTAATCACGATTAGACTTCCAACAGAAGCAACTTTTACTCCCGGAATCTTTTATTTTTTCTTAAAGTCGCTTGCTTGGGAAGGCGTAAATATTATTGAGATTATTTCTACTATTTCTGAATTTACTCTTGTATTTGAAGATAAAGATGCCAATAATGCTTTTTCTATAATTAGATCCTTATTTAACTAAATTATTTGACGCTAGCAATAGTGTAAATTAGCTTTCCAGCAGGGGCTTCGACTTGAACTTTTTCCCCAACTTTTTTGCCAATTAAAACTTTTCCAAGAGGAGACTCGTGGGAAATTTTTTTATTTATTGGGTCTGCCTCCCATTCCCCAACGAGAGTAAAAACTTCTTCATTACCATCAACTTTTAAAGTTACTGTTGAGCCCAATTTTACAGCATGATTTGATGTTTTACTATCTCTTATCACAACAGCCTGTTTTAACAAAATTTCAAGCTCATCAATTCTACCGTCTATAAAGGTCAATTCCTCTCTTGCGGAAACGTACTCCGCGTTCTCCGACAAATCTCCCATGTTCCGGGCCTGGGTAACCCTTGTTAAGACATCTGGTCTTTTTTTATTCACAAGCTCGTCGTACTCTTTTTTTAGCTCAGCTAAGCCTTCTTTCGTCAAATATATTTTCTTATTTTTATCCATTTCAAACTAATAAAATAAAGCCTCCTGTTGTTAAAAGGAGGTGAGTACCGCAAATATATAGCAAATTAGCCTACTTGTCAATGCCCTCTAGTATTACCTGCATTCAAGACAACACTTTGAACCTACTTACCAAATCGTAAGCCCTTCCCTTACATTCTTCTGTAACTTCAACCCTTACAACTCCTTCATTCGGCTGCCCATAAAAAATATTTGTCCCCAAAGGGGCAGTCAAAACAAGTGGCAAAACCGCTAGATCTTCTTCTCCATCAATTAAAATAATAAGCTCATTATTCTTCCCCCATGCCTTCTGGCAAGCTTTAAAGAGCAAAGGCGTAATGTTACTAGGAGGATTTTTGATTTTAAATATTATACTTTTAGAAGTTAAGTCTGGGAAGTCCAATTCATCCAGTTTTGAAAATATTTTTTTTCTTCCAACATTAAAATCTATAACGGAAATCTTATGTATTATCTTTAAATCATTAAACTTTTTTGTAGTTACATCTCCAACTGTCGCAACTAAATCTAGCTTGAATTGGCTCTGATATTTCGAAAGATCATAGATTAAATTTCCAAATGGTTTTTTAAGAGCATACCTCAAGTCCTTAGGAAGAAATAATGGCTTTCTGAGAAATGCTGGATTGATAAAAGTTTTTCCATCCGTATCGATTTCTCCATCTCTAATTTGTCTTGAAGATATAAGCTTTCCATCCTCTCCCCTAACCGATGGGGCAATAAGAACCTCAATTTCTTTAAGTCCTAGTTCTTTTCTTTTAGAATTGATTAGTTCTGCACCAGGAACTGTATTTTTGGATACAACAATTGCATCTATTTGTAAACTTTTATCAAGCGTTGGTCCAAAAACATCCTCTATTTTTACTATTTTTACCCTATCTAGAATCCTTTCCTGTTTTAAGAAGTTTAAGAGAGAAATTTTTCTCTCTTCATATAATTCTATAAGTTTTGACTTTTGATCTTTGACTTTTGACTTTCTAACGTATTCATCGCTTGTTAAACCAATAATAAGATTATTTCCATGAGAGAGCGAAAATCTTAAAAATTCTTCATGCCCTTTATGAAAATGATCAAACGTCCCCCCACAAACCACCAAATTATATTTCATTCTTCTAACCACAGATTATACTATAAAGTAATGTAATGATTTTAGAAATATAGTAATCCTAGTTCAAAAATCCTCTACAATCTTCTTATAAAAATTTATACACTGCAATATCTTATCTGCATAACAATATTCATTTTGTTTATGAATATAATCTTTTTCTCCAGGGCCAAAAACTACTGCAGGAATATTGGCTCTGGTAAAGAAATATAAATCATTTGACGACTGAGATATAGCTATTTGTGCTCCTGTAATTCCTTGTACGATCCTTACTATTTTTTCTGATTTATTAGTATAGCCGTAAGGAACAGGAGAATAAATATATTCTATTTTTGCATGCTTATCTAAATCTTTTATTTCTTTCAATGCAATCTTATGAAGTCTGGGAGTTGTCCTGATGTCAAACGTTGCTATACACGAATCTGGGAATTTATTTGGACTCTCCGTATTTCCCGCTGAAATTGAGGTTATAATCCCAATTGTTGGACTACCTAATAACTTATCTGAATACTTTATGCCCCATTCTCTTCCTAAATTTTCCAATTTCTTTGCAAAATCATACATTTTAAGTACAGCATGGTTTTTAATTTTTGTAGGATTTGAAGCATGCCCACTATCCCCTATAATCTTAATTTTAATAAATATATTACCCTTATGAGCAATCTCAATCTGTTTTAATCCTGTCGGTTCACCCAAAATACCAGCAATAGTTTTATATTTTTTCTTTTCATTTTTAGAAAACCATTGCAAAAATCTTTTTGATCCTGTACCATCAACTTCCTCTTTGACTACAAAACTCAACCATATATCACAAGATGGAACAGTAGATCTAAATACATCTGCCAGAATAAGAAAAGCTGCAATTGTTGCTTTTTCATCGCTTGCGCCAAGTCCATACATTTTATTGTCTATAAATGATCCCTCAAAAGGAGGATATTCCCATATGCTTACATTCCCAGGGCTCACCGTATCTACATGTGCGTTAAATATTAAAGCCTTTGAAGAATCCCTTCCGTTAATCTTTACTACAAGATTTCCTTGTACGAAAAAAGCTCTTAAGCCTAATGCCTTAATCTTCTTAAAAATATAATCCAATATGTGAAATTCTTTACCAGAAACGGATTCAATTTTTAACAATTCTCTCAGGATAGATATGTGTTTCATATTAAATATTTGTTAAGTTATATGGAGTGTCACAACAACTAAAAATCTTATACTTCATGTCTTTAAGTAGTGGATTTTTAGGGCACTGTTTGCACGGTTCCCAAACCTCCTTACTTAACTCTGTAGTCTCCATCTCAGTAGCGCCCAATTTTTTAAATAAGGGGGCGCTATTTGAATTAGCTAAAGCAAAGATCATTCTTTCTGGATATCTACGTTTCAAAAGATCTAAAAGCGCAATTACCGCTTTTGTGGCAACACCTTTTCCCCTCTGATTATCTACTGTATATATAGCACCCACTTCAATGCTACCGTCACTATAAATAAATGTCGCCGCTGCGTGGCTTACTAGACTGCCCTTATTATCTACAACTACTACTGAATGTCCTTCTTCGAAAAAAGAAATAATCTCCTCTTTAGATTTTGGAAGCATTACGCCAGATTTAGCTGTCCATTCGGAAATTGTTTCTGCCCAATTGACATTTATCGAAGTTGGCATAACAACATTAAATACATCCTCATTAATTGGTGTACAAACCTCATATTTTATTTCTTTATTCATAATTTTAAATCCTTTCCAACAAAAAAAACCCGTCTCTGAGTTCCAATTTTTCAGAAACTCAAGGACGGGAATTCCCGTGGTACCACCTTGCTTTCGAAAGCTTATAAAAATCCACCTTTCGGTGGACAACAGACTTATAAGCTAACGCTCATTATTCTAGCGCTCCGTTGCCGACACGCTTTGTCCTAATTACGGTTAGACTTCCGTCATGGTAAAGCAAAGCCTTCACCCCATGCAGCTTGTCTACTGCTGTAGACTCAAACGCTTTTATTTTAGATTGTAAAACAATTTTACCATGAAAATCCATATTGTCAAGCCCTATAGTTATTTAGGCATTGGGTATTCTTGGAGAACTTGGGAGAATCCAGCTGAGAATGTTTCCGCGGCTGACTCAGGAGATGTTCCTTTAAGAACTACCTCAATCGCTGAGTAAAGACGGCTGTTCATCTTGGTATTTATGCCATCATCAAATGTTCCATCTACGAAATATGAGGAAACAGCATTTTTAGCTCCTTCTAAAAATGGATAGACTTTGGAGTTATTTTTGAGACTTTCCGCAAGATCTCTTCTTGCATATGGTTCTCCAATGCCCATAGTTTTTGCTTCTTCTGCAAATAATTTTAGTTCCGTTTCTCTGTCAGAAAGGTATCTTAGAAAAATAAACGCTTCTTTCTGATGCTTTGTTTTAGAGGATACGCCTTCTACCCAATAGCTTGCGATAGTTTTATTGCGATCCGAAAGGATAGGAACAGGATGAATCTCAAATAGAAGATCTGGATTTATAGCCTTAATTTGAGAATAATCTCTAGCATAACCAAAATACATTGCTAATGATCCATTTGCAAAAGCCCTAAGCGATTCATCAAGCGTCTCATCCCAAACATTGCCAGGCGTTACCGCAAAAGAAACATAAAAGTTCAATGCATCGGCGGCAGCCGGAAGATTTCCTGAGATATTTTTCAAGTCAACTCCATTCTGAGCCATTAACATCGAGACTATATCCGAAGCATAGTCAATATTATTTGATATCCCCATAGCTGCCCCTGCTGTTTTTATCTTGTTATCTTCATCTTTAACAGTAAGTGCTCTTGAATAATTCACGAAATCTACCCAAGTCGTAGGAACATTTAATCCTGAAGCGCTAAAAAGATCTTTATTTACATAAAGACTTAACGTATCTATTCCTAAAGGAATTCCATAAATTGCGCCCTGTACTACAAGGTCTTCTTTAATAACAGGATAAAAATTTCTGGAAAAATCTTCCCTGGATACAGCGTTTTCTGGAACAGGCAAGAGAACAGCTGATATCATGGGAACCCATGTATTGTGAAATCTAAAAATATCTGGTCCTGTCCCATTATCTATTCGCGCTATAAGCCTTTCCCTATATTGACCTATATCTTGCTTTATATAATTTATCTTAATCTGAGGATATTTTGCCTCAAAGTCAGAAATTATTGTGCTTAGTACCTCTGGCTCTCTCTCCAATCCCCAATACGTGATTTCAATTCTATCGCTTTTAAGCCCGGTAAAAAACTTGGGTATAAAAAACCCAAAAATCAAAAAACCAACCAAAACAATAACGAATAATCCCAATAAGATCTTAAGGATTTTTGCAATTGGAATCGGGGAGGATGGGGGAGGAGTCTCACGAAAACCTACTTCCTTAGAAGGTAGAGTCTCTTCAGATTTCTGTTCGGGAATTGGCGGTTTGTAAAGTACGTTTTCATCCATATCTGAATCTAGTATAATACTAAATACAAACCATATCAATGATAGGCTCACTTATCGATAAAAAAAATCTGAAAAAGACCCTAAAGGTACTTTTTTGGTTCTCGGCTGGAGGAATGCTGGGATTGTTTTTGTTCGTAGGTTTCACATTTATAATATTTAGAAAAGTGAATTCCAATCTTGTCTATCCCGGTATCACGGTTGGCAACATTGACCTAAGCGGAAAGACAGAACAACAGGTGAAAGATCTCTTTTCGCAAAAAAATACTCAAATTAACAATACGCAATTTACATTCTTGGATGATATGAATATTGCAACTGTATCCGCAAAAGACTTGAATTATGGCTACAACGGGGATCTCATTGCCCAACAAGCAATAAGCATTGGAAGGGGAGACAATTTTTTTTCAAATATAAGTCTTGTTACCCAGGCATACATTGGCTCCCTAAAACTTGAACCTTCTTATCATTATTCGGAAGAGAAATTAATTGAAATACTTTCTCCCTTTATCAAAAGTATAAATAAGGATCCGACCGATGCCTTATTTACGTTTGAAAATGGCAAAGTGACCACATTTAGAGTTTCTTCTGATGGTCAAATGATAGATATAGACGCAATAAAAAAAAGTTTGGATTCACAATTCACAACATTATTGTTATCGACAAAGAGTCCCAAAAATGCTCCTAAAAATATAAGTATCCGTATTCCTATTAAAATTATAAAACCAAAAATAACTACAGATAAGATTAACAATTTGGGAATAAAAGAGCTTATCGGAACAGGAACTTCTCTATTTAGTCATTCTATCCAAAGCAGAATCTTTAATATAACGCTTGCTGCCTCTAAAATAAATGGAGTGCTAATTGCCCCCGGTGAAGAATTTTCGTTCGACAAGGCGTTGGGCGATGTTTCTGCGTTTACAGGATACAAACAAGCTTATATCATACAGGGCGGAAAAACAATTCTTGGCGACGGTGGCGGAGTATGTCAGGTTTCAACCACATTCTTCCGATCTATCCTAGACGCCGGGCTTCCTATTACTGAAAGGAATGCCCACTCATACAGGGTTGGTTATTACGAATTAGACAGTCCGCCCGGACTTGACGCAACTATATATGTGCCAAGCGTTGACCTAAAATTTAAAAATGATACCGGTAACTACGTTCTTATACAAACACTTGTAGATGAAAACTTGCAGCAACTTTCAATTTTCCTTTACGGCACAAAAGACGGAAGGACGGTTGAAATAAGTAAACCTGTTATTACCAACATAATCCCTCCACCAGAGGACAGATATCAAGACGACCCTAACCTCCCAAAAGGAACTGTGAAACAAATAGACTTTAAAGCAGAAGGATCGCGCGTATCCTTCACAAGACTTGTTCACAAAAACGGAAAAGAAATTATATCAGATAAATTCATTTCTAATTATTCCCCCTGGCAGGCTGTATTCCTTAGGGGAACCAAAGAGAACTAATTTTCAATTTGAAGTTTAAAATTTGAAATGAAATCTAACGTCGGAATTAATATTTGAAAACTCATTAAAAATTTAAAATTTTAAATTTTAAATTATGGAAAAGATCTTAAATATCAAAGACGCCATTAAAATATCGAAAAAGTTAAGAAATCAAAATAAGACTATAGTATTGGTTGGTGGTTTTTTTGATATATTGCATGTTGGACACATTACTTTTTTAGAAAAAGCAAAACAATTAGGAGATTATCTGTTTGTGCTTCTTGAAGAAGACGAAAGATCAAGAAAGATAAAAGGTAAAAATCGACCGATCAACTCTCAGACAGAACGTGCGATAATTCTTTCTGCCATCCAAAGCGTGAATTTCGTAATTTTATTAAAAAAAATGACAAGTAATGAAATTTATGATAGAATTATTGTCCAAATATCGCCAAACGTCATTGCAACAACCTATCCTGACCCCAAGGTTGTGCATAAAATTAGGCAAGCAAAACTCATAAATGGAAAGGTTGAGTATGTTATAAAAAGGATAAATAAGTATTCATCCACACGATTGGCAAATTTGATCGCAGAAAAAAGGTTATGAAAAAAATACTTATAGCTTTTGTAATATTGATTATCGTAGTTATAGGAGCTGTTACAACACAGAATTATCTTAAGACACAGAATCTTGTGCAAACTAACAAAGATCCCATGGCTACTATAAATAACAATACTTTTGAACTTATTGTGGCAAAAACGCCAAAAGAGATGGAAATAGGTTTATCGGAAACTTCAGAACTTCCGAAAAATAAGGGAATGCTTTTCTTATTCGAATCTCCCGGCTATTATTCTTTCTGGATGAGAAATATGAAAATTCCAATTGATATTATTTATATCAACAACGACAAAATTGTTACAATTTTTAGTAAAGCTAAGCCCCCACAAGATGCAGCTGAAACTTTAGTTATCTACCGCCCCGATGAACCATCGGACAAAGTTATTGAAATAAATGCAGGGCTTGCCGAAGAATATAGCTTTAAAAAGGGCGACAAAGTAATTTTGCAAAATTTGTAATGGTAATATTGGGAATAGAGACAAGTTGCGATGAGACCTCGGTAGGATTAGTTGAAAAAGGGAAAAATTCCCAAAACGCAAGACTACTTTCAAATTTTGTCGCAACGTCTCTTCCCCTTCATTCAAAAACAGGCGGAATTGTTCCCGAAATAGCAGCCCGCGAGCAATTGAAGTATATAGTCCCGGTAATAAAACAGGCCTTGACGGATTCCAACCTCTACCCTCCATCTTCAAAGCTCTATCATCAATCCTCAACCATCTACCGTCCGCAAATTGATGCTATTGCTGTAACCGTCGGCCCAGGACTTCTTGGATCTCTTTTAGTTGGAGTCGAAACAGCAAAAACTTTGTCTTATGTTTGGGAAAAGCCAATCATTCCAACCAATCACCTCTTAGGCCACACATATGCAAATTTCGTTCGCGAAAATTCGAAATTAAAAACTATCCAATTTCCCGCGCTCGCTTTAATAGTCTCCGGAGGCCATACAGATTTAATTCTAATGAACGGACATGGAAAAATTAAGTGGCTTGGCGGAACAAGAGATGACGCAGCAGGTGAGGCTTTTGATAAAATAGGAAGGCTCTTGAATCTCCCATATCCCGGAGGTCCTTCTATTGAAAAAGCTGCTTTAAATGGGAATCCAAAAGCATTCAATTTTCCAAGGCCAATGATATATTCTCGCGATTTTGATTTTTCATTCTCGGGCTTAAAAGCAGCAGTCCTTAGGGAAATTAAAACAATAAAACTACTCGACAATAAAACAAGGTCCGACCTTGCAGCCTCTGCGCAGCAGGCAATTATTGAAGTTCTAGTTGCAAAAACCTTAAAAGCAGCACAAAAATACAACATCAAATCAATTCTTCTTGGGGGCGGCGTTGCCGCAAACCAATCACTTCGTGACCGGTTTAAATTCGAAATTCGATCCGCCAAGTCGGCGGACAAAATTCCACTTTTCGTTCCCGAAAAGTGGTTATGTACAGACAATGGTGCAATGATCGCAGTCGCGGCATCCTTTAATTACAAACCGCTCCATTGGAGCAAGATCACAGCCAACCCAGAGTTGTATTTTAAGTAAAATTTGATATAATCCCCATTCGAAATTATCTATGTTTAAAAAATCAATAAAAAAGAAGGCAGTTATTTTGATTTATTTGGTCTTATCGCTAATCCTTATAGAAGGATTCCAACACTATAAGGAACTTAAGAATATACCAAAATTAATATTTGCTTCGTCTGAAACTTCACGAATTGTCCCTACTATCGCTCCTATCTCTACCACCCCACTTGAGTCTTTTATTGCTCCAATTCTTATTTACCATTATGTTGAATATGTCACGGATGAAAGAGACACAATTAGAAAATCACTAAATATTGTCCCGTCAATTTTTGAGAGACAAGTTTTTACTTTGCAAAATGCCGGATATACATTTGTCACACCAAAAGATATTATAGATATGCTTGACGGAAAGTTAAAGCTTCCCCAAAAGCCAGTTGTTCTTTCTTTTGATGATGGTTATAGAGACTTTTACACAGATGTATTCCCCATTCTTAAAAAATATCAAGCAAAAGCTGTCGCGTATATTGTTTCGGGATTCCTGGACAAACCAAACTATATGTTTACCTGGCAACTGAAAGAAGTTGCCAGAAGCGGACTAGTAGAAATAGGAGCTCATACGGTAAATCATGCTAGCTTGAAAGGTGCGCCTTCCCACTTGGCAAAATATGAAATTGAGGAAAGTAAAAAAGAACTTGAAAAATTATTGAATATCCCTATAGTTTCCTTTGCGTATCCAGACGGACAGTTTGACGAAAGCGTAGCAAAATTGGTAGAGGAAACAGGATTTACATCTGCTGTCACAACAATTCATGGAAATATTGCTAACCAAAGAAATAAATATTTTCTCTATCGAATTCGTCCCGGGCACAATGTTGATAACCTTCTATTAAATTTTCTGGAAAAAAGTGAATAAATAAAATGGCAGTATCGTTGCCTGGTATGCTACAATAAACTTCATGGAAAATCCGCTTCCTATCGTTATATTAATTCTTCTCTGTTTTGGAGTAGTTATTTTTTTTCTAAGTAAAAAGCTTTCAGAGCTCAAAAACTCAAATGAAAACAAAACTCTTTTAGAATGGATAAAGAGCATGCAGACCTCTTTGGAACTAACTAACAAAACATTAAACGAGACCCTACATTCTTCATCAAACAGCATGATAAAGACTTTACAAGAAAACTCAAAACAATTGAACGAAAGATTGGATCGTGCCGCTCTTGTAATAAAAGATGTTGGGAAAGAGGTTGGCCAAATGAGTGAAATAGGACGCAGCATGAAAGACCTACAAGATTTTCTTAAGAGTCCAAAGTTGAGAGGAAATATTGGTGAGCAAGTGCTTAAAGATTTAATATCTCAGATGTTTCCAAAAAATAGTTTCTTCCTACAATATCAGTTTAAGTCCGGAGAAAGAGTAGATGCGGCAATAAAAACAGACGCGGGAATTTTGCCAATCGATTCCAAATTTCCAATGGAAAATTTCCAACGCATGCTAAAATGTCAGACGAAAAACGAAGATTATTATGCTTTACAGAAAGATTTTACCAAAGACGTCAAAAAACATATAAATTCGATTGCGAAAAAATATGTTTTGCCGGATGAAGGCACTATGGATTTCGCATTAATGTATTTACCAAGCGAATCTGTTTATTATGAGCTTGTCAATATGGTGGATGTAATGGAGTACGCAAAAAAACTCCGTGTTTATGTTGTTTCTCCAAGCACTCTATATACCCACCTTCAAACAATTCTATTGTCATTCGAAGGCAAAAAAATCGAACTTAGATCAAAAGAGATATTCAAAATGCTTCGATCATTACAAATAGACTACATTAAAATTGAAGAAAATATGGCAGTCTTGGGCAAACATATCAATAACGCTTCCTCTCAATTCGCCAACGTCAATATGGGATTCGCGCAAATTGGCCAAAAGATTAATTCAACAAAAAATCTTGAAGAAATAAAACAACTCCCAGAATCCTAATATGTTATACTAAATTTATCTTGATAAGAGAAGGGGGGTGAAAAATATATGAATAAGATTTTATTAATAGTCATAGGGTTAGTTGTTGTCGTTGGCGCATTCCTTGTAATACGAAATACGTCCAATCAACAGGGAACGCAACCCCAAACAGAATCTAACCCAGCACAAATTTTACAAGAAAACCCGCCGATAACCGTCAGCCTGGACGAAAGTGGATTTACACCAAAAGATATAACAGTTAAAGCTGGATCAAGAGTAATTTGGATTAATAAGAGCGGAAAAGCTGCGACTGTAAGCTCAGACGATCATCCAACTCATCAAATATATCCACGTATAAATCTTGGAGAATTTGGCGATAGTTCATCTGTTCAGCTTGTATTTGACGAGACAGGAATATACGGTTACCATAACCATCTCGATGCAAGCCAGACAGGAACCGTTACGGTAGAGTAGAGATATTAATACAAAAAATAGGTCTTTTTAAGGACTCCATGTCGAGAGATCTTTATATTGTCATGTGGTAAAATACCTCCATGATTACAAATACCACTCTTAATTCTGAACAGCTTAAGGCAGTTAGACATAACAAGGGGCCTCTTCTAATTATAGCTGGAGCAGGTACAGGAAAAACAACAGTAATAACGGAAAGGATAAAATATTTAATACTTAAAAGACATGTTTCTCCTTCCCAAATTCTTGCTCTTACATTTACTGATAAGGCGGCAAGAGAAATGGAAGAAAGAGTCGATATCGCGCTTCCTTACGGTTATACACAGTTGTGGATTTCAACATTTCACTCTTTTTGTGATCGAATCCTGAAAAATGAAGCAATCCATATAGGCCTTAACCCTTCTTACAAACTACTAACAGAAGCTGAAGCAGTACTCTTGCTTCGAAAAAATCTATTTGAGTTTGACTTTACATACTTTAGACCGCTTGGTAATCCCAACAAATTTCTAGAAGGAATGCTACAGCATTTCAGTAGACTTAAAGATGAAGACGTATCCCCTGAAGAATATCTACAATACTCTCGAAAATTCGAAATTCCACCAGAAGAGATTAAAAAAATAAGAGAATTAGCAAATGCTTATATGGCGTATGAGAAATTGAAGACTAAAGAGAATGTTATGGATTTTTCAGATTTAATTTCCAATACCCTTAAGTTATTTAGAGAAAGACTAAGTATTTTAAAGCTTTATCAAGACCAATTCAGATATATTCTTGTTGACGAATTTCAAGATACCAATTTTGCTCAGAATCAACTGGTAATTCTCCTTGCCGGAGATTCGAAAAATATCACTGTGGTTGGAGACGACGATCAGGCCATATATCGCTGGCGAGGCGCTGCAATTTCAAATATTATTCAATTCAAGAGTGACTTCCCCAAAAGTAAAACTGTCATCTTGAATAAGAATTATAGGTCCACTCAGGAAATTCTCAACGCCTCCTATCGACTGATTCAAAATAATAATCCGGACCGTCTTGAAGCAAAAGAGAATATAAATAAAAAATTAGAGTCTGTTCGAGGAATAGCAGGCGATAAAGTCGAATTCCTTTTTGGCCAAAGAGTTGAAGACGAGGCAGATCTCGTTTCTGAAAAGATTATTGAATTTATTGAGAAGAAAAACTCGAAAGTTCAATATAAAGATATTGCTATTCTTGTTCGGGCAAACGACCATTCTCAGCCTTTTCAGCGCGCATTTTCCCGAAAAAACATTCCATTTCAGTTCTTAGGACCTGGTCAGCTTTTTCACCAAGATGAAATCAAAGATCTAATTGCTTATCTTAAAGTTTTATACAATGCTGAAGACTCGGCTTCATTATATAGGGTTATGAATATTAGCTCATTCCATTTTGATCCAATTGATATTGCATCTATGCTAAGTTTTGCGAGAAGAAAAAACTATAGTCTTTTCGAAATGCTTAATAAGATTGAAGAAACATTTATGAATAAAGATTTTAAGGAAAAAGTAGAAAAGTTCACTAAAATGATCAAAAACCACATCAAACGTATTCCAAAAGATACTGCCGGACAAATACTTTATTATTTCCTAGAAGATAGCGGTTTAATCAAAAACTATCTTAAGTCAAAAAGTATAGAGGACGAAAGGAAATCTCAAAATATTGCCCGTTTTTTCGACAAACTAAAAACGTATGAAGCCGAACACGCTGATGCTTCGATCTATTCTGTTGTAGATTGGATTGACCTATCAATGCAAATGGGGGAAAGTCCGCTTGCTACGAATATTGATTGGACGGAAAACAATGCTGTAAACATTCTTACAATCCATTCAAGTAAAGGATTGGAATTCCCGATCGTATTCGTTGTAAATCTTGTTTCGCAAAGATTCCCGACTCGCGAACGAAAAGAACAAATTCCAATTCCTAAACCATTTATAAAAGAAATACTTCCATCCGGAGATTATCATCTGGAAGAAGAAAGAAGACTCTTTTATGTAGCGCTAACAAGAGCAAAAGACAATCTTTTTCTAAGTAGCGCGAATTACTATGGTGAAGGAAAAAGAGAACGCAAAGTATCCCCTTTTGTATACGAGACGCTTCCCCTGGATTATGTAAATAAAATTATTCAAAAAAGAAAGGCTAGTAAGGAAATGGGGCAATTGTCTTTTTTGGATTTGTCACAAATAAATAATCCACCTTCTATTTTTTCCGCCAGCCGGAAGATTCTATCCACTAATCCTATAACCTATTTGTCTTATTCTCAAATTCAAACTTTTGAAATCTGCCCGTTGCATTATAAACTAAAATACCTTCTTAAAATTCCGACCGCTCAAACTTCAGCGCTTAGCTTTGGAACTAGCATTCATGCAACACTTCGCGATCTTTACCAAAAACTAATAAGGAAAGAAGAGATCTCCAAAGGCGACATAATTCTCTATCTTAAAAAAAATTGGGTGAATGAAGGATACGGAAGTAAATCCCACGAAAAAAAAGCATTAGATATTGGAGAGAAAATCATCGAAAATTACCTCAAGAATAATTTGGATAAAAAGAATCTTCCTTTATCTTTAGAGTTACCTTTTACCTTTCCGATAAAGAATTCTGTCAGCAAAGGTGTCGGGCTTAAAATTGGAGGAAGAATCGACAGGATCGATAGGCTAGATGACAATAAAATAGAAATATTGGATTACAAAACCCGAGGTAATGTTCCTGAGGAAGATTCGCTTAAAGACAACATGCAGCTTACAATTTATGCTCTTGCGGCAACGCAAGTACCAACTCTGCCCCTTAATAGAAAAACAGAAGATGTAGTACTTTCACTATATTTTTTAGAGAAAGATATAAAATTAACAACTATGAGGAGTGCTGAAGACTTGCAGAAAGCAAAAGAGCTCCTTATGGAAAAAGCTAAGGAAATAGAAAAAAGTGATTTCTCCTGCTCTCATTCTGCTTTCTGCCAAAATTGTGAATATAAAATTATTTGTTCGACTTCTAGTAAATAATTTGGTATAATTTCTTCCCTAGGAAGAAAGATGCTACTCCCCGTCGCATAAAGCTATGGGGAGAGGAAAGTCCAGACAGGTGTAAAGACGGGGATGGAGCGTAAGCTCCAACTAGAGATAGCTAGTACTTTAGCTATTTACCCACATATGTAGCTAAAGGCATGTTTTGAATTGACAAAACTTGAGAGCAACAGAGACGAGTGGGAGTGAAACGGGCAATCCTACCTGCTGCAACCTCCGACTGATGCGTTATTACCATCTTTACGGAAGCATCGATGTTTGAGGGCATAGAGAAATTGCATCTATCCCGCCTTTGGCGGGACAAACAGAATCTGGCTTACTATCTTCCTAGGACATCATCTAACTACTTTTTTAAGAGTTTTTCCTGGAGTAAATCCAGGAGCATTTCTTGCCGCGATTGTTATCTTTTCTCCGGTCTTTGGGTTACGGCCAATTCTAGCGACTCTTTTACGAACAGAGAATGTACCAAATCCTGTAAGAACAACTTTTTCCTTTCTCTTCAATGCGTCGCGTATTGAATTAATAACAGTTAAAACAGCGTCCCTTGCAGCTTTATTTGTCAAGTTTGCTTTCTTGGCAACTAGCTCTATCAGATCTCTTTTTGTCAATTATCTCTCACCCCTTCCTGGACAGAAAATATAGGTTAAAAATACAAGGAAAATTACTAGAAGTCAATAGATCAAAATTATAAAACAGTTATATTGAAGAGTCCGAAGAAACAGCGCGAAACTCTCTAATTGCAGTTACCTTAACCTCTCCTGGCACAGCTAAGGATTGGCTAACTTCTTCCCGTATTTTTTGTGCAGTTATAATAGTTTCTGCATCATCCAATCTTCCTGGGTTTATGATGACTCGAAGTTCCCGTCCTGCTTCAAATGCATACGCATCAAGGACACCCTTGTATTTCTTGGCAATTTCTTCCATATCTTTTAATCTTTTGCCGTACTCTTCGATATCTTCATAACGCGCACCGGGTCTTGCTCCTGATATAGCATCTGCTATATAAACAATTACTGATTCAATCGCAGAAAACGGCTTATCTTCATGATGTTCCGCTACGCAGTTAATAATAGATTGTGGAATATTAAAACGCCTAAGAAGTTCTACTCCCAATTTTACATGACTCCCATCTCCTTCAACAACTTTACCTATGTCATGAAACAAGCATCCCAATCTTACTATATTAACATCTACCCCAACTTCCTCTGCGATGTGGACTCCAATCTTTGTTTCCTCTAGGGTATGAACCACCAAATTCTGTCCATAAGAAGTTCTGAATTTAAAGCGTCCTATTATTGAAAGAAGCTCTGCTGGTAAATTGAAAACTCCAACTTCATGAGCAATTTTTTCTCCTTCCTCGAGCATCACTTTTTCCATTTCTTTTTTTGTTTGATCGACAATCTCCTCAATTCTAAAAGGCTGAAATCTTGTATCTTTTAAAAGCTTTTCCAAACTTCTTCTTGCTATTTCACGTCTTATCTGATCAAAAGATGATAGTCTAATTATTCCTTCTTCATCCAAGTCAACATCAACTCCTGTTGCTTGTTCAAAAGCTCTTATATTTCTCCCTTCTTTACCGATAATTCTTCCTTTGATTTCTTCATCAGCTATCTTAATAGTGGAAACAGTATATTCGGCAATATAATCCAAAGCCCCGTGGCGCATGCTATCTACCAAAATCTCCTGGGCTTTTTTGGACGCAGTTTTTTTTGCCTCTTCCTCCTTCTCCTTAATCAGTCTTGCTATTATTTGCGCTTCTTTTGTCTCAGTCTCTTTAAGAAGTTCCTCTTTTGCCTCGCTTTCTGTCATTCCCGAAACTTTTTGAAGCTTATTTCGATACTCGTCCTTTTTCTTTGATAGGTCTTCTTTTTCTTTTTCTATTTTCTCTTTTTCATGTTCAAGTCGCTCTTCTTTTTCAAGAAGCTTTTTCTCAAGAGTAATTAAATCCTGGTTTTGATTCATAGATTTTAAGCAACAGAAGAAAAGCTCGTTTCAAGCCTTCGCAGAATGTATGTGGGAACCAAAAAGCAATTTTTCCATAACCACATCTTTCAATTCCTATTGCCTAAAACCATTATACTACTTTGCCCAACGCTTCGTCAATGGACTTTTTAATGGTATCCCAGTCAAACCCCTTTGAAGCTAAGAATCTCCCAAGTTTTTGGTATACTTCTTGTTTTGGTAAATCTTTAAATCTTTCTATTCTTTTCTCAACTAATTTTTTGGCCTGCTCCAAGTCACTTTGAATCATGGATTGTGAATTATGAATTAAGCTATCAATGAGATCGGAATTAATGCCTTTCTGTTTCAGCTCAATTTTTATTAGACGAAAACTTCTTGGTTTAAATCTCAAGCGAGATTCAATCCACCACTTAGTAAACTCTTTATCATTAATGAAATTCTTTTCTTTAAGTTTCGCGATAGCTTTGTCTATAACCAACGATAAATTTTTGATATTTAATTTTTGATATTTGATATATAAACGGTCTCTTACCTCTTTCTCCGACCGAGACCTATACGACAAAAACCGAAGAGCGGAATTATAAAATTTCTCAAAGTTGTCTTCTGGTGTCGATACCATTTTACACAATATCCCTCACTGATTTAGTAAACTGCTTAGGAGCCAAGGCCGGGAATACATGTGTTGCTCCTGCTTGAATTTTTATATGCTGAGATGCTTCATCCGAACCATCAAAAAAAGCAATTGCCTGATCAAGCTTCATGAAAATATCGTATTCAGGGAAAACAAAGTATACACCAACTCCTTTTTGTTGCAGTTTTGATAGTTCTTTCATGGGAGAACTACCTGTAGCGTTTATCAACGTTCTGAGCAATTCAATCCTTCCACCAACTGATACTTTTGACGCTTCCGCGATACCTTCTTTAGCCGACCTCAACTTACCTTCACATATTTTATTCACTGAATCCATAAAAATCTTTCCGTAAGAAGCTATCAACTGCCGTAATTTCTCGTAATTTTTACTATTTATTGCACCAAGCATTTCATTGCTATAACTTCTATATTCCCTAAATTGGTCTTCTGTCAAACTAGAAACATTATCCTTACTCTCTCCTGATGGAATTCTCTCTACCCCTTCCCTGTACTGAGAAAGCTCAGGAATTGCCTTTCTTAATGAATTTTCAAGGTCTTCAGAAGTAATTCCCTCAGGCGGAAATGCAGTAAGAGCATCTATTCCTCGAGGCAATGTTTCACTCTTAGAAATCGGCCAATTTCCTTCTGCTCGATTGAATCTAAATGTCCTAGCTAAATATCTCAGCCTACCTATGATTCCTTTATTGAAGCCGCTTGGTGAAAATAAAATTATTTTTATTTTTTCTGTATTTTCCTTTTTATCAAAAAAGGCTTCATCCTCACTGGTTATTTTTCTTATTGCCCTCTGTAACTCTGAAGCACCAAGAGAATGAGCTATTATATCCAATCCTCCCTTTACATTATCCTTAATAACTTGCGCTATTTGATTGAAACGTTCAGGATTTTCGGGATCTGGAGAAAATATTGAATTAAATGTGTCCACTTTACCATTGCCATATTGACCGATAAGACTCTCTCTTATACCTTCTATGCCTGCATTCGAATATGTTGCTGCAGCAAGAAATAAACAACGTGTTTCCCTATCTATACTTTCACCAGACTCTTGATTGGGCACAACTTGTTCTTTAAATCTATCTGGAGAAAAAGCACCCTCACTCATTTGCCAATTATACAAAAAGCGGATTGTTGAAACAAGCTACCTGAATTTATGCGGCTAGTTTTTCTTCAACTCCTACTTGCATGGGAGTGCCAGAGGATTTATTTCTTTTCAAAATCTCATCAACAATTTTTTTTGCAACGTCCGGTTTTTCGCGCAGTGTCATTTTCGTTGCCTCTTTTCCCTGGCCTAACATCATATCTCCAAGTCTATAAAATGCTCCGGATTTTTGTATAACTCCCATCTCGACCCCAACATCTACAATTCCACCTTCCCTTGAAATTCCGTCTCCCATCACATCAAACTCTGCAATTCTAAAAGGCGCCGAAACTTTGTTTTTGACAATCTTTACTCTATGACGCGATCCAATTGCTTTATCTCCATCTTTTAGCGTTTCTATTTTTCGAACATCTATTCTCATTGATGAATAAAACTTTAGAGCCAAACCTCCGGTTGTTGTCTCGGGGTTCCCAAACATGATGCCAATTTTTTGCCGCAACTGATTTGTAAATATCGCAACCGTTTTTGATTTGGAAATAACTCCTGTTAATTTTCGAAGAGCTTGCGACATTAGTCTCGCCTGAAGTCCCATCATCGAATCTCCCATTTCTCCCTCAATTTCAGCCCGCGGAACAAGAGCGGCGACTGAGTCAATAACCAAGACGTCAACCCCTCCTGAACGTATTAAACTTTCCGCAATTTCCAAAGCTTGCTCGCCAGTGTCCGGCTGAGAGATTAATAACTCTTCAAGTTTCACTCCCAAAGTTTTCGCCCATATTGGGTCAAGCGCGTGTTCTGCATCAATAAATGCCGCAACGCCACCGTGCTTCTGCGCTTGTGCAATAATTGACAAACAAATTGTTGTTTTCCCCGATGCTTCAGGACCAAAAATCTCTATAATTCTTCCTCTTGGCACTCCACCAATGCCAAGTGCCAGATCCAAAGGAAGACATCCTGTTGAGATAACAGAGATATCAAGTTTTTGCCCAACCTCTCCAAAGCGCATAATAGAACCTCTGCCATATTGTTTCTCTATTTGTTCCATTGCGAGGTTAACTGCTTGAAGCTTTTGAGATCCTGCCTGTCCATTAGGAGGTATTTGTCTTTGAGAATTCGGTGTCCTGCCCATATTGGGATTATTGTAATACTTTTATGGTAAAATACAAGAGGCAAAATTAGTCGTCAGCAATTAGACTATAGACTTTAGTCAATACGAAGAGCCAAAGACAAACGACCAAAGACCAAAAGCTAATATGTATAGATTTGAAAAATTAAGAGTTTATCATAATGCACTAAACCTAGTAGAAGAGATTTATAAAATCTGTAAATATTTACCGAATGATGAAAAGTTTGCTTTAATAGATCAATTAAAAAGATCAAGCACTTCAATCGTTCTAAATATTGCTGAAGGAACTGGAGCGTTAGGAGATATTGAATTTAAAAGTTTTCTGAGAAACGCTCTAAAGTCACTATATGAAACAGTAGCCGGACTTAAGATTGCGGAAAGAATATTCAAGATTAATGCAAAAACCACTTTAGAAAAATGCGAGAAGATTGGAAAGGAGTTAAATGCTTTGATAAAATCATTATTTAACCAAAATCTAAAGACTAAAGACAAATGACAAAAGACTAATTAAGGGGCGGGATGTAGTATAACGGCAGTACACCGCGCTGGGGGTGCGGTAACCTGGGTTCAATTCCCAGCATCCCGACTGATTAGGAAACGTTTTCCTTTAATCTGTTTCTCAACTTTTTTGCAAGAAAATCTGCTGCTTTGTGAAGATCTTCACTTCCAACATTTAGTCTAAAGCGCGCCGGAACATTGTACTTTTGAATTGGCACGCCATCAAGTTTATCTTCTGTTATTGAAGAATAAATTCTTCCTTCTTCCAAAATTCTTTTTGCCCGCTCGGCTTCTCTTCTAGTTCTAAAAATTCTTATCCAAACCATTTTTCAACAAAATTACACGTTCATTTCAAACTGATAGCAATTGTTATTTGAAAAACCGAATGGAAAATTTGAGCACGGATTTAATATATCAGTTTCACGAAGTTTTACAACTAGGCGGATCTATATCAAACATGAAGTATTTTTCTTGGTTTATTTTCCAGCCAAAATTTATATGAATGTTCAAACCTCTCTCTAAAATTTTTCCTCAGTTTTCTTCTATTCTTGTTGTTTAAATTCGCAAAATATTTACCGATTCCTTGTACCAGAATATCAAAAAGTTTCCATGGGTTAACTTCATAAAACACTTTATTACGTTTTCTACTTTCATATAGTCCTTTTATTTCCCCTTCAATTCCTCCCCTTTCAATTACAAATGCGTGAGCTAGACCTGAACGAAAATATTTATAAAGCGGCTTACTTATTCTACTAGCGTTTGGCATATATTCCTTGATGAATAATTTAAAGTCCTTTTCGCTGTGCTTATCAGATCTTCTTCCTGTTCTGAAATGACCCAATGCTTCTATAACACAGCAAATCAAAGTCGTAATTCCAAATGCTAATTCTGTATTGTTTTTGCTATCGATAAATTTTTTAGTTGGTTTAATAAAAACTTTTTTAATTCTATTGTGCATCCATTCAATTTCGTCTCCCTTTGCCAAGGAAGTCATGTCGTCATAATCTGCTAAATATGTATATTTATTATTCATGAATCATCCTTTTAACCTTACTTCTCAGAATTCTCATCTTTTTATAATCAAGCTCTAATATATCTTCATACCTAGTTTTAAAAAGATCTCTTAATATTTCATTCTCATCTAGGTCTTTTTCGTAGTCTCTTAACGCTTCTTTGGTTATCCGATAAAACACAGGAATATTTAGAGTGAGTATTTCTTCCGAACTGCCATCCAGGATTCCTATTAGATAATTATTTTTAAAATCCATAGCAATTCCTGATCCTTTCGGAGACCATTGATGCGAAAGGCCATCTCTAAAAACATAATAAAAATATCTTGAGAAATCTCTGTCTTCAAAAAGGCTAAAATATTTAGTTAAATATTTCGTCAAGAATTCCGAAATTGTATTAATATCTGAATCTTTACCTTTATAATATCCGGAGCACATTTCAATAACTGAAAATATTGTTAGACAAGCTGTGAAATTTAAACCTCCTTTAAAATCTCTGTCTCCCTTTTGAAGCCGACGAGAAACTTCTAAACAGCTCTCTAAATCGTCACAAAAAAAACTCCAAACTTGTTGATTAAAAACAGCAGTGTGCAAATTCATAAATCAGCAAAATTATACGCCCGTAGCTATCGATTAGCAAGATGTTAAGAAATGATGATTTTGGGGATTTATTTATTAATTCTTTTTGGAAACAAAATCTATAATTTTTTCCCAATTTATGTGTCCATATTCTGTCAGATAAGTTCCGGAGAAATTTTTTGTGAGCTCATTGATTTTTGCATTGTACATATTTCTAAAACTCTCATCTCTTTTCTTTGCCTCTTTGTCTATAGGAATGACTATTTTTTGGTAAAAGTCTTTATCTTCTGTTATTAATTCCCAAAATTCTTGTCCGCAAAATTTGTAATAACTTTTTTCTTCATCCTTTTTATCGACCTTATGTGGTCTGTTATCTTTTCCATACATACATCCATTAACTGCAATTATTTTCCCAGCTTCTCCTTCGCTTCTTAAAATTTTTCTTGCGGCTTTAAAATTTGTTTTCATCCTGCCTATCTGATCGCTGTTTCCCCAATTAGGCCCCGACTTTATGCCTATCATGTATGCTCTTTCATCTCTTTTAAAGATTAAGTCAATACTTTTAAATTTACCTTTCTCTGCTTTATACCCACTGAAAACCTTACCGCATGCAAAAATTGCTAATCCTTCCATTAAATCCCCAAATATAGTTTCTTCCTGCGAAGAAAGAAAAGCATCGAGTATATACCTAATTAATTCTTCTGCAGTTTGAATATTTTTTGCTTTAAATAGATAGGGATTTTTTCTTTTCATCACGTCATTAAAAGTGAGTTCTGTTAATTTTTGTATTCGGATTTTATAGAACGGAGTGATAACTCCTTCGGAGACATACGTCTGTAATTCGTTTTGGTCAAAATTATGCATAGAGAAGCGAGAGTTGGTTTTCGGAGAAATTTTCTTCAACTTTAACCAATTTCCTAAAAACGTCTCGATCTTTTTTGCTAGTTTCATCGTTGAATCGCTCAATTGCAATATTATAGTATTTTGGCATAATTTCAATACCTACAGAGTTTCTATTAAGTAAGGATGCAGAAATTGATGTTGTGCCGCTACCTAAAAATGGGTCAAGAATTAAGTCTCCCTCTTTTGTAAACAGTTTAATAAACCATGAGGGCAAGCTCCGTGGAAATGTCGCACTATGACTCTTGTTTGAACTTTCCGTTGCAAGATGAAGTACGTTTGACGGATAAACCATTTCTTTACCGACCCAATTTGAAATGTTTTTACCAAATCCACTACCTACTCTAGAATTATCTCTTTTTTTATCGGTCTCACTAAGATTTTTTAATCTTGTTTTTGCCCAATTACCAATTGGGATCATAACAGCCTTTTGATACATGTTGAATTTCTTGGTTTTGTTAAATTGTAAAAGCCTTTCCCATGCATCCCTAAACCTGTTCGGCCATTTACCAGGATGGCAATTTCGCTTATACCATATAAATTCTTCTGTCCACAGCCAACCCTGTTTTCTCATCTCTTTTATTAAATCAAGGATATAAGTATGTCTTTCTCCATCCACAACTTTTTCTTTTATATTAAGTATAAATGTACCTGTTGGTTTTAATACTCTCAACAATTCATCTGACATTGGCAAAAACCACTCCACGTATTTATCTGGATGTATACCTCCATAACTTCCCTTTCTTTGATCGGAATATGGGGGCGATGTTATTATTAAATCAACACTCTTTGAAGATATGCTCTTTAAAACTTCCGCACTATTTCCTAAATAAAATTCGGCAATTGTTTTTTTATATGGCAATATCTGTCTATCTAACATAATAATGGATTTAATAATATTATGGGTATATTACTAAGTTATCACAAATCTCAAAATATTTCTATCATAAGAAATAAATTTGTAATCCACTAGTGTTTGTTCTCGTTAAATCTCTGTTAACAAGGGTGGTGGCGGTCCGCCGACCCCGCCCAAAATGGAGTCTCTGCTAAAAGGAGGGCGCCCCGACTGAAAGTGAATCCGTAAATAACTGAGCCCACGAAAAATTTAGTGGCTTAAAATCGTAGCGTTTTTTCTAAAATCAGTTTTTCCAATTCTTCCAAACTTTTTGCCTGGTTTATTTCCTGTGTTGAAATTAGTTCTACCAGATTATTATTTTGTTTGGTAAAAGCTATGGGAAAATTTGTATTCTGCATATTAGGATATTGCTTAAGAAATTCATCCTTGTGTAGAAACACTGCTTTAATGGGTAACGAGTTGATAAAATCTTTCCAGCCGCTTTTCATACTTATTCCCGAGTAAGTTAGCCCGCATAAATTACATTGATAGGTTTTAGGAGAAATAGTTTTGTGAATTAAATCACCAATTTGATTAAATAAAGACGAGTCAGCATTATAAACAAAAAGCAGCGACTTCATGAATTAAACTTCTTTTCTCCGGCTTTAATTGCAACAGGCAACACATTTTTTTCTGGTGTAATTGGACAATCCCAATTATCATTGTAGGAACTATAGGGATTATAGGCATAATTAAAGTCAACAACTAACTTGTCTCCTTTTTTTGGAATTTGTAACATCCTGCCATTTTTATAGGTCTCTTTCCCAGTTGTTAGGTCTCTAAAAAGTAGACAATACTGAAACTGTTCCTGCTCAGGATCTTCAAAAACAATTGCTTCAACATCAATACCCTCAACTCTGAATCTAACTTTCCCAGCTCTTAAATAAACCTGTTCCTCTCCGCCTGTAGTTTTAATAGTTACCTCTTTGCCTGCATCGGGAACGTTTTTATTAAGCAACAGCTCAAAACTCAAATTACGATTAGATGGAAAATAATTTAATCCTTCAAAAATTCTTCTCTGTTCCTCAGTTAAAGGCGATTCTTTATCATTTTTCCAAGCGATGTCTTTTTCTTTTCTAAATTTTAAAAGTTTTTTTTCGTTGTTCATAATTTACTCAATCACCTCCATCACATACCCTTGATATGCGAACAAAATTATCTTTTTGATATTAATAGTTTCTCCCTCTTTTTCTCTATTTGTAGTACATACAACTTTTGCTTTTTGATAGGGAAGGGAAACAGATTCTTCGTCTTTTGAAAAATTTAATATAACAAGAATTTTTTCATCACCAAGTTCGCGAAGAAAAGCAAAGACATTTCTATTGCCAAAGCCTAATGAACGATAGGATCCGTGAAGAAGAACATGATTATGAGTACGATAATGAATAAGATGACGGTACAAACGAAGCATAGATATGGGATCGTTTAATTCTTTCTTGACATTTACATCTTTGTATTTTTCTCCCACTGGCAACCATGGTTTAACAATAGAAAAACCGGCATGCGCCGATTCGTCCCATTGCATGGGTGTTCTTTCACCATCTCGATTTGCTGTTAGACGATTCCCAACTAAATCTTTTTGCTTATCGGAAGATAGGCCGACATTCTCCATGCCAATCTCTTCGCCATAATACACAAAAGGCATGCCCCGCAAGGTGAAAAGTAGCATAGCTAACAATTTTGCTCTTTTCTTGCCAACACGTGAAACCACGCGCTGTCTGTCGTGATTGCCTAATACATAATTTGGCCAATCATTTTTATTAAGGGATGCCTCAAAATTATCTATGTGGCTTTTTACTATTTGTGCGTCCCATGGAAGCGATATAAGATTAAAGTTAAACGGAGCATGGAGGCCATTGGAACAAGCTTTGTAAAGTTTGGTCATTTCGGGGATATCAAGATAGGCCTCACTGACAATATATTTATCTTTATGAAGTCCCAGAATCGAACAAAAAGTGTTTATAGTATCTAAAGCTTCAGGCCGACCCTGACTATAGATATGGAGAAATCTTTTGTAAGAATTTTTAGGGCCTTTGTAGTTTGGATTTCCAGGATCGTCTCGAAATTGATCATCTTTTATCAAATGGTAAGAAGCATCGGATCGAAAACCGTCAACGCCTTTGTGAATCCAAAATTCCAATACCTTTTCCATTGCTGTTTTTACCTCAATATTTCGCCAATTTAAATCAGGCTGCTCAGGTAAAAAACTATGGAGATAATACTGATTTGTTCTTTTATCCAAAGCCCAAGAAGAACCGCCAAACACACTAAGCCAATTATTGGGTGGTGATCCATCAGGTTTTGGGTCTTTCCAAATATACCAATCTCTTTTTGAATTATGCCTTGAAGACCTAGACTCTTTAAACCAAATGTGCTTATCTGAAGTATGATTTGCAACAAAATCCATAATAACTTTTATATTGCGTTTATGGGCCTCTTTTATGAAACGATCGAATATTTCAAGATCGCCAAAAACAGGATCTATATCCAGATAATCTGAAATGTCGTAACCGAAATCAATCATAGGAGATTTATAGATGGGAGAAAGCCAAATTGCATCAATGCCAAGAGATTTTTCTGTTCCGTCATTCAGATAATCGAGCTTGTCGATTATCCCTTGCAAATCACCAATACCATCATTATTGCTGTCCTTAAAACTTCGCGGATAAATTTGATAAACAACAACTTTTCTTGACCAATTAAGCTGGGTTTTACTACTCATATTGCAAAAAATGCTCTTTGCAGCCATTCAGGCAAAGCCGGGTGAATATAAACGGAATCGGTAATAGCACTGACTGTTCCATTTGCCTTCATGGCGACTATTGCTTCATGAATTAAAACTGAAGCTTGTGGGCCAACTATATGAACTCCTAAAATATTTCCCTCCTGATCTGCCAGAACTTTAGCAAGACCATTTTCTTGCAATGCTCCTCCCATACCTGTATCTTTTAACTCTGCTCTGCCAACTTTATATGAAACTCCTTCCTTTTTTAACTCCTCCTCGGTTTTACCAACTCCACCGACTTGGGGAGAGGAAAATACTGCATGACCAATGGCAAAATAGTTGACAGGAATCTTCTTTTCTGTAAATGCGTTTCTGATTGCAAAGCTAACTTGATCATTGGCAGTATGCCTAAAGGGTAAAATCCCAATAATATCTCCGAATGCAAAGACACCGTTTACATTAGTTTCCAAATACTCGTTTACTTTTATATATCCTTTTTCGTCCGTTTCAACCCCTGTTGCTTTAACATTCAAAATATCGGTATTAGGAATCCTTCCTGTGACAATCAGCAATTGGTCCGCTTCCAATTTCTTCCCATCATTTAATCCAATATTAAAAATTTCATCATGATAAGAAACACTACTTACCTTCGTGCTGAAGAGGATTTCATGTTTCTTAATAAATTCTTTTGTAAACCATTGTGCTATTTCTTCATCCTCGTTACTTAACATGATATTGCCCCGAACTAGAATAGTAACCTTTGTTCCGAGTGATCCATAAAAATGAGCAAGCTCTGCCGCAATATAACCACCGCCTATAATTACCAGATGTTCCGGTTGTTTTTCAAGTCTTAATGCTTTTGTACTATCTAGAAATGGTGTATCTTTCAAGCCTGGAATTGGCGGAATAGAGGGTCTTGTTCCACCCACAATAAACACTTTGTCTGCCTCTATTTGTTCGGAGCCAACTTGCATAAGTTTTGGACCGATAAACTTACCACGCATTTTATAAAGGTTTGGATTATTGCCTTGTCTTATTGCCTTTTCAATACCACTTGAGTCACCATCCACAACTTGAGAAACTCTTTTTACAATCGCTGCAAAATCAATATTTTCAATCTTGCTTTTAATCCCGAATTTTTTAATAGTCTCAGCAACATCTGCCGAATGAATCAATATTTTAGAGGGAATACAGCCGCGATTAAGACATGTTCCGCCCAGCGGACCTTCCTCAACTACTGCAACAGACATACCGCGTTCTGCAGCAAATGAAGCCACCTCAAGACCAGCTCCACTGCCGACAACCAAAACATCAAATTTTTTCATAGTACTTCCTTAAGTTTATCAATAAATTGTAATCTTCGCCAAGGATTACATACTGTGGTGTTGCTCATGTTCTTCAAGCTCCACTTTGGAGTTTGCTTTTAAACCACACTTTGAACAACTTATTGAATGTTCCTGTTGCTCCTCACCTGCTTGGTTACTGTGAGTCCCTTTTGCATGTTCATCCAACTCCTGTTGAGAGTTAAACTGACCACCGCACGTCGGGCATTTTAAATTAGCATCCATTATTTACCACCTCCTTCCATGTCGCTTTTATGAACAATAATCAGATTTTTATTTTCTTCCAGTGCTTTTTCCAACTCAGCATTGGATGGTTCAACAAGCACTTTCCCGTCAGGAAAAACAATAGTTGGAATTGACTGGTAACCATTGTTAATTCTTTCTACCTCTTTAGCTGCTCCCGGCACTTCCTCGATATTTATATATTCATACTCAATTCCTTTTTCATCCAGAAATTGCTTAGATCTTCTACAATCCGGACACCAGTCAGCTCCATAAAAGATAAGTTTGTTTTTACTACTCACTTTTTTTAATTTCCTCCTCTTTCTCTTTTTTATGAACTGGATTAGTACAATTTTTATCTGTACATTTTTCTATCATACCAACAGCTTTTCCCATTTGACAAATCGCGCAGTTATCGTGTTTTCCATGCCCCATCATATAATGTCACCTCCCTTAAAATCCTAAGTTTTCTTTAATAAAAACAATCGTTATTCTGCCCGGCATCATTTCTTTGTTGATTATAAGGATTTTATTAACTCCGCTTCTCATGCCATATGCTTTTTGCGCTCTTTCGTCTTCCAAAGGATAGGAGTACTCATAAATTCTTCTTAATCCCTCTTGAGTATCCTTAACTATCTTTTGTGCTCCAACCACGAAAATAACCTTTCCTGCGGCATAGGACTCTGCCGGAAGTTGACTGCCTGTTGCAGAAGCTATCAAAAGCTGCCCATCCTCTGTGACCGCATGCAAAGACCCTACTACAAATTCGGGTGCCGCCCCCATTTTTGCCATCTCACGACCCTGCGTACTTTTATCCATTGCTATGAGTTTTTGCCTCACGGAATTATATTTTCCAGATTCGTTTATTTCTTTTGCCAAACTCACTATTTCTGCGGTCTGAGACGTCATGGTTAAAACCTCTGCCCCATCCGGCAACATTTCTACAACTTTCCTTTTTGCCTCGCTGCCATTTTCTGCAACAAACGTTTTAATTCCGTTTCTCTCAAGCGCATTAACTGTTTTTTCAATTATTTGATTGCTTGCTAATTTGCTAAATTTTTGATTTGCTTTCATAAAATCTTATTTTTGTATAAACACAGTATATTCGAGCTTTTAATTTAATTCTGTTATTTCAACGACAAAATATTTTGGCTCTTTTCTTGAATCCTATTTAAAGCGACTATGTATGCGGCTTCTCTTAAACTAACGCCATATTTATTAGAAGTATCAAGTACTTTACCTGTAGCTTTTTCCATTTTTTCCCTTAGCTTCTTAAACACTTCTTCCTTACCCCAGTGCTTACTGTTTAAATTTTGATACCACTCAAAGTAACTAACAGCCACGCCTCCAGAGTTTGCTAAAATATCCGGTATTACCACAACGTCCTTTTTTTGCAATATTTCATCCGCTTCTAATGTTGTCGGACCATTAGCCATTTCTAGTATTATCTTTGCTGTTATCTTTTCAGCATTCTCTTTGGTAATTGAGTTTTCTAAAGCAGCAGGTACAATGATATCAACAGGAAGAGTTAAAACTTTATCGGCTTCAATATTTTTTCCTCCTAAGTTTTTCATATTTTTTAGATCACAGACAGAACCAACGCAATAGCATCCAGCCAGTAGTCCTTTTTCTTCTTTACAACGCTTAACTTCATCAATATCCCTTATGCCATCCGGAATATAAATTCCACCCTTAGAATCTGATAGCGCTACAACTTTAAATCCCTCTTTTTGTAAAAATTTAGCCAAAAAACTCCCCACATTACCAAAACCCTGGATAGCCACACTCATCCCTTTGGGATCTTTACCTAATTTGCTTAAAACAGTCAACAAAGCGTAAACGCCACCCAATCCTGTAGCTTCAGTTCTGCCTTGCGAACCCCCATCCTCAATAGGCTTACCAGTTACCACCGCAGGCGAATCTTGACCCGTTAGATTGCTATATTCATTCTTAATCCAAGACATGATTTTAGGATTAGTATTTACATCAGGCGCTGGGACATCTTTTTGAGGGCCAATAAAGTCTGCAATTTTTCTGGTAAACTGGCGGGTGAGTTTTTCAAGCTCCAATTCCTCAAGAGTCTTGGGATCAACTGCAATACCGCCTTTACCACCACCAAACGGCACGTTTACCACTGCATTTTTTATAGTCATCCAAAAAGCCAAAGCTTTTACTTCATCCATGTCCACCTTTTGATGATATCTTAGCCCACCTTTATAGGGACCTCTGATATTATTATGTTGAACTCTATAACCTTGAAAAACCTTTATTTCGCCACTGCCAAGTTTTATAGGCAGAGAAACCTCAACCACCCTATCAGGATTTGATAGTTTTGCGAGCGTTAGAGGATCAAGCTTGATATACCTTGCCGCTTTCCGTAATTGTTTTTGTGCTCTTTTCCAGGGATTATTATTTACCATAGTTTTCTCTTTCATCTTTCTTCTTTGGATGAGTTTCGCACTCACAGCCCTCAGGATGCTTTTCTATCATCCCAACAGCTTTTCCCATTCTGCACATCGCGCAGTTATCGTGTTTTCCATGCCCCATCATTTTGGTTCGCCTCCTTCCGCAAACCGGATTAACTCAGTTTTAGTCGGCTCACGATCGGTAAACGCAATAATGTTTCTGTTGTCTGGATTAATAAATGTTGGTGTATAAATATACCCTTCATCATATCCCATGCTTTTATTATTTTTCTCAATTTCCTCGGCATACTCATGCCACAGAGTTTCTCCATCTTTTTCTTCAATATTGTGTTTTTCAAAAACATATCCTTCTTTTTCAAGCTCCGCGACAATGGGCTTAACAGCCTCACAATGTTCGCAATCATTTTTCCACAGCTCAATAATGCAATTTTGACACGTAGCTATTCCTTTCATAAAACTAATTCTAGTCTTTGCATTTTTTATATTCTGTCATCCAGGCGACAAATTTACTAGAGAATAATGTATTATTAAGACGTGAGAAGAATTCCGGCCCTAACCGTTGATCAGATGGCAGAGGTAGATAGACTTATGGTTGAGGAGATTGGTACTTCAATCCTTATGATGATGGAAAACGCATCAATAAATATTGCAGGGCTTACCCGGAAAATACTTTCGGGAAGTGTAAAGAATAAAAAAATCGTTATTCTTTGCGGCAGAGGAAATAACGGCGGGGATGGGCTTGGCGCTGCACGCCATTTGATTAACTTTGGCGGGAAGATTACTTGTATACTTGCAGAAAAGAAGGAAAATCTTGCTGAAAATGCTCAAGTACAGTTTAATATCTTAATAAATACAGGAGCAGACATTATAGAATTCTCAAATGAACAAATAAACTTGATCCAGGAAAAAATAAAAGATTCGGATCTGATAATCGATGCCCTCCTTGGATATAATTTGAAAGGCAATCCTAGGGTGCCCTACTCTAACCTAATTGATATTTCGAATAATTCAGGTAAGCTAATTCTTGCTGTTGATATTCCTTCAGGTCTTAACGGAAATTCAGGAGATGCTAATAATCCTACCGTAAGGGCCTCAACAACAATCACTCTTGCTTTACCTAAGGTTGGTCTTTTGGTGGACAAAGCAAAAGATTATGTTGGAGAGTTATATGTTGCTGATTTGTCTATTCCAAAACAAGTATATGAAAAATTAGGGATTAACATAACGCATCTTTTCACAAAAGAGGGGACGATTAAGCTTTGAGTTGATCTTAAAAAAATTTGTTTTTGTTCGGTCGTCCGGACGACGCTCTTTTATCTTTTTTCCGAAATAATCTTCCCAAGTCTCTTTGGCATCATAATTAATGCAACCAAAATTCCAAAAAGAAGGATAAATATTCCGGTCAGTATATTACCTACCCCTACAAGTTTGAGTCTTAAAAGCTCAGAGGGGTAATTTTGTATTTGCACCAGTTGGGAATTGAGTTCTGACCCTGTTACTGCCTCATCTCTAACTTCTTTGCTCTGAATGAAATACTCGGATTGAAGCGCATGAAATTTCGCTTCTTCAACACTTACTTGTCTGTGCATGCTTACTCCCTGCCAGGCAAAAATAATACCTGCGAGCATAAGTGCCATCATCATTCCCATCATTATTGGTGTCATGTTTTTCATAAGTTTTCACCTCCTTCCAGGTTTTCAGATTTAAAACCTAAATAAACTATATAAAGAAAGTGACGCTTAATTCTGTCATTCGGGCGACAAAATGCTATATCTCAGCAAGTTTCCGGGGATCAAATGTAATAATTTTTCCTACTCTTTTAATAACCCCTATGCGATCTAGTTTATTAAGCAGTTCAGTCATCGTTGGACGGGAAATTCCCACCATGTCTGCCAACTCCTCATGAGTAAACTTAGCAGCTATGGTTACTGTATTTTCTTTTTTCTCTCCATATCTTTTAGCCAATCTTAATAGTAAGTTTTTGACCTTAGTGAGTAAACTATCAGAAGCTAATGCTGCAACAGTTTTTTTATCTTCAACAGTTTTTTGGAACAGCTCCCGAATCAGCTGATAAGAAACAGCCAGGTTTTTAGATACCATCTCGAAGAATTCCTGTTTTTTCATAACACAAACAAGTGAATTTGTTGTGGCTTCTACAAAATTCTCATTTGTTTCTTCAACACCTAAGTCCCCAAAAACATTCCCTGGGGTAAGGATATCCACAATGATCTTTTTGCCATCAGGGGTCAGTTCATATATTTCTACCCTCCCCATCTTTAATATAAAAACTTTATCGCTATCTTCGGGCTCTAAAATAACTTTCCTCTTGCCGTATTCCTTCATCACCAGATTGTGCGAAAGCATCTCGACCTCTTTTTGAGGTAATGATTTAAAAAGATTTAATTGTTTTAAATACCAAAGTTTACTATTCATAGCTAAACACAACAACTAAGTTTGGTAATGTCTTGGGTAAAGGATAGGGCGGCAATTTTAATAGCCTCGGAAAGTGTCGGAAACATCGGCAGGGAATTAACAACATCGTCAATAGTATTTTTATTTTTAATAAGAATCATAGCTTGCGCGATTAACTCTCCCGCATTAGGCGCCAGAATATGAACCCCCATAATTTGTTTTGTTTCTGGGTGAATTGCCATCTTAATAAGTCCTTCGGTTCTATTTAAAATAATAGCTTTAGGTATATCTTTGAAAGAGACAGCCTTACACATACACGTTCCAAACCGTTTCATCTGTTCCTCCTCGGTAAATCCAACTCCTGCAAGTTGCGGGTCTGTAAAAATAGTCCAGGGAACAGTATTGTAGTCAATACTATTTTGCGTATTTTTCAGAGCATTTTCAGCAGCTAATGTTCCTTCTCTACCTGCTGTCGGTTCTTGTCTTATGGGTAAGTTTATTACATCGCCTACCGCATAAACATACTGTTGAGAAGTTTGAAAATTGGGACTTACTTTGATTGCTTGTTTTTCATCAATTTCAATGCCGGCTTTATCAAGTCCTAGATCTTTCGTATTTGGTGTTTTGCCAACGGCGAGTAAAACTTCATCTGCCACTACTTCTTCCTGCTTGCCCTCAACAAGATAGGAAACAATCTTTTTGTCGCCTTCTTTTCTCGCACTTTTCACTTGGACATTTGTTTTAATAGTAATATCTTCATCAGTCAGTATCTCTGCCAATCTTGTGGTCAATTCTTCTTCACCTCTAAAAATAGTTGAGCCTCTATGAAGAATTGTTACCTTCGTGCCGAACCGGGCATACATTTGGGCAAACTCAAGCCCTACAGGACCCGCACCAATAACAATCAGTTCTTTTGGCTGTTCTTTAAGTTTTAAGGCTTCAATATGGGTTATAAAGCCTACCTCCTTAATACCTTCAATCGGCGGTACTGTAGTTGTTGATCCGGCGGCAATAATAAATTTCTTTCCTTGATATTTCTGACCATTAACCTCAATTTCATTTGCAGACACAAAAGATGCGCGTCCTTCTAAATGAGTGACGTTTTCTAAATTCCTTAGCACCTTCTCATATTTTTCTTCTCTTAATTTTGCAACAAGATCGAGTTCATGCTGAAGAACAGTTGCAAAATCGAAGTTTTTTACTTCCATATCAATTCCCGGAATTTTATGGTTTTTGGCAAGGTGCATTACTTCCCCTGCCCAAAGTAAAGTCTTGGAAGGAACACAACCCACATTGACGCAAGTTCCACCGAGAGGTAATCCTTTATTAACCATCAAAGTTTTTGCGCCAAGTTCATTGGCTTTGATAGCCGCAGCAAAAGCTCCTGCTCCGCCGCCGATGATAATTAAATCATAAGTATCCATAATATTTATTTGAACAACTATTCAAATAGTAACTCTATGTTTTCGCTTTGTCAATATGGCAAGATTCACAGACACCATTAACTTTTCGAGCTGTAAAATATAGAGAAATTAAGAGCAAAATTATTGCGCCAACAAAAAAATATATTTGATTATTCAAAACAAAAATGACGCTTCCTGCTCCCAACCCAATAAGTCCGAAAAAGAATGCAAGACATGATGCACAGGCCGCTGTCCCAACAACTGCTCCAAATACTCCAGAAATTCCCGACACTGCTAATTGACCTGTTGACTGAGTTAACCTGCGTTCCTCTCTTTGTTTTCTAAAAATATAAACTTGCAAGGCCAAATTAAGTCCTACCAGAGCGGCTAATAAAAACATCAGAACATAGTCCTTTTGCGAGTAAATGGACAGTTGAAACCCAAGATCATTTCCTGGAATAGTGAAAACAGGAATAAAAATAAACAGCGCAAAAAAGACCATTGCTATAAGTACAAAAGCCAAAAAATAATTTCTTTCCTTAAAAACGTTTATTATTGCCAAGTAAACCTCTCTCATAAATAAAAAGCTCTTAACTGAAAATATATCAGATACATTCCTGCCAATATTATTAGAATTGGGCTAAGTCTTGTTACAACAGGCAATGCTTTTCCAAGGTAATTTCTCACTAAATCCTTGGATAGAATAGCTGCAAAAGCAGTCAGCGCCATAAAAGAGGCTGCTGTTGCGCTGTAAATTAAAAAGATCAGTATTCCCGCTTTTGCTCCGCCTACAGACAAAGCCTGAAACATTACCAGAAGAAAAATAGGCAAAGTGCAGCTCAAAGAGGCAAGTCCATAAGTCGCTCCAAATAAAAAATATCCTTTAACTCCGCGATTTTCCCCTATCGAATTAGGAATAGCCACACCTATCGTTTTCCCTGCCAGAAGATACAGACCCAAAATAATCAGTATCACTCCGGCAGTAACGCCAATAAAGAATGTAAAAGGCGCTATAAAATTGCCAAACAAACTTATCAGGAGTCCCAGCCCCATAAAAACAGTCAAAAGCCCCAAAGCAGAAACTAACCCGACTTTCACCCCTCTTAATATCTTGCCTTCGTCGTCAGTCTTCACGAGAAAACCTACAAAGCCGGGAATCAAGGCCACGCTGCATGGTGTAAAAAAAGCAAAAATGCCGGAGGTAGAAGCAAGTATTAATAGTCCCGAATCAATCATATTAGTTTACCAAGCTCGTTGCGTAGAGTTTCTGTTGAGGTAATACCACCATCTTTAAAGCGGATAATTCCTTCTCTATCTACAATATAAGTAATTTCAAATCTCCAAAATCCATAATCTTCAATCATTTTCTTTGCGTTTTCTTGCGAAACATTATGCCAAGGCGCATAAAGTCTTTGAAATTCAGCAATTGCCACTTCGTCATCTATCGGGTCTATGTCAACTGTTATAAACTCAACTCCTTTATCTTTGACTTCCTTAAAAACTGGATTGAAATTTTTATTTTCAATAATGCAGGTTGGGCACCAGGCAGCACCAGATGTAATTACCAGAATTTTTCCCTGAAGATTGCTTTGCGTCAAATTTACGCCATCAATAGTAGTAAGTGTAAAATCCGGAGCCTTGTCTCCGATGGACAAACCAGCAGTCTGAACTTGCGATGAGACTTTAGTCTCAGAACTCGACTCCCCAAATTTGATAACGTCTGTTGTAAGAAGTCCGAGAACCACAACCGCAATCACAATTATAGTACTTGTAATTTTTACCATACTAGAATTACTCACCAACTCTCCTTTTTATAAACAACCAGATAAATACAAAAGCAAAAACCAGTCCTAAAATCAGAAAGATTAGATTGTCTGTTAAGAAACTTATGCCTAGCGCAAAAGCTGACCCTGCGCCCAAAAGAAGCAATAAAGGCAATCCGCAGCAGAAAATAGCAGCAAGAAAAATCCAATTGTTCATTTTTGATTCATTATTTTTCATAGACTCGTAATGAAATCTCTCAAAGTCCTTGTAAACTCGTTCTTTGCAAGCGAGTAATATACTGTCTGAGCTTCCTTTCTTCTTTTTACAAGATCAAGTTTAAGAAGTTTCTTAACGCTATGGGAAACAACGGAAACAGAGGTATCTAATATTTCTGCCATATCGCCAACACTTATCTCTGGATAATTGCAGAGAAGATAACAAATCTTGAGTCTGGTAGTGTCACCAACAACTCCCAGCTGCTTGGCACACTCAACCAGTTCTTTTTTATTACCTAATTTCTTTTTAATCCAAGAGTGTTTATCCATACTATTTGAACGATTATTCAAATAATACATCTTTAAAATCTGTCTGTCAAGAGCTCCTAAATGTGTTACACTAAAAATATGACTCTGCCGGCATTTGGTTTCATACTCACCACTTTAGGCGAACTCCTAATTGGATATTCCATTCTTAAAGTTCATCTGGGAGTTAGGAGAGAACGCAAAATTGATAAGTCTGTGGTCTCGGAAATCTCTAATGAAATTTGGTTAACCTTATTAGGTATGATACTAATTATTATCGGATTTTTTCTACAATTGTCATCAAGGATTACTTAAAAAGCTCTGTATCCGGATGGAATGCTGCCCAGGCAAACCAGAATAGCCGAATTGGAATGATTTCCTCTTGGGTTTGCAAGTTAGTGACTTTAATTTGTCCTGAGTCAGTTCTTTCCAATCTTATTGCTGTATTTCCAACCGTGTCCTCAACTACTTTTCTCTTATCAAAAACACTTTCAGGGTAAGCCTTAGATGATCCATTTATCTCTACTCCATAGACTACTGTTTTTATTTGAAGTTGTCTGTTTAGATCTTTAACTCCGAAGTAAATTTCATCATCCTGTTCGTAAGTTCCATAGGGGTATTGGTCGTAATTCCTGCTATGGCCCGTATCCCTTGAAAGAACTTGTGTTCCTGGATGTTCCTTTTTCCATTGCCCCCACGGAACAGTTATTATCGGCACTTGTTTTAGAATCTCATTTCTTCTTGCCGCCGGACCAACAATTCCCTCGCCTGTAACTTGCTGCCATAAATTGCCTTCATATCTATCGTACATAACTAAATCAGAGTTATGCAGTTTGCCGGATACTCCAAGCTCGGTGATTACTCCGTCAACTTTTCGCTCAAATGCCAAAGCTGATCCACAAAGAGGGCAAAAAGTTATGACAATTGGATCGCCTGTTATAGTATCATTTACAATCTCATGCCAATTCAAAATTCTTTGTGGATAGGCTCTTTGAGTTTCCTTATAATCAATTGCAAATACTCTGTCTTCACCTCTTAACCAGCTAGCATCCTGCGCTGATTCAAATTTCGGACTGTCAATAGAAGGAATGCAGTCCTGTCCAAAACACCCCTGCAATAGATCTTCTTGTTTTACCTTAGCTCCAGTAAAATCATTTTGCAAAGACACTTTTCTTACAACAATTTCACCGGGGCTTGCTTTTTGCACCGGTGTTCCTCCTCTTGATTGATCAATCTGAGTCCATATTTTTGGCATGTTTATCAATACCCAAATTATTAAAACTATGATTCCGATAATTAGTATAATAAATTTCATATCTAGCCTTTCCTCTTAAGAAAGCTCCCTAAGCAGTAAATCGAAATTCCCTCCCACCCATCTTTTGATTTCTTTGCCGTCTTTATCCAAAACAATAAGAGTATGTTGGATAGTTATTCCCCATGCTCTTTTCATCTCCCTATCATTATCATAATCTACTTTCAAAATAGTTACATCTGATGGCAAACGTTGGGCATTCTCTTTAATTTCTTTATCTAACTGACTACAAGTCTGACACCAGGTAGTTGCCGCAAAAAACAAAACTGACCTTCCAGATCCTTTCGAAGAATTTAAGCTCTCTTTTGTGTAATCAAGATAGTTAATCCGATCCATTAGAATAGGGTTATTAGAACTCTCGCTCTCAGTTTTATTTTGAGGCAAATTAAACATATCTTTAAAGAAGATAAATCCTATTGTAATTATTGCTAGTATTAAAATTACAAAAATGTTAAACGGTTTCATAGCTAATTAAAATTATCAAAAAAACTTAAGAATTTATTCTTTTGTTTACCTCTTTTGAGTGAATAACAAATCAATTGTCCACAGCGATAACTTTCTACTAGTCCCAGATTTCTTAAATCAGCCAATGCATGAGATACTGCAGATTGAGAAAGATTTAAAATTAGACTTATATCTGTTACAGGCATTGATTTTACTCTTGTCAGAAGTGAATAGATTTTAAGTTTTGTGGGATTGGAGAGATTATGTGCAATTATTAAAAGCTTTTCTTCTTCAATAGACAATGTGGTCTTTTTTTGCAAGGATAAAGCTTTCGAGTCTGTCATGTAATGAGGATGCCCTTTGTGAAGTTGTATGTATGAACGATTGAACATATATTAATATAATAAATGCTGTAATTATATTTGTCAATAGCTGAAAAAACCTGCTAAAATACATGGATGGAAAAAATTACTATTTTTGGGGTTCCTCTTGATTTGGGTGCTGAAAATTTAGGAGTTGATATAGGACCGGATGCATTCAGACATCAGAAAATTGTTGAAAAATTAACTAATGTTGGTTTTACTGTCAAAGATGGGGGCAATATTAAATGTCTACCCAAAAAACACCTACAAATTGGAAATCCAAAGCTAAGATATCTTGAGGAAATTCTTAGAGTTTCTGAAGAATCTGCGGGAAAAACATTTCAAATTATTCAAAAAGGGGAGAAAGCAGTAGCGCTTGGAGGCGACCACTCACTATGTTTGGGCGTTGTCTCCGGCGCGTCAGCTGCTCTAAATGGGGAGATTGGAATAATCTATCTTGATGCTCATGGAGACATGAATACGACGGAAACGACCTTAACGGGAAACATTCACGGTATGCCATTAGCCTCACTCATGGGATTTGGAGACGAACAGCTTATAAATATCTACAAACTAAAAAAGAAGATTTCAAAAGAAAACGTACTTCATATTGGCGGGATTGATTTTGATCCTGGAGAAATTGAGCTTATTGAAAAAGAAAATCTATTATGCTTCAAAACAATCGACATGCTTTCTTTTGGACTAAGGCCATTGTTTGACTATATTAATAATCTTTGCAAAAGAGTAAAAAATATTTGGGTAAGTCTGGATCTAGATGTAATAGATGAAATTTATGCACCGGGCGTTGGTATGCCAAATAAAGGAGGGTTTAATTACCGAGAAATAACAACTATTGCAGAATATATAGGTAAAAATTGTAATGTTGTTGGACTTGATATTGATGAATATAATCCCCTAAGAGATATCGATGGAAAAACTGCGGAACTTGGAATTGAGTTAATCGCAAAACTTCTGGGAGGAAGTTACAGCTGGTATACTAATTACATAGAAAAGAATAAACTTACTAACAAGGATTAGTAATTTACGAAGTAGTTGATTTTCGCGTTTTTCTCAAGACTTGCCAACCATTCCTGAGATTTGACAGACAATTTTTGTTGTTCTAACTGTTGTCGTGCACTTGCTGTCACTTCTTCAGCTTTTAGGTCCTTTGGAATTAGATCTTTATTTTGGTCTATATAACCATTAATCTCTTTATCTGTAACTTTTATATCATTTGCCAACAACTTCTCAACCAATTTTCTTATTTTAAGTTGATCCTCAAAATCTTTTCTTGTCATCCCTTGCGCGGTTAACGCGGAATCCAAATTTTGTCCTTGCTTTTTTAGACTATCCTCAATTTCTTTAGATGCCGCATTAATTTCTTCTTGATTAACTTCTATATTTTTTTTCTTCGCCTCCTGCATAATAAGAGCCTGATTTACAAGGGCGGTCATGGCGTTCTTTCCATCTCTTCTCTCAAGTTCCTCAATTATCGCAAGCCTTGAAATCGGTTGACCATTTACTAAGGCTGCAATAAAAAATCCTTTGAAATAAAACAATATTCCTGCAATAACTAAAATTATAAAAATATAAAAGATCCTTGAGTTTTTAACTCTTCCAAATCCTGAAGATTTCGTATTTATAGGCAGCACTGATGTATCTGATTTCTCTCTTGAGGTTTTTCTACTTGCCATTTTTAGATTATTGCACAATTTCTACAAAAATACAATATGGTATACTTATGCAAATAAATGGCTAATCTTAATATCCCTAATCATATAGCAATTACTCCTGATGGAAACAGAAGGTGGGCAAAAGAACACAGACTTCCAAGTCTTGAAGGACATAGACGAGGATTTGATGTGGCAATAAAAATCGGGAGAAAAATTCGATCCCTTGGCGTTAATACTCTCACAATGTGGGCATTCTCAACTGAAAATTGGGACAGAAGTAAAGAAGAAGTGAATTACCTTATGAAGATGTACGAAATATTCATAGACAAAAATCTAAAGGAGGCAATGAAGGAAAAAATAAGAATTATTCATCTTGGAAGAAAAGACAGAATCCCAAAAGGTTTACTTAAAAAAATCCAAAATTCAGAGGAAAAAACAAAATCATTTGACAAATATGTCTTAAATATTGCGCTCGATTATGGAGGACGCGATGAAGTAATAAGGGCAATAAAGAAAGTATTAAGTATAAAGTATAAAGTATTAAGTATTAACATAGAGAACTTTAGCCAATTTTTAGATACTGCTAATCAACCTCATCCTGATCCGGATTTAATCATAAGAACAAGTGGAGAGATGCGAACATCAGGCCTTATGATCTGGCAAGCAGCATATGCGGAGTATTTTTTTCTTGAGAAACACTTTCCAGATCTTAATGACGAAGATATAGAAAACGCTATTGCAGAATACTCAAGAAGACAGAGAAGGTTTGGAAAGTGAGCCAATAACGTCTACAGTCCTTTCTCTTTCTTGAAAAAAATCCCTTATAGAGGAAAAGCCATCAGGCAAAATAGCTCGCAAAGGAATTCTCAAGGTAGGAAAATTAAAAAAGTCAGATACGACCCTTCTTATGAGACCTTCCGAATCTTCTAAGTCTGCGACTTGATGCACAATTCGTCTTACAATTCTAGAATCTCTGGTAGGATCTTTTCTTCTAATTTCTTGAATTGTCATTGGTCCGTTTGGTGAAACTTCATTAACATCCACAGGTTTGATGGCATTATCGAAAGGACCAACATGTATTAATATAGCCATATCAAAAGGATTGCCGTTTATAAAAATTCTTTCTTTAATAAAAGAGGAATCTCGCATGAAAAAAATATTGTTTCTAATTGTATAATCATTATCTGTAACCTCTGCTATTCCTCCAATTATATTGTCCCCCATCGGTTCATTATGAATTTTTGCAGTTTCGCCTGGAAATGAAATTTGTCCAGCTATCTTTCCTGTCTCAGGCTTAGATTTCTTCTCTATAATAGTGAACAATTTAGGCTGTGTTATATTTTCTCCATTTCTACTGGGATCTATCTCAACGATAGGCAAAAGTACTCCAAATCCTTTTCTTCTTTCCTGTTCAAGGTGGACCCCATTAATGCTACCTGATTCTCTTTCTCTGATCATATTTATTGAATAATCGTACCTCGAATATCTTTGCCGTTAAGCGCATGAGATAATTCGTTTGGAATAATTCCATTAGCAATCCATGTTTCAACACCTTCATTTGCTATTAGTAATGCGTTTTCTATTTTGTGTCGCATTCCTCCAGTTACATCAATTTTATTTTTTCTAAAAATATAATGTTTAATATTCTCCCAGTTTGTATTTGTAATAAAAGGGATTGTGTTGCCATTATCGTCATAAACTCCATTTGTTTCTCCAACCTGAATAATTTTACCAACCTTAAAGCCCTTTTTCATTAGATATTTTCCAATTTCATTAAGGATCACCTCTCCAGAAAGAATTGTACTTTTCCATTCTCTGTCCCAAATAACATCTCCATATACAACGGGTAGTAAGTCTCGATTGAGAACTTCAACTATTGGTTTAAAGAAATTTTCTTCTAGCTTTCCAGCATTTGTTGTCATCATGCTCATGGGTCGAAGAGATACTGTGGGTAATCCTTCATCAACAAGTATGTCCATAACAATTCTATTTATTTCCATTGCATCCCTTGCAACTTTGGCAATGCCCCAATTACTCTTATAACCCTTTTTTCCCCCAAATTCTTTGGCAGAAGTATGCCCAAAACTTCCGCTACCATGAGCAAGAATTATAGATGCATCTTTTATTTTTTTCAACTCTTTTGCTAATCTTCTTATAACATCTGGACGCGCCTTATACGGCACGTTTTTGTCCGTAATTATTGATCCTCCAAATTTAATAAGGATTACTTTTCTCATAATGGAGATACAGAACTTAAACGCGAATATGTCGATTTTCCGGCGTTACCAATCTTGCGTTTTTCATTACGATAAGAGTCAGAACAAAAGCACCTTCTGTTCTTAATTGATGAACCGCATCTAATGGAACCACTCTAAAATCATGCTCACTATCTAATGGCACATCCTCTCCATCGATATTAAGAATAGCTTCTCCAGCAAGCCAATAATATTGCTCTGTACCCATAGGAGCAATGTGTTTATGTCTGGATGTATTGCGCTTTGGTTCAAGATGAGAAGCCAAAAGCCAATCTTCATCTACAAACTGTTCCAACAAATAGACTGCGTCTGAACCGTTATGCCTATTTGGAAACTCAAAAAACTTAAGCTCTGACTCAGATAGGGGAATATCCAACTTCGCAATCCTTTCTGCAATTAATTTTCTATGATTACCTGGAAGATTGATTAAGTCCTTGTACTTAGGTTGCTCCGTAGTTGGAATAGACACACCAGATTCATCTATTGGAAAACCTGGACGAAAAGATTCAACCATAGTTTATTATAAACATTAAGCCTGTACCCTATCCATGCTAAGTATTAGTATAATTATAGTCGTAAAATTCCCCGTAATCATTCGGAGTAAAAATTAAAATTTTTAAAACTAAAAGTCCGGCTTATCAAGATTTATTCTTATAACCTGCTGTAATCCCTTTAACGACTGAAGTAAAGTTTGTGCGTGTTCCTCACTTGGTCTAATTGCATCAGAAAGAGAAACACCAAAGTTAGGCCAACCTGTCTCAAAACTAACTCTAGCCATGGGAACTCCTCTTGTCAAAAGATCTTTGGCCTCGTTCTCCGCTAAAGGAAGTTCTTTTGGAAACCAAAATAATAAAGCAGGATGACATATATATAATTGCAAAAAATTAGCATCTGAATCTATTGCATATAAATAAGAAATCACTTGATACTTATCATTTATTATGCCGTTGTCTATTAAATCTTCTGCAAGAAAATATTTATCTATTGAAATAATTTTCTTTGGTTTAGTACTATCTTGGCTAAATATCTCTGTAACATGTATGCCATATCTATTTATTGGATTGTATGAATCTGAAAAGGAAGTATCTTTAAGACCATATCGTTCCGCCATCTCTCCATTTTTTTCATCTTCCGAATCAATTCTAAAATAATTATGTATTATTGCAACGGTTTTTCCATCTCTTGTTATCCCTTCACGATCATCAAATATTGACTCTTTTACTATTGTAGGAGGCGTTGGGTCAAGAAATATTCTATGACATTCCTCAACAATAGCTCCAATTGTCTCTTCTGCGACTGGTTCTTTTAATGGATCAATTTGTCTTTCTTGCTCTTTCATAATTTTGCCCTCTTTATAATTTAGACGGAGAATTGGGCAAAATCATTCGAAAATGCAACTTTGATAATAAATCTGTTATAATCTCATTATGTCTCACTCTTTTGTAAAACGAATCCTGGAAGGAGACAGTAAAGCAGTAAGAGAATTTTACAAATTTTACTCCCCAAAGATTCTCTCTTATCTTTCAAAAAAACTACCATGTTTTGAGGATGCGCAGGAGCTGACGAATGACGTTTTTTTAGAAGCAACTGACTCATTATCAATGCTTAGTAAAGAAGAAAATATCTCTTCTTGGCTTTATCGAATAGCCCACAACAAAATGGTTGATTTTTATCGTAAAAGGAAAATAAAATCAATACTTTTATCCCAAATGCCATTTCTACAAATCGTTGCTTCTGAAATTAATCAACCGGAATTCCAATACGAAAAAAATAAAATCCGGGATAGAATTGAGTTTACATTCCATAAAATTTCTCTTAAGTATCAAAAAATATTAAGACTTCATTATGAAGAAAATGTTTCAGTAAAAGAACTATCAATTATTTTAAATTTAACTTTCAAAGCAACGGAATCTCTTCTTTTTAGAGCCCGCCGGAGTTTTAAACTCGCTTATGAACGAGCGTGAATTTCTTAAAACACTAGAGCAAAGAGCGAAGGAACAAGAAAAAATCATAAAAAGCACGTTTTTGCCAAATATCTTTACTTCTGTAAGTTTCTGGTTAGGCAATCACCCTTATAGAATTTTAATTCCGCTTGCATTAATTGTCACTTTAATACTTCACGGACTATTTGGAGGACGCTATGATGAATTTATTTTGAAGATATTTGGAAAATTATAATCCTGAGCGGAGTCGAAGGACATGAAGAAAAGTACATTTTTAATCTTTGTCGCTTATGTATGGACCAAGACACTTCTTGGTATTACATTCCATCCTTTCTCCACAATAAGACAAGTTACAAGACGACCTGTCCTTTTACCTGTTATATTCTCCCCATTTATAGGTCTTGCTTCCTTTTTTGTTTTTGGCAGACTTGGAGCATTTCTATTGGATTTTTATGGCCTAAGAAGAGAAGCGATTGCAATTTTCTTAAGCACTGTTTTAATTTCAATACTTCTTTGGCAGGCTTTATTATTATACTTGTTAATTAATTTCTTAATCGCGTTGTGGAAAAAATAAAGTAATATGAATAGTAATCAAGAATACGTTGTTTTAGTTGATAAACAAAATAATGTTTTGGGAACCTCTCCAAAATTAGCAGCTCATAATGCTAATACGCCGCTTCATAGGGGTTTTTCTGTTTTTTTATTTAATTCTGATGGAGAACTATTGCTTCAGCAAAGAAGTCGCAAGAAAAAAACTTGGCCGTTGGTATGGTCAAATTCCGTCTGCGGACATCCAAAGTTAAATGAGTCAAGTATTAATGCTGCAAAAAGGAGAGCAATATTTGAATTAGGAATAGAACTTGGCGAATTACACGAAATACTACCCAACTTTTCTTATAGGGTAGAAAAGGATGAAATTGTAGAAAATGAGATATGTCCTGTTCTTGTTGGATTTACAAATCAGAAACCAGTGATCAATAAAGATGAGATTGAAGACACTAAATGGATTGAATGGAAAACATTTGTTGAAGATATAAATAAAAACCCAAATAAATATTCCCCCTGGAGCGTGTTGGAAGTACAAGAATTATTAGAAAATAGACATTTCCAAAGTATGTTGCTACATAGCAGCGTACTTTAGAAAAAATGCGAACGACCTCTGTACTTCAGAAGACTTCAGTATTTCTGTGGTTGCAGGTTATCTCTTTGGAGACTGTTTCTTTCTTCTTGATTTTCCACCCATTCCAACTTTTCTTCTTTCTTTAATTCTAGAATCTCGAGTAAGCATTCCCTTTCTTTTAAGAACTGTGTGGAACTTTTCGCGGTCAAATTTATCCAAGGCTCTAGCCATTCCCAAAACTACAGCGTCTAATTGCCCCCTATTGCCTCCACCAGTTACCTTGATCGAGACAGCAAACTTGTTCTCGATATTTGTAATACGTAAGGGCTCTCTACATATTGATTCCGTGTCTTTTCCAAAATATTCTAATGCATTTTTTTTGTTAACAACAATCTCTCCTTTTTTAACAACTCCTCCGAACAAAGTCACATCATTTTTATACAAACGGACTAAAGCTGTGGCGTTTTTTCGTCTCCCAAGAGCAGAAATATAATCTTTATTATTTTGTGTTATTTTATTTGTTTGCTTAACCATTTTTGAATTTATCTTTATACGAGTGATCCATACCTTCAAACACAAACAAACGAGTCATCATTCTATCCCTTAATTTATTTTGCGGCAACATCCCCAAAACAGCATGCCTTATAATTTCTGAGGGGTTTCTTTTTCTAAGTGCACCTAAACTCTCTTCTGTATATCCCCCCGGGTATCCTGAATGATGAGAATATTTTTTCAAGTATTCTTTTTTTCCGGTAACTTTAACTTTACTGGCGTTTACGACAACTATATAATCTCCACAGTCTAAGTTGCTAACATAATAGGGCTTTGATTTGCCCATTAAAATCTTCGCTATATCCGAGGACACTCTCCCTAAAATCTTCTCCTCAACATCAACCAAATGCCACTCTCGTTTGACATCAGATAATTTTGTTGCCTTAGTTGAATTGTTCATAGAACTATTTCCTTCTTGCTTTCTGTACTTCACGTTTTTTCTGCTTGCCCGCCGAAGCCTTAGCAGAGACGGGTGCTTCTATAATTGCAAGTTTTTTGTTTTCATTTTTTATGTTTGCCCGCTTCGCTGCGAGGCGAGATCCTTGATCTTTAATTTCTTCTCCTATCCATTCCATCAAAACCATTTGAGCATTGTCAGAAAACCTCCTTCCAAGTTTGGTAAGCTTTGTGTATCCGCTATTTCTATCAGAAACCCTGGGTACAATATTCTTGATTAATCTCTCTAATACATCACTGTCCAAAATGGGCTGTAAGAGATATCGCGCCTCTCCCTTTTTTGCCTTATTGGCAATTTTATCAACATCTCCTTTTATAGCTTTTGCCTTTTCCAAAGTTGTCTTAATTTTTCCATTTAAAATCAAAGAAGATATCAAACTTTTAAACAAAGCTTTTCTCTCATTTGTGTCTCTTTTGAACTTTCTTCCAAAAACATTTTTCCGCATAATAAAAATCTCAAAACTCAAATGTCAAAAGTCAAAACTGAAAGCTGCAGCTTTGGGCTTTGCGATTTAAGATTTGAGATTTAGCACAATTATTGTGCTAACGATACCCCTCTTTGTTTAAGTTTTTCCTCTATAACCATGATTGATTTGTTTCCCATATTTCGCATTGACATCAAGTTCTTTTTTGTTGAAGACAAAAGATCGCCTATAGTCTCAACGCTTCCATTGCGAAGACTGTTATAAATTCTCGTTGGCAAATCTAGTTCGTCGATTGTAAGTTTTGAAATACTATCAACAGCCATAGACTCTTGAGTTGATGATTTTGAGGGTTCCGAATATTTTGGTTCATAAACCTGCAAAAAGTACGAGCTTAATATTTCAGCTGCTTCATCCAATGCCTCCCTTGGACTGACAACTCCATTCGTCAAAATATTCAAAACTAGTTTGTCTAAATCTGTCTGTCTGCCAACTCGGGTAGCAGAGACTTCGTAGCTTACTCTTCTAACAGGGGTAAAAACTGCATCTAGCGGCATTACGCCAAGTGAGCTGGTTTTTTGATCTTCAGACGAAGTAAATCCCAAGCCTTGCTCGACTGTCAAATCCATTTCAAGCTTTGCCTTTTTATCGTTAATATAAGCAATATAATGGTCGCTATTTACAATCTCAATATTTTCAGGCAGGTCAAAATCTGAAGCTGTTATTTTCTTCGGCCCTTTAATTGACAAGGAAACCTTTCCTTTATTCGTTGAGTCAAGAAGTTTAAAATTTAAACCTTTTATATTAAGTAAAAGATCAATAACGTTTTCTTTAACTCCAGAAATGGTTGAGAATTTATGTTTTACACCAGGAATCTTAACTGAAGTGACTGCAGCACCTGTTATAGAAGTTAAAAGCACTCTTCGTAAAGCATTTCCGAGAGTATGACCAAAACCCTGGTCTAAAGGTTCAATAATAAATCTGCTTTCATTTTCGCCAGTTTTCTCTTCTTTTACCTTAAATATCGGATTTACCATAAGCTACATTGTACCATTATCTTGAATAATATTCAATAATGGGCTGCAAATCAAAAAGAACTTGGACGTCATCTTTTTTGGGCATTCTTAAAAGCTTCCCTACTGTTCCCTCTTTTTTAAGATATGGTAAAACCTTACGATCTTTTTCCGAGAGAAGAGGCGCTATCTGAACATTACTCTGCGTTGGGGAAGTCAAAGAAATAACATCATTTACCTTTACATAGTAAGATGGGATATTTACTTTCTTGTCATTAACTAAAACGTGTTTATGAGCAACAAGCTGGCGAGCATGTGCTCTTGTTTTTGCAAAACCCAAACGAAAAACGATATTGTCTAATCTTGTTTCTAGAGAGGCTATTATCATTTCTCCTGTTTCTCCCTTTTTCTTTCCCAATTCTTTAACCAAATTTGCAAGCTGTTTTTCCAAAAGCCCGTATATTGCTTTAGCTTTCTGTTTCTCTCGAAGCTGTTGGCCATATTCAGAAAGCCTTCTTCTTATTTTTTTTCTCTGTATGCCTCCCGGTGGAACATTCAACCTTCTTTTGAGGCTTTCCGACTCTTTTTCTAGAATATTTATTCCTTCTCTTCTTGCTGTTTTATGTTTCGGCCCAGTATATCTTCCCATATTAGTCTTTAGTCATTTGCTATTAGTCTTTAGTCATTTGCTATTAGTCTTTAGTCATTTGCTATAGACCAAAGACCAAAAACTATAAGTTAACTAGATCCTCCTCTTCTTTTTAGCCCTCGGTCCGTTATGTGGCATAGGTGTTATATCTGCAATCAAAGATATCGAAAGTCCGCCGCTTTTAATTCCGCGAAGCGCAGAGTCCCGACCTCCCCCCGGACCTTTTACGTATACCTCAACTGTCTTCAGACCTTTTGCAACTGCCTTTCTAGTAACATTCTCTGCTGCTGTAGTTCCAGCATATGGAGTAGATTTTCTTGTACCCTTAAAACCGCTTGCTCCGGCACTACTCCATCCGATAACCTCTCCTTTGTCATTTGTTATTGTAACTATAGTATTATTAAATGTAGAGGTTATATAAGCTCTACCGTTACTAGAGACCAGAACATTTTTTTTCTTTACTTTTTCTTTTTCACTTTTACTATCCGCCATATAAAACTATTTCCCCTCTTCTTTCTTGTCAATCCCGAGCTTTACAGCGACTTCTTTTTTAATCGCTCCAATTGTAACTCTTTTTCCTCTTTTGGTTCTCGCATTAGATCTTGTGCGCTGTCCTCTCGCTGGAAGATTCTTGCTATGACGCGTTCCTCTATAAGAAGAAATTTCTTTTAATCTTTTAATATCAGTGCTTACCTCTGCTCTTAGATCTCCTTCAAGTTTATATGTCTCTAAAGCATTTTGTATTCTTTTCTGCTCTTCTTCAGAAAGAACATTCACTCTTTTAAAGCTTTCAACACCGGCTTTTTTAAGAATTCCCACAACATTTCTCCGTCCGATTCCATAAACGTAGGTCAGAGCAATATCTACTCTTTTTGTATCCGGTAAATTATATCCTGCAATCCTCATATTATCCTTGTCTCTGCTTGTGCTTTGGATTGTCACAAACAACACGGACAACTCCGCGTCTTCTTATAATTTTGCACTTAACGCATCTTTTTTTAACACTCGCCTGAACTTTCATTTATATCTGTACACTATCCTTCCTTTTGCTTTATCATAGGGAGTCATCTCTATACGCACTTTGTCTCCGGGCAAAATTTTAATAAAATTCATTCTCATCTTGCCTGATAAATGACATAAGATAACAACCCCGTTTGCCAACTCAACTCTAAAAAGGGTATTCGGCAAAGACTCTTTAACAACTCCTTCAATTTCAAAAGAACCCTGATGTGGCATAACTACAAATTATATCAAATCTGCCTCAAAACTTCAATCACTTCTTAGTTAAGATTAATGGCCCTTCTTTTGTAATCGCGACTGTTCTTTCAAAAAGCCCTGACAAGCTTTGATCTTTAGTTTTAATAGTCCATCCGTCTGAGTTGGAGTAAATTACATCATCTTTTCCCATATTATAGATGGCCTCAATCGCAATTGCCATTCCCTGTCTTAACTCCGAAGTCTTATCAAGAGATTGAGAAAGATATCCAGGCACATCTGGCTCCTCGTGAAGGTTTTGCCCAATCCCATGCCCAACAAGACTCTTTACAACAGAGTATCCTTCCTTATCAACAATGCTCTGGATTGCCCTAGAAATATGTCCAACTCTATTTCCTAAATGAGCGGCATTTATCCCAGCCTGAAGCGCCTTCATCCCAGTCTCCAAAAACCTATCTATTTCATTACTTGAGTTTTTAGTTCTTAGTCCTTCGTTCTCTGTTGAGACGCGAAGCGTTTCCGCCATATCCGTATTAAATCCTTTATAATAGACTCCGCAATCTATTCCGACAACGTCCCCTTCTTTAAATGTATAGTCAGTTGGGACGCCATGAACTACAACGTCATTTGTAGATACACAAATTGTATTTTTGTAGTCTTTCACTCTTTTAAATGCTGGTTCTCCTCCCGCCTTTAAAATTAATGTTTCGGCAAGTTTATCAATATCCAGCTCAGAAACTCCTGGCCTCACACTTTCAATAAGCGTAAATAAAACTTCCGCCAATATCCTTCCCCCTTCTCTCATTATCTCTATTTCCTCTTTAGTTTTAATATTGATCATGTTATTTTTCTCAAACGACTTAATATATCTTTATTTACCTCATCAATCTCTCTTTCTCCGTCTACCTCCTCAAGTATTCCCAAATTTCTAAAGTAATTGATAACAGGAATTCTATCTTTGTCTTGTATCTCTCTTCTTGCCAAAATTATTTTTAAATCATCATCCGATCTTTTTCTGGTTGATGCGTCAAGTCTTTTTTGCATTATATTTTTTGAGATATTTAGATAAAATGCTTTATATACGCTTAGATTATGCTCTTTTAAATATTCATTAAAAACTTGCAGGTCTTCATTTGTCGCAGGGAAATTGTTTAGAATGAATCCGTCATTGAGATTTTCTATTTTTTTCCTAAGCAACCCAAACTTAATACCAATCGGCAGATGCAAGCCTTTCAATGAATAATTCCTATATGCATCTTCTATAACTTTGTCTCCTTTCTCACGAGCTTCTCTTATCAAACCACCCATGCTAAATAGCGATAACGATAATTTCTTTGACAGCATTACTGCTTGAGTATCTTTTCCCGCAAATGGCGGGCCTATAAAAACAATTATCATAAATTCTCAATTCTTCTTAGAATCTTATCTAGTTTTTGCCTAAATTCATCAATATCTTCATTTCCTTCGACAAATATATCAGCCGAAGCTATGCAAAAAGCTGTTTGAAGACCTGTTTGTTTCTCTCCAATGCCCAGATCTCTTCTATCAAGCTTTTCGAATGTATCCCAATTTAACTTTTCACGTCTTTTAAGATTTCTTAAGCGTTCAAACCTGGTTTTTCGATTAGCTACAACCGCGATAAGAACAAAATTGCTATTCTTTTTAAATTCTTCAACTTCACCAAGATTTCTCACTCCATCAACAACTGCCCTATCTAACCTCTCATTTTTCAAAAATAGAACTGCTTTTTTAGCAAGAATTCCAGAACCAAATTTATCTCTTAAATCATTTCCAATATCTTGTAACAACTTTCTGGTAATCTTTTTTATCCCTCTTTTTTTCGCTTCCTCCTCAATGAAAGAGGAGAGAACGATTTTTTTAAGCCCCTTATCTTCAAAAAAATTAGCGGCTGTTGACTTGCCGCTCCCAAACGCCCCGGTAATTCCGATAATAAAAGGTTTATGTTCTGTTAGCGCCATGCGTTTGAATTACTTCATTTTAGTCTTTTCTCGAGTAGATTCTTAAGTATTAATAATCCCTCAAAGTTCACTTCCGTATCAAACGTTGTTGCTAAACCTCCATCGATTCCGCTAATATAATCCTTTGCTAATGATACCCGCTTATTTCCTGAAGCATCTTTAACTTCATTTAGAATTTCAAAATGTAACGGATGCAATTCCTGATATCTTTCATTCATTCTTTCATCACCACCCTGTTAGCTGCTAAATTTTTCATTGTCTCTTCTTCGATCATCTCTTCAGTCTTATTTGTGCAATCTATTATAATAAATGGCCATTTCCTTCGGGCATATGACATTCTTTCTCCTAATTGATAATAATGATGAGAAAGTCTATCTAATACTCCTTCCTCAGTGTCATACAAACGACCCTCTCTGTTTCCAGTTAAAACCCTATCTATTGCCTCCCATCCTGCTACACGGAAATATACAACATCAATAGGAATGCTCTCTGATATCCCTGCTTTTCTGAGCTGTAACTCAAAATTTTGAACTTGCTCTACTGTCCTAAATCCTCCATCAAGTATAAATCCCTCTTTAACATCACCTTTTGCCATTCTCCAAAGAAAAGCCGTTTCAAACTCTTTTATGGTCGAGTATCTATGTTCTTTTAGCATAGTTTTAATTTCTAGGCCGAATTCTGTTTCCTCTTTTGCTAGTTCTACAAATACATCCCCCATTGTGACATAAGGTAAATTTAAATCTCTCGAAAGATTAATTGCTTGAGTTGTTTTTCCGGACCCTTCCGGACCGCAAATCACAACTATTTCCCGCCTTCTTTCTTGAGCCTCTGGCGAACTACCTTGAATACCAGATCCTGCCTCAACCATAGCAATTATTTAGTGTTAATTTTATCTAAAATTTCCTTATAAATCTCCCCTATCGGCCTTTCGCCGTCAACCTCAATTAACGCTTTTTTTGCTCGGTAAAAATCTAAAACCGGCTCTGTCAATTTATGAAAAAGCTCGATTCTTTTTCTAATCGCCATCAATGTCTCATCATTTCGGTCATCCCCATTTCTATAAGAAAGTCTCCACAATGCCTCTTTATCAGAGACTCTAAGGTAAATCACTTTGTCAATTCCATTTCTAAACGCCTTTGCCTGCACAATAGTCCTTGGAAAACCGTCCAATATATATCCATTCTGATATTTAGATCTTTTGAGATAGTCGCTAACAATCGACATTGTTTTTCTGTCAGGGATAAGATACCCTGCATTCATTACCTCTTTTATGTAGCGACCAAGTTTTGTCTTCTCCTTGGCAAGAGCCCTAAATATATGTCCTGTTGAAAGGTAGGGAATTCCGAGTTCCTTTGAAAGAAGGTTTCCTTGAGTAGATTTTCCCGCACCTTGAATACCAATCAATATTATCTTCATAGTTTAGGATTTTACTTAGTGAATCTTTCGTAACTTCTCATTACCAATTGAGCTTCAATTTTCTTAATAGTCTCCAAAACCACAGAGACCACAATCAGTATTCCCGTTCCGCCCAGAACAAGAGTCTGAACATTTGTAAGCGCGCGGGCGATTTCTGGAAAGATTGCTATGGTACCTAAAAAAATTGCACCGGCCAGCGTTATGCGAGTTAAGATATAGTTTAAGTAGTTTGCGGTAGGACTTCCCGGCCTAATGCCCGGAATAAAACCGCCGTATTTCTGTATTTCTGAGGCTATTTTTTTTGGGCTAAAAATTACTGCGGTATAAAAATAAGTAAACCCAACAACTAATAAAAAGTACAATCCGTTATAAAATGGGCCGGACGGATTGAATAGCGCTGTAACTGATGTAGCAATGTTATATAAAATCTTATTTGGAGATGCTGTCAGATAGTTCGCGACAATTGATGGAAGAAGCACCAAAGAAACCGCGAAAATGATCGGAATAACTCCTGCCTGATTAACCCTAAGGGGGAGATGCGTTGACTGACCTCCATACATCTTGTTTCCTCTTACTCTTTTAGCATAATAAACCGTTATCTTGCGAGTGCCTTCATTAATAACAACTATTGAAGCTATTACCATTACCCCCATCACAATAAAGACCGCCAGATTGAAATAATTGGCGGCTTGCGCAGTTGATATTGTTTGACCAAAAATTACAGGAATTCTGTTGACTATTCCCGCAAAAATTAATAAAGATATGCCATTTCCAACTCCTTTTTGAGAAATAAGTTCTCCCAGCCAGACAAGAAGCATTGTACCGGCAGTCATTGTGACGACAAATGAAACAATGTTAACTGGGTCTAAAGAGGAAATAATTCCCTGGCTTCTAAGTAAAGCGTACATTCCAACGGCTTGTAAAACCGCCAAGGGAACTGTAAGAAATCTAGTATATTGATTTATTTTCTGCCGTCCAGTTTCTCCTTCTTTTGATAAAGCCTCAAGCTTTGGAAAAACCATGGTTAAAAGCTGCAAGATAATTGAAGAGTTGATATAAGGATTAAGCCCCAGAGCCATCACTGAAAAATTTGCAAGAGTTCCCCCGGAAAAGATATCCAAAAGTCCTAAGAATTGATTTTGAGAAAAAAGCGCTTTTAACGCGGCTAAATTCACACCCGAAACTGGTATATGAGCAAAAATTCTAAATATTACAAATATCCCAAACGTAAATAGAAGTTTTTTCCTTACCTCTGGAGTCTTTAAGCTTCTGGTAAAAACCTCGAATATGCTATTCATACCTCCACCTTTCCACCTATTTTCTCAATTTTTTTCCTAGCTCCCTTGGAAACTGGCAATTTTACAGTTAGGGGAATAGAAAGTTCTCCATCTCCCAAAATTTTAACACCATACATTTTTCCCTCCTCCTCAAGAACTATACGATTTGCAACAAGAGTCTTTAAGTCAACTATGCTATCCTTTTTCAATAGATTTAATGCCTTTACATTAATAATAATTGGTTTTTTCTTAAACAGCTTATTTTTACCCTTCCCTCTCATAAAAGGAAGTCTTTTTATAAGAGGAAGCGCTCCTCCTTCAAAATCAAGAGGAATTGTTCTTTTTGCTTTTTGCCCCTTTGTGCCACGACCGCCTGTTTTTCCCCTTCCTGACCCAGGGCCTTGTCCAAGTCTTCTTTTCTCAACTGCCGTTATTTTTGTCAAAGATGAAAGCTTCATACCTATTTAATTTTTCTTTCCTTATTATATCTTTCTGTCATTCTTTTTAAGGCTGTGATTGTTGCATAAACATTACTTGCCTGATTCTTTGTTCCCAAAACCTTTGATGAAATATTTTCTATTCCCGCCGCAGCAACAACGCTTCTTACGGCACCTCCCGCGATAACTCCGCTGCCGCGCGGTGCTGGCTTAATCATTATTTTCGCAGCACCAAGCTCTATATTAAATTCAAAAGGAATAGTTCCATTTATAATGGGTACGGTAATCAAATGCTTCTTTCCTATTGATACTCCTTTTTTAATGGCCGCAGATATATCCGGTGCTTTTCCTAGTCCCACTCCAACCTTACCTTTTTTATCTCCAACAACTACCAAAACCGAAAATCCAATCTTATTTCCGCCTTTTGTTTTCTTAGAAACTCTATTAACCTGAACTATTTTTTCTTCAAAACCGTCTGGGCTCTTCGCTTTTGAAAATCTAGAATCATTCATCAAAATTTCAAACCTCCTTCCCTTGCTCCTTCCGCAATCTCCTTTACTCTTCCCTGATAAGTATAACTCCCCCTGTCAAATACAACTTTTTTTATCTTCATATCTTGCGCTTTTTTTGCTAACAGAATCCCAACTTTTTTTGCCAATTCTTTCTTTTTTAAATTTACTTTTTGAGAAATATGTTTTTCCGATACGCCAACAATTGTCTCTCCAGTCTCATCATTTATCAACTGCGCATAGCTAAAACGATTCGATTTAAACACAGAAAGTCTTGGCCGATCTTTTGTGCCTTTAATTTTTTTCCGAGTTCTTTCTTTTCTTCTTAATTTCTGAATATTTTTATCCATATATTAATTTATTTCGTTGCCCCCAATGTCTTTGCCGCTTTTCCGGCTTTTCTCCTTATTCGCTCACCCACATACCCAATTCCTTTACCCTTATAGGGTTCGCGTGGCTGTATGGCTCTGATCTCTGCTGCCATACTTCCAACACTATCTTTATCAATTCCAGAAACAGTAATAATATTATCTGCGACTTCAAAGTTTATTCCGGGAGCCTTCGCGATCTTAACTGGATGAGAAAATCCTACAGAAAGCGAAAGATCATTTCCGGAAACTTGCGCTCTATATCCAACTCCAGACAACTCAAGCTTCTTCTCGAATCCACTATATACCCCCGTAACCATATTCGCCAACATTGCCCTTGTCAAACCAAGTACAGGCTTTAAATCTTCAGTATTTTTTTCCAAAATTGTGACAATGCCCTGGCCATTCGTAACTTTGACAACAACTCCCTCGGGAATTTTAAAAGCAAGGACTCCCTTAGGTCCACTTACCTTAAGAGTGCCATTTTCGATTGTTACATTAACACCTTCTTTTATAATAACTGGTTTTTTTGCAAGTTTAGACATAGTGTATTACCATATCTTAAAAAGAACCTCGCCTCCAATCTTCCTCTTTACCGCGTCCTGTCCTGTCATAATTCCCCTACTAGTTGAGAGCACTGCTGTTACTTTCCCGCGCCTTTGAATCCCTGAAACATTACTTGCTCCAGCATATATCCTAAGGGAAGGTTTGGAAACTACCTTGACATCATTCAAAACAGGTTCTCTTTTATAATACTTAATCCTGGCAACCAGAACCTTTTTTCCATCCTTGGTGTCTGTCTTAGCTTCTTCCAAAAATCCTAAGTCAACCAAAACTTTACAAATTGCCTTATTGATACGCAAATTGTCAACAACTATCTCGCGCCTTCGAGCCCTTGATGCATTTTTAATTCTAATTATTAAATCCGATACTTTATGATTCATATCATCCATTCTCTACAGAACTAGAACTACCAACTTGCTTTAGTCACTCCGGGCAACTGACCTTTTAATGCAAGATCCCTAAAACAAAGCCTGCATAAACCAAATCTCCTCATATACCCTTTTGACCTGCCACAGAGATTGCAAATATTTTTATTTCTTACTTTATATTTCTGCTTTCTCCTCATTTTTATGATATTAGATACTTTAGCCATATTTATTTTTGAAACGGCATTCCCAATGCCTTTAGAAGCTCAAAGCTCTCCTTATCTGTTTTTGCATTAGTTGCGATACTTACTTCAAACCCTTGTATTCTATCAATTTTTCCAGGATCTATCTCGGGAAAGACTGTACTTTCCGAAAAACCCATTGAATAGTTTCCATGTCCATCAAAACTTTTCTTATCCAAACCATGAAAGTCACGAAGTCTTGGCAATACCACAGAAATTAATCTTTCAAAAAAATCATACATTCTCTTGCCTCGAAGCGTTACCATCATTCCTATCCTGTCTCCCTCTCTTAATTTAAAAGTGGATATAGATTTTTTGGCAGAAGTCCACTTGGGTTTCTGCCCGGTTATTTGAGTAAGAACCATGCTTCCTTTTTCCAAATTTTTCTTATCTAAAAGCGCATCTTTTACTCCCATATTAAGAACAATTTTTGTCAAATGAGGTACGGCCTGAAGGTTTTTAAGACCTAGCGCTTTTTGTAAATCTTTAATTATTTGTTTTCTAAATTTATCTCTCAAATTATCCATATTAAGCTTCAGATTATATCTCTTTCTTGCACTTCCTGCAGACTCTAATTTTCTTATCAGCTTCGATTTTAAACCCAACTCTTGTTAGTTTTTTACAGTTCGGACAAATCAAAGAAACGTTTTGTAAAGGTAAAGGTTTTGTGATCGTAATAATCTCCGAACGCTGACTTTGAGACCTTGCCTTAAGATGCCTTTTATATTGATTGACCCCAGTAACAAGCACTTTTCCAGTCTTTGAAAATACTTTTTCTATTTTGGCAATCCTACCTTTATCTTTTCCCAAAACCACCTTGACATTATCTCCTTTTTTTAATTTCATAGTTCGAATTCCTCACTATGACCCTGAACTTGTTGAGGGGTCATATTTTTTCAAACAACCTCAAGTGCCATACTTGCGATCTTTGAGAAACCTTTGTCTTTAACTTCTCGAGCAATTGGACCAAAAATTCTTGTTCCGATCGGATTTTTGTCTGTCAAATTATCGATCAGGACTCCCGCGTTATCAGAAAATCTAATATAGGATCCGTCACTTCTTCTCTTCTCTTTTCTAGTTCTAACAATAACTACTTTTACTATCTGATTATCTTTAACCAACCCAACACTGCTTGCTCCTTTTACTACGCAATTAAGCGTGTCTCCAACATACCCATACCTTCTTTTTGATCCTCCAAAAATATGAATAACCATTAGGCTTTTTGCCCCTGAATTATCCGCAACCTCAAGCATTGTTCTATGTTGTACCATGTTTTATTACCTCAACAATCTTAAAATATTTAGTAGCCGAAATTGGTTTTGTCTCAATAATTTTTACCCTATCTCCTACAACAGGAGTAAAATTTCCGATATCAACTTTTATCTTTTTGTCTTTCTTTATAAGCTTAGAATATAACGGATGGGGACTTTTCCTCGTAACATTAACAACCGCTGTTTTTTGCATATTAACCGAAATAACAAATCCCTGTATTTTTCTCATATTAAGTCCTCAAACCCTCCAATAATTCCTTCTCTCTTATAATAGTCAAGATCTGCGCAAGCTCTTTCCTCTTTAGAAAAATTTGTCTTGTGTTCTTAAGTTTGTTTTGAGATTTGGAAAGATTTAATTCTGAAAGTAAATCTTGGGCACTTATAGCCATGTCCTTAAGCTCATTTAAACTTTTAGTTCTAAGTGTCGTTTTATCTTTTGTTTTCATATTTAGAGATTGTATTCTTCTTTTACAACAATTCTTGTTTTTATATTAAGCTTATGTGACGCAAGTTTTAGTGCTGAGAAAGCTATATCTTTTGTAACTCCACCCATTTCAAATAACATTCTGCCAGGCTTAATCTGGGCAACAAATTCAAATACGTCTCCTTTACCTCCACCCATTCTTGTCTCTGCTGGTTTTTTTGTAATCGGCTTATGAGGGAAAATTCTTATCCAAAGCCTTCCTCCCCTTTGGGTATAATGAGTTATAGCCCTTCTTGCCGCCTCTATTTGCCTACTTGTAATCAATCCCCGTTTCTCCGCAAGGAGGCCATATTCACCAAAGGAAACCCTAACTCCTTTGTGAGCTTTACCTCTTACTCTGCCTTTTTGTTGTTTTTTATACTTTGCTCTTTTTGGAACCAACATATTATTTCTCTCCTCTATTTATCCAAACCTTTACCCCTATATAGCCTTTCTTTGTAAGCGCGGGAACACTTGCGAAATTAATCTTTTCTCTAATGGTTGATAAAGGAACCGTACCTTGCTGTAACTTTTCTCGTCTTCCTATTTCTGCGCCACCAACTCTTCCAGAAATAATGATTCTTATTCCTTTTGCGCCCCCTCCGATAACTCTATCAACTGCCTGAGCCATAACTCTTCTATGAGGAAGCCGTTTTACCAGCTGGTCAGAAATGTTTTTTGCGACTAAGTATGCGTCTAAATTTGGTTCTTTTATAGCCTCTATTCTAATATCTATCTTTGGCGCTGTTTTAGCGTTTTTCTTAATATTAAGAAGTTTATATATATAATCTTTCATATCTTCCAGTCCCGAACCACCGCGCCCTATAACCATACCTGGCCTTGAAACATATATGGTTAATTTCAAACTGTTAATAGATCTTTCGATCTCAATCTCTGAAATTCCAGCACTTGAGAGTTTTTCCATAAGAGCACGCCTAAGTTTGTAGTCCTCAAGAAGAACATCTTTGTATTTTTTATCATCAAACCAACGACTGCTCCAGTTGTAAATTGTTCCCAGTCTTAATATTCTTGGATTAACTTTTTGTCCCATATCTTTTTAGCGTTTAGTTATCAGCGTCAAGCGTCTAGTTAAAACTGAACGCTAGAGGCTAATTGCTAGGCGCTATGTTCTCCTTTCGTTTCAAGTACTATCTTTATGTGGCTGCTCTTTTTTTTGTATGAATGTATTCTTCCTCTCGTTGAGGGATGAAATCTTTTAAGGGAAGGTCCTTCGAAAACCTCGATGCTCTTAATAAACATGTCGCTTTCTTTTTTCTTTGCATTATTTATTGCATTCCCTACTGCACTTTGTAATGTGTCGTAAAGAGCACTGGCTCCTACTTTCTGAACCAAACTTAGAGTATTAAGAGCTTCTCTTATTGTAAGATTTCTTATGCTATCCGCAACTAACCTTACTTTTCTTGGGCTTATCCTAATTGATTTTGTTCTAGCAACTATCTCCATAATTTTTACTATGTCTTGGAAATTTCCCTTGCAACAACTCTACCATGACTCCTAAATGTTCTTGTTGGCGCAAACTCTCCAAGCCTATGTCCAACCATAGCCTCCTGTATAAACACACTTATAAACACTTTTCCATTATGAATTGCGAATGTGTGCCCAACAAACTCGGGTGGAATTTGTGAAGCTCTTGCCCATGTCTTTATAGGAGATTTATCTCCCATTTGTTTTTGCTTCATCACTTTTTTTTGTAATTTCGGATCTATGAATGGACCTTTCTTAGAACTTCTGCTCATTTCTTTCTCCTTTTCAGTATATACTTGTCCGAATATTTCCTCTTTCTTCTTGTCTTTCCAACGGCTGACCTCCCAGCATATGTTTTTGGAGTAGACATTCCAATTCCGCTTCTTCCTTCTCCTCCTCCATGAGGATGCGATCTTGGGTTCTGAGCTACCCCACGAACACTCGGCCGTATACCCATATGTATATTTCGTCCTGCTTTGCCTCTTTTCTCATTCTTTAAATCTTCATTTCCCAAAGTTCCAACCGTAGCAAAGCATAAATTGCTTATTCTTCTTAATTCCCCAGAAGGTAACTTAAGATCAACAAAATCTCCCTCTTTTGCCAGAACAAGAGCTCCTGTTCCTGCCCCTCTTACCAACTGTCCTCCCCGACCCGGAGTTATTTCGACATTATGCACAAACGTACCGACCGGAAGTACTTTTAACGGCAGCGCATTGCCAACTTGAATTTCATTATTTTCCCAAGACTTTATTTCTCTCCCGATATCTAACCCTGAAGGTCTAAGAATATATCTTTTTTCTCCATCAGTATATTGAACTAACGCAACTTCAGAAGTTCTGTTGGGATCATATTCTATCGAGATGACTCTTCCTGAAGTTGTCTTTCTTCGCTTGAAATCAATAACTCGCATAAACCGTTTATGCTCTCCGCCCTGATGTCTGACAACTACTTTCCCGCTTGCATCCCTACCCGATTTTTTCTTTTTTATAAACTTAAGTTTATTCATTATGCCTTTGCTCCTGATTCAAACAAGCTTATCTTCTGATCTTTTGCCAATTTAACAATTGCTTTCTTCCAAGGCGTTACATTTACCTCAGTTCTCCTTTTTCCAATCCTATTCCTTTTCCCCTTAGTAACGATAACGAAAGTTTGAAGTACTTTTACCTTGAATTTTTCTTCAACTGCTTTTTTTATAACATTTTTATCAGCAATCTTTGTTACTTTGAAAGTAAATCTTCCAAGGCTAGAATCCTTAGTTGATTTTTCGGTTATAATTGGCGCTATGATAACATCTCTTGTATCCATTTTATCTTTCCCTCAAAAAATTATCTTTTATAGAATTTATCGCATCCCGCATAACAATAACTAAATTGTTATCTAAAACTTCGTAAGCATTAAGAATATTAGAAGCGAGAATTTGTACTCCTTCGATATTTCTTGCAGACCTATAAACATTGTCATAAGAACCACCTTTTGAAGGAGTTATCAGAAGAATCTTTTCTTTATCTTTTATTCCCAAATCTTTAAAAGTCCCAACCATTACTTTTGTTTTGGGTTTAATTTTCTCAAGTCCTGCGACTATTCTTAACTGCCTATCTTTAACTCTAGAGGAAAATGCCGAAAAAAGAGCTTGTTTTCTCATTTTTTTTGAAAGTTTCAGTGAAAAATCTCGAGGGCGAGGACCAAAGGCAATGCCCCCATGAACAAAGATTGGAGCTTTTCTTGAACCATGTCTTGCACGCCCAGTTCCTTTCTGCTGCCAGACTTTTTTTGTTGTCCCATGAACTTCTCCTCTGTCTTTTGTTTTCGCAGTTCCCAAGCGTTGATTGGCAAGATACACTCTCACAGCTTGAGACAAAAGTACTTTATTGATTTTTGCTCCAAATATTTCTTGAGGAAGAGAAACTTTTCCTATTACTTTTCCCTTAACATCAAAAACGTCAGCGTTCAATTTGCTTACGCTCTTAACTTCTTTTTTAACAAATTTAACCTCAGATTTTAATTCTTTCTTAAGATCAAGCTTAGCGCTCTTTTTAGCAACTTTCTCAACCTTAGGCTGATCCGCCTTTGACGGAAACTTCTTAGCTGGCATTTCCCTTTACCTCCTTCTGCGTTTCAGTTTCTTTCTGTGGAATACTCTGCGTTTCTGTGTGAATGGGTACAAATTTCTTATCCTCTCCAACCTTTTTAAGCATTAATAAACTATTTTTTCCTCCGGGCACTAAACCTTTTACCAGCATGAAATCGTCATCTACAGAAACTACTTCTAGATTTTTAATTGTTATTCTTTCATGTCCCATTCGGCCTGCCATACGCTTTCCCCGATATACTCTTCCCGGAGTTGTGGTTGATCCAATTGCGCCTGGTGCTCTTTCTCTATCTGATTGACCGTGAGTTCTAGGACCTCCCTTAAAATGATGTCTCTTAACAACGCCAGCATATCCTTTTCCCTTAGAAATACCAGTAGCATTAATCACATCGCCTGGCTTGAAAAGAGAAGTTGCCTTAAGCATCTCGCCTTTATCTGGCAAAGAGGAATTGCCATCAGCAATCCTAATCTCTCTTAAAAATTTAAAAGGAGGCTTTGTGCCTCCAAATCCTAGTTGTATGGCAGAATATGAGTGTTTATCCAAGGTTTTAATGCCAGCCACAACATTACCTCCCACCTTCAATTTTGTGACAGGTATACGAAGACCATTCTCCAAAAACTTTTGCGATTGCTCTACTTTTATACCTAATAATGAATTCATATTAAGTTAAGTCAAGTGCACCAAAAAAGCGACTACATAGAGTCGCCTTAATCTCAAGCATGCCTTCGATTAGTTGTCTATGTAGTTCTCAACACCCCCAATCGGTTTATCATGACTTTTCTAAGAATAATTATATAACGAGGTGGATATAAATGCAATAGACACGTGAGGTTGACTACATTCTGATTTCTATACTTACTCCTGCAGGCAATTCTAAATGAGTAAGACTATCTATTGTTTTGTCTGTCGGGGAAATTATATCTATTAATCTTTTGTGGACTTTTATTTCAAAATGATCTCTTGCGTCTTTATCTATAAATGGAGATTTATTAACCGCGTAAACGCTTCTTTGAGTAGGAAGAGGTATAGGGCCAACGACTTTTGCACCTGTTCTAATAGCTGTATCTAATATCTGTTGACAGCAGTTATCAATTACTCGAGCGTCATAACTTTTTAAACGTACCCTTATTCTTCCTTTTGGCATATTAAATTAAGGTGCAAGGCCAAGTTTGACTTGGCAAAAACCAAAAAAAATGGCCTTTACGGCCACATTTATATCACATTTACCAATTTCATGCAATAATTTTGCTTATTACTCCTGCTCCAACCGTCTTTCCGCCTTCACGAATTGCAAATCTAAGTCCGTCTTCCATAGCAACAGGAACAATAAGCTTAACTGTCATTTTGGTGTTATCTCCTGGCATTACCATTTCAACGCCCTTTGGGAGAGTCACTTCAGCGGTTACATCTGTTGTTCTGATATAGAACTGAGGTCTATAGCCTGTAAAGAATGGCGTATGTCTTCCCCCTTCTTCTTTTGTAAGAATATAACCTTCTGCCTCAAATTCTTTATGTGGAGTCATTGATCCCGGCTTGACTAATACCTGTCCTCTTTCAACATCGTTTTTCTCAATTCCTCGGACCAGAAGTCCGACGTTATCTCCTGCTTGCCCTTCATCCAATTGCTTTCTAAACATTTCAACTCCAGTTACGACACTTGATTTGGTTTCGCGAATACCGACAATCTCAACAGGATCATTAATTTTTATCTTCCCTCTTTCAATTCTTCCTGTTACAACAGTTCCGCGTCCTTTAATAGAAAAAACATCCTCAACAGGCATGAGAAATGGCTTATCAATGTCTCTTTTTGGAGTTGGAATATAACTATCAACTTTATCCATCAACTCCATTATCTGCTTTTCTCCCTCAGCATCTCCATTAAGAGCCTTAAGAGCAGATCCTTTTATGATCGGGATTTCATCCCCCGGATATTGATATTTTTTAAGAAGATCTTTAACTTCCATTTCAACCAAATCCAAAAGCTCTTTGTCGGCAACCATGTCAACTTTATTAAGAAATACAACAATTGCTGGAACTCCAACTTGCCGTGCAAGAAGAATGTGTTCTCGAGTTTGTGGCATCGGTCCATCTGGAGCAGATACAACTAAGATCGCCCCATCCATTTGAGCGGCTCCCGTAATCATATTTTTAATATAATCCGCATGTCCCGGAGCATCTATATGAGCATAATGGCGCTTTGCCGTCTCATACTCGATATGGGAAATGTTAATAGTAACACCTCTTGCTTTTTCTTCAGGGGCGTTATCAATGTCTTCGTATTTTTTAGCTTGGGCCAACCCTTTTTTTGAGAGAACTGTTGCTATAGCTGCTGTTAAAGTGGTTTTTCCGTGATCAACATGGCCAATTGTTCCAATATTAACATGAGGTTTTGTTCTTTCGTATTTTTTAGATTCCGCCATAACTTCAAAAAAAGACCTTAAGTCTTTTAAGGCTAAACTATATTATACATATTTCTTCCCAAACGTCAATAGCCAAAATGACAAAACTCTGACAGATAGATGTTGCTCTATTTGTCTTTTCCCTGATCATGAGGAACTACTACTTTAACTTGATCCTCTTTTACATTTCCTGCTAAATCTTCTGCTAGTATTCCTAGAACATATATTCTTCCATCTAAATCATTACCTCTTCTTTTTGCTTCAAGCTGAATTGTTTGTCCAAAATCAGAAATAGCAGGCTGTATTTGGTCATACTCGTCAATAACTAAAATTTGTTTGGAGAATAGATGTAAATCGCTTACATCGCCGGTAACAGAAATATTTATCATCTTCCCGTTTGCCGGCCAAATTGTTTTGGGATTTATGTCAATTTCTGCCTCAGGCGCTGTTTTATCAATATCGAATTTTACTGATTTCACATCCTCAATATTTTCGTCTTTGTCAACAGAATAAAATTCTATTTTATGATGCCCTTCATCGGTAAATAGTAGTGGGCCTTCGTAAGTTTCCCAGTCCTCATCTTCTTTTCTATATAAAGTATAGTCAGTACCCAAACCTCTTCCGTCATCCGAATTTAAACTAACATAAGCATCGGATCTAAACCAATTTGATTGACCATTTTGTCCATCTAAAACAGCAGTCGTAACGGGAGGATCTGTATCAAATCTTTCTGCCATAAGAGCAAAATGAGTTAGGTGATTAAATCTAGCAATTGCAGACTTATTAACAAAATCAACAAGAGTTGGTTCTTTATTCCAAACAACTCCATCCGCACTTGAATAAATAGAGAAACTATCTGTGTTATAAGGGATAAGATCAAAGTCATTAAAACCAACCGTCAAAGTGAATTCTTTTTCAAAATTTAAAACTTCGTTGCCCTGAGAATCAAAAGCATGAATGTCTAAAGTTGAACCAATAGACGAAAGGTTATTTAAGTCTTTTATTATTGGAGCCGACTTAATGCTCAAATGCGTTTCGTTAACTACCGAATCTTGCGGAAAATCAAGTTCAAATCTTTCTGTATTAAATACGCCGCCATTTGATGTAAGTATCGCGTCAAGCTTGTCAAGATTTTTCTTCCAAAGATAATAAGATTTATTTCCTGATCTATCTTCACCATTGTAGAAAAACGAGTAAGTCTCCCAAGGATCAGGATCTTTTGACTGCCATCCAAATGGATCTGTTACACCATCTGGGATATTGTCTGAAAAATTTCCATCATTATTTTTGTCTTGGAAAACTCCAAAATGGATATGGGCTCCTGTAGTTTTCCCAGTCGCGCCAACAAGGCCAATTTGCTGTCCTGCATTTACATTAATTTCTTCACCAGGAGTGGATGATATTAATCCATCTTTTTGTAAATGAAGATATCGAGTTTGATATCCGTTTCCATGATCTATAATAATCATATTTCCGCAATCACTACAGGAATTAATATAAGTCGCAATTCCATCTCCTGCAGCCAGAACTGGATCGCCGAGATGAACATTTGCAGGTATGCCATAATCATAACCATCATGACTCGAGTAAAATTTATTCACACGGGGAAAACCTAAATAATTAATAATTGTCCCCAAACTGTCTGCTGGCTCGCTTAAACCAGAACTTAATAAAGGATAGTCATGGTCAAAATATGAATTTATCGCCAATGCGGCCTCATTAAATGAAATTCCTTTCCCCTCATAATCCCACGGAAGATCGAAAAGGGGAAGAGGAGCTGGCGTACTGAATGGAGTATAAGAAACCCGCATGGATACTGCATCTATAGCTGCGTTTATATTGCCTGAGTTGAAGAAACGCCAACTCATCCCAGAACTATTCAGTTGTGCAAGAGTTGGAAATGTTGTAGGACAATTTAAGGGTGTAACTACATATTCGTGAGCATCGTTAAAGATACGAGCAGGCCAAAAAGGAGGTGGAACGCACGATTGGATTCCATTATAAAAAGGTGACATTGAAGAATTACCATTATTCCCTGAACTGCTGTAATAAACTTTTACTTTTATCTCATTTATTTCTGACTCTAGAGGAATATTAAAAGGTGTATTAAAATTCCATCTACAAACAGGAATTTTGTTAGAAATAGTTGCATATATTAAATCAGGAGGACCTAAAGAACTTTCTATATTTACCCAATTATTGCAAATGATATTGCTAGTTGCAAAAAATTCATTAGTTAAGTCCGCATAAACTTTATTTACGTTACTCAAAGAAAATAGAAAAAGAAACAAACAGAAAAATCCACCGGCTATTAATCTCAATTTATTAAATTATAATAGAGAATATTGTGTAATGCAAGATAAGATGAGTAAAACCAGAGTATATATCTTATTTTAAGTATTATGAGGAATTTATCTTGTTACAGAAATGATTGCAGTTAGTTCAGCATCTGGAGCAGATATAGTAATTCTTGAATTTGTAGCACTTTGTACTATCCTGTAGTCAGTATCGTGATCAACCGCACAATCGGTTACAGGGGTAACGCCTGATTGCGGATCGGTAGGAATGGCCGCAATATATGTAGGAGCTAGAGGAGTGCAAAGATCAACTACGCTTGCCGGGAGTGCTGCATTTACTCCAATTGGAAGAGTGTCATCTGTTGCCGGATCTCCATCATCAACAGGAATGCCCGCAGGTGGAGTGCCATTATTATCCGCCATATACTGATGGACAGCATTCAAGATTGCGTTTACATCACTCTGTCTCTGGGTATTGTTTGCTTGGGCAAATTGTCTTGCGGGATTAATAGCGATAAGTGTGATTGCCAGAAGGATTGCGAGGATGCCGATTACGACTAAAAGCTCTATGAGTGTAAAACCTTTTTGATTATTTCTAAATAATTTCATGGGCAGTAAATTTCTGATATATCCAGTATAAACATATAAAAAAGCTGTTGTCAAGGGGTCATTTTAAAGTAAGAAGCATAACTACCAAAACTATTGCCAAAAAAATAAAGACACCAATGAGAATAAATTGCCTGATACTTTTTGGTTTTTCTTCTATATCTTTTCCATTTCGTTGCGAATCCTGAGGAATGTTTATATGTTCTTGACCTATTAACAGATTGGCAACTTTTAATAACTCTGTTTTTCTTAAGACTGCCCGAGCAATATCTGACGTTAATCCATTTGTAATATTTAAGTTTTGTCCGTATAAGAAGCTTGGAACTACATATTCTACAACAAACCCCTTTTTAATAAATGGGTTTATAATTGAAGAAATAAGATCTTTGTTGGCCGCAACCAACATGGAATTCTTCTCTGTTTTTATAACCCTGGCAAGAATGTCTTCAAATGGAATATTCTGGAGATACTGTTGAATCTCTTCCTCGTGATTAAAGTTATGATTCATGCCGTTAACCGAAGATTGAGTTTTCTGCGGAAGTATAGATATGTTTTTTTCGTATATAGTAGCGTCTGACAATAATACTACCATTATGCCTGGATTTATCTTATTTTTTTCAATAAAGGAAATGACTAGATTAGTAAGCTGATCTTTATTAACTACATCCAGATTCGCGACAATATCAGGCGCAAATGGGAACCTCAAAACATTCGTCAAGCTGTCTCTAAATAGAATAAATCCGCTTCTATCTAATAGTAAAATAATCGTATTGTTTTTTGAAAACATAATTAAATCTCTTTCCAACTGGAAAAGGTGTAATACCCACTATTATAATTCATTTGTACTTGAACAGTGCGTTTAAAGTTTCCATTTTGCCCAACTGAAACAACAGTTTTTGGATTACTTCCTGTTACGGTAATTTCAGCAGTTGACGTATCTATAGATAAAGTTTCACCTGTATAATTCGGGTCTCTTAACAGACGAAGTAGCGCATTCTCAACGCCGCTCTCTGCCGCGTAATACGCAGCCAAACCTTCCTGAATTTTACTTGTCGATGTGGTATTCGCGATAAGAACTACTATTGCTCCCGATGTAATTGTTACAGCTATTATTACAAAAATCAAAAGTGTAGTTAAAGCCTGCCCACCCTCTGAAATTTGAAATTTGAAATTTGAAATTTGAAATTTATGCATCATTGTCTTCTAAGAGAAAGCGTTGTCTCAAAATCTTTTGTCTCAAAACCCGTATTTTTTTTTGTTTTGCTTGTCAGTGTAAAATTAATTTTAAGCGTATCTTCTACTTTTCCGCTATTTCCCAATCGAGTTGCCGAAAAATTAGAGATACTTGAATTATAACTATTAAGAGCGTCTGCTGAAACCCCATCATTTAGCTCAAGGTTATCCGAATTTACATTATACGTATAGCTTACACCTCCAACAACTACTTGAAAATTGGTTGCAGATCCGCCTAAGGAACTCGGGATTGAAATATTTGTTGCCTTATGCATGTCTCCCGATAATTTGGCAAGGATGTAATTTCCATCTTGCTGTACAGAAGAATTGGCTTCAGATTCAAGCTGAACATCTAGAGCTGATACAAAGATCCCCGTCAATATAACAAGCATTATTGACAAAAGCCCCATAAACATCAGCAACTCAACAATCGTAAAGCCATTATGATTGTTGTATTGTTTTATTGTTGTATTGTTTTTTATTAACTTGGCAATATAACAATTTAGCAATTTAACAATTTGTATTGTCTTCATGGACTATAATTTAGTGTAAAATCATATAAAACTGGTGTTTGGTTTGAATCAACAGTTGTAAAATAAACTTTATATTTAAAACATTGACCGGGATTTTGATAAGAGCCACTGCTTAGTATTGGTACTGGACTTCCGGTTGTAAATACATCACTTATATTAGAAGTAAGACCCGGACCAATGAATTCATAGGTTGCGCTTGCACAATCTGGAGCAGGATTTGCAACTGCTACCTGAAATCCTATGGTTGTCTGCAAAGGCTGAGTAACTGTAAATTCAAATCGATTAAATACTGTTGGAATAAGAGCATCTACTGCATCTGAAATAAAACTTCCTGCCGGAGCATAAGTTGTTCCGCTTCCGCCGCCTCCAAGAATTATTTTAAGCTCTGCGCTCGCATCTCCAGTAATAATATAAGAATAAGCATATCCACTGGTTTTCAAAACAGACGACACACCATTTATTCCTGTGGAATAAACTAGCCCTGCGCATTTAACGAAAGTTCCAACATCAAACACTTGATATTGTTCTGTTCCCCCAGATCCTACGACTATTCCCTTATTCCCTGTAACAACAGTTATACCTGTAGGATTCATTCCATTCGTGCTATAACCACTACCTTCTACCACTGGGCTGGATTCATTTGAGATATTAATTTTAAATACATTCGAATTACCTGCTGAATACGAAGTTACAAAATAAGCAACAGAAGGTTCCTCTATGTTGGTATTCACATATATATCAACTCCTGTTTGGGATGATCCAAGAGTTATTTGTCCGGCAATATTTGGACTTGAAGAACTTTCTACGTTGATTATCTGGAACTGATTTGATGTTGCACCAGTTGCTACATACGCATAATCTTCTGCAACCAAAACTTTTTTGCCAGATCCTGAAATCGTAAGGCCTCCTGTATTTTGAAGAGTAGCAGAAGTTCGATCAGCTGAAAGATTATAAATATAAAACTTATTATTGGAAGAAAGGACATAAGCTTTGTTGTTGACCACAAAAATACTATTTCCATTTACGTTTCCCGGTAAATTAATTGAACCAACTTCCAGATATTTCGAATTTGTAGGAGGATTGCTAAATTGAGTTAGGCTCATTATTACTATTTCTTTTGAATTGTTATCCGTTGCAAGATATGAATAGTCATTCTCTCCAAAAACCGCGTTAGTTTTGTAACCATCAAAAGTTGCAGGAATAGAAGTAGAAATGGACGGAGTATCTCCAACAATATCAACATCTGCAAATGATACACCGGAAGAATTATCCCCCGTACCAGCAAATACAATAACATTTCCATCTGATCCCTCTATTGCTGTAATCGCATTTGCCACTCCACTTTTGGGCAAATCTTGTGCAACAATTGATGCGCTTGGCGTGCACCAATTTCCTCCTCCTCCACCAGCACCCAAAATAACCTCTCCATCTGCAGACGGAGGATCTTGGGTGACTGTGCTTGTATGCGTAGCTCCAATTGTGAAATCACTTGTGGTAGTATCTATATGGCCATTGTTGTCTAAATATCTGGTCATATAAAGCGTGTCGGAAATTAAGGAAATATAAGGAAGTCCCCATGAAATTGTTGCTACTATTTTTTTAGTTGATGGGTCAAGAGTTCCGCCAGTTGTAACAATTGTTCCATTTGAGTCTCTGTTTACATCGCTAATCTCAATTTTTCTCGTGAATCCATTTATAGTATCACTCCCTCCTACAAGCGTCCAAGACGACCCTGAAATTTCCGGATGAAATGTACCGTTTATAGCAAAACTAGCCCAACCGTTCTCGCGTACGCTGCGCGCTGCCTCTATAGTCGTTGTTAGAAGAGTTAAAGCCTGAGATCTTTGAGAATCTTGAGCTTTTCCTTCCCGAGACGCGACAAGTCCAGTGAGAAGCGCGGGCAACAAAATCGCGCTCAAACCTATTACAATCAATATCTCAATTAACGACTGTCCCTTTTGATTTTTCATCTTAGTTTACTCCCGTAACCACTCCGTACTTATTTAGTTGAATTGTTTTCTCTTCGCTACTGGTATTTCTAATTGTTATTGAAACTGGCGATGATATTTCGCCAGTTGTTTGAGAAAAAATAATATCTGTACTTGGGGTTGTAAATTCAAGATTTTCAGAAAGCTTAACTACAAAATTTGTTGTCTCAGTTGATGAATAAGTTGAGCCATAAAATAAGACGTATTGATCATTGTCAAGATGCACGCCATATGGGCTAGGTGTTGGCCTACCCTCTGTGTCTCCAATCATTGCTTTTGCTTGTTGTGCTTTTAAGTCTGCTATTATTACTTGAACTGTTGTATTTATAGAGGCCTTCTGTTGAACATTTAACAAACTTATTGTCGCAAATCCAATAAGGGTCGCGAGCATGCCAATTACTATTCCCAATTCCACTAAGGTAAACCCGCGACCACTTTTTAAAACTTTAAAAATCTTCATCTTTGTCCGATTTGTCCAATAAGTCCATATATGGGGGCAATAATCGCAAGCATCATTCCGCCAACCAATCCTCCAATCACAACCATAAGGATTGGTTCAAGAAGCGAGGTTATTGTTTTTAGGCGATTGCCTGTTTGATAATCAAGAAATTCTGAAATCTCAACCATGGATTTGTCCAGAGTTCCGCTTCTTTCTCCCGCCTCAGTAATTCTTATTGCGATTGAGGGAAAAATCTTCTTTTTGTCTTTGAAGCCTTCCGAAAGCTTCTTGCCTCCAACCACTGCTTCTCTAGCATGCCTGACAGCAGTTGCAACCTCTTTTTTTACAATAACGTCTTCTGTCAGCTCCAAAGCATTTGTAATTGGCAGACCTGCGTTAAGAAGAAGGTAAAAGCTTCTTGAAAAGCGAGTGAGATCAATATCTCTTGCCAAGCTAGACAGAAGCGGCAAATTAAATAATGCGTTTAAAAGAAATGACTTATTTTTTTTGTAAAGAAATAGCAGTACCAAAGTGAATAATACAAATCCTATCACTACAGGGATTGTCTGAGTCAAAAGCGCATTTGACATAAAGATTAGCATCTTGGTTGGTAATGGCAACTCAACATTTAGTCTTAAAAAGACTGAGGAAATTTTAGGAATTACCACAATAAGAATCATAAGTAGTACTCCGAAAAAAACAAAAACTATAAATAGTGGATACACTAAAGCTGATTTTATTTTGTCTGAGAACTCTATCTCTTTTTTCAAATTATCTTTAAGATCCTTTAGTGTGACATCTAGCGTCCCAGCCTCTTCAGATGCCTTAACAATATTTGTTGTAACTTTTGTAAAAACATTTGGAAATTTGGAAAAAGTAAAGTACACATGCTTGCCTTGAGTCAGGTCGCTTTGCAGAGTCTCTAAAAGTTTTCTCTGGTTTCCTTTTGAGTCTTCAAGCAGGGCATTGACGCTTTCAAGAAGAGGAATTCCAGCAGAAAGCATGGTCGAAAGATCGCTTAATATGCTAAGCTTGTCGTTGTTTGAAAGGGTAATATTTTCTGTTTTCATTTGACACTTTAATTAATTTGTACCTTTGTTACTCTTAATATCTCCTCTATGGTAGTAACTCCTTTTAGCACCTTTTCCAAACCATCGTCCAGCATTGTCGTCATTCCTTCTTCTTTTGCTTTTTGTAAAATTACATCTGCATTACTTCTTTTTGCTACCAAATCCCTTATGGCCTCGGTCATACCCAAAACTTCAAATACCCCAACTCTTCCGGAATAAGAAGTAAAATGACATATTTTGCACCCGATTCCCTGATAAATAGTAACACTTCTCTTACTGCCAATTTGCTTTTCAATAATATCTGAAGGAAGGTTCTGCAAGAGTTCCTCTTTTGTAATAGAGATGCTGCCTTTGCACATCTCGCAAATTCTGCGAACAAGCCTTTGAGCAATAATTACATTTATAGTTGATGCTACCAAGAAAGGCTCTATATTCATATCCAAAAGTCTGGGCAGTGCTGTTGCCGCATCATTCGTATGAAGGGTAGATAGAACTAAATGTCCTGTCAAAGAAGCGTTAACCGCAATGCCGGCTGTTTCGCTATCTCTAATTTCTCCAACAAAAATTATATTAGGATCTTGCCGAAGAATAGATCTTAGACCGCTTGCAAAAGTCAGGTTTGTCTTAGCATTAACATTAATCTGATTTACGCCTTTTATTCTATACTCAACCGGATCCTCTATTGTCGTAATATTCTGCTCTCTTGTATTTAATATTTTTAAAATTGCGTAAATAGATGTGGTTTTTCCGGATCCGGTAGGGCCCGTTGAAAGAATCATTCCATAGGATTTTTTGTAAGCATTCGTAACTTTTTTCAAATCTTTCTCGTTCATCCCCAAATCCATAAGAGAAAACTTTCTAAATCTTGAGGATAAAAGTCTTAGAACTGCCTTCTCGCCCTCAGTAACAGGGAGGATTGAAACCCGGATATCAATTTCCTCTTCCTCCAAAACCATTCTCATTTTTCCGTCCTGTGGGCTTAAATGCTCATCTGTTCTAAGACGAGACAAAATTTTTATTCTTGTAATTATCTGGTCATGGAGATTTTTCGGCAAGAATAAAACATCGTGTAAGACTCCATCTATTCTAAATCGAACCAGAGAATCTTTTTCCTCAGGCTCTATATGGATATCTGAAGCTTTATCTTGATAAGCATAGTTTATCAATAAATCAACAATTTTTGTCATCGGTACGTCATTAATGGTTCCTGCGCCTGTCCCGATTTCACTTTTTACCATAAGGTTAAAGGTTTTTTGTAAATCTTTTCTATATATCCGAAGAGTGTTGTAAATATCTTGTTCTGTAGCAAGATATGGGATAACAGGTAGGCCAATTTTTTTCGATATCATTTGAGCCAATTCTTTGTTGAAAGGGTCTGCCATCGCAAGCTTAACTCCGCTACTATCGCGAGTAAAAGGTATCACTTTTTGCTTTCGTGCCATTTTTTCTGGAACTATATTAAAAACATCTGGAGCTATCGCAGTCTTTGCAAGAACTATAAAAGGGATCTTAAGAAAATCACCGATTAATATGCCTAAATTCTCATCGGAGATTACATCTCTTTCAATTAAGATTTCCGAAATTGTTCTGTCAGCGCTTTTTGCCTCTGCCTCAATTTTGGCGTATCCTCTTTCATCAATAAGACCAGTCTTAAGTATTAACGATTTTAATTGATCATTCGAAATAAGCATAGGGCAGTAAAATAACTATGAGCTTTTCATTATATTTTCGACTCTTGACATCTTCATAATATTATTGACTTTTGTCATCATAATTCCAAAGTCAAAAAAACTTTTATTAATATAATCATTTGCTCCAAGAGATTTGGCAAACTTCACATCATTTTCCTGCCCCAAAGTGGAGAATACAATAACTGGAATTTTTGCAAGAGTTGGATCTTGAAGCCTAGATTTAAGGACCGAAAAGCCGTCTATTTTTGGCATAATTAAATCAAGTAAAATCAAATCCGGCATCCCGTTTCTCATTTTTAAAAGCCCCTCTTCTCCATCAGAAGCGATATCAACGTCAATGTTCTGCTCTTTAAGTTTTGACGCATAGAATTTTTGAAAAAATCTATCATCTTCTATAAGTAAAATCTTCATGTTTCTTCTTTTTCAATCTCTGTGAAAGCCGAGTTCAAATTATTAACATTAATTTTTATAGAATCAAAAGTTCTTTTATCCAGTTCAATATCATTAGCCAACAAGTTTCTTGCTGAACTTTCAATACTTTGCGCAAAACCTGCAATTTTCATGTAATTCATTACATGACTTTGACTCCTTAATGAATGAGCGCTTATATGTAACTGCTTTAATGCGTCAATATTAGAAAAATCCTTCTCTAGTTCAGCACTGCTCTTGAATAAATTTTTAACATATTCCCTTGCCGTCTCAAAATATATCTCCTTATAATCAGAAAGATTAATACTCCCCATATTTTAGATAATACTATATTTATGCTATACTATTCAATAAGATTATACATAATTTTAATTGATTTTTATGAATACAGGAAGAATTTTGATTGTCGAGGATGATTTGTTTCTACGGGAATTATATATAGATACCCTAAAAACAGAAGGATACCAGATTGATGTGGCGGAAGATGGGGAAGAGGCTCTCTCAAAAATAAAACTCGGGGGATACGATCTAGTTCTGTTGGATATAATCTTGCCAAAAATAGATGGATTAGAGGTCATGAGGCGAATAAAAAGTGAACCGTCTCCTCAAAATCCCAACAAATGCGTTATTTTCTTGACAAATCTCGACAAGGACGAAGAAATTAAAGCAGCTTTGCAGCTGGGAAATGGCTATTTAATTAAAAGTAAAATCACCCCGGGAAATCTTGTTGAGGAAGTAAGGGTATATCTTGACAAATATAAATAGAATTATCTGAGTACTGACCTCTTTGAAGTCTCTGCATTGCTTTCTTTATTTTATTGTCTGAAATGGATATTTCGTGTATAATAAGCCCCTATAAGAAAATGAAAATTTATTTCCACTCTTCTTTCGCCGGCAAGAAAAGGTTAATCAAGAGATGCGATGTGATTATTGTTGAAAAAACCAGCCTATCAAAACACCATGCCCAATAAAATAATTATGAAAGAAAAGGTTTATGAAGTTCATTCTAGAGTAACATTCGAAACTGCAGAATTTTCCATTCGTGAAGATACAGTCATTCATGCTAATGGACAACAGGAAATTCATGAAATTCTCCAATCGCCAGAAGGCGTTCTTATCTTACCATTGACTCGGGAAGGAAACATAATTCTTACAAAAGAATATCGTCATAACCATGGGCTTGTATATGGTGTCCCGATGGGAAAGAAAGAAAAAAATGACATTAATCCTTTAGCAGCAGCAAAAAGAGAGATCAAAGAAGAAGTGGGTTTATCTGCAACAAAATGGACACTGGTTAGTACGCATTACAACGGTATTCATGAAGAAGGTTATAATTACTTTTATATTGCCGAAGGATTGTTGCATGGTGACCATAAACATGACGTAGATGAAAACATTGAAAAAGTAGAGATGACATTTGAGGATGCATTTAAATTAATGGATGAGGGTAAAATCGTTGATTTACCAAGTAGAGCGTGTATATGGGCAGGATACATTCACGTACAGAATAGAAGTAAATAAAAACCTAACAATACTGAGAAACCTCTTTAAGACAATTAAGCAACCGGGACGTTTGAATATCACCATATGCGCCCATAAGAAGTTGAGATTTAACCCCTTCTAAAAGCTGGCGCCTTTTTTCTACAAAAGTTTCTCGGATTGTGTTGACAGAATCGCGATCAATACTTTCGCTTACTTCCAAGTTGCCAACTAGAACCTTGAGAAATTCTAACTCTAGCCGACGAAACGCATGGAGTGTTGTTTCTACATTTCGGGCAGGACTATTTTGATTTTCTTTTGCAAGAGTTACAGTTGCAACTTCTCCTTTTAATCCGAAGATTAAAGGATACAAATCTTCCACCCACTTATCTGCCAGTTGAGCAACAAGTTCAATCCTTGGATCTTTAAAATGTGCCTTATAAAATACGAGATCCTCAGTTTTTTCTCCTAAAAGACCTTCATTCTTCATAAGCTTCAGATATGGACTGCCGGCTTGTACACGCAACACGCTAAGAGGGTTTGAAACTTTAAGGCCCATTCCTGTCTTTTCTAGAAACTCCAGCGTTTCACGCAATTCTGTAACCGTCATAAGATAATCTATTGGCATATATCCCGCAACTACATCTACATCTATCTCTCGAAGCACTTCAATTGCCTTATAGTTTTCTTCAACAGTTATTTGTTTACCATATCTTTTCAACTGTGACTGTGAACCGGACTCTAAGCCTAAGAATACACGAGTCAATCCTGCTTCTGCACAATGTTTCATTATTTCTTTTAATCGAGCGTTTTGTTCGGGAGTATTTTTTCTTTCAAAAACATGATCAGCTCGAGTGGATACAGACCACTCCATCCGAATTCCTCTTTGTATAATTTCATCAGCAATACGAAATGTCCTTTCTGGATCACCACCAAAATCATCGCCAGTAAAACTTACTTTATAAATGTCCATGTTATTTAATTGTTCCAGATCATCCGCAACACGTTTTGGCGACATATCTCCCGAAAATCCAGATCCTCTTAATCCGCGTCTTGAACAAAATGTACAATTAGAATCGCATCCACGAGAATCTTCTGCCCAAACCATCCCTTTGACTTCATCATGAATTCGTTTGGTGGTAATTCTTGCGGGCAAATGAAGGTTTTCTTGCGGCCACAATTTATGATGATTTGCAACAAGCCTACCGTCACCGTTAATATAAGCAACTCCAGGAATTTCTTCAAAAGTTCTGTCGCCTCGTATAGCCTCAACTATCATTTGCGATGCGACTTCAGCTTCACCTGTTGCTAAAATCGTTTTCGGATAACGACGTAAAAGATCAGATGTAGCAAATGTTGGAACAACACCGCCTAAAACGAGTAGGGGTTTTCGTCCCTTTTTCCATGAGATATCATTGATAGCATTAACAATTTGGTCTGTTTACTGAAGCGCTCCAATTTTGACCGATATGCCAATTACGTCCGGCTCATGTGTAGATACGTTTGACATAATCTTTTCAAGTGAATCAAGCTGCATATCAAAATGGTCCACTTTTATTGCATCACCATTTTCACCCTTTAAATGACCGGCAATTGCTTCTGGTCCTAATGACTCACCTACAGCAGCTCCATGTTTAGGTGAAAAAGTAGAAATAAAATCCCACTTAACAGAGGTCGATTCTGCTCTACCAGTTTCCAAAGCTGTCCCTCGAAGTGCTTCTATATTTGCCATTTTTGTTGATTAATTACTCAACGGCCTTACTATAGAACAAACAATAGCTTATTGTCAATAAAAAAATTATAGAGTCTTTATATGTTGTATTTCTTGTGCGTCCTCAGCTGTCTTTAAAGTAAAACTAAACTTCGAACCTTTACCAATCCCCTCAGACTCTGCCCAAATTTTCCCTCCCATATAATCCTGTCCCTTTCAAAATTGCTTCAGCAATTTCTTCCTTCTTAGGCAAGTGGCATATTAAAAAAAATCGTGATTCTGCTAAAATGTATCTGCATGGATAAAGAGTCGCTAAGAAGAGTTGGTATAAAAATCGGCCATTATACAGATAGAGAAAATCTTACAGGATTAACTGTTTTTATTGCCGAGAAAGGCGCAGATATTGGGATAGATGTTAAGGGATCAAGTACGGGATCACATAATACAGAAGCTTATGGTAATCCGAAAGCTGCAACTCGGCTTGCTCAAGCAATTGTTTTAACCGGTGGCAGCTCATACGGTCTTGAATCGATCTTTGGAGTTATGGAATATCTTGAGAAACAGGGTATTGGCAATAAAACAAAAGCTGGTATCGTACCTGGAATAACCGGCGGGGTTATTTATGATTTAACCGTAGGTAGCGCGAAAGTTCGACCGACGAAAGAAAATGGATATAAAGCAGCAGAAAATTCCTCCTATAATATTCCCAGGGAAGGAAATGTAGGTGTTGGCACCGGAGCAACGACCGGTAAGTGGTTTGACGGAAAACACCTTAAAGGCGGTTTTGGCATTGCCGAAGTACATTTACCTCAAGATATTTTAGTCTGCGCTTTTGTTGTAACGAATTCATCTGGAGATATTGTTAACCCGAAAACGGGGAAATTCTACTATGATGAGGGCAATTTTGACTTGGGGAAACATCATTTACCTGACAATCTTGAGGGATTTACCCAATCAAGCTCAATCCCTTTAAATACTACACTTGCTGTGATTGCTACAAATATGGCAATGAATAGGAATCAATTACTAAAAGTGGCAGAGATAGCGCAAGACGGCATGGCTCGTTCTATTCTTCCTGTTCATGCCACTTATGATGGAGACATTGTATTTGCAACATCTTCTCACTCAGGAGAACGACGAAATATTCCAGGAGTTGCAGATACGATAGTTACAGATGTTGTAGGGCTTGGGGCAGCTGACGCTTTAGCCAAAGCAATAAAAAGCAGCATTCTTCATGCTGAAGATATCGACGATTTTCCAGATTATAGTTCCCAAGTTAAGTAACTCCTAATATTTATTCATTAATAAAAGCGAAGCAGAAAAACTTGCAAGTGTGCCTGATTTGATGTACACTCATCTCCAATTAAAATTTCATATGACATACCAAGAGAGTCCAAGAGAATTTAGACAAGAGTTACCAAACAGAGAGCAACTTCGTTCTCCAGAAGCTCCTAAAGCGGCTTCTGCAGTTGCTATTGTTAACTCAGAAAATAAAATTCTTTTAATGAAACGTGTTGATTATGGTAATAATTATGGTGATGATTGGGTTTATCCTGGTGGTTCCGTTGATCCAGGAGAAACACATAACCAAGCAGCTAGAAGGGAAACCTTTGAAGAAGCAGGAATAATCCTTGATTCAGAACGTAATAGACTTTTTCCCCTAGCAAATTATATTACTGACCCTGATGCATTTAATATTAAACATGATCTATTAGTGTATGTAACAAGATATCATGATGATCAACCACAGCCAAAAGTTGCTTCTCCAGATGAAATGACCGATTGGGGGTGGTTTGACCCTCAAGAGGCTTTAGATAAGGCAACAAACGGAGAGATGAAAATTCTTCCGTCAGGAATTTTTGCAATCCAGAGGGTTAAAGAGTACTTATCAGGTGAACATATACGCCAATATGGCGAAGTACTTATGGGAGGAACTTTTGATAGACTACACGAAGGACACAAGAGACTCTTACAAAAAGCCCTTGAAGTTGGAGATTATGCCTACATTGGACTCACAACAGATGAGTATATTGAACGGTCAAGCAAACAACTCAAAGAAAAAGTATATCCTTATGAGGAACGACTTGCTAGCCTACGAAGATATTTAGATGAAGAAGGAGTTTTAAATCGTACAATTATATTTCCCTTGGAAGATACTGCTGGACCAAAGGCACTTGATCCGAAATTGTCGGCAATTGTTGTGAGCGAGGAGACACGTACTGGGGGAGATTTTGTTAATAACCTGAGAGCTCAAAACCATGTTTATCCACTTGAAACTGTTATTATCCCATTATTTAGAACTACACAAGGCGAAGTGATCTCTTCCACACTTTTACGACAAGCAGAACAAAATAATAAACCAGCTAGCTAATGCAAGAAAACTTACGATTCGTCCCGGAAGGGGAAATAAATTATGCCCAAACACTCAATAGGGTTAAAGCATCATCCCCTATAGATGTGGTAACGACAGCTAGAGCCATTTCAGAACTGTTTAAAACTGAAGATATAGGACCAAGATCATTAATTACAACCGCTGTTCAAGAATTGCAACAAACTGATTCGTTGGATCAACAAGCGCTTATTTTAACGTTCTCTTTTTTATTAGAAGGGAAACCTCAATTACATGAAGGAACCGAAGAATTTTTAACAGAAATTGCAGCAAGCCATAATTATACTGGCGAATTTTCTCAGCCTTTCAAACGTTTTATTGGTGAGCGTTTACGTATTGCTAGTGTTCCGCAAGCACGTCGAGGAATTGAAAGTCCTATAGAGACAAGACGCATGTTAGTACTTTTAAGAACAAATTCTGAATTTTTCCATGATTTGGTGAACCTACAGGATTATTTTAGCCAGAGAATATCGCCTGTAATGCCCTTAAATACAACATGGAATCCTCTTCTAACAGAACTGTTTAAGGTAAGGGGCACAGAAGGATTATGGTATGTTTACTCCCATAATAGACGAGAAGACTATTTGCAGCTTATGAAACAATTAATGAGCTCCGAATGGACAGGATTTAATCGCTTTGCCACAGAACCATGGGATACAGTTGGAAAAATTGTCAATAAAGAAGGAAATTTATTAGATGTTGGTTCAAGTATTGGGATATCTGCTGTTGAGATAGCAAAAACATTGCAAATGCAGGGACGTATTATTCTTTTAGATTATAATAATCCCCTGCGCAATCTAAGTTCATTACGCATAATTGATTATGCAAATCCTAATAGACGACTTGTTCCCTTAAATGAAGCTTTGGCAAAAATGGAGGACTTAAGAGAAAATCGAGTATTGACTATTCTCTATGGAGTTGACTTCGGAGAACCTTTGAATCCTAGTATTAAAACTGTTATCCAAGATTCTGCGTTAGTACATTGCGCCAACACTATTCCCTATCTTTCTCCAATAAAATTACACCAAGCAATTAGAAATGCTATTGAAGCGACCAGTTCAGAAGGTGGAATTTTAAAACTTCATAATGACTCGTCGTTACCTCTCGATAATATTTTCCATTCTATTACTATGCAGCGCCAAAGAGATAATCTACGTGTATTGCCTGATTTGGTAAAAGGAAGATTCTAAGTATGAAATATGTAAACAAAACAGTAGTAATTGGGATAAGTGGTGGCATAGCGGCATTTAAAGTTATTGAATTGATTAAGGGTTTAAAGAAAGAAAATATTGATGTATTTGTCATTATGACAAAAAGTGCTGAGGCATTTGTAAATCCAGAAGAATTCCATAAGATATCAGGACATAAAGTTTTTAGAACACTTTTTGAAGAGAATTTTAACTACAAAACAATATTAAAAAATCGTAAAGTTGATCATATCGAACTTGCTGATAAAGCTGATCTTTTTATAATAATACCTGCTACCGCAAACATTATAGGGAAAATCGCTCATGGTATCGCAGATGATTTTCTAACTACTACCCTTCTTGCAACTCAAGCCCCTGTTATGATTTGTCCTTCCATGAATGTCAATATGTGGGCAAATTCGGTTGTACAAGAAAATGTAAAAAAATTACAATCTCTTAGTTATCAATTCCTTGGACCAGATTCAGGTATGCTTGCTTGTGGATACGAAGGCAAAGGAAGACTAACAAACGTTTCGAAAATCAAAAAAGAGATTTTAACTGCATTATATAAACAAGAACAACTAAAAGGAAAACGAATTATTGTTACTGCAGGCGGTACAAGAGAACCAATTGATAATATTCGTTTTATCACGAATAGAAGTTCGGGGAAGATGGGAATCTCCATCGCAGAGGTGTGCTTCTTACAAGGAGCAGATGTACTTTTGTTGAGGAGTAGAAATGCAATAAAACCACGTTATCCAATACAAGAAGCGACCTTTGAAACTGCTGATGAATTAACCTCACTAGTCAAACGACATGCTTCAATATACAATATTTGTTTTCATACTGCAGCTGTATCTGACTTTAAAGTTGCTGCGCAAGAAGGAAAAATACCAAGCGAACAAGCTTTAACATTACGGTTAATGCCAAGACAAAAAATATATACACAAGTTAAAGCAAGTAATCCAAAGATTAAGCTTATCGCTTTTAAAGCAGAGTGGAAAAAGAGCGGTAAGGAATTGCTTGAAGAAGCAAGGCGCAAATTACACAATTCAAATATAGATTTTCTTGTAGTCAACGACGTTGGAAAACTAAAACAGGGTTTTGATGTTGATACAAATGCAGCAGTAGTTGTTGCAAAAAACGGAACATATAAAAAGTTCCCTTTACAATCAAAAAGACAATTAGCGAATGCATTGGTGGAATATATAATTTAGCTAACTTTACTATCCACTGTTTTTAAAGTAAAACTAAACTTAGAACCTTTTCCTTCACCTTCTGACTCTACCCAGATTTTTCCTCCATGGAGTTCAATTATCGATTTGGATAAATACAATCCTAGTCCTGTTCCTTGGGTATTCTGCTTTACAAGATAATTATTTCCTACCATACCAAACTTTTGAAAAAGCTTGGGTATGTCTTCTTTGTTTATCCCTTTTCCGTCGTCCAAAACTGTAACTGTTACTGTTTTTTGTAAAGGATTGTTAGCTATTGATATCTTTATCAAACCTTGCTCTTTCGTAAATTTGAGTGAATTGCCAATTAAGTTTATTAGCACTTGCTCTATTTTTTCTGGATCAGCTTGAACTTTGGGTAAAACTTCTTGAGGTTTTTCAAAAATCAAATTTATTTTTTGCACTTGCGCTTTAGGCAGTATCTCTACATAGACAGAATTAACTAGCTCAGCAATATCTGTTGGTTTTATCGCAAGAGTAAGTCTTCCGGATTCAATTCTAGAAACATTCAGCATGTCATTAACTAAATTTATAAGTCTTTGGGTCGATATGTACGCACGGTCAAGATACATTTTTTGTTTTTCGGAAAGCGAGGAAGCATTATCCTTATTTAGCATTAACCACAAATAAGAACTAATTATAGTCATAGGAGTTCTCAATTCATGAGACGCCAAAGACACAAACTCATCTTTCAATTTATCCACCTCTTTTAATTTTATATTTGCTTCTTGTAATTGCTCTGAAGTTTTTTCAAGATTTGAATATAACATTGCATGTTCCATTGCGATACCAACTCCGTCAACAAAACTTTGAATCATAGCATAATCGTATTCTGAAAGATCCTCTTTTTTCTTTTTTGTGCTAGCAACGAACACTCCAATTGCCCCTTCTCTTCCTCCATAAATTGGATAAACTACAGTTGTTTTTGTACCCATAAGATTTTGGATTTTATTTGCTTCATCATGCGTCAAAACAGGACCTAGTACGTCATAAATATCTTCAGTAATAAGACCTTTTTTTTCTCTGACAGCTCTAGCCATAAAATTATTTGGATCATCTAAGGAGATCTCAATTTTATTAAATGGAACTCGCAAAGCACTTACTGCTTCGCTTGCTTCTTTTGTAGAAGAAACTCCCACTCTTCTAATTGTTCTTTTAACTTTCTCAATTACTGCAACAACACCCGTAACAAAAAAAAGTTCATTTGGGATAGTATCTGATATTTTCTGGACAACATCATCAAAATTGAGACTTTGCAAAATAATTTTGTTTATTCTCTGGCTTGTGACAAGTGCTCTATTTATTTCTTCAAGGTCTCTCTCAGATCGCTGTCTAATCCCCCCCACTTTTCTCCTATGGTAATATATACCACCCAAAGAAAGAGATATAACTATTAAAATTAATAATAGTAGAATTTGTGAATTAGTTATTTCGGACATTGTCCTTATTATAATACAGTAATTTTGGATTCGAGGAAACTAATTGACTAGTAAACGAAAATTGGAGGGGATGCTTTTAAGCTCTATTAACTTTTTGAAGATGTTCAAGTATTCTTTCATCAAGAGAGACGTCTGGAGAATGACCGCGAGAAGCTAGCTTTGCACTTTCTAATGTTCTAACTGGAAAACCGGTGAATTTGTTAATTGTATCTGCGCTTATTGGTCCTTTTCTTACAATAATAATTGCAGGCTTTTCTCCCTTAAGTGGAACTCTAACTTGCGTATGAGAACTTTTTATATCTGCTTTTGCTATTACTGGATCTTGAACAATATGATTAAGTTCCTTTCCCCGACCATCTTCTATATGTTTCAAAAGCTCACTGAAATTCCAAGGAGAAGGCTTACCATGCTCGTTAAGCGAAGTTATCCCAAGATAAACATCTGGGTTTATTTTCTTTGCCAACTCTGCAATACGTCTCCAATCAGTGTCTCCACCTTGCCAATATATACAAACAGTTGATTCAGATAAGCGTTGATCTGCAGGTTTTTTCAAAGTTTCTTCAGGAGTAGTGACAAATGCATTACGATTAAGGGATTCATTATCTTCCCTAATAGGTAAAATTGTATGAAATGGTAAAGCTCCAAAAAACTTTTTTCTTGCTTCTGCATCTTTTAAGAATTGGAAATCTTCATGAATTTTAGTGAAATCTACAACTTTATCATGATCTTCTGGCAACATCATAAAGGGGACTTTATCTTCGGGTGCTCTTCCTTTTTTTACCTCCCAGAATGTTTTCCAGGCATTTCCTCCTAATCTTTTATCACCGACAGCAATCATGAGCCCAACTACTCCTACTTCAAATGCTACTGCATCTCCAGACACCATTGCATTTGCAATTGCTTCATGATGGGCTTTTTCACGCACTGATAGGATAGGAATAGATTTTGTTCCATTTTCACCCTCCACTTTCAGTAGAGGATGAAGTCCCCCTACATTTTTATCATGAGAGATCTTCAATCTAGATGTGTCCTGGGAAGGGAGACTACGTTCTGTAAGCATATTTATAATAACTTATAGTATATACTGCTAACGCCCCTTTGTCAAGCCAAAATAATAAAGCGGGAACTAATATTCTTAATCATTGTATATATCCTCCAATGGCTTGTCAATTTATGAGCTATATAGAGAATAGATTCTTTGATTGACAAGCTGTAAGCTTATCCGTTATTATAGTTTTAATTATACATGTAAAAGGAGGTGAGTGTATTGATAACGCTAGATAAGGCTAAAAGGGCAATTGAGGCTTCCGAACAAAAAGCAAAAGAGCTAGGAACTGCAGTAACTACCGTAATAGTCGATGAACATGGAAGTTTAATAGCTGCTGGCAGAATGGATGGAGCAATTCCTATTAGTCCAAGGTTTGCATATAGCAAAGCTTTTACGTCGGCAAGCTTAGGCATGCCTACTGAAGGCATAGGTGCTTATACTGCGGAAGGAAAACCGTATTTCGGACTCAATACTATTTTTGGTGGAGAAATTACACCAATAGCAGGAGGACATCCTGTAAAAATAGGAAATAAGCTAGTTGGAGGAGTAGGTGTCGGAGGATCAACCGATACCGCTCAAGATTCTCAATGCGCACAAGAAGCTGCAAAAATTTTAGCCCAATAGCCTGAAGCGGAGCATTACCTGTTAGACATTTTTCTATTTACATTTATCGGTAGATTTTCATTTAACGAGCATGGTGTGGTCATGTCCTGAAAATGAAATTATTCTAATAATATGCTAAAATTAGCTTATGTCCGTAACAAAATCTACATATAAGTTTTATTGTTACGCCCATCTATTTTCTTCTAAAATTATAATAACTGATTTAGATCTATGCTAACTTCAACATTAGGTGGGCTGATAAAGGATCATAGAATTAGAAAAAGACTTTCACAGCTAGAAGTTTCCTTGCGAATTGGCTGGAAAGATTCAAGTCGTCTTTCAAAGATAGAACAAGGTAGAGTGAGTAAACCCTCTAGGGATACAATTGAAAGAATTATTAAAGCATTAAAATTAAATGTGCAAGAAAAAGGGAATTTTTTATTGGTAGGCGGATATTTACCAAACAACCAGGAAGTTAAAAATGTTATTAAAGTAATTGGCAGCAAGATTGATAATTGGCCGTTTCCAGCTTTTCTTATGGATTTCAGCTTTCGATGGCTATATACAAATTTATATACTTTAAAAGTTATGAAAATGTCAATTAATCAAAAAAAATGGGTAGAAAAAAATAAACCAAATTTTTTAGAATTTCCTTTTCTCCCTTCCGATCAAATTAGTGTAGAAATTATGAAAGGTGAGGATGAAAAAAACCTAAAGACTTTTAAAATCGCACAAATAGCTTCTTTTAAAACAGAAAATGAAAAATACCAAAATGAGTCTTGGTATAAAAAATTGATTCAAAGCCTAATGAAATATGATGATTTTAGGAAGCTTTGGCCTAGTACCGATCAAAATTCATATCCCAAAAAACTTTTTGATTATGAGTATAAGAGAATAATTGGAATCTATGGAAAAAGAAAAAAAATACTTAATTTACATCTTTCAACTGCAAGAGTTATTAAAGATCCAAGATTTCAAGTAATTTTATGTTATCCTGCCGATAAAGGAACAGAAAAATTTTTCTCCTCCACCCAGTTATCAAATAATTGATATCAAATAGTTGACAAAATAAGTGTCAGCTGATATGATTCTTGTAATTATCTTTTTGTGAATGGAAGAGAATATTAAAAAGTTAACCCAAAAGTTAATAAACCTACAGGATAATACTAAAGATATCGACGGGGTCCTTAAAGATATGCGTGTTAAAATTAACGACATGATTTGGGATCTGATAGAATCGAGAAATAAGAAAGATCGCAAAAGCAATGAAGCTCCCTAAAAGATTAACAAAAGTTTCCTTTTTGTCCAAAGTAATAATTACTCTAATAATACTTATTTTTCTTTTTACTCTAATATCTTATTTAGACCTCCAAAATAAGCAAAATACGGATTCTAAACCGACCATTAAAATACTTCCGTATATAATCGAAGATACAGATAAACTTTACTGGAAGAGGTACAGAAACACTATATACAGATTCTAGATAGAATATCCAAGATCATGGGAATTTTCTATAGAAAGTCAGTTTTTTAGAGATGGTGATATATTTTATGTCGGTATTTCTGGCAAGAAACAAATTGCTGGCACAGAATTATTCGATGGAGCTTCCTTAGTAATTGCTAAACCTCAAAAAACAGATAAAGATATAAAAACTTGGGTTCATGAGTATCATGGAGATAAAAATATCAGTGGCCAAAAGAATATTTTTATAGAGAAACAAGTAGGGCAATTACTATTCGTGACACTTCATAAACTTGAATACGGAACTACTGACTTTTATCATATCAAACTTAATAACGAAGTTTATACTATTGCAACATCTGCAGTTGGAACTGATAAACAAAGATATGAAGAAGATATTAAATATATGCTTTCAAGTTTTAAAATTATAGACAAGTAAATAGATAAATTAACTTTGTCTTGGTATAGTTCGTCGATTTTCTTCTCATTACTCTTATTGTTGTGCAGAAACTCGTCCTGTGAATGTGGATTTGGCTAGCATTTGTTCCAAGATATTTTTCGGCACTTCTTCATAATGAGAAGGCTCCATATAGTACGACGCTCTTCCTTTGGACATGGAACGAAGTGTAGTCGCGTACCCTGAGAGCTCAGCAAGAGGTGCTAAGGCCAGAATAATAGTTGCCCTGCTTCTTTCTTGAGTTTCAGAGATTTGCGCTCTTTTTGAAGACAAATCTCCAATAACATCCCCCATAAATTCACTTGGCGTTGTTACTTCAACTTTCATAATTGGTTCCAAAAGCGTTAAACCTGCTTTTTTAGTGGCTGCTTGCAAAGCCTGAGAAGCTGCAATTTTAAAAGCAATATCCGAAGAATCAACTTCATGGTAGGATCCGTCATAAACGGTGACAGTCATATCAACCATTGGATATCCAAGAAGTATCCCATTTTCCATTGTTTCGCGAACTCCCTTTTCAATTGAAGTCACAAATTCCGAAGGTATTGCTCCGCCTTTAATCGCATTTACAAACTCAAATCCCTCTCCTCGAGGCTTAGGTTCAACTCTCAAAAAACAATGTCCATATTGTCCCCGACCCCCGGATTGCCTTATATATTTCCCCTCTCCTTCCGCAGTTTTACCAATAGTTTCTTTGTAAGCTACCTGAGGATCACCAACGCTGGCATCAACCCCAAAATCGCTTTTCATCGTATTTACCTTTACTTCAAGCTGAAGCTCACCAACGCCCGAGATAATAGTTTGGCCTGTTTCATGGTTAGTCTTTACATGAAAAGTTGGATCCTCATCCATAAGACGTTTTAACGCGTAACCAAGTTTTTCCTGATCAGATTTTGTCTTAGGTTCAATTGCCAAAGATATGACAGGATCTGGAAAAGAAATTTTTTCAAGAATAATTGGCTTTGACGCATCGCATAGCGTATCTCCTGTTCCGCTCTCCTTAAGCCCGACTATAGCAACAATCTCCCCTGTAGATCCTTCTTTTATCTCTTCTCTTTGATTTGAATGCATCAAAAGAAGTCTCCCGATACGCTCCTGTTTATTTTTTGTGCTATTGTAGGAATAAGATCCCGAAGATATTTTTCCGGAGTAAATTCTAAAGTAGGTCAGCTTTCCCACATGAGGATCATTTTGGATCTTGAAAACAAGGCCGGACATAGGTTCTTCCGGAGTAAGTTTCCTTATTTCTTCCGCATTTGTTTTTGGATTAATTCCTTTGACAGATCCTAAGTCAACCGGGGAAGGAAGATAATCTACGACCCCGTCCAAAAGAGGCTGAACCCCTTTATTTCTTAAAGATGATCCGGCAAAAATAGGAACAAGCTTATATCCGATAACTGCTTTCCTTAAGGCTTTTTTTAACTCCTCAACCGTTGGCGTCTCATTCGCGAGATATTTTTCTAGAAGCGCGTCGTCTGTCTCCGCTATTTTTTCAACTAATTTACTTCTATACTCTTCGATCTTATCTTTCAAACCCTGCGGAACTTCGTCTCCCTCTGTAAACTTTGCTCCAAGCTCCTCGCCAGACCAAATAATAGATTTTCTATTCAAAAGATCATAAATCCCCTTAAAGGTCGACTCAACTCCGATTGGTAAAACCATAATCGCGGGATTTGCGCCAAGTCTGTCTTCTATGCTTTTTACAGTCGCAAAAAAGTCTGCGCCAACTTTATCCATTTTATTGACGAAACAAATCCTCGGCACTTTATATTTATCTGCCTGCCTCCAGACAGTCTCAGACTGCGACTGCACGCCCTCTTCCGCGTCCAAAACAGTTATTCCTCCATCCAAAACTCTAAGAGACCTCTCTACCTCTGCTGTAAAATCAACGTGCCCAGGAGTATCAATAATATTTATTCTGTGATCCTTCCAATAAGTTGTAGTTGCGGCCGAAACAATTGTAATACCCCTTTTTCTTTCTTCTTCCATCCAGTCCATTACCGTTGTCCCTTCATCAATATCACCGATTTTGTAGGTCTTGCCAGTGTAATACAAAATACGCTCAGTAGTCGTGGTCTTGCCGGCGTCAATATGAGCAATAATGCCTATATTTCTAATTTTATCTAGTTCTGTTGCTCTTCTATTTTCAGCCATAATAAAAATAAACTCAAATCTTAGAACTCAAATATCAAATCTGACAAGAAATTGTCATTCTGAGCTTAAGCGAAGAATCTCACGAGATCCTTCAGTCGCGTAGCTTCTTCAGGATGACCTAAGGGTCAGTTTTGAGATTTAAGCTTTGAAATTTGAGATTGTAACTAGTATACCATACTTTCCATCTCTATTCTATGATGTTTCTTGCTTTTTGACTCATGGATTTTTTCAGAGTTATTGCTCTAGCAACCATATCCTTTCCATGCTCTTGCATAAACGCTTTCCAGAAATGAATATAAGTTTTAACAGGATAGGGAAAGATAAGAAGTCTATTGTGTGCCCAGGATTGAGGAAATGTCTGTGTTTCAAAAAATGCGACAGAATTCTTGATTCTTTCAAAATCATACTCTCCTCCTAATTGCTCCATATTAGAGACTCCAAGATCAACGCTCAATAAAGAAACTGCGCCTCCCAATTTATCTTCTAATGCTGTCGAAAATTCATCCATAAACCTATTGAGATTCCCCAATTTATTGTCATTGTTGCTCAAAGGTCTTACGGAAGTATTAAAAACGCTAGTAAGAAGCTCGTTTAGATTTACTCCTGCAGCTCTATGTCGTATTTTTCTTCCAAAGTAAGGTATATTTACCCGTTTGCTTGTGGGAGATTCATCCTCTGTAAACTCAAAACATGCAACATACACATGGTCTTTATTATTTTGGTAACGCATGTATCGCAACCATTTCTCGTGAGGAACAAATTCTTGTACCAGTGTATCTTCTGTAACCTTTGCCAAATATTCATTTAGCGCAACTTTTCCCTCTTCTGTACTAGTATCGAATTCAGCAAGATCGCGCTGCCATGTTCCGTTGAGCGGCTTAACAAATAATCTAGTAATTTTATTTTCCTTTCTTTCAGGATTTTGGTAATAATCAAGAACTACCTGTCCATCGGAAAAATTCTAAGGGTTACCCCTGGTACTATTGCTGGAGTAAGTTTAAATCTTAAATATTCAGGTGAGGGATATAAGAAGATGGTTGAAAAAATTCTTTCAGATGAAAAGAAAGATAAATTCTGGCAGAAGATAGAAGATGTGTCGGCAAAAATACCAAATTCAAAAGGAAGTAGCTGGGTTTATCAAAGAAAGAAATACAAAGAGCAAAAAAGAATCAAAAAGAAACCTTTTTAATCATCACTCTAATGATACGTATTATCATAACGATAGGCTTGATTTTTATTAAATAAGGCTTCACCTGAAGATAAATTATGATAAGATAGTAAACATGGAGAAAGTTATAATATTTTGTGTTTTGATTGGTCTTGGATTATTTGTTGTCTATATGATCAATAACAATATAACCAAACAAAATCCTGCTGTTGAAGAAACACTAAATGTTGCTCCATTAACGCCCTCGCCATCTCCTGTCCAGACAGTAAATCTTACTCCATCCCCAACATCCTCCCAAACAATGCAAAATTCTCAAACTAACGCTAATACTGCAATAATTAAAACCTCAAAAGGAGATATTGAGTTATCTCTTTACGTTACCGATGCGCCAAATACTGTTTCTAATTTTATACAAAAAGCCAAAAGCGGATTTTACAATAATCTTATTTTCCATAGAGTAGAGGATTGGGTAATTCAGGGAGGAGATCCAGATGGCAATGGCACTGGAGGAGGGAATGTGCCGGTTGAATTTAATTCCAAACCATTTATGAATATACTAACTTTGGTATTGTAATAAAAGGTGTGGATGTTGTCGAAAAAATCGAGATCGGTGACAAAATCCTCGGGATTGACCTTCAGTAGAAAAATTTACCATTTGAAGTGGGAGAAGGCGCGATTTGTCCCATTAACCTTACCATTCGCCTTTTCAATTCTATTCGAATACGGCTCATGGAGCGGTTTCAGAGAGACTTCATCGAGCATTAGATTACCATTTAAAGTGACTAAATGCTCGATTCGCCTGCGCCATTCGAAGCGCTGTATCTCTTTTCTTAATTGCTTCGCCTTGATCATTTGAAGCGTCTGTAAGTTCGGCTGCTAATTTTTCTTCGAATATGTGAAAATCTTTATTTGAACGACGCCTTGCCGCATCAACAATCCATCTTATCGCCAAAGAAACTTTTCTTTCTCCCCTCACTTCCATGGGTATTTGGTAGGATGCTCCCCCTACTCTTTTTGCCTTCACTTCCTGTCTTGGTCCGACATTTTGAATGGCTTTCTCAAAAACAGAAATTGGATCCTGATTTTTTTGACTTAGGAGATCAAAAGACCCATATAGCACTTTTTGAGCTACAGTTTTCTTACCGTCACGCATTAAATAGTTAATAAACTTTGAGACTAATTTATTTTTGTAGATTACGTCTCCTTCTATTTCCCTTTTTTGTGCCTGTTTATGTCTCATAATCGCTCACTTTCGTTCGATCAAAATTAACTTTTAACTAGCAGCCGCCGGTGCTGCTGGTTTTGCGGAAGTTGCGTTTGGAGCAGTTCCCGCTACCACCCTCGGCGAACTACCTGCTTGACCTTTCTTTGCTCCGTATTTGCTCCTTCCCTTTTTTCTTCCTTCGACTCCCAAAAGATCAAGTTTTCCCCGAACAATATGATATTTTACTCCTGGCAAATCTTTAACTCTTCCTCCGCGAACAAGAACTATCCCATGTTCGGAAAGAGAATGTCCTATACCTTGGATGTATGCTGTAACTTCCATTTTATTCGAGAGCTTAACGCGAGCAACTTTTCTAAGTGCTGAGTTTGGTTTTTTGGGAGTCATTGTCTTGACAAGTGTAACTACTCCCCGCTTTTGAGGAGCTACTATATTTTTGTATATTCTGTCCTTCGCGTTAAAAAGCCTTCTTAAAGCTCCGGATCTACTCTTTTTTATTTTTCTAGATCTACCTCTTCTGGAAAGTTGCGATAAAGTCGGCATAGACTCCTTTCAGTCGTAATAAACCAATATTCAAATTTCAAATAATCCAATTCATTTGTTTATTTGCTTATTGGATTATTGGTATTTATTAACGTATTATACTCCATCTTGGGGTTTACCTTCAACTGGAATAAGCCGTCCTATAATTACATTTTCTTTAAGTCCTATTAACCAATCTTCTCGTCCCTCTAAAGCCGCCTCTGTCAAAACCCTAGTTGTTTCTTGGAAAGAAGAAGCAGAAAGCCAAGAATCGGAATAAAGAGCTGATTTTGTAATTCCGAGTATCGTTTGCCTCGCGGTAGCTGGCTCGCCTCCTTGGGACAATATCTCTACATTTATGTCTTCAAACCTCGTCTTTGTTATAAAGGCTCCCGGAATAAGAGAAGTATCTCCAACCGTCTCAATCAAAACCTTATCAGACATTTTGCGTAAAACTACCTCAAAATGTTTATCATTAATTGCAATTCCTTGTGATTCATAAACCTTCTGAGCCTCGAGTATGATATAACGCTGAGCATCGACGAGTCCTTTAATTTTAAGTAATTCCTTTGGATCAACGTATCCTTGAGCAAGCTGAGTTCCCGGAGCAATAATATCTCCATCTCCAACATTTAATGTCGCTGTTAGAGGTAGAAAATACTCTCTCTCCACAGCAGGCTTAATTTTAGTGCTTTTTAAATTTAAAAGATAACCCTCATTAGTCGTCTCGATTTTTACCTTGCCTAAGAATTCAGCAATTGGAGAAAGAGCTTTTGGAGATCTCATTTCAAAAAGCTCTTCAACCCTTGGCAATCCTTGAGTAACGTCTGACATAACAACCCCGCCAAAATGCCTAACTCTCATTGTCAACTGAGTACCCGGCTCTCCAATTGATTGAGCGGCAATTACTCCAACAGGCACACCAAGCTCTACCCTTCTTCTTGTACTAAAGTCCCAACCATAACACGTAGCGCAAATCCCATACTCAAGCTTACAGGTAATAGCCGATCTTACAACTACGTTGCTAACATCGTTATCTATAATCTTTCTTGCGACTTCTTCCGTTACTTCCTCATTTTCCTTCAGAATAACTTTCTTGGTCTTTTTAGAGACAACTTTCTCAGCAAGGACCCTACCTAGAATTCGCTCTCTAAATGGGGTCATCCTATCCTTTTCGGTAGCACTCACCGGAATTCCTTCCTTAGTTCCGCAATCTTCCTTTTTTATGATTACATCGTGAGACGCATCAACTAGACGCCTTGTCAAATATCCTGCATTTGCAGTCTTTAAAGCAGAATCTGTTAATCCTTTTCTAGAGCCCCTAGCAGAAACGACGTATTCAAATATTGACAATCCTTCCCTGAAATTAGATTTTATCGGTAACTCAACTATTTTTCCTAAAGGATCAAGTATTAATCCTTTCATAGCCGATAGTTGTTTCAACTGCTCCTTGCCTGCTCTTGCTCCCTCAGAATCTATAATAATTTTTATGACATTTGTAGACTTTAGGTTATCCCAAGTAAGATCTGCTACTTTATCTGTAGCGTTTAACCAAATATCATTTACCAGTCTTTTTCTCTCTTCTTCAGTTATGAGTCCCTTTTGATAATTGGTTTCTATTTCGGACGCCTTTCTGTCAGCTTCTTCTATAAAACTCTTTCTCTGACTAATCATCTCGTTATCAAAAAGAGAAACCGAAATTCCTGAAATAGTTGCTCCGTAGAATCCAAGAGTTTTAATCGAGTCAATTAAAGACTCTACTTCTTCGGGACTGCTTTTTCCAATTGCTTCTGTTACGATTTCTTTGATTCCAGAGGCATTGACAGGCTTATTGATAAATCCAAAAGCTTCGGGCAAAGCTTTGTTTAATAAAATTCTGCCAACTGAAGTTTGTTCATTTTGATCATTAATTCTAACTTGTATTGGCTCTCTAAGCTTTACGGATTTAATATCATATGCCAATAAAGCCGAATTCATGTCTCTAAATGTAGGAAGATCTTCTTTTCTTAAACCATCATCTATGCTTGTTAAATAATATATTCCAACGGCCATTTCTTTATTGGGAAGAGTAATCGCTCCTCCATCAGCTGGTTTTAATAGATTATGCCTTGGCATCATAAGATTTATGGCTTCTTCCTGAGCTTTTTTGGATAAGGGGATATGGACAGCCATCTGATCTCCATCAAAATCCGCGTTATAACCCGCGCAAACACAAGGATGTAAGGCAATCGCAGATCCCTCAATTAAAATGGGGTAAAAAGATTGAATACCCAACTTATGTAAGGTTGGAGCCCTATTTAGTAAAACTGGGTGGTTTTTGGTTATTTCCTCCAAGATATCGAAAACCTCAGGTGGACGCTTTTCAATAAATCTTTTAGCAGACTTTATGTTTGGAGAAAATCCTCTTACAATTACCTCCCGAAGAACAAAAGGCTTAAACATTTCTAAGGCCATTTCTTTCGGAAGTCCGCACTGCGACAAATTAAGTTGAGGACCGACAACGATCACAGAACGACCTGAGTAATCTACTCTTTTACCTAAAAGGTTTTGTCTAAATCTTCCCTGTTTTCCACGAAGCATGTCAGATAAGGAACGAAGAGGAGTCGAAGTTATCTGGCTTCCGCGTTGAGAGATATCGATCAAAGAATCTACTGCTTCTTGAAGCATTCTTCTTTCATTTTTAAGAATTATCTGAGGGGCACCAAGTAAAATTAGGTGCTTTAATCTATTATTTCTATTTATAACCCTCCTATATAGATCGTTCAAGTCCGATGTGGCAAACCTTCCCCCCGCAAGCTGAACCATGGGTCGGAGATCTGGGGGAATAACAGGAAGATTTGACAGCAACATATAGGTTGGCAAGATATCTGCTTTTCGAATAGATTCAATTAACCTTAACCTTTTAATTAGCTTAAGATACTTTTGTCCCTTAGCTTTTGAAACTTCCTTTCTAAGAGATGATATTAGTGAGGCTATATCAATTTTCTCCAATAATTCTAAAAGGCCTTCTGCTCCCGTTTTAATTGTAAAAAAGACAGGAATATCGTATTCCAAAATCTTAAGGTATTCGTCCTCGGAAAGTACCGTACCTACAACCAAACTTTTCAAAAGCTTAGAAAGTGCTTCAAAAATCTCATCTAATTTTCTATTTTCCTCTGCCAATCTTTCAGAGAGTATTGCCATCTTCTGCCTTTTTATAAGTTCCAGTTCCTGCTCGATTAGTCCTTTTTGCAGGTTTTTGGCGGTACTTCCGTCTTTTTTCTTTTTATTAATTTCCAAATTTACTTTTTTTTCCTCTTCCTGTATGTCTCCCTTTAGGCTTTGCTTCTTCTTGTCTATATATTTAGAGAATGTGTCCATTGCCTCACTTTTTTTCTCCTCATCGATGCCAATAACCAAGTAAGAAGCGTAATAAATTACAGACTCGAGATTCTTTTGAGACATATCTAGAAGTAAAGACAAAGGAGAAGATGATCCCTTAAAAAACCAAACGTGCGCAACCGGTGCGGCAAGCGTTATATGCCCCATTCGCTCGCGCCTAACTCTTGAAAGGGTTACCTCAACTCCGCACTTGTCGCAAACTATTCCTTTATACCTAATCCTTTTGTATTTACCGCAGTAACATTCCCAATCTTTTGTTGGGCCAAAAATTCTTTCGTCGAAAAGACCATCTTTTTCGGGTCGTAACGTTCGATAATTAATGGTTTCTGGTTTAGTTACTTCTCCATAAGACCACGCCAATACATCCTGGGGTGAGGCCAATGAAATCTTTAGCGCCTTAAAGTCCAAGATTGTGATATCCTTCATTTTTTTGTCAATATTATTAATCATAATAAGTTAGGTTATATTAATTTTGTCTCCTTTTGAAACATCTACCTCTGATGCACTCAGCTCCTTTTGCATCTCCAAGACATCCTTTTCTACTTTTTCTTCAATTTTCTTCTCGGCCGTTCCCTCACCGAGAGTAGCAGGGGACAACTCTTTAGCAATTGTTGCCCCAATAGGAGTTACATTTAGACCCAAAGAAGCAAGCTCTTTTATCAAGACTTTAAACGATTCAGGCACTCTTGGTGTTGGAATATCTATTCCTTTAACAATTGCCTCAAATGCTTTAGCTCTCCCTACTACGTCATCTGACTTTATCGTCAGCATTTCCTGAAGAGTATACCTTGCTCTGTGCGCATCAAGCGCCCAAACTTCCATTTCTCCCAAACGCTGTCCTCCCATTTGTGCTTTGCCTCCAAGCGGCTGCTGAGTAACCAAAGAATAAGGACCAGTACTTCTTGCGTGGGTTTTATCTTCAACCATATGGATAAGCTTCATAATATACTCTATTCCAACAACGACTGGATTTTCATAAGGCTCTCCAGTCCTACCATCATATAAAACTGTCTTGCCATCGTGTGGAAGATTAGCCATCCTAAGAGATGCGACAATTCTTTCCTCACCAATCTCTTCAAAGACAGGAATTCCCACTTTTTTATTCAACTTTGAACACGCCCATCCAAGATGTGCTTCAAGTAGCTGGCCTAAGTTCATTCGCGCCAATACGCTTATGGGAGATATTACTATATCAATCGGCGTGCCATCTGCAAGACAAGGCATATCCGCAACAGGCAAGATCTTAGAAATTACTCCTTTATTTCCATGTCTGCCTGCAAGCTTATCTCCAACCACAACATGCCTAAATTGTGCGACTTCAATAATAATTTTTCTCAAAGTTCCAGGCTCGAGTTCATCTCCTTTTCTTCTATCCAATACTTGAACACTTATAACTGTTCCCCGTTCACCATGCGGCATCCTTAAGGAAGTATCTCTTACTTCTCTTGCCTGCTCTCCAAAAATTGCTCGAAGAAGTCTCTCTTCGGCTGTTAACTCTGTTTCTCCTTTTGGAGCTATCTTGCCAACAAGTATATCTCCCGGAACAACATCACTTCCTACAACAATTATTCCTTCCTCATCAAGATTGGCTAGATCTTCCTCGGAAATGTTTGGAATGTCTCTCGTGGTTTCTTCCGGACCAAGCTTAGTCTCAACTACCGATGCCTCATGTTTTTCAATATGAATCGATGAAAGAACATTTTCACGAACAAGTCTGTCCGAAACAACAACTGCGTCTTCGTATCCCAAACCATCTAAAGAAGCATAAGCAATTAATAAATTTTGCCCAAGCGCCAATTCACCTTTATCTGAAGAGGGTCCATCAACCAAAATATCTCCTTTTTTAACTTTCTGTCCCTCGACAACCATGGTTTTTTGCGTATAAGATGTTGCCTGCGATGTTCTTTTAAATGACTCTATGTCGTATGTTTCTTCTTCGTCCTTCTTGCTGCCTTTTATTGTTACCTTATTAGCGTCAGCGTATATTATCTTTCCATCGAATGGGGCTCTAATTATTCTACCCATAACTGAGGCAATTACTTTCTCCATATCTGTACCAACCACCGGACTAGCTGGGGCAACAAGAGGCACTGCCTGACACTGCATGTGAGTACCCATGAGAGCCCTATTTGTTTCATCATGGGAAACAAATGGAATAAGAGATGCGGATGTCCCTACAACCTGCCTTGGGACAACATCAACAAAATCAACTTTTTCTTTCTCTACTTCTTTGAATCCACCTTGATATCTAACTGGAACGCGATCGCCATTTATGGTATCGTTTGACAATACTCCCGCATGAGTAATATGATATTGCCTTTCGTCATCCACACTCAAATAAATAATTTCATTTGTTGCTTTAACAAAAATATCATTTCCTTTTTTAATTTTAACTACTTTTCTATAAGGACTTTCCAAAAATCCGTATTCATTTATCTTAGAATAAAGTGCCAAGTAAGTAACTAATCCAATATTTGGTCCTTCTGGGCTTCTAATTGGGCATATTCTTCCGTATTGAGAGCTATTAATATCTCTTATTGAGAAAGCTGCTCTTTCTCGACTAATACCGCCTGTTCCCATCACGGTTAACCTGTTCAAATTGTCAATCTCAGAAAGTGGATTTGTCTGATCTAATATTGTTGAAAGCTGAGATGTTCTAAAAAATTCATTAATTGAGGCCATGATCGGCTTTGCATTTATAAGGCTGCCTATCGAGGGGGGCACGTCTGGCTGAATAAGACTCATTCTTTCTTTGATGCTGCGTTCGAGTCTTAATGCTCCGACTCTAAATGCTGTTGTGGCAACCAATTCTCCAACCCTCCTAACCCGCCTATGGGCAAGACTGTCAATATCGTCAACTCCATCATATCCTTGAGCCAGTTTTATTAAATAGCTTATTGTTCCTAAGACATCTCCCCTAGTTAGAGTGTGCTCCAATGACATAGAGAAGCCTGGAAAATCTTTGAGCTTTTTATTTATTTTATATCTACCAACCTTACCCAAGTCATAGCGGCGAGCGTTAAAGAACAAGCCGTCGAAATTTTCTTTTACCTTTTCAAAAACAATTGGCTCTCCAGGATGCATTTTTTTGAATATCTCAACTACGGCATCCTTCGAATTTCCAGTTTCATCTTTTTGTAAAGTATTCTCTATAAAAGAAGTGCCATTCTCTATCTCAAGCTTCTTAAAAACTTCACTTATTTCTTCATTGGTTGAAATTCCAATAGCCCTTAAAAAGGTCGTTGCCAAAAATTTTCTTCTTCTGTCTATCTTAACCGTTATCGTCTCGTACCTTGTAGTTGAAAACTCAAGCCATGATCCATGAATAGGTCTTATTTCTCCTGTATATAATTTTTTGCCAGTAACATTATCTTGAATTGCTGTAAAAAAGACCCCGGGAGAACGAACAAGCTGATTAACCACCGTACGCTCAACTCCATTTATAATGAAGGTTCCTCTTTCTGTCATTTGGGGAATATCGCCCAAAAAAACTTCCTGACTAATTGTCCCATTTGTTTTTTTATTAATAAGAATCGCTTTTACATATAACGGGGCGTCATAAATTAGACCCTTTGAAAGGGCAATTTCTGGAGAGATAGCGGGCTTACCAATTCTATAGCTTTTAAGCTCCAGTCTCCAATTTTTTTCCGTAAAATCATCTATAGGAGATATTTCTTTAAGAATTTCGCCGATTCCCTCTTCGATGAACCACTTATATGAATTTTTCTGTATGGCAAGAAGATCTAGTTTTGGTAAAAAGGGATATTCTTTCCCCCAGTTGATTCTGAAAGAGTCAGTTTTGTTATCAGTCTTTGGCATTTGAGAATATGTCGTAGTCTCTCTACCAACAAAAAAACAAAGGCAACACTAGCCTTATTGTTTTTCTTTATATATTTATAGAGTGTTATTCTTATATCACATATCGCTCTATAATGTCAAGGGGTCAAATGTTATAATGCCTGATATGAGTCAAAAACAAGAAATAGAAGAAATTTTGAAGATTTTAAAAGAATTGTTTCCTAACTCTAAAACAATTCTTAATTACACAACTCCTTTTGAGCTTTTAACTACAGTCATTTTATCAGCTAGAAATACGGACAAAAAAGTAAACGAGGTAACTGAAAAACTTTTTGAGAAATATAAAGAAATTAAGAACTATAAAAACATAAATTTAAGCGAACTTGAAAAAGATTTAAGTCAACTTGGACTATTTCGGCAAAAAGCAAAATTTATAAAAGAAACTGCGAGAATAATTGATGAAAAATACAAGGGTCAAATTCCAAGAACAATGAACGAGCTAACCAAACTGCCGGGAGTGGGCAGAAAAACAGCAAATATTATTTTGGGAAATTTATATGGAATAACTGAAGGTATTGCAGTTGATACTCATGCTACACGGCTTTCTCGCTTGTTTGGACTTACAAATAACAAAAATCCAGAGAAAATCGAACAAGACTTGATGAAAATTTTACCGCGTGAGGAGTGGTTTGATTTTACAAATAGAATGATCGCTTACGGCCGCACCTATTGTCCAGCTCACTGTAAACACTCCAATTGCCCACTGAGAAATTATATTAAAAGATAATTTTTTACCTTTCACTTTTATCTACACCGATCCCGTATCGGAATCTTCTTGTACTATAGAAAATATATAATCGAGGATCTACCTCCAAGTAGATGAAATGCTTCGTTTAATATTTAAGATTTACAAATCTTCCTTTTTCATTAAAAACAATTTCCTTGAAGTATTTGAAAAAACCCTCTCTGCCAAGAAGTGGAAAACTTTGCTCAAAACTAAAATCAGAATATGCTTCAAAAGAAAACGAACCAATATACAACATTACTTTATGTCTATAGGCAATCAAATCATTGGCGCCAATTCCATAATGGCGAACTGACTCACCTTTCTTTATGTTTATCCCAACAGATTCACCCCAACTTGCTGGAAATAAATTTTTATCCGCACCCGAATCAAGCAAACATGAAATAATATTTTTACCAAAATTATGCTTATAAGAAAGTCTAACATCCACAAGCGGTCTATAAATGTAGTCAACTTTTTGAGTTTTGGGATTAATAAAAACTTCAGGCGTATAGTCAAATCTTATTACCGACATAGCGGAGAAAGATACTTATTTACCGGCGGGATGTAGGTTATAACAACGTCTTTTATGCTTAGCTTACTTAGCTTTTTTTCAACCTCCTGAATTGAAGCGCCTGATACTAAAATATCTGATTTATCTTTTGTTAAAACAACATATTTATTCTGGTTTTTTATAATTTTATTTACGCTAATCTTTCTCATAAGTTTTTATATTGTACCATACCTATCCTTATTCCGTATTCGATTTCACCAATAGCCGCAACTTCTGCCCCGGCCACTGCAGGCACTTAAATTGCCCGCTTAGAAATTATATTACCAAAATACTTAAATAATATATATTATTTAAGTATTAAGTCCCCAAAGTAAGGCGACCCCTCCATGCGTCAGACTATTTCTTGAGACTTGCGTTTTGGAAAAGAGTACTATACATCAGAGCATCTTCTGCAAGTTTCTTATGATCTTTTTCTTTAAAAACCTCATCCATTTTTGAAAGTAACTTTCTAAGATAAGGCTTGAGTTTAGAATTTCTTAATTCCTCTTTCCTTACAAAAGCTTCTTGCACAAAGCGACTAGCCATTACTTCTGACCCACTATAATATCCCTGCGCAACTCTTTTTAAATCCATTGCTAGCGCATCTAAAGTTTGATTAACATTCATAAAACCTCTCCAAAAATATTTTATCACATGATCTAAAACTTATATTCCTGCGCCTTATTTACCGCTTAAAGTATAACGCTACATAGCGGCATACTTTGGATAAATTAGTGCGGCATGCGGCCACCTATAAGATGGACTAGCTTGGCAATTATTCTTTTCTTATCCACTCTAATATCTCTAACGTCCTCTACGAAATTAAGCTTGCTCCATGAAGATAGCCCTAACTGCAGCTACGAAATTTGGGAGCAATTCACCCTGATCGTATACATATTCTGTATAAACCAACTTACCACTCACAATTCCAAAAAGTGAACGTTGAAGCTGACCATCATATGCTGGAATTAGAACTCCGTAGTTTGGACCAAAATTATTGTCTTTAGGAACAGAAAGAATTGGGTTAGTTATTCCATCTTCTTTCATCCAGTCCCGCAAAAATGAAGGGTCATCATTACTTACTCCAAAGATCGGAATAACGTCGCCATTGTCCCTGAGGGTCTTTGAAATATCTTCACATTGTCTTGCCTCAGAGGCACACACCGGCGTACCAAAGGAATTAACCAGATAGAGCAAATATTTATCAGGCATTTGAGAAAGACTTACCAATGCCGTCTCGTCACTTCCTGGGTCAACTTTGAGAAGACTGAAATCAGGAGCTTTCTCTCCTACCTTTAGCTTCCTGCCAACAACATCCAACCTTTGTCCATTTTCAAATGCGCCTTTCTCCCCAGTTCTAGTTTCTCTATCTTGAAATCCAGGATATATTTCTGCCTTCGACATAAGCTAAACGAGTATACTAGACAAAAATTATAAATTCAAGCGCATGTTTATTTGAGCGTGATATAATGTAAGGAGATGACTGCACAGGAAATTATTAAAAAATATATTTCTTTTTTTGAAAAAAGGAATCATAAGAGAATTTCTAATGCGCCTTTAGTGCCAGAGAATGATCCGACAACTCTTTTTACAAGTAGCGGTATGCAACCTTTAGTTGCCTATCTTTTGGGCGAACCACACCCCCAAGGAAAACGTTTGGTAAATGTTCAAAATTCTTTTAGAGCCCAGGATATTGAAGAAATAGGCGATAACAGACATACAACTTTTTTCAGAATGCTTGGGAATTGGAGTCTGGGAGATTATTTTAAGAAAGAACAAATCCCCTGGATTTTTGAATTTATCACTAAAGAGTTAGGAATTCCTTCTCATAAGCTTTACGCAACGGTTTTCAAAGGATATAAAGACATTGCAAAAGATAGAGAATCAGAAAAATTATGGATTGATATTTTTACAAAAGAAGGTTTAAATCCAAAAGAAAGAATATTTTTTTACGATACCAAGAACTGGTGGTCTAGGGCTGGAGAACCAGACAATATGCCGCCTGGTGAACCTGGTGGACCAGACAGCGAAATATTTTATTTATTTGATACTCTTCATGATGCAAAATTCGGCAGACAGTGCCACCCCAACTGCCAATGCGGACGCTTTATGGAAATAGTTAATAGTGTTTTTATGGAATATCAAAAAGAAAAAGACGGGAGCTTTAGAAAACTTCCCCAAAAAAACGTTGATCATGGGGCAGGAGTGGAAAGGCTTCTGGCTGCAGTTGAAAACCAACAGGATGTTTTTCAGACAAGCTTGTTTGCTCCTATTATTAAAGCAATAGAAAAAATCACGTACAAGAGGTATCAGGAAAATAAAAAAGAGATGAGAATCATAGCTGATCACATGGCTGCTTCAGTATTTATCGTAGAAAGTGGTGTTTTGCCTTCCAATAAAGAACACGGTTATATATTACGAAGGCTCATTCGTAGAGCGCTGGATAATATTAACGTAATAAGAGGATTCGAAAACATGATGGTTCCGACACGCGCAATAAGTGAATCAATTATTGAGAACCACAAAGATACAGATCCTCAATTAGAAAAAGATTCCCAAAGAATAATCAACACAATTTTGGAAGAAACCAATAACTATAGATTTGTACTTACGCGTGCTCAAAGGTTTATTAAAGATAAGTATAAAATAGGCGATGAGTTGAAAGGCCAGGTTGAAATAGACTCCGATGATGCCTTTTTCCTATACTCCTCTCACGGTCTGTCTCCTACTCAAATAAAAAACTTAGGTTATGTTTTTGATGAACAAAAATTCGCGGAAAAAATGAAAAAACATCAAAGGGTTTCAAGAAAAGGAGCATCTAAGAAATTCGCTGGGGGTTTGGCAGATCACTCTGAAAAAACAATTATGGGCCACACTGCAACGCATTTATTACATCAGGCAATAAGGGATGTTTTAGGAAATAGAGTTCATCAAACAGGATCAAATATTACGACTGAGAGAATAAGATTTGATTTTAATTATGACAATAGTCTTACTTTGGACGAGTTAAAAAAAGTTGAAGAAATTGTTAATAAAAAGATTCTTGAAAATCTGCCCGTGCATTTTGAAATGTTGCCATTAAAAAAAGCTAAAAAACTTGGGGCAATTGGTTTGTTCGACGAAAAGTATGGAGATAAAGTAAAAGTTTATTTTATCGGTAACTATTCAAAAGAGTTTTGCGGTGGACCTCATGTTGAGTTTACATCGAAACTAAAAAAGTTTACTATAATAAAGCAAGAAAATATCGGTCAAGGAAAAAGAAGAATATACTCAAAAGTAAGCTAAGTATGATTAAGCTGCCATTTTTGCCACAACTTAAGAAGAAAGTCGAAACACGCTATTTTTTGGTTCTAATTCTAAGACAAGAGAAAGTAAATGCCGTAATTTTTCAAGAAAGCGAAAATAAAGTCAAAATAATTGGGCAGGAGCAAGTTTATTTTTCAGAGTCGATCGAAGACGCCGATTTAGACGAATTTCTAGAAGTATTGGATAAGGCAATATCTCAAGCCGAATCATCTTTACCTGAGAATATTGAGACGCATCAAACAATTTTTGGAGTCAAGGAAGATTGGACGCAAAACAACCAAATAAAAAAAGAGTATCTTATAAAATTAAAAAAGGCGTGCGAAGAGTTGGAGCTTACACCAATTGGTTTTCTGGTAATCTCCCAAGCAATAGCTCATCTTCTTCAAAAAGAAGAAGGCGCTCCCCTCTCAGCAATACTCGTAGAAGTCAACAAAAAAAATGTAACTATTACTTTAATTAAAGGAGGAAAAATTATCGAAACAAAAACCTCAGAAATCCACAATTCCATTCCCTTTACTGTTGATACGCTACTAAAATATTTTCAAACATCTGAAGTCTTACCTTCAAGAATTATTATATTCAACGGCAAAGAAGATCTAAGTCAAGAATTTATAGGGCATAGTTTCAGTAAAAGTCTGCCATTTCTTCATCTTCCTCAAATAACGAGTCTTCCGGAGGGATTCGATGCAAAATCCGTACTTTCTGGAGTAACAATCCAAATGGGGTTTGAGATGTTGGAAGAAGATATGTCCTCCAAAGAGCATACACAAAACATAGAAGAAAAAGTGAGTAAAGACGGGGATCAGAAAGCGAGTTTTTCAACAGAGGATTTTGGCTTCGTCAAAGACCAGGATATTGCAAAAATGTCTTCGTCAAAGGAAGTGAAGAACGAAAAATTAGAATCTATTCCAAAAGAACCCGCAAAAGAAAAAACCGCAAACCAGTTTTTGACCTCATTAACGATTGGCTTAGGAAAATTGTTAAGATCCACAAAAAAAATAAAGTTCCCAAAAGGCAGAGTAACTCTTTTGATACCTACGATTATTCTTTTAATTCTAGGAGTTATCGCTTCTTATTTTTTATTTGTTAAAGCAACAATCGTAATAAGTTTGGAGCCCAACATAATAGAAAAGGATCAAAAAATTTTATTCTCTACGACATCTCCTTCTGATCCTGGTAAAAATATCATAAATGGCGAGCTCGTGACAATCTCGGAAAATGGATCTGTATCAATACAAACTACAGGCAAAAAAGAAATTGGCACCAAAGCAAAAGGAGCAGTCACAATATTTAATAGTCTTAGCCAAAGTAAAACTTTAGAAGAGGGTTCTGTCATAAAATCTCCTAATAATCTGGAATTTACTCTAGACAAATCTATTACCATTAAGGCTGTGGCGTCACACTCAGCAGATGAAGTAGTAAATCCCGAAAAAGAAACAGTTAATGTAACCTCTCAGGATATTGGTAAAGAGTATAATCTCCCCTCGGGCACTAAATTTAATGTGGGATCATTTGAGATTGCAGATCTTGTTGCAAAAAATGATAATCCATTCTCGGGAGGAACAAAAAAAGAAGTTACTGTTGTATCGGAAAAAGATAGCAATAAATTAAAGATCGATCTTCCAAATCAATTAGAAAGAAAAGCAATGGAAGAGTTATCAAAGGAACTTAGTAAAGATAGGCTTCTCTTGCCAGTTTTTATTTCATCTAATCTCGTAGATGAAACTATGGACGCAAAAGTTGGAGACGAGGTTGACAAACTTACACTAAAAGGATCAGTTGAATACAAAGGCATCTTATACAAAAAAGACGATCTAATAGTCGTAGGTCGTCCTCTTTTAGAAAAAGATCTACCAAAAGATCAAAAAATAGATTATAATAATGTTAAGGCAAATGTTAAAAATATAGAACAGAAAAATGACGAGGAGATTGAAGCAGAACTTACTATTAAAGGATTGCTTCTACCAAAAATAGACGAAAATAAGCTAAAAAAAGAAATAAAAGGAACCTCATTCACAAAAACGGAGGATCTTCTTTATAAGCTATCTCAGGTATCAAATGTTGACATCGTATTTACACCAAATCTTCCATTTTTACCAAAAAAGCTTCCATTATTGGAAAAGAATATAAAAATTGTAACTGAAATCAATGGTTAAACACTTTTATTCTAAGAAATTAAAGAATAGTTCTAGAAAATGCCTTCGAATTTTGAGCGTGTTATTTATTGTAACAGGATTAACTTCGATTATTTATTTTTTTCTTCCGATTGTCTTATGGTATATTTATTTTCAACCTTTTGAGACGCAAGATATTATCAATCCTACTCCAAAAATAAATACGACTACAAACCTTGAGAGTCATTTTCCCAAAAGCCAATCTGAAATATCAAAATACTTTCTCTCTATTCCCCGGGTAAATATTGAAAACGCCGTGGTATCGACTGTCGACACCAATACCACAAAACATTTAGTAAATTATGGGAAGTATAATATCCCCGGGAAAACTGGTAATTCTTTGATATTTGGACATTCTACTCTGCCTCAATTTTTCAATAACAAAAACTACAAAACAATATTTACAAATATCCATAAGCTCAAAAATGGAGATAAAATATATGCTACAGTTGGTAACTCCGTCTATTTATATAAAGTTTTCCAAAGCCGTGTTATTGATGCTTCGGATACATCATTACTTGAACAAAATTATAATAACTCTTATATCACTTTAGTCACATGTACGCCTCCGGGAACCATTTGGAAAAGACTTATTGTAAAAGCAAGATTTGAAAAAATAATTTAAATATGGAAAAGCAAAACTTAAGGGCATTCTTGATAAAAATCTGGCCAGCTATCTATCGCAATATTAATATCTCATTTTACTTTATTCTCACCACCATAAAAAGCATGGTTTCGATCGCCTTAAAACAGATAAAAGGATAATTATGGAAGAAAAAAAAGTAAATTTAGAGCATATTAATACCCAAAAAGCATTAATCGCTATTAGAAAAAAGCTAATTGGTAAAAGGCTGAATTATAAAGAAATATATTCCATCATGGACCAAATAGCCAAAGAGAAGCTTGGGAATATTATAACTACTTACTTTGCAGCGTCCGGCTATTCAAATGGATTCTCCAGCCAGGAGCTTTATTATCTTACCAAGGCAATGGTTGAGACAGGCGAGAAACTTGAATTTAAAGGAATTGTTGCTGATAAGCATTCCATAGGAGGAGTGCCCGGCACAAGGACTACCCTTGTTGTTGTTCCAATTGTTGCCGCGGCCGGTTTTTGTATTCCAAAAAGCTCTTCTCGCGCGATAACTACTCCATCGGGAACTGCAGATGATATGGAAACACTTGCTAAAGTCAAATTTTCAAAAGAAAAAATTTATGAAATAGTAAAAAAAACAAATGGATGTATTGTTTGGGGGGGAGCTTTTAATATTGCTCCGGCTGACGATGCGATTATAATAGTCGAAAAACCTCTTTTGTTTGAAAGCTTCGATAAAATCATAGTGTCTATTATGGCCAAGAAAATTGCATTTGGATCTAACCATGTAGTTATAGATCTTCCTTATGGAAAAACCGTAAAAGTTCATAAGCTGGAAGACGTTGAGATATTAAAGAGAAAGTTTGAATATATAGCTAAAAAATTTAATATAAAAATTCGTGTTCTGATTCATAGAACCAACGAGCCGGCAGGTCGAGGTATCGGTCCTATTCTTGAAACACGAGAAGCTATAAGAGTTCTTCAGCAAAAACACAATCGCCCTTTGGATCTTGAGATTAGAAGTATAAATCTGGCAGGAAACCTATTAGAGCTTTGTCTTAATGACTCTCCAAAAAAACTTAAGGAATATGTCAGAAAAAACTTTGGTAATTCTTTTGGATGGGCAACCTATATCCTAAAAAATGGTTTCGCCTTCAAAAAAATGCAAGAAATAATACGTGTTCAGGAAGGAAACCCAAATCTAGACAGTGAAGATTTAAAACCGGGTAAATTTATATTTAGACTTCATGCACAAAAAAAGTCAAAAATTACAAATATTAACAGTTCCAATATTACAATTATTGCAAAAGCCTTAGGTGCGCCCGAGCAAAAAGGGGCAGGTATATATTTAGAAAAAAAGCTAGGGGAAAATGTCGAAAAAGGAGAACTTCTTTGTACGCTCTATAGTCAAAACTCGTATAATCTAAACGAAGCAAAAAAAAGATTAGAAGATCATGCGATATTCAAATTGTCATGATCCTTCAATATGAAAAAATTAATTATTTTAATTTCAATTCTAATTGCCTCTGTGATATCAGGAGTTGTCTGGTGGGAAAATGGGAAGCGTCCTCCAGACCCTACAAGCGAAAAATCTGTAATCTTTGTCGTTAAAAAAGGCGATGGAGTTCGCGAAATTGCAAATAATCTTAAAGAAAAAGGGCTTATCAGAAGCCGAATTATTTTTTTCCTACTCATAAAACAATTTGGTCTTGATAAAGATATTCAGGCTGGAGATTTTAGGCTTTCACCCAAAATGACTACGGAAGAAATCGCGTTGAATTTGACTCACGGAACTCTAGACATATGGGTAACAATTCCCGAGGGAAAAAGAGCGGAGGAAATCGCAGAAGTTCTAAAAAAAGAAATCCCGACTTATAATGATTCCTGGCAAAATATTCTTATGATAAATGAGGGCTATCTTTTTCCAGACACATATCTTATTCCAAAAAACGCGGATATTGAAATGGTTTTAAATCAGTTACGGGGAAATTTCGAACAAAAATATTCCACTCTTAATATACTCAACGCTAAGTTAAACCAGAAAGAGATAGTAATTCTTGCCTCTCTAATCGAACGGGAAGCAATTACAGATGAAGAAAAACCAATTATCGCAGGCATACTAATGAATAGATTGAATGCAGGAATGGCGCTACAAGTTGACGCCACTATTCAATATGCCAAAGGAAAAAATGCGTCAAACAATAAATGGTGGGAACCTGTTACGACAGAAGAATATAAAAGTGTTTTATCTAATTACAATACTTATATAAATATCGGATTGCCGCCTGGACCGATATCAAATCCCGGACTTGAGGCGCTTCGTGCAGCAGCAAACCCTTCAGATACAAACTACTTATACTACCTTCACGATAAAAATAAAACCATTCGATATGCCAGAACCTTGACGGAACACAATGAAAACATCAAAATATTTGGCTTGTAGAAAGTTTTAAGAGTTAATTTAGTCTTTTTGTAATTCCTCTAAAAAATCTTCTAACTCTAGGTTTTACTTCATTGGTATTTACATCTTCAGTTGCTGCGCTTCTTTGCGGCATTACCTTTTCGACCTTTTCATCCTCATATGCATCATCAAACTTTTCTTCCTTGTCAAGGATACTAGAAATATTTCCTATTCCTTCTTCCGAAATTGCCTTTAATAATCTTTTGCCCTTCTTTGTACCGAGCAAAAAAACGATGCCCGCACCGATCAGGGCGCCCGATTTATAACTGAAGATCCAGTCTTAATTCCCATCGCTATTGAGGACAAAGAAGAAATAGGAGAAGAAACCGACTGTGTTATTACATTGGTATTATCCAGAACTTTATTTGCTTTGGAAACTGTTTTTCGAAGATCCCGAAGAATAAAAAATACCTGGACTCCCAAAACCAAAAGGAGAATAGTCAAAGCAACTATCACGACAAACAAAATTGTCTGAGCAGAATCTATCATAAATTAAAGATATCATTAACAAATATCTCATGTCAATTGGAAACTACCATAACAAAAGACGTCAAGACAGGTTAGAAAAAATTCTAAGCACGAATATCGAAACTCGAAACAATATCAAATGACAAAAATTAAAAACGTTTTGAATTTAGATATTTGGAGATTGAGAGATTTATTTGAGATTTGTAATTTTGTATTTGGATTTATTAATCAGTGAATTTGTCCCACTTCGCCAAGGCTTCGCGGGATCAGTTTGAGAATTGAAAGGTGGAGAGGATTTGGGTTATTAATTGATCTTCAATATCTTTTCTGTCACCATTGAAGCCTATTGAGTAGCTTGTATTTCCAAGTCCTTTAACAACAAACGAAATTATTGAATAGCCAGATGGTAGTACGCTTGGGGCATCTGTTAATTCAAATCTTGTAGCTTCTCTTGCATCAATTTTTAGCTTACTTGATTTGCGATCCTCAAAATCCCTTATTCCTTGCTCATAACTCTCATTTATATAATAAGATGCTCCAAATACTGCATTAGGTGATATTCTAAATCCTATATCCTCCTCTCCATCCTTAGGTCCTGCTTGCTCTATCCACGTAGATGGATATTTAAAAGAAAAATATTTACCCGAATATGTCTTCCAATTTGCTGTTACTGAAGGGTCAACTGTTGGTATTGCTAAAGGTGTAGGGGTGGGGGTACGTTCGATTAGAAGGTTGCTTTCTTCTTGCATTTTTTCTGATTGCATGAATACTTCCTGATAGCGAACACCAAGCAAAAAACCAATAAAAGGAAGTGTAACAAAAACAAGAATCGCAAGGTATTTTGAAAAACGTGTCGGAGTTGTTAGTGATTGTGGAAGACTCATTATTTACACTATTTCACCGATGAATGAAAAAGTCAAGCTCAACAAGAGGGTATACTGTACACCTGGGATGTGGATTTCTATTGGCACCTAGGGTTTAACTTCTATATTGCGTTCAATAACCGTTTCTTTTTTAAATTTATTAACCGCCTTAATCACAATTCTTGCTTTTCCGGGAAACACATTAACACTTTTTTTGAAATTCCCCTCTTTATCTATTGATACAATATCATCGTTAATGAAAACGCTTGAGTTTGGGTCTGTCTTTCCAATAACTAAAATCGTTTGGGAGGAGACAATAGAATTCTCCTCTGGAGAAGAAACATCAAGGGGAGGATTAAAAATTGCATATCTATACTGGAAAAATATGTACCCCAGAAAAACTAAAAAAATTAGAATAACAATCTTAAAAGTTTGCCCAAATCTAATTCGATGAATAGGAAAATCTTTTCTCACTAGCCCTTCTGGCAGAACTTTATGGAATTTCTCTTCATCATATTCTCTTTTAAAAAGAGCAAGTATTTCATTTTCCGCAAGTCCAAGAAGCTTTGCGTAGTTCCTGACAAATCCATAAGCATGGGTACCGGACGGCAACTCTTTATAGTTTCCCTCCTCTAAAGCTGACAAAAAAAAATATTTGATCTTTAATGTCTTGGAAACTTCATCAAGAGTTAAGCCGCGTCTTACTCTTTCATCTTGCAATCTTTGCCCAACCCGTATCATTGTTTTTTACTGTTGATTTAAGTTATTTATAATCTCATCAGCATTTTTTGCCAATACATCACGGGGTTTTGACCCTTCAGCGTGCCCCACTACTCCTGTTTCCTCCAATTGATCCAAAATTCTTGCGGCTCTTGAATAGCCTATTGACAGTCTTCTTTGAAGAAGTGATGCTGACGCACGATCATATTGACAAACAATTCTTATCGCTTCCTCAAAAAGAGCGTCTTTTCCATTTGCTCCCAATGATCCGGCTAATTTCTTTACAATTAGAGGTTTTGAAATAACTTCTTCTGTGTATTCAACAGGAGGATTTTTGGTTTTTAGAAAATCTACAAGTCCTCTCACTTCTTTTTCTGAAACAAATGCCCCTTGAATACGAGTCGGCTTTGCTTGGTCTGGCGGGATATAAAGCATATCTCCCCGTCCTAGTAGTTTTTCTGCTCCCGGAACATCTATAATTACCCTTGAATCAACCATCGATGAAACATTAAAAGCAATTCTACAAGGAATATTCGCCTTAATTAGTCCTGTTATTACATCAACTGACGGACGCTGTGTTGAGACGACAAGATGTATTCCTGTTGCCCTTGCCATCTGAGCTAAGCGGGCGATAGCATCCTCTACCTCAACAGGAGCAAAAGCCATCAAATCGGCAAGTTCATCTATAAGAATAACAATATAGGGAAGCGACTGGAAACCTGCAAGTTCATTAAATGAATCAATGTTTCTAACTCCACGCTCTGCGAATGTTGTATAGCGTCTGTCCATCTCATCCATTGCCCACTTAAGGCTGGCCAAAATTTTTTCAACCTCAACTATTACCGGCGTCATGAGGTGAGGTATCCCATTGTATCCGGTCAACTCTACTCTTTTTGGATCAATAAGAATGAGTTTTACTTCTGAAGGACTAGCTCTAAAAAGAAGTGAAGATATAAAAGAATTGATTAAAACGGACTTTCCGGAACCTGTTGTCCCAGCGATCAAGACGTGAGGCATCTTAGCAATATCCGCAACAACTGGATCTCCGCTGACATCAAGCCCCAAAGAAACAGTAAGTTTGGACTTATTCTTATTCATCACATTGGACTCAAGCATAGTCTTCAAAGTTACCACTTCCAAACTTCTATTTGGGATCTCGATTCCAACTAGATTTCTTCCGGGAATTGGAGCCTCAATTCTAATTTGTCCGGTTGGTGCTTCAGTTGCAAGAGCCAAATCATTGGACAAAGAAGTAATTTTGGAAACTTTTGTTCCAAGCGCAATCTCTAAGGCATATTGAGTAACAGCAGGCCCTAGATTAACTTCAACAACCTTGGCTCCGATAGAAAAGCTTTGTAATGTTTTTTCTATAATACTTGCGACTCTTTTTATGTCGCCGCGATCGGCCTTATGCGATGATCCTTCTGACAAAAGAGAATAAGGAGGATATTCCCAAAGCCCTGATTTAACCAAGGGATTGCTAACTAATTTATCAGAAAGAAGAGGAGAGCTCTTGTTAATTATCGGAGCATTTATTTGAGATCGCCCACCGGAAAGGTTTGGGATTGTTTTGCCGCCTTTTATTGTCATCTGTTTTTCGCTAAAGGATGTGCTCTTGCTCTTAAAAAAATCAAAGAGCTTTGTTGGAAAAAGTCTATAAATATTCCTGAATATCAGGTTGACAAATTCAACTATCTCATCAACCGATGTATTAAAAAATACAATCAAACCAACAAATACTCCCGCAAAATAGACTACTATCGCTCCAAAATCCGTTAGGATCTCAGAGATAACACCATATAGCTCTTTTCCAACTTGCCCCGCCCTAAGTAGAGCACCCAGTGATAGAAAAAAAACTAAAAACCCAATAGATATATTTGCTTTGGATAAGAAAATCCGAAGTCTTAGAAATAAAAATCCAAAAAATATTAAAACAAACGGAAAAAATAAAGCAGTATTTCCAAAATTTCTCTCTAAAAGACTGTTTATCAAAATAAAATTATTGCCATTTTTTGTAAAAGACAAAAGAAGAATTATTCCCAAAACAATAAAACCAAATGAGAAAATAGAATAAACTGTACCCTTTTTAAGCTTGAATTTAAATTTACTTCTATGACGATATCTTCGTGCCATGGCAGATTCTTATTATATACATTTAGAAAATAGCTATCAAGCACGATATTTCAATATCATCAAGACGCTACATTATTTGTATTAGCTACAGGACTTTTGGCCGATACGTCTGTTACTCTGACAACCACAGTTCCCGCGATTTTATCGTGAAGTCCTTGCTTTTTTGCATCCCAAAGAATCATTAGGTATCCAATGAATAAAATAATTGCTGAAACTAATTTACCGATTATCTCTCGCAAGAAAAATGTCATTACAGTTGGTTTGTTGCCGGAAGCGTCAACAACTTTTATTCTCATTACTTTTTTCCCAATAGTTTGCCCTTGAGATGCTTGATAAAAGACCCAGTAGCCAATACTCACACCAAGACTTAACAAATAACTTAATGGCGATTGATTGTTACCCCCTAATACAAAACCGAATATCGAATTAATTACTAACAAGATCAAACCATCTATAATTGCTGCCAAGAAACGCGCTCCTGCCCCCGCATAATTCATATTCACAAAATCACCCCCCCTTGCCTCGCCGAAGTTCTTCAATGAAGAACGGAGTCGGGTCTTCTTGTCAATTGACAAGCTAACTAATTTCAGTCTATCATGAATAGAAAGATTACCGCAATGGACAATAAGTTGCCAGATTGGGAAATAGGAAAGTTATATAACCAAGCTTGGAATATAATCAAAAAATATAAAGTTTTGTGGATATTCGGGCTGGCCTCAGGAGCTTCGTTGTCTTTTAACTTTAATCTTCCATTCAATTTCAATTCAGATAAAATAAAAGATGTCAAGGAAAATTTTCAATCTTTTCCGGGAGAAATCGCATCGGGAGGACTAACACAAGTATTGGGCGCATCTGACTCACAGGTTTTGGAGCTTTTGTCCAATTTGTTTTCCTCTGTTCCTTTTTATTTCTATATTATTTTAGCAATTGAAATTATTACAGTTTTTATCTTAGCTATAATTATTGGTATTATAAGTAAAGCGTGGTCAACAGGCTTACTTCTTGAGGGTGTTCAAACAAGCATTTTAAACGGAATTCCTAATATTCGAGATTCATCAGAAAAAGCATTTTCCCATACCAAATCTTTGGCATGGCTTCAAACTGTTCCGCCATTAGTGTTGGCAGTCGGCTTTCTAACCATAAGTATTATAATTTTTATAACAATTATAATCCCCACTACAATAGTAAAAATACTGCTTGGTCTTTTGTCTATAATAACTTTTGGCGTAGTATTATATGGATCCATCTACTATCTTCTCTCTGAAATTTGGGCTAGTCGTATTGTAGTTCTAGAGAAAAAATCAGGTAAAGAATCACTTTTTAGGGGTTATAAAATTGCAAGGAAAAAAACCTGGGCAATGATTCTCCTTGGTCTTGTCAATATAATTCTAAGTATGTTCATACTAGCCATTCCAGTATTAATTATTATAGGGATTATTTTTGGAGGAATGTTAACATCTGGACAAAACCAATCACTTGGTATCGGACTATTTGTAATCGGAGCAATTCTTGTTATCCCCATGATTATAGCAATGATACTTCTTGGAGGAATTCTTAATGCTTTCAAGGCAACTGTTTGGAGTATCGCGTATAACAATATACGAGGAAAATATGACCCTTCGACAAGTTCAGGGTCTGAGTAGAGGAATTCGAACTATGATGGAGAGTAGAAAGTTTGCGGGATACAGATTGCGTCTCTTGGCACAAATTACTGATAACGCTATTCTTTTATTGCCGTTTAGCACTCTTTTCTGGTATACGGGAACAAGCGGAAATTTGTCGGAATTAGTGAAGAATTTATTTTTACTCTTAATTGTATGGGTTATGCCCTATTTTGTTTTAACTATACTATATATAACTTACTTTACTCATTGGTTTGGAGGAACAATTGGCAAACTATTGGTGGGACTTAGGGTTACTGATGAAAATGGCAATTTATTAAGTCTAAAAAGAAGTCTTTTTCGCCATACCATAGGATACCAATTCGCATTCCTCCTATTTGGTCTGGGGTTTGTGGCAATTATCAAAGATCCCAAAAAGCAAGGTTGGCACGACAAAGCAACAGGATCAATACTTACTGTTCGTAAAAATCAATGGCCACTTGCACTATTTGTATTGTTGTTAACTCTAGCTTTAAATTTTTATATTTTCTATTCCGCATTTAATTCTATTATTGCCGGTCCGCTTCCTTCGGAAACACAATCACTTATAAATTCATTGCAAACTAAACAAGCAGAAAAAACACCATCCGATCCTCAATTTGATATTAGTGAGGGTTATACTTCAAATTGGCAAACCTACCGCAACGAGGAGTACGGGTTTGAGGTGAAATATCCAGAATATTTTTTAAAAACAAATTCTAGTTCATCTGTGTTATTTAGATGGAAAGATAATGATGGCGTTGAGCATCTGCTGCTAAAGTTCGACATCGAGAAAAATCCTCTTAATCTCACGCTGGAGGAATTTGCAAATCCCTTACTTCAGGAAGTGGCAGAGGAAGGAATCAGAAAGATTGTTGTTGGCGGTAAAAAAGCTATTGTGTTTACTCTCTTTTCTGGGATTAACGAAGGCAAAACAGTTGTAATTCCCCTACACTCGAAATCAGCATTTTTGATCATTAACGATGTCGAAGGAAGCCTTGATGATGGAGGGTTGCTTGACCAAATTCTCTCCACGTTCCGGTTCACCCCGTAGCGAGCGAAGCTCTGCTACTGGGGTTTTTGGAATAATCTTATACCTCAATCACAACCGGTAGAACGAGGGGACGGCGGTGGAGTTCTTTGAAGATTCTTCGTTCCGCCAGCTCTCCTATTAACTTCCTTACATAAATCCAATTTATAACCCTGCCTTTTCTAGAAAGCAACGCTTTCCTGAAATCCATAAAGAGTTTTGAATTCAAACGGCCAATATCAAAAGATACTGACAATCCTCTCATGATAATATCCGGCTTGCCAACAAGCTGACCGTTATTAGAATCAACCTCTACAAGAATTACAGCAATCCCTCCTTCAGAAAGCTTTTGCCTATCCCTTAAAATAAAATGTTCTATTGCCTCTCCAGATATCTCATCAACGTATACTTTTTTGACAGGTATTGTTTTGCCATACTTAACGCCCTCTTTAGAAAAAATAATTTCTTGTCCGTCTTCGATAAGCAAGGAATCGCTTTTTTTGTATCCTAACTTTTCTGTCATATCTCTATACGCAAACATGTGCCTGTAAGATCCGCCAATGGGAATAATATTCTTGGGTTTTACTAAGTGTACAAGTTGAGAAAGCTCATCCAGCGATCCGTGTCCGGATACATGAAACTGCGCACCCATTGCAGAATAAAATACTTTAATTCCTTTCTTGGCAATTGCATCAATCAGCTCGTAAATCGAAGTTTCGTTTCCCGGAATCGGGTCTGCGGAAAAAACAACTATATCATTTTCGCTTAGTCTAACTTCCTTATGCTCTCCACTCGCAATCCTAGACATCGCGGAATTTTCCTGACCTTGACTGCCTGCTACTATAAGAGTGAGCTTATCATCGCTATAGCTTCCAATATTTTCTATCTTGATTTCCAGATTCTTCCCAATTGTCATATATTCCAAACGCTTAGCAACTTCTTTTGTTCTTATTAAAGATCTGCCTATGAAACATACTTTTCTACCCGATTGTTCAGACGCCTCTATAATCTGATTGAGTCTTGAGATATTTGAGGAATAAGTAGTAGCAATAAATTTCCCCCTACATTCCTTCATCTCCCTTAAGAAACTGTCCAAAAGTGTTATTTCTGACTGACTTCTTCCTTTTCTTTCAGACCCCAAACAATCAGACATCATACATAAAACTTGAGACTTCGCCACTTTTGATATCTTCGCAAAATCTGTTTTTTTGCCATCATAGGGAGTCTCGTCGAATTTAAAATCCGATCCATGATAGAAACTTCCCAAAGGGGTTCTAATGAAAACATGACTTGTATCAGGTATTGAATGCGTAACTCTTATAAAATCAACTTCAAAATCTCCAATTTTTCTTAATGAGTCTCCAAACTTTACTTCTTCAACTCGTCCTTCTACTCCAAATTCGGCAAGTTTTGCGTTAGCCAAAGCTGCAGTAAAAACTGTCCCAAATATTGGAAATTTTGGCAATTGAGGCAAGATAAAAGGAAGCGCTCCAATATGATCCTCGTGTCCATGCGTTAGAACCATTCCTGCAATTCTTTTCTTTGATTTGCCAAACGGCTGACACACTTTAAGTAAATATGAAATGTCAGGAAGCAAAAGATCAACTCCAAGCATTGTTTCATCCGCAAAACCCAACCCGCAATCAACGATAAGTATTTGATTATTATATTCATACAAATACATATTTTTGGTAACATCACCAATACCACCGAGGGGGACGAAAGAAACAGTATTCATAAATTTCTAATTACTAATTTCTAATTGACCTAAGACCTATGTCAACTTACTCAGTTGGCAGGAATTCTTTGACATTTTGAGTAGTCACGTTAACTGATTGTATTTTCCCCTCAACGATCATCCTTGCTACTTTTCTGCATATACCTTCTATTGTACGCTGAAGACTTCGGATTCCCGAATCATAACCCAAAGGACGAATAATTCCAGGCCAAACATCTTCGTTGATAGACAATTGGGATTCGGATAACCCTGCTTCACTACGAATTTTTGTTAGTAAATAATTTCTTGCGATAACTATTTTTTCCTCATCCGTGTAAGATGGCATCTGAATCAGCTGAAGTCTATCTAAAACAGCTGTCGCAATACCTGTCGTATTATTTGCAGTTGCGACAAACAAAATCTTAGATAAATCAAAAGGATAATCTATGTAATGATCCACATATGACTTGTTTTGTTCGGGGTCCAAAAGTTCAACTAGAACTCCCATAATATCTTTTTTGCCTTCCTCTGTTACCCTATCCAGTTCATCAAGAAGTATTACGCAATTTTTGCTTTGAGCATGGATTATGCTTTTTATTAATATTCCAGGAGTTGCATCAGACACTGCCCTTGATTTTCCGCGAAGGTCACTCGCATCACCCATTCCTCCAAACGGTATTCTTTCAAAATTTCTGCCCATGCTCTCAGCAATTGAATACCCAAGAGTAGTTTTTCCAGTCCCAACAAGTCCGACAAGACAAAGAATAGGAGCCCTAGCGTTATTCCCTCCACTTCTTACATTCAAAATAATAGAAGATAAATATTCCAAAATCACATTTTTAACGTTTGACAAACCATGATGATTTTTATCCAATACCTTTTTGGCAAGCTCAAGGTCCAATATATCTTTTGTCTCTTTGTTAAAGGGCACGGATGTAACCCAATTTATATAATTTACAATACTCTCAAACTCCATAAATGATCCGCTAGAGGAGGATCCTCCTTTAAGGCTTGCTTTCAAAAGATTTATCTCTTCTTCTATCTTTTCCAGTAAATCTTGGGGCAACTGAGCTTCCTTTGCTTTTTCAACGAGTTTTTCTATTTGAGTCTCAAGCGGAAGACTAACATCCATAAGACTATAATACTACAAAACTCCTAAATTTCACAATCGCTCCCACCTTCGAGGTGATTAGGCTGACACTTCTCCTTTTTTATACTTATCTTTACTCTTCTAGAGCCAGGTGTTTAATCTGCTCAAGGCTTCTTGCGTAGACAACTTTATCCATAGTAAATTGTGTGTGGATCTCCGGATCTCCCTCTTGTGATCTCCCACTTGACAAGTGGGAGCACGAATATTTATCATTAGACAGTGACTAATCCTTATTTTACTACCGGTAACTATTATCATATTTATAATCGAGGCGTAGAAAAAAGAAATATTTTTATTAATAAACGCGACTATCAACAGTTTTTATTGACTATGGATTTCTATCACAAAACTCCGCTACCAGCAAAGCTTTCAGACTTTAAAAGGGGAATAGAAAAAGCTAAAAAGATCGAAAATCAAATTGATTTGGTAGAGATTTATTCTTACTGCCTAATGCCTAACCATTTTCATTTTCTACTAAAGCAAAACGTAGATGATGGAATAACGAATTTTTTAAGGAAGTTTGCAAATAGCTATACCAGATATTTTAATACAAAACATGAACGTATTGGGCCACTTTTCCAAGGAACATTTAAAGCCAAGATTATAGAAAATGATGAATATTTACTGCAAGTTTCAAAATATATCCATCGCAATCCCTTAAAGCTTAGCAACAGTAATCTTCGTTCTTATTCTTCCTATAAATATTACCTGCATGAAGACGAGCATCCTTTCTGCAACACAGAATTCATATTGTCTTATTTCTCAAAAACTAACCCCAATTTAAGTTACCAGTCATTTGTGGAAGAAACCGAAGTCGAAGATTCTGTTATTCATAAATTACTTATAGATCCAGAAGAAGATTAATGATTTACCTCGTGCTCCCACATTCCATGTGGGAAGCTCACACCACAATAATTTCGGAGTCTCAAAAGAAGTTCTCTTGAGAACATTAACCTACTTTCATTATTTACTCCATCAAAAAAACGGAAAGTTCAAAGACGCAAAGAAGATCAAAGGATCAAAAGACTAAGCTTCCTTTACTCCCTCGGAACGATACCCTAAACTCGGATGGACACTTAGCCGCGCGACTTTCAATCGACCATCCGACTCGAACTTAGCAACAGCAAAGCCGCCACTAACAGAATCAAAACAACGAGACCATGTAGATCCCTCATCTAAATAACGACCAGTCAAAAGTTGACTGAATTGGGAACCAACAATATAGGTTGCAAATCTTTGTACTCTGCGTCTTTCCCTTATAAAAATATTCCTTGCTTTATCTTCACTGGTATTCCTATTAGGAGAATCTATGTCCATCTCTATGTCTATAGAACCTCCGTTATTGTCTTTAACTTTAACATTTTCGCTTTTAGTCCAGCCTTGTATTTTAGGAAACATTTTTCCAATAAGAACTAAACCTTCTTTCGTATATATCTCATCTGGCACTAAAAGAACTGCTCTATTTTTTCCTGCAAGCCCTCCTAATTCTTCTGGGGTTCGATCACAAGATGGGACTTGAAAAGTATGATTAATTCTTTCTCCCCATGTTTTCCAGATTGTCTGCCAAGTTGCATCAACTAACTCTGGGGTAAGATGTCCTTTCTTGTATTCCGAAATTGCATGGCCGAGTATATCCTGCGGAGTTCCTTCGGGGGCAGCTTGAGTTAGAGGATAAGGAAAAGGTTCGTCGCCATAGAGTTTAAGAAGGGTGGATCCCATTTCACCACCATCCCTGTTACCTTTTACATGTTGTATTCTGATCCATTCTTCTAACATAATTCTCGTATGTTATCCTACCATGAGATTATTTGTCAATAATGGGGCTTTCGGAAACGGGGATTAGATTTCAATAACCTTAACTTTAACTTTTTTGCCAATTGAGACAACATCCATAGGATTCCTGACAAATCCCGTTGACATCTGAGAAACATGAACCATTCCTTCTTTTCCGGGCAAAAATTCTATGAATGCTCCAAACGGAAGGATTCTTTTGACCTCCCCCTCAAAAGTCTCCCCAACTGTTACTTCTTTGGTAATACCTTTTACCCACTCAAGAGCCTTTGAAACAGATTCTTCCGATGTTCCAGAAATAGTTACCTTTCCATCATCTTCAACATCAACAGTTGCGCCTGTTTGGGCAATTATATTCTTAATTACGCGTCCCCCGGGACCAATCACCTCTCCTATTTTGTCAACCGGAACTTGTATTTGCTCTATCTTTGGAGCAAACGTTGAAACATCTTTACGAGACTCTTTAATAACTCCCTGCATCTTTTCCAAAATAAAGTCTCTTGCCTTTTTTGCTCTCTCAAAAACCTCTTTAATTTGGACAATATTTAATCCTAAAATCTTAACATCCAGTTGAATTGCTGTAACTCCTGTATCTGTTCCCGCAACTTTAAAATCCATGTCTCCAGAAAAATCCTCAAGGCCTAAAATATCAGTTAAAATCACATATTTATCTCCATTTGAAACCATTCCCATCGCTATTCCCGAAACAGGTTTTTTGATTGGAACCCCAGCGTCCATTAGAGCAAGAGTTGATCCGCAAGTCGAAGCCATGGAAGTTGAACCATTGGAAGAAAGAATTTCTGAAACAACTCGAATCGTATAGGGGAATTCTTCCTGTTTTGGGATAACAGCCAAAAGCGCTTTTTCTGCTAGGGCCCCATGTCCAATCTCGCGTCTTGACGGCACGCCTATCCTTCCTGTTTCCCCAACTGAATATGGAGGCATTGAATAATGATGAATGTATCTTTTGGATTCTTCTCCTTCCGCTGACTCAATCAACTGTTCAAGACGAGGCGAACCCAATGTCGCAACCGTCAAAGCCTGCGTATCTCCTCTTTGAAAAATTGCAGACCCATGAGTTCTAGGGAGCACTCCTACTTTTGCAGAAATTGGCCGAATCTCATCTATTTTTCTTCCATCCGGTCTTATTCCTTTTTTCAAGGTATTCTCCCTTATATGCTTAAAAAGAATATACTCAACTGCTTTGGCAACTTCCTTAGAGGCAATGGAAAATTCCGGATCTGAAATTTTTTCCTCTTGAATAATTTTATCGATCAAATCAGACGAATCTCCGCCCGACTCTTTATCAACTCTATTTTTAACAAGCGCGACGATCTCATCTTTGTATGACTTTTCAAGTCTTGTCAAAAGATTAGCAAACTCAGAATTGGGCGTTACAGTCTCTTTCTTCGCGCCATTTTTCTTTGCAAAATCTTCTATAAAATTAATAATTTTGTTATTCTCTACCTGCGCTCTTTCAATTGCCTTAAGAACTATTTCTTCAGAGACTTGTAGTCCTTCCGCCTCTATCATCAAAGTTTTATCTTTTAATTGCGTTATGACTAAATCTAAATCCGATAGCTCGGATTCTCCCGCCCCATGATTTATTAAAAATTCATGCCCTGATTCAGTTGCGTGGTCTTTTTCTTTAACATAACCTATTCTTACTGCTCCGACTGGCCCATACCAGGGAATTCTTGAAACTGCAAGTGCGGCGCTTGTTGCAACAATCGAAAGAACGTCTGGAGAATTTTCTCCGTCTACAGAAAGAACCGTCACAATGATTTGTACTTCTTTTTTAAATTCTTTTGGAAAAAGCGGTCTTATTGAACGGTCTATAAGACGCGCTATGAGAATAGAATCGTCTGATGGCCTGCCCTCTCTTTTTACCCATCTTGAACCCTTGATTCTCCCTCCAGCGTATAACCTTTCTACATATTCGACAGTAAGAGGAAAATAATCAATATCTTTTCTTTCTTCTCCCTCAACCACTGTTACCAAGACCATCGTATCTCCTAGCCTTGCCAATATAGAAGACGTTGCCTGAAGAGCCAGTTCTCCTATTTCTAGAGTTAAGGTTTTACCATTTATTTGTAAATTCGCTGTATTTTTTTTGCTATTAGTCATTATGGGTTATTTTTTAAGTCCTATCTTTTTTTCAATTACTGAAGAACGCTTTTTATCCACTTCCTCTAAATAGTTAATATGTCTTCTTCTTTTGGCTATCATTGATAAAAGCCCCCGGCGGCTATGCATATCGTGAATATGGTCTTTCAAATGCTGTGTCAATCTATCAATTCTTTTTGTTAAAAGCGCAATCTGAACCTCTGGGCTTCCAGTATCACCGTCTGTTGTTTGATACTCTTTTATAACCTGTTTTTTCTGAGTCGGACTAAGCGGCATACCTTAAATAATTTAAAATTTTCAATTTAAGATTTGAAATGAAAACTTAATTTTTTAAAATTTAAATTTGAAGCTTCATTGAAAATTGAAAATTTCGAATTGAAAATTAATTATTTATATTATAGCAGTTTATTAAAAGCCTTTCAATGGTTAATTATATTGTAGTTGAGCCTTTGTAGATTTTTGGTGCGAGCCAGTCATCCGGAGGATTGTCTTCCGTTGGCTCGCTCGAATCTTTGGCAAAGGCGGCATCCTTCGGCTCTATGGCCTTTTTGGCAAAGGCGGTTGCTTTTTGATCATCGTTTTTGGGTTGTTTTGGAGGAGCAAAGAATGAATATGCCTCATCTCCCTGAAGAATCTCTGGCTTTTTATTTATATCAGGAGCTTGTCTTGTAGCGCCTTTTTTCATAAGGAAAGCCGCCATTTCAAATGAAAGAGGACTTGTCTTTGCGCTTTGGAAGTTATCTGTTGCCATAATTATTCCGGACATTAAGTTTGAAGCAACATCCATATCTATTTTAAGACCCATGGAAACAATAAGGCTTGCTATCATCTCCGAGACTGAAGATAAATTTTTACTAACTAGAACTAGATCTCCAAAACCTTGATTATTCTCCCTATAATCTATATTTACTATTGTTGAATCTTTGAGCGCTTGCGGACTAAAAACCCTTCCTAAATCTGATACTCTCGGAGTTCCAACTACAAAAACTAGCTTTGGTGCTCCTCCTCCTCTAGAATAGAGTATATTATTTTCATCAAAAGACAAACCCAGCTCTGAAGCCTTAACCAAGATATTTAATTTTCCATCCTCAAGAGTATAAGAAATCTTTTCTATTTCTCCCTCTTTATAAGGAAAAGAAACCGTTAAATCTCCCTGATCTTGGTCGAAGCCTTTCTTTACCTTATCTATTCCAACAAGAGAAGAAACTTTAACAATTGGTTCAGACGGAGAAGCAATTGTCACCTTTTTGCCTTCTTGACTCAAGGCTAAGTATAAAGCCAAAGCTGCCCCCATCTCGTCTATGCCGGGGTTTTTGCCTACGGCTATTCCGATGTTGGCGTTCTCGTCTATTAGCGCCTTGAGCTTAGTTATCGTTAAATTATCCATACAGATTAGCTATGGCATATTAACATATCTCCTATAGTAAAGTCAAGGAAAGGGGAGAGAAGTATGCCTCCTTCATGTCCTTCTTCGACCTTGGAAACTGAGTTTTTTCCAACTCTTAAAGAGCTAACAACTGCTTCCCCAATAATTACATCCTTATCTCTTGATCGGCTTATAAGTCTTACTTTGTCTCCGCGAGCCACTCTTCCTTCCAAGACTTTGATTCCCAAAACCTTCGTTTTCTCAAATGGGAAGGAAGCTATAATCTTTGCCTTACCATAGATCTCCTCTTCTAGAGCCAATTCCTTGCCTTTCAAAACGTCCTTTATTTCATCTATTAATTCATAAATAATCCTATAATTTTTTACCAGAACTTTCTCTTGGCTCGCAAATTTTAAAATCTCTGGCTTAATCTTTATATTAAATCCCAATACAATTGCATTCATCGTTTTTGCTAACAAAATATCAGCCGATGAGATGTCTCCTGTTTTTTGAAGAACAATACTTATTTCTTGGGGTATTGCTTTGGAAATTGCCTCCAAAGACCCCAAATTATCCGCACAAAGAATTACTGAAAGCTTAGGTTCTTCTTTTGGAGCTAAAAAATCTGGAGGAATTTCAAGAGGGCGCGGGGAGCCTACATCTTGCTTAGCGGGATCGTGGGCGACCTCAGCGCCTTTTTTGGTCACAATCTCTCCAATTGGAGGTACTTTTTCAAATCCTAAAACTTCGACCGCTTCCCCAAGTTTTGCTGTATTTAAGTGCTGTCCCTTATCATTTATAATTGTCCTTACGCGCGCAATCAATGAGTTGCAAATTATTTCATCTCTTATGGACAAACTTCCGTTTTTGATAACAATCGTTGCCCTAGGGCCTGCTTTTTGATCCAATCTTGATTCAATAACAATAGCTTTAAATTGTCCTTTTTCCGAAAGATCTTTTGTCCCGCCCATATCGAAGACTAGAAGAATCAATTCAAGAAGCTCCTTAATGTTTATATTTTCTTTTGCAGAAACAGCAATATATGGAACGTCTCCTCCATATCCCTCAAGCAATACTTCTTCTTTTAATAATTGCCGTTTAACTTTATCCTCATTTTTTTCAGGAAGGTCAATCTTGGTCAAAACAACAATAAAAGGTATCTTTCCCTCTTTAAGAAGCTTTATACTATCTCTTGTCTGAGGCATTACTCCATCAATAGATGAAACCACTAAAAGACCTAAATCTCCCGCCTGCGTTCCGCGTCCTCGCATAAGCGAGAAAGCTTCGTGTCCAGGCGTGTCAATAAAAGTAATTTTTCTTTTTTTTCCTTCAACGGCGATCTCGATACTTGATGCTCCGATCCCTTGTGTTATGCCCCCATGCTCTCTTGTCACAACATCGGTTTTACGAATAGCATCAAGAAGGGTTGTTTTTCCATGATCTACGTGACCCAAAACAGCGACTACAGGCGGATAATTTACAGATTCTTTTGAGGATTGCTTATGAACTTTTTTATTTGCCATAACATACGATTAATTTTAAATTTAAAATTTTTAATTTTCAATGAATTTTAAATGGTTTTAAATTTTAAAATTTATATTTGATTTCAAATTTCAAATTGAAAATTTCAAATTATTTCTTCTTTTTTTTCTCAACTGGTTTAGCTTCAACTTTAGAGCTTACTTCTTCTTTTTCTGTAATCGCTTTATCGCTAACTTTACCTGCATCCTTAACCCTCTGTGCTTCCTCTGTTTTTCTGGCGGAGCCAGATCCCGCTTCGCGGGACTGTTCTTCGGTAGCTAAAGGTTTTTCCTCTTTTATCTCTTCTTCTATCTCAATTCTATAACCTGTTAATCTAGAAGCTAGACGAACGTTTTGTCCTTCTCTGCCAATTGCAAGCGATAATTCCGTACTTGGAACAAATACATGAGCAGTCTTTTCTTGCCCCGGGCTCTTCGAGTCTTCCTCTTTTTCAATCTCAACTCTTACATTCTTAGCGGGAGACAGGGATTGGGCAATATAATCTTTAATATTTTCATGCCATTGAATAATGTCTATTTTTTCAAGTCCTCCAAACTCGGCTATTATAGCCTGAACTCTTACTCCTCTTTGTCCGACACAGCTTCCAACAGGATCAATTCCTGATTGATTTGAATATACAGCTACTTTACTTCTTGCGCCAGGCTCCCTTGCGATATTTTTGATAACGACATTTCCTTTACTAACCTCCGGAACCTCCCTTTTAAATAATCCTTCCAAAAGCCCATTACTAGACCTTGATACTATTATATCCTCTCCTTTCAGTCCCTCTCTAATTTCTAGAATATACACGGCTAGCCTTTGATTCAAATGATATTTTTCGTTTGGAATCTGCTCTTGAGACGGCATCAATGCTTCTGTTTTCCCGACATCAACAATAATATTTGGTCCGGCAAATCGTAAGATCATGCCGTTTACAATAGTACCAATCCTCAGCTTATAATCGGCAATTATTGCTTCTTTTTCTTTTTCTCTAATTTTTTGAAGTATTACTTGTCTTGCGGTCTGAGCGGCAATCCTTCCAAAACCAGGAGGAGTAACGTCTTTACTGTTGTGTGAAATTTTAGCTTCTCCGGTATTTTTATCCAAAGTCGTAGTGAATTCCTCAATTTCTATATCAGGGTGATCCTTTTTGTAGGCGGCTAGGATTGCATTTTTAACTGTATCTAAAACCACTTCAACATCAACGCCGCGCTCGTTGGCGACTTGATTTAGAGCTAACAAAAATTCGCTTCTTTGAACTGCCGGCATAGTGTTTCTAAGTATACCAGGTTCAGCCTTCCTATTCAACACGAATAAATGTCATTGCGAGGATCCTGAGCTTGCCGAAGGAGACGAAGCAATCCCAAATAGCAAGAGCTTGCTTCGCTTCGCTCGCAATGACATCAAGGAGTGATGAATTTGAATCTGAATCTGTTATCGCCGTTCATGTATAATCTTTATATGGCATACCGTAAAACAAAAGATGTTATTAAACCAAACAAGTTAAAAAAGCGTCTATTTGCGCAATCTTGGTGTCGTGGCGCATCCGCTAAGTGGAAATCGGAATATTATCAAAAATTAGAGTTTAAAAGAAATTCTGAGATTTTTACTGACATCGGCACCCATGATGAGGTCTATAAAAAATAGTACTTTTAATTAATCAACAAATTTGAAGGTAGAGAGGATTTGGTCTATTGTAGCGGTATAATTTTTGTTTTCCTGCTCTGGAGCAATAGTGATTAGAAAAGAACCTCCATTCAATGGCAAGACATATGATGAAAGTTTATCTGGACCAGGACCTGTTGCTTCTCCAACCGTAGAGTATTTCTTACCGTCAATACCAGATATAACAATGTTATGCTCTTCACTCGCTCCTATATCTGCTTTTGTTTTCGTAAGCTCATTAGAATAAGATGAATTTGGTTTTATCTGAATAGAAAAAACTAGCGAAGCAGACTCAGATAACAAAGGATCTGTTAATGCAATGTATCTAGCAACACCTTCCAGAGCGTTATCCAATTTTGAAGCAATTACCCATTCAGATGGATATTTAAATTGGAAACTATATTTGTCGTCGGTATATGTCTTCCAGTTTGCGGTTTCGTCAATAGCAGTTGGGGAAGGTTGAGATAGAGTTGGAACTACTGAGCTTTGTTGGTTTTGGACTACAGTTTGATTTTGTTTTGTTCCTAATAGATATCCAATAACTCCAATGGCGATTCCAAAAGATACTATTCCAAACCCAATGCCCAATGTTCTTAACCACTGGTTAGAATTGGTCGACTGGGAAGAAATATCGGTATTGGCAGATTGCTGTCCTTGAGTTTGACTATCCATATCTTCATTATCCTAAATCAAACAAATTCTGTCAAGCGTTTTAATTGACTTTGTTTGTGGAGGGATCGAGATTTGATTTAAGTTTTACATTGATTGGGCGAATTAATTGGGTTCCAAGACTTGCCAATTTATATCCAAAACCCAGTATAAAACTCATCAAGAAAAAATGGGTAGTCAGATTAAGACTTTGATTTAAAACTTCGGCAGGGAGAATATCAATATTGGGCTGTTGGATGGATTGGTCAAAAGCATTTTGGTTGCCGCTTTGAATTTGCTTAAGAAGATCGTTGATATTTAAAGAGCTCTCAGACTTGCTGTTGGATTCAGTATTAAAAACTTGAAAAGGCTTTGCTTTGTTGGTGAAAACCATAAATACATTCACAACGCAAAAAATCATGATCAAAAGTCCAACAAGAAGCAAAGAATATCCGCTTACTTTCTCATTCATATTTTTATGATCTGAAAGTTGCCAGCTCCATCAACGGACAAATTGATTTTATCTCCTCTTTTTATCTCATCTTTCAATAACATCTTTGCTATCTGATCTTCTATGCTGTCCTGTATAAAGCGGCGCAAGGGACGAGCGCCGAATTCCTCATCAAACCCTTCCTTTGAAATCTTCTCAATTATTTTTTGATCAAAATTAACCATTATATCTTTTTCTAAAAGCTTATCTGAAAGTTCCTTTAGCAAAAGCTTAATAATTTGTCCTACCTCTTTTTCTCCCAAGGGCTTAAAAACGATAACGCCATCAAATCTATTTAGCATCTCAGGCCTAAAAATTCCTTTCTCTTGTAAGAAATTAAGTAAATTCTTTTGGAAATTTTTGTCAATTTGTGTGCCCTTATTTACCTCTTCTCTAATATATTCAGAAGCTGCATTAGATGTCGCAATAATAATAGTGTCTACGAAAGAGATTGTTTTTCCCTTAATATCAGTGAGTCTTCCATCATCCAAAACTTGTAAAAAAAGATCAATAATTTTTGGATTTGATTTCTCAAATTCATCAAGAAGTACTAGTGAAAAAGGATGGTCAAAAACCATATCGGTAAGTCCTTCTCCTTCTTCTCCCAAGAAACGATTAACGCTTCCGCTTTCTCCAAATTCGCTCATGTCAAACCTAACCATCTGACTTTCTTGCCCAAAATAAACCTTAGATAGCGCTTTTGCCGTCTCTGTCTTGCCAACTCCGGTTGGGCCTAAAAAAAGAAAAGAAATTGGTTTTTCTTTTGTTGTAAGGCCGGCGCGCAGCCTTCTTAAAGCCTCTGAAATCTCAAAAACTGCTTCTTTTTGATTAATAATATATTTATGAAGCTCATCCTCAAGATGCAAAAGTAAACTCTTCTCTTTTTCTTTTGGTTTTCCAATAGCAACTTTTGTTTTTTCCTCAATCTCAGAAATCACATCTTCTTCTTCAACAATTTTTCTTCCTGACAGCACAACTTTATTTGCAGTATCCTCAAGAAGAGTGACTCCTCGTCCCGGCATAACTGTATTTGGCAAATACTTGGAAGAGAAATCATTTGCTGTCAAAACTCCCTTATACGAGATTGACACTTTATGTTTTGCCTCAATTGCTGGAGTTTTCATAAAAAGCATTTGGAGCGCGTCTTTTTTATCAGGCTCTTCAAAATGAACACTTGTAAGAAGATTTGTTAATGTGTGTTTTGGCTCTATAAATCTTTTGTAAGAAGAAGGCGTGACACTTGCAATGAATTGAATTTTTCCTTTTTGAAGATACGGAATAAGTACTCCTGAAAGGTCTGTATTAAAAGTTGAAGAACCCATAATACTTTCGAAATTAGGAATGTAAATAATAATGTTTATTGAATGACTGATTTCTGCAATAACATCGTCCAAGCGTTCCTGAAGTTCTCCTTGATTCTGAGTTCCAGCAAGAAGAGTATCAACCAAAAGCTGGTAAAATCTCTTGTGATACAAATTTCCTCTCAAATTGCCCATAAAGCTTTCGAAAACCAGAGATTCAACAAGAGTATTTTTCCCGCTTCCAGGTTCACCTACCAAAACTACAGATTTATAATTACTAAGCGCTTCTACAACTTTCTTGTATTCTTGCTCTCTACCTATTAGGAGTGGCTTTTTAGCCAGCGCTTCAGATGCAATATCAACCATGTATTTTTGCGTCTCAACTGTCCAGCCATAAACCCATGACTCCCCAATTCCCTCGCCCCAAAATTCAAATCTTATTGGCTTAATTTCTTCCTCACTTTTAAAAGAATTTCTTGCCCAAAAAAGAATATTGACAAGCTCTTCTTTCTTGAGCTTCTTATTGAACAAAAGATTAGTCTGATATTCTGTCAATAAAAGATAGGATGTAATTAAATCCATGGTCGTGACGAATTTTCCATTCAAATTTTTCGCAGTTTCAAATGCATATTTTGCCAAAGATTCTTTCGGGATTTCCAAGGGTTTAATATCTTTTTCTTCAAAATCTCCTTTTTGCAAGATAAATTTAACTTGAGATTTGTTAAGAAGAGACTTTATGATATTTTTTGTGCTTTTTGAGGTAACGAAAATGCTCAATGCCTCTAAAGTAAATGAGTCAAAAATCTTCTTTGTTTGATTATCCTTAAGACTCAGTGGGGGAGAAGCTCTTGCAATCTTAAAGCGTAAGAAAATCTCAAACATCAAAAAAATTGACAAAAAAAATAAAGGAATATTTTGGGAAAGTATATTAATTGGCTCAAAGAGAATAGATATTGCGTATAAGGTCGCTATTTGAATAATAGAAAACAATATTAAGAATATAAAAACGAACAATCTAATAATCCTTACCAATAAAAGATTGTAGAAATGATAGATTCTTGCGTATTCAAACATAAGTTTATCCCTGAAAAAGAAAAGCTACAGTTACTATCGGCCAAAGAATAAAACCAGCAAAAACTAGAGCTTGGGCTAATAAAAGAAGAAAAAATAGCAAAATATCAACCGCAATGACAAACGTCTTAATAAAAATTCCCATTCCTACAGAAAACCCAACCAAGCCTTCTCTGTATTCATTTTTCCAGGGTCTGAAATAAGTTTTGACTAAAAGCGGAAGAGAGAAAAGATGGAGAAAGGCAGAGTTCAGGGAAACAAAATAAGCAATTAAACCCCTTGGAGCCTCCAAATACCAGAACTTCAGAAACCTAACAGGCAGCATAGATTTAGTATATACCACTCATCTTTGCTTGACAAATATCTTATAGTATGGTACCCTTGACATTCACTATTTCTTTCCCTATTGTTTAATTATGGACAATATAAATCAAGTATCGCAGACTCCAGAAGTTAATAACAATCAAATGCCTTCAAATAATACTCCCAGTTCAAAAATTATCCCTATTGGTCTTGGGATACTATTTGTTCTAGTCACCATAGGTTCTTATATTCTGGGAACAAAACAAAATCAAACAGTAGTCTCAAACAAACAAAGTTCAGTAGTACCAACCACAATCCCTTCCCCAACTCCTGATGAAACTACAGATTGGATAACTTATGAAAATAAACAATATAACTTTAGCCTAAGATATCCTTTAGAAATGAATCTAAGTGAAAGGGATGATGAGGTTAGCTTAGCTATTAAGGGTGAAACGCAGCGTCAAGGACAAGAGCTTCATGACGGACTTTTTATTACCATTAGAGGACTTATTAAAACAAGTTCAACATCTTTTGAAGATTTTATAAAGAGTCAAGGTCAACTTGCTCTTATTGCTGAAGATCCAGGAAGTTCTGTACGGATCGAGAAAAATGAGTCTTTTAATCTTAATGGGATTCAAGGAAAAAGAATTACAGGTAGTGAGCTTGGAAGTGATTTTATCGAAGTTTTCTTACTTAATAATCAACAAGTTATACAAATTAAAGCAAATCATGGCGGTAATAAAGATGCCCAATATTTACAAACATTCGACCAAATCCTCTCCACCTTTCAATTTACTAGTCCGTAATCCGTGTCATGCCGAACTTGCTCGCCTCGCAGCGAAGCGGGTTTCGACATCTAACTATTCAGGTATAAGATCCTGAAATAAATTCAGGATGACGACAAGTCTTCGAGCGTCAACCCTTGAGGTCGAGCCTTAGGTTTGCACGAACTTACCCTTTTGATTCTTCAAGAAGTTTTTGAATCTGTTTTTTAAACTCAGGGATACTTATTGTCACTGTATCCCAGACAGTTTTGAAGTTGATACCAAAATAATGATGAATCAGGATATTCCGTGTTGCCATTGCTTTATTCCACACAATATCTTCATGTTCTTTACGAAACTCCTCGGGTAGATTACGAATTGCCTCTCCAATTATTTCAAGTCGCCGTGTCACCAAATCTTGCTTCTCAACAGATTGCAAAAACTGTTCTTCTGTAATATTTTCCGTATATTTCTCGATCAGGTTAATACTCTCTAAAATATGCTTAAGAAAAACTGTTGCATCTTTATTCATAAAATTTGTACCTGCTCTGTCAAAATACGCTCTTTCAGAAGAGGATTTAAGGATTCATATTCCACTAAATCAACTTTTTTCTTCAGCGCATCTTCTAATTGAAATTGCAGACCAGCAAATTCAAAAAGTCCCTTTCCCCTCGGAAAATCAACAAGCATATCAATATCACTATCTTGTCTTTCCTCACCTCGTACAACAGAACCAAATAGGGCAGACCGAGTAACCCCTGCCTCCTTTAAGATGGGTAAAGCTTTATTTTTAATTTCATCTAAATTTATTTTGCCCATACTATCACTTCTTAATATTATAACAAATTCCAAGGAGGCAAATAGCATCAATACCGGTGTTGTTTAGCTTTGAACATTAGAATGCTAAGTGCTCTTTTGTTTGCGGGTTTGCCTCGCCAAAGCTCTTCTGTGAAGAACGACGGCGGACGAAGTAGAAGTATTTATACAACTACATCTTTCATTAGGGTTAAGCCATTTTTCTTATAAAAAGAATCAAATGAGAATATAAGCTTAATATCGTTTTTTTTCGCAAGAGCTAAAACATAATGGTCAAAGGGACTATTTCTCTTGGAAGTTCTAGGATTGTAAAGCTTGGCGACTAAACTCTCAACATTTGAATCATAAAAAGGTTTCTCTTCAACTGAAGAATAATCTTGAAGTAATTTATATGCTAAATCAGGACGTTTTATGGTTTTGTCTCTCGCTAGTGTTGTTGCAGCTTCCAGAACTATCGGGTACGGCACTATAGTAGCATAACTGTTTTTTGCCATATATATTGAGACTCCCAAACACAGATTATGCAGACTGTCATCCTCATGGATCGATCCAATCAATGCGTCTGAATCAACAATTACCCTATTATTCCCACGTATACTTGTCATGTTTGCGGGCTAAATCTTTTGGTCCCCCTTTAAGCTTATAACCCGTTAATTTAAGCAAAAAATCATTACTCGTAAATTTTTTAGCAATTGTCCCTCGGGTTGGCTTGCCCAAATATAAACTTAGCGCTTCTTGTACGACAGCAGCAAATGCCATCCGTTTATCAATTGCCACTTTACGAGCTTCTTTAAAGAGATTTTCGTCAAGTCTTACCGTAGTACGAATCATAAGTATTAAACTAGCATAAAGACATCTTTATGTCAAGATGTCATTAACTTAAAACCATCCTTTCCTCGAAGAGTCTTCTTCTTGAAACTCCCTGAGTAAATCTTTCTGGCGGCGGGTGAGATGTTTTGGAACGGGGACTTTTATTCTCACATAGTGATCCCCACGACCGCTGCCATGAATATGGGGTACGCCTTTTTGACGAAGTCGAATAACACTATCTGACTGAGTTCCTGCTGGAATCTTAAGCTTCACATTTCCCTGAATTGTCTCAACCTCCACTTCATCTCCCAATGCTGCCTGCACAAAAGAAATTTCCTTTTCCCCAACAACATCATAACCCTCCCGACGAAATCTTGTATCCGGAGTAACTTCAACAACCACATCATATTCTCCAAAACGAATCCTCGAACCATCATCAACACCTGCCGGGATTTTTATTGTTTGCGTCTTCCCGTCAATAGTTACTTGTTTTGTTACTCCGTTTACAGCTTCCATAAAATCTATAGTTAGCGAATAAACAGGACGTCTTTGACGCTGACTGCCAAATGGCGATTGACCTCCAAAAAACTGTTCAAATATTTCGAAGGGGTCTGTAAATCCCCCAAAATCAAATCCCTCATTTTCTCCTCCTCTAGAAGTTGAGTAGGTATAGGTAAATGGACCGTATCTGCCGCTTCGGCCACCACCGCCAAATCCTCCACCAAATGGTCCAGCCCCTCCGAATGGCCCTTGCCCCGCTCCTTGTTCAAACGCCGAATGTCCAAATTGATCATAAGCCTGCTTTTTTTGAGGGTCGGACAATACCTCGTAAGCCTTTGTTACCTCTTTAAATTTGGTTTCGGCTTCTTTTGATTTATTGCGATCCGGATGATATTGAAGAGCTAATTTTCTGTAAGCCTTTTTTATTTCATCCGCATTTGCCGTTTTTGAAACTCCTAAAGACTGATAATAATCTTTATTGTCCGCCATAGTTTTCCTATTATACTAAAAAAGCGCCACTCGCGCCCTAACATGATTTATGATTTATGATTTACGATTAAAGATTTAAGAATAGATATAGAATTCATAAATCATAAATCTTATATCTTAAATCTCTCCGTTAGTTCACCACTTCCCCCTCGATTGGTTCTTCTTTGTCTTTCTTTTTCTCTTCGTTTTTTGGTTCACTGTCTGTTTGCTGACCTTGACTGGCTTTGCTATCGCTTTGCTGACCATCTCCAGTTGTTTGTTGTGAGTTAGGAGCTGATTGTTGCGATGAGCTATACATTGCCTGACCAACTTTCTGAAGACTATCTGATAAATCTTTTGACTTTGCCTCCAAATCTTCTTTTGTGCCAGTATCAAGAATTGATTTGAGAGCCGAAATCTTGTCTTCAACTTCTTTTTTCAGACTTGAATCTACTTTATCTCCAGCATCTTTTAGTGATTTTTCAGCTGTAAAAATTAAGGAATCTGCGGCATTTTTTGCCTCAATTTTTCCTTTTTTCTCTTGATCCTCCTGAGCATGGACTTCTGCCTCTTTAGTCATTCTTTCAACTTCGTCTTTGGAAAGACCGGTTGAACCAGTAATCTTGATGCTTTGTTCTTTTCCGGTTGCCTTGTCTTTGGCTTTTACATTCAAAATTCCGCTTGCGTCAATATCAAAAGTTACTTCAACCTGAGGGACTCCACGAGGCGCCGGCGGAATACCATCTAAGATAAACCGTCCCAGGCTTTTGTTATCCAGAGCCATAGGCCGCTCTCCTTGCAAAACATTTATCTCAACTTGCGTCTGATTATCCGCAGCTGTTGAAAATACTTGGGATTTGGAAGTTGGTATTGTTGTATTTTTGGATATAAGAGGGGTTGAAACTCCGCCCAATGTTTCTAAACCCAAAGTCAAAGGAGTTACGTCAAGAAGTAGTACATCTTTTACTTCTCCTCCCAAAACTCCACCCTGAACCGCTGCCCCAACTGCAACCACTTCATCCGGATTAACCGATTTATTAGGTTCTTTGCCAAAAAACTTTGTGACAGCTTCTATAACTTTTGGCATCCTCGTCATTCCGCCAACCAAAACTACTTCATCAATATCTGAGATTTTTTTCTTAGCGTCTTTGAGCGCCTGTTCAACTGGCTTTAGGGTTTTTTGAATAAGACTATCTACCAATTTCTCAAGCGTTGGCCGGGTAAGAGTCATTGTCAAGTGAAGTGGGCCTTCTTTGCCTTGGGTAATAAAAGGCTGGTTAATTTCTGCTTGCTGAGAACTTGATAGTTCGATCTTTGCTTTTTCCGCTGACTCCCTAAGTCGCTGAAGTGCCTGAGAATCGCGTCTTAGATCCACACCATTCTGTTTTTGGAACTCCTCCGCAATATGATTTATAATTATTTGATCAAAATCATCTCCTCCCAAATGCGTATCGCCGTTTGTTGACTTTACTTCATATACTCCTTCCCCTAATTCAAGAACCGAGATGTCAAATGTCCCTCCTCCCAAATCATAAATCGCAACCGTATGGGCATTTTTCTTGTCAAGGCCATACGCAAGGGCTGACGCTGTTGGTTCGTTAATAATCCTAAGAACCTCCAGTCCCGCAATTTCTCCAGCTTGTTTTGTAGCTTGACGCTGTGAGTCATCAAAATATGCCGGAACAGTAATAACAGCTTGCGTTACCTTCCCACCCAAATAGCTTTCCGCGTCTCCTTTTATTTTCTGCAAAATTTGTGCTGAAATTTCCTGAGGGGTGAAAGTCCGGCCTTCAACCTCAACAACTGCCATTCCATCCCGGCCGGATTTAATTGTATAAGGCAACCATTTTTTATCAAATTGCACTGAGGCATCCTGAAATTTACGGCCCATTAATCTTTTTATAGAAAATATTGTTCTTTTGGGTTTAAGGACAAGCTGACGCTTAGCAACATCTCCTACTACATGTGAGATCGGATCCACAACAGACGGGATCACATTACGTCCTTCTGCTGAATAAATTACCTTGGGATTTCCTCCCTCCATTACCGCGACACACGAATTCGTTGTACCTAAATCTATTCCTATAATTTTTCCCATAATTAGTTTCCTTTCTTTCCTATTCTAACATCTGCAGGACGAAGAGTTTCTCCGTATAAAGCATAACCAGACCTTGTCTCTTCAATAACTTTTCCCTCGTCTCCCTCAACTGTCTCTATACACTCCATTAAGTTCGGATCAAAATCTGCGCCCTGTGTTTTTATCTTTTCAACGCCTTCAAGTTTAAGTATATCTAAAAATTGTTTTATGATCAAATTTAAAGTCTGATCCTGCCCTTTACTCTGTTTATCTGCAAAAATTAGCGTATCTAAAATCGGAAGAATTTGCAAGATAAGCTGTTTATTAGCTTTCAGAATCAAATCTTTCCTCTGACTTTCTACTCTTTTCTCCAAATTCCTATAATCCGCCAATAAACGCTTATTCTGATTCTCTAACTCTTCAATCTTATATTTTAAAAGTTCTGCTTCCGTAGCTTCTTTAGTCTTCTCTGACTCCTTTTTTATTTTTGCGTCGTCTTTTGTCATACCTAATTTTTAATTTTCCACTTTTAATTTTTAATTTCGCCAGCAGGCGAACTACCATCCGCTGGCAATTTTTCCAATCAGATCCCCAAAGTATCTGACAGTTGGGACAATTTGTGTGTAATTAAGTCTGCTTGGACCCAAAACCCCAACCTCGCCAGTCAACCTCATTGGAGTTTTATAATGCGTAAAAACAAATCCATACGGACCTTGTAGAGTAGGACCCAGTTCATCGCCCAAAAGCACCTGAACATCATCGGCATCTATATTCTCAAAAAATTTTCTGCATACCTCGAATTCGTCAATTGCTGAAAGCAAACTCTTTGTTACATCAATATCAAAAAATTCAGGCATGTCTAAGATATTTGCGTAACCCGAACAATAAATATCCCCATCAGATGTTGAAACAATTGCAAGAGCTTTAGTTTTATTGGCCAGAGATTTCGTTACTTCTCTTAGAAAACGCTCTTCTTTGCCCCTATAATCCCACAGACTTTCTTTTACCGCTGTTTCCTCTGTTATAGAAATATCTTTTTCTTTCATTAGTTGCTTAACATAAAATTTCATGCCAGTTGGAGTTGGAGCGCGGCCGGAAGACGTATGAGTTTTCTTAAGATAACCAAGCTTGGTGAGCGCCACCATCTCATTTCTTATGGTCGCAGGGGAGGATGAAAGGTTATACTTTTTTTCAAGCGTTTCAGAACCAACAGGTTCTGCTGTTGCAATATATTCTTCAATTAAACTTCTTAGGATCTCAACTTGTCTTTGTGTCAAATCATTCATGATTAGCAATAATATAACACGACTGCTAATACTTGTCAAGCCCCAAACTGTCTTCGCAGTTGGGGCGAAGACCACGTCAAAGCCGCTCTGAGAGCCGTGTATGAATAATACTGAAAAGGCGAACGGCAAAGGCTAAACGTGATCAAGGGGTGAAAGTAGAGCTTCGCACACTTTACCCCGCAGATTCCGTACATGTGCTCTTGCGAGGTATAGACGTAAACCATGAAAGCAAGTAAGCGTTGTAGCGGGATCAAGAAGGAATTAAAAAATAAGTATGTTAAACTTGAAATATATGCGCCGCAAGAAAAGGCCTTTTTGGCTATTAGTCATTAGTCTTTTGACATTTACCGGTCTTTTTTACTTAATTCTAAAATTTGACCCATCACAAAAATACTTAATTCTCAATAATCAATACCCAATACCTCTTCTCTTTTTTATTCTTATCTTTATTCTTGCTTTCTCTTTCTCTACTTATCTATCTAACAATTCACGAAGAGGATTATTTATAGCTTTATTTTTAACATCTTACCTTCTTTTACGTTTTTTCCATCTAACCCAAACTTATTTTATTATTCTTCTTATTATTCTTTTTCTAACTATCGAAGTCTTCTTCATAAGACAGCGCTAATCTGATAAAATCAAGAGGTGAATAATAAATTTTATATAACAAACGCTATTCCGTATGTAAACGCAAAGCCTCACATTGGCCATGCATTGGAATTTGTGCAGTCAGATACGATAGCAAGATATCATCGATTACTTGGAGACGAGACGCTTCTTTTGTGCGGCGGAGATGAGAACGCGATTAAAAACGTTCAGGCGGCAGAGAAAGCAAAAAGACCGATTCAGGAATTTGTCGATGAGAATTCTGCCATCTTTCATGAACTTTCTAGAAAATTGAATGTTGAATTTGATGTCTGGCAAAAGGGAAGTGACCCCAAGCATCACTCATCATCGCAAAAACTTTGGGAATTGTGTTTGAAAAAAGGAGATATATACAAACAATCCTATAAAGGACTTTATTGCGTTGGCTGTGAGCTTTTTTATGGAGAAGAGGAGCTTGATAAAGATAGAGAATGCTTTGAGCATCCGGGAAAAAAACTTGAAGAAGTTTCTGAGGAAAATTATTTTTTTAAACTCTCAAAATATCAAGAACAAATAGAAAATATTATAAAATCTGGAGAATTTCAAATAATTCCTGATAGGAGAAAAAATGAAGCTCTTTCGTTTATAAAACAAGGTCTCAAGGATATTAGTATCTCAAGATCCAATGAAAGAGCAAGAAATTGGGGAGTGCGTGTTCCAAATGATCCAACACAAAGAATGTATGTTTGGTTTGATGCTTTAAACATCTATCAGTCTGGGGTGGGATTTGCTTTAGATGAAAAAAAATACAATAAATGGTGGCCGGCGGATCTTCATGTAATCGGAAAAGGTATTCTTCGATTTCATGCGATATATTGGCCGGCGTTTCTTCTTTCTGCTGGATTGAACTTGCCCAAAAAACTATTCGTCCATGAATACATAACTGTAAATGGACAGAAAATGTCAAAAACTACTGGGAACGTAATTGATCCAATCCCATTGATTGAAAAATATGGCGCTGACGCCTTAAGGTATTATTTACTTGCCAAAGTTTCTCCTTTTTCTGACGGAGACTTTTCTGAAGAAAAATTAAAAGAAACTTACAATGCGGATTTGGCAAACGGACTGGGAAATTTAGTGGCTCGTGTTGCGAAACTATGCGAGAGGGTAATTTTAAAGCTATCTCCTACCCCAAAGTTTTCTGAAGATTATAAAAAAGCTATTGAGGGTTTTAAATTCAATGAAATTTTAGAAAATATTTGGAACGAAATACGAAAACTTGATCAACAAATCAATAAGAAGGAGCCTTGGAAAATCAAAGAAAAGGAAAAACTAAAACAATTTCTTCAGTCAATTGTTAATAATATAATTAACATTGCCTTTGAATTAAAACCTTTCCTTCCGGAAACCTCAAAAAAAATTGAAGAACAATTTAAAGAGTCAAAGATTGTCTCCCAAAAACCTCTATTTCCAAGAATATGAACAAAAAATACATAGACAAACTTGCATTTATTTTCATTAAAGACAAAAAGATTCTTGTTACTCTAAGTATTGGAAAAAATGTATGGTATATTCCTGGCGGAAAAAGAGAGAACAAAGAATCTGATATTGAAGCACTGACTCGGGAAGTAAAAGAGGAATTGTCAGTTGATTTAAAACCAGAAACTATTAGTCATTACGGAACTTTTGGAGCTCAAGCTCACGGTAAACCAATCGGAGTAAAAGTTAGAATGACTTGCTACACTTCAGATTTTGAAGGAACGTTCAAGGCAAGTAATGAAATTGGGAAAATAGATTTTTTTGACTCAACGACCAAAGAACTACTATCTCCCGTTGATTACATTATTTTCGCCGATCTAAAAAAGAAAAATCTAATCGATTAAAGAGGAAATTGTAGCTTCCGACCTCATGCTAAGCTCCCAAAAACCTCTATTTCCGAGAATTTAAGCTGATATAATGGATTTATGATTGACGTTCATTGTCATTTGAACTTTCATGCTTTTGAAAAAGACTACGATGAAGTTATTAAGAGTGCGTTTAAAGCTGGGGTAACGAAAATTATTAATGTAGGAACAAAGATTGATTCAAGTTTTAGAGCTGTTGAGATGGCTCAAAAATACCCCCAACTTTACGCAATAGTTGGAGTTCACCCCCACCATGCGGACAAACTTGAGGCTGGATGGGAGCTTGAGCTTGAAAAGCTGGCGAAAAATCCAAAAGTTGTGGCAATTGGCGAGATAGGAATAGATTATTTTAGATACAAATCAAACTCAATAGTTGATCCTAAGCTTCAAAAAGAAACATTTATAAAGCAAATTATACTTGCCAACAAGCTAAAATTACCATTGCAAATCCATAACCGCCTCGCAGGCAAAGATATACTCGATATACTAGAAAATCATAAACCATATCTCCTAAATCCCCCTGGCATGTTCCACTGTATGTCAGGAGATTTGGATTCCCTCAAAAAAGTGTTAGACCTTGGATTCTATATTGGCTTTGACGGAAATATAACTTATAGTGGCCTTGCTCCAGGGGAAACAGTTGAGCTAAAAGAGCTAGTTTCTTATGCTCCCCTTGATAGAATTGTAACGGAAACTGACAGTCCATTCTTGACACCTGAGCCTATGCGTGGAGTCAAAAATAGGCCGGAATATGTTATAATTATTGGTGAATTTATCTCAAAACTAAGAGGTATAAATTTTGACAAATTAAGAAATCAAACAACCAAAAATGTAAAAAAGATATTTTCGATATGACTAACTTTTTCCATAAAATATTTACGCGTTATCCAACAAAAACAAAGAGAATTTTAGAAATGATGCCAGCGTTGGTTTCGTGGACTTTAATTCTTTTTCCGATTTGGGGATCTCTTATTATTCCTTTCGTTGTTGCTTATTTTATTCTTTTTTTTGATGTTTATTGGCTCTATAAATCTTTTTCTCTTGCCATTTCCGCTTTTATTGCTTCGAGGAAAATAAGAAAGGGAGAATCAGAAAATTGGCTGGAAAAAGCAAGAAAAATCAAAAATTTTGAAAAAGTTACGCATGTCATAATAATTCCAAATTATACAGAAAATTTACAAAAACTTAGAGAGACATTACGATCTATCTCCACTCAGACATTTCCCACGAAACGTCTCTTTGTTGTTTTGGGAATGGAACAAAGAGAAAGCCATGCCGAAGAAAAAGCAAATATTTTAGTGAACGAGTTTAAAAATATCTTTGGAGGGATTCTTGCGACATTTCATCCCGATATCACTGGTGAAGTAAAAGGAAAATCCTCTAACCAAGCCTATGCAGGAAAAGAGGCTTACCAAAAACTCGTAGAAACGAATATTATAGATATAAATTATGCCACTGTTTCTTCTGTTGATGCAGATTCTATGTTCGATAGACAATACTTTTCATATCTCACTTTTGAATTCTTAAATGATCCCCTTCCTTACAATAAATTCTGGCAGTCGGCAAATGTAAATTATAATAATTTCTGGCGTGTGCCAGCCCCAATTAGAATTATCTCTTTTTTCGGCAGTCTTTGGAGAACTGCGGTATTAGTCCAAGGCGACAGGCTAATATCAAACTCCACATATTCTTTATCTTTTAATCTCTTAAAAAAAATAGGTTTCTGGGATACAGACGTTATTCCCGAAGACTACAGAATCTTTTTTAAGGCGTTTTACATGTTACATGGAAACGTGTGGACAAAACCAATATTCCTAAGAACATCTATGGATTCTCCTTATTCATCAAACTATTTGAAAAGTTTAAAAAACAAATATCATCAAGAACAGAGATGGTCATGGGGCGTGTCTGACGATCCTCTATTTATTAAGTGGTGGTTTACTGTTCCCAATGTTCCGTTCTTTAGAAAAACAGTGATGCTCTTTTATGTACTATTAGACCACTTTCTTTGGCCAGTCAATTGGTTTATCATAACAGTAGCCGCAAACATAATTACATTTATAAATCCAGTTTTTTCAAGAACCACTCTCGGATACAAACTGCCAAGTTTGGCTGGGCTTATCTTAACTTTTTGTCTAGTCGCAACTCTTGCTATGATATTTATTGACTTTCAAAACAGACCAAAAAATATAACCTCGTCTAAAATTAGAAAATATCTTTTTCCATTAGAATTTGTATTTTTACCGATAGTTGGATTATTTCTTTCCACTCTTCCCGCCTTAATCTCTCATACTCGACTAATGTTCGGAAAGAAGCTTGAGTATAAAGTCACGGAGAAACTATAAGGCTCTATGAAAATCCTTAAGGTGCTTGAAAAAAACACTGAATTTTGGTTTATCATAATTACTTCTTTCTTGTTCTATCTTCTTAGATTTCCATCACTTTTTGAACCTTATTGGTACGGAGACGAAGGGGTATATCATGCTGTGGGAATGTCTCTAAATAATGGCCTGTTATTATATCGTGATATATTCGACAACAAACCTCCATTATTATATATTATTTATTCCATCTTCCAGTCCAATCTGTTTCTTATAAAACTTTTATCTTCAACTTTTGGTATTTTGTCTATCATATTTTTTTTCCTTCTTGCAAAAAAACTTTTCTACAGTTTTAAAAATTCTAATATTCCTATTTATCTTTCAACTTCAATATTTGCTTTTCTTTTTGGTCTTCCCCTTATCGAAGGAAATATTGCTAACGCTGAAAACTTCATGCTTCTTCCAATTATCATAGCCGCTTTTCTAACTGTCCATATGACTAGAAAACCTCTTGAAACAAACCAAAAATCCTATATACTTTTTATTATTGGGATTCTTCTTAGCCTTGCGTTTCTTGTTAAGATTGTTGCCACTTTTGATTTTGCCGCAATTTTTGTTTTCTTGGTTATTTCAAAACATATTTCTATTAAAAATATAAAAACTATTTTTAAAGAGTTTAAGCTTCTTTTTGCAGGATTTCTTCTTCCCATAGTTATAACTTCAATATTTTTTCTTATAAAAGGGGCATTTTTAGATTTCCTAAACGCAACGCTTTTTACGAATATCCCATATGTAGGTTACGGAAACAAAATTTGGAACTTGCCAGTTCTCCTTTTTATAAAAGGCCTTCTCTTGCTAGGATCTGTTACATATATTTACTCTAAGAGGCATGTTTTAGACAAAACGATGATCTTTATATTCATCTGGCTTGCTTTTTCCTTATTTAATGCCTTTTTCTCTCAACGACCATATACCCATTATGTTTTAGTTCTACTTCCCAGTTTATCGCTTTTGGTAGGCCTTATTTTCTCGGCGAAAAAATATCAAAAAATAATATTGCTACTTTTGTTTGTAGTACTCCTAATTACAATTAAAAATTTTAGACTTTACAGCTTTACGAAATCATTTTTATACTACCCAAATTTTGTTTCCTATATAATAGGCCAAAAAAGTACTTTTAGTTATCAGGCGTTTTTTGATAGAAATACTCCTTCAGATTACGAAATAGCACTCTTTATTAAGCCAAGGGTAGAGACAAATGACAAGGTCTTTGTCTGGGGCAATAATGCTCAGGTGTATAAATTGATAGATGTTCCGCCTTTTACAAAATATGTTGTTGGCTATCATATGACAAATTATAAAGATGGCATATCTGCCACGAAAAATGCATTGGAAAGCACAAGGCCCAAATTTATTGTAAATATGTCAAATCAAAAACCAATCCCTTTTTCATTAATAAACTATTCCAAAAAGGTAGAAATAAATAATGCCTCAATTTATGAAAGAATTCTTTAAAGATGTGAGGAGTGACAAAACCACAAATATAGGCTTCTTCACTTCGCTAGCGCTTATAATTGTTACCCTTATACTTACTTTATTTTTCTACGGAAAACTTCCTCCTTTTGTTCCAATTTTTAACCAACTTCCATGGGGAGAAGAAAGGTTAGGGAGAACTATAGCAATATTCGTACCTATCTTAACAGCCACTTCAATTTTTGTCTTAAATTTAATTGCCTCAGCTCTAGTTTACAAAAAAATTCCCCTTGTGTCGCGCATGTTTGCGGGAACATCTCTTCTTGTTACAATTCTTACTTTTCTTTTCATTGTGAAAACTATTATACTAATTCTCTAGTATGGTTTTTATAATTGCGCTTATATTCTCCTTCCTCGTAACAACAATAGTCACTTTTATATCTATATCCTTGATTAAAAAGGTTGGACTACTGGATGATCCGAATCGACATAAACACCCAGGGGTCATCCACTCCAAACCCATTCCAAGGGGCGGAGGAATTCCCCTTTTTATTGGAGTTTTTATAACCGGAATTCTTCTTCTGCCGTTAACAAAAATAGTGATTGCACTTTTCGTCGCATCCTTAATTGCTCTTATTGTGGGCGTTATCGATGACAAGTACGATATTTCTCCATATGCGCGTTTCATTACAAACATAGTCGTGTCAGGAATTGTTGTTGGGAGCGGAATAAGTATTCCGTTTATCACCAATCCTTTTGGAGGAGTGATTTTTCTAGATATAATTAAAATCCCTTTAGATTTTTTTGGACTTCACCAAGTTTTCGTTCTTTCTGATATTCTTGCAATGCTTTGGATAGTTTGGGTAATGAATATGTTGAACTGGAGTAAGGGAGTGGACGGACAAATGCCTGGAATTGTTGCCATATCGGCAGTTATCATCGGGGTTTTAAGTCTTAGATTTTCACCTCTTGATCAAACAAATACAACAACTGCGACTCTTTCTTTCATAATTGCAGGCGCATCTATGGGGTTTCTTATTTTCAATTTCTATCCTGCAAAAATATTCCCTGGCTACGGGGCAACTGCAATATATCTTTTGTTAAGTGCTGCATCTATTCTTTCTGGAGCAAAATTGGCAACTGCTATTTTAGTAATGGGTGTACCTATGACCGATGGGATATTCACAATTATTCGACGTCTTCTAGCGGGACGCTCGCCTTTTTGGCACGATAAAAAACATCTTCACCATTTACTTTTAAGTCTTGGGATGGGACAAAGACGTATTGCATTGTTTTATTGGATTGTTTCTGGTATATTAGGAGCGCTCGCATTAGTTTTATCAAGCAAAGCCAAACTTTTTGCGATTATAATGCTTCTAATTCTGGTAGGTGGAACATTGCTCTTTTTACATCGGGCTCTGAAAAACACCTATGATAAAAATAGCATTTAATACTTTAAAACTTCTAAGGCCAAGGCAATGGATAAAAAATGTTGCAATATTTGCCGCAATAATATTCTCAGGAGAACTTTTTGACTGGACATCTTTACAAAAAGTACTAATTGCTTTTTTTGTTTTTTGCATACTCTCCTCTGCAATATATATAGTTAACGACATCTTTGATATAAAAAAAGACAGACTCCATCCCTTTAAAAGATTCCGTCCACTGGCTCACCAAGATTTATCTGTGCCTTATGCCTTGGTAGTTGCGGTGTTACTGACAACTGTCTCCTTAGTTATAGCTTTTACAGTAACCCCGGCATTCTTCGCGTCAACGGTTATATATTTATTAATACAGCTTTACTACTCAACAGTCCTAAAAGCAATTCCGGTTGTTGATATTCTTGCAATTGCTTCGGGCTACATACTAAGAGTTTACGCCGGAGAGTTTGCTGGAGGATTTCATATTTCCGTCTGGTTACTTCTCACAACCATATCACTTTCTCTGTTCTTAGCTATTGGCAAACGAAGATCCGAACTAACGCTTGTTTCCCAAAATAAATCACTAAATATAGCAGATATTAGGAAAACATTGTCACATTATTCCGAAAGACTCCTTGATGTCTATGCGTCCATATTTGCAACTTCGACTTTCGTCTCTTACGCGCTTTTTACTTTTTTGGAAAACCCAGTCGGATTCAAGCTTGGAATAAGCGTCCTTCTGCCAGATTTTCTTCCGGCATTTTTTCAAAGAAAGTGGCTTATGATCACAATTATCCCGGTTGTTTATGGTCTTATGCGCTATCTGCAGGATATTTATGAGAAACGCGAGGGTGAAAGCCCGGAAAGAGTACTCCTCTCAGATAAACCGCTCCTAACAGCCGCTATAATCTGGGCAGTTCTCGTAATTGCTATAATCTACTTCCTAGGTTCGTAAATTTACTGCTTCTCTGCATATTGACTGCTTATCCAACCTTTTTTTTCATCATCAAATTGTATCTCAAACCAACCGCTTTTCTCATCCGAAAGTTCATAGGTTTCTCCGGGAAGAACCCTACCAATCTCTAAGGAGGCTGTAGAGGTACTTTCCCTAACTCTCAAAAATCCTGTAGGCGTATCAAGTATTAAAATTGTTGGAGTAACTTTTGCCGAAGAAGAAGCAACTTCTCCTGATGGAGTTGCAAGATTATTAGCCAAATCACTGATTCCTAAAAAAACCCTTGAAGTAAGTCTATAGCCTAATGCTGTATTAATTTTTATTAATTTGTCTTTAAATCCTTCCTGAATAATTCTAAGATCGTGGTCTCCTTCGCTTACTTTTTTCAAAAGCAGTGGCGTTTTGCCAATTGGACTATTGTTCAAAAAAACATTCGCTCCTAAGGGTACTGATTCCGCCAAAATCTCAATATCTCTTTTGTTAGGTAGACTCGACAAGGTTACTACGGTTCCTTCAGACCTATCCTCTTCTTTGGAAAAAATTCTCTCCACAGATGTAAGAGTAGATTTATTGATTGTAATTTTCTCTTCAAAAGGTTTAAAACCTGTATCTTTGGGAATAAGTTTGACAGAATACTCTCCAATGGCAAGCATTTGAGGAGGCTCGCATAAACAAAGCGGAGTATCACCAACCAATTTACTATTTAAATAGACCTCACTTTTGGGCTCAGAAGTGACATTTAGCGCTCCTTTTGCAGAATTTTCGTTTATATAAAATAAGACGGCAAAAAAAACAATTACCGCCACAACTAGTGGAATAGTAAGCAGCATAACCTTTTTCATCAATCAAAATATTATAACAGATGCTCTTTTATAGGCTATTGCAAATTACAAACTACAGTATTATATTAAGATTAATGGCGCTAATTAGTTGGGTTAAAACACACAAGTTAATAATCACTCTTCTTGTTGTAATAATTTATCTTTATCTCAAAAACAATGGCATCACTCCTTTTTCTCAATATAGAACACTTCAAAATATAGATTACCCCCAAGCTCTACCGCAAGCTGGAATTGGTGGAGTCGCTCCAGAATTTTCCCAATCAAAGTCTATCGAGAGTTTTGATGTTTCCAGCAATCGAGTAGTAATACAAGAATCTAACATATCTCTTCTTGTTCAGGATGTACGCCAAACCGGTGATCAAATTCTTTCCTATGTAAAAGATAACGGCGGATATATGGTTTACACATCCTATACAAGACCGACTGAGTCTCCTTTTGCAAGCATTACCGTACGCGTGCCTACTGATAAGTTAGATCAAACACTTTCTTACTTTAGAAATTTGGCAGTTAAAGTAACTAGTGAAAACTTAGTTGGTACCGATGTAACACAAGAATATACTGATATAGAAGCAAGATTAGCAACTTTGAGAAAAACGCAGGTGAAGTTTGAGGATATTTTAGATAAAGCAGTTAATGTTCAAGATATTTTAACTGTTCAAAGAGAGCTTATTAATTTGCAAGACCAGATTGACGCGCTCAGGGGACAACAGCAGGCAATCGAGAAAAACGCGCAGTTGTCAAAGATCACAATTTACCTTTCAACCGATGAACTCGCGCTTCCTTACACTCCAGATAAGGCATTCCGTCCAGGTGTTGTCTTTAAATATGCAGTAAGAAGTCTTTTGGACAATTTAAGGATTGGAGCTGAAGCCCTCATCTGGCTCGCAGTCTATTCTCCATTGATTGCGGCAGTTATTCTAATCTATATTCTCTACAGACGCTATAGAGTAAAGAGGATGAAAGCCCCATCTAATTAACCTTTTTAGTAGTCCATTCCGCCCATGCCCCCTGGAGGCATTCCCCGCATTGCAGCATCTTTTTTCATGATATAATTTTAATCATGCAAATAAACTATAGTGATTTTGAAAAAGTTGATATTAGGGTTGGAAAAGTTATAGAAGTTGAGGACTTTCCAGAAGCTAGAAAACCCGCATATAAACTGACTATTGATTTTGGTCCAGAAATTGGAATCAAGAAATCAAGTGTTCAAGTTGTTGATCTTTATAACAAAGAAGAATTAGAAGGAATTTTGGTTATGGGTGTTGTAAATTTCCCCCCAAAACAAATTGGTCCCTTTATGTCGGAAGTCTTAACAGTCGGAGTTGCAAACGAGGAAGGAAAAGTTGTTCTGGTACGTCCTGACAGAGACGCTAAAATAGGAACTAAATTATTTTAATGGAATTGTGTTCCAACTTCTTCTCCCCTAGCAACTTTTAATAAAACATTTTCAGATCTTCCATTAGCAATAATTGCTCTTCCGATAAATTCCTGAGCGACTTGAATTTTTGAAGACATACCTCCAGTTCCAAGACTTGATGCAGAAAAGATTACTATTTCTTCTTTTGTAGAGAAATTATTGATAACTTTTCCACTTTTATCTAAAACTCCATCTACGTCTGTTAGGAGAAGTAACGTATCAGCATCTATTTCCTTTGCAATAAATCCTGCTAATCTATCATTATCTGCAGAAACTAAGAATTGTTTCATCTCGTAATTATTAACAGGATCGTTTGCATTTACTACGACTACTCCAAAATGCAAAGATTTGCTTAAAATTGTCTTGACATTCCTAAGATCAATGTCCGTAACCAACAATTGTCCCACCTTTTTAACTCCGTTATTGTTTAAAGTTTTTCTCCACTCGCTAATTAACTCTGGTTGTCCATACAGAGCAGCTACTTGCTTATCAAGAACTGTATCAACTCTACCTAGACCTCTCTTTCCACTTATAACAGCGCCTGAAGTCACTATCATGACCTCTATGCCCTGATTAAATAGTAAGCTGACTTGTCTGGCGATGTTTTCCATAAAATTAACATCAAGATTCTCCGTGTTGCCAGTTATAGTGCTGCTTCCTATTTTAACAACCATTCTTCTGGTAACAAACCTTTCTTGCTCTAAATGAAATCCTATTTCTCTTTCTTGATGATTTCCCATAATTAACTCCCCTTTCAGGCGATAAAAAACCGCCCTTACAAAAACCCAACAAAATGTTAGATTCTTGCAAGGACGGTCTGTACCCGTGATACCACCTTGCTTTAGCTATCTTGCCATAAAAAATCCCCGCAATGACGGGGAGCAAACGTTAAACAAGATAACTCTTATTTAGTAAGCGCTCCGCTTTGCCGACACGCTTTGCTTATATTTTACGGTTTGCTTCCGTATTGCTTTTCGCAATCAGCTTGTTTAGCAGGAAACTAAACTCAAACGCTTTATAACTAAACTGTACAACAGATTATATCATATTAAATTGTTTTGTCAAAAAGAAGATCCTGAAACGAGTTCAGGATGACGAAGAGAAGATTAGTAATCCATTCCGCCCATGCCCCCTGGAGGCATTCCTGGCATTGCGGCTTCTTTTTTCTCAGGAAGATCGGTAATTAGAGCTTCTGTTGTCAATACCATCATTCCAATACTTGCAGCGTTTTGTACTGCAGAACGGGTTACTTTTGCAGGATCAACAATTCCGGAGGCCAACATTGATCCAAACTCCATTGTCATAACGTTAAAACCATAATCGGCAATTTTTGAATCTTCCAAATGCTTCACAACCCATCCTTCATCAGCTCCCGCGTTTTTTGCGATCCATCTTGCAGGATCTGCAAGTGAGACATAAAGAATATCTACGCCAATCTTTTCATCATCCAACGCCAGACTATTTTTAAGTTTTAGAAGAGCCTTTCTTGCACGAAGAAGCGACACTCCTCCTCCCGGAACAATACCTTCTTCCAAAGCTGCCTTTGTTGCCGACACTGCATCATTAACTCTTTCTTTCCTGTCTTTCATTTCAACTTCTGTCGCAGCTCCAACATTTATAACAGCGACTCCGCCAGCTAGTTTTGCCAATCTTTCCTGTAATTTCTCTTTATCAAAATCAGATGTAGTCTCTTCAATTGCGCGTCTTGTCTGAGCAATTCTTGCTTTTATTTTTCCGGCTTCTCCCTTTCCGCCAATAATTCGTGCATTTTCTTTATCCGCCCACACCTTATCTGCTCGTCCGCAATCCTCAATTGTCACATTTTCAAACTTACGCCCTGTATCTTCTGAGATAACAGCTCCGCCGGTCAGAATAGCGATATCTTCAAGCATTTCCTTGCGCCTGTCTCCAAATCCGGGAGCTTTAATTGCGATTGTGTTAAATGTTCCCCTTAATTTATTTACAACTAAAGTCGCTAATGCTTCGCCTTCTATCTCATCTGCTATAATTACCAAATTCTTTGAAACTTTAACAAGGTTTTCTAAAAACGGCAAAAGGTCATTAAGAGCAGAAATCTTTTTGTCTGTAATTAAAATATAAGGATCCTCAATCTCAGCTTCCATTTTGTCTGGATTTGTCACAAAATATGAGGATGCGTAACCTTTGTCAAACTCCATTCCTTCTTTGTAATCAATAGACATTTCAAGTCCTTTTCCCTCTTCAACAGTAACAACTCCATCTTTTCCGACTTTCGCTAATGCCTCAGCAATAAGTCCACCAATTTTTGGGTCTTGAGCTGAGATGGTAGCTACCTTTGCGACATCTACATCTTTAACGCTTTTTGCCATCTTGCCTATCTCATCTACAACAACCCTGACTCCCTTTTCCATACCTGATTTTACAATCATAGGGTTTGCTCCAGCAGTAACGTTTTTGAAACCTATATTTATAATGGATTGCGCAAGAAGAGTTGCTGTTGTTGTTCCATCTCCGGTATCATCGTTTGTTTTAGATGAAGCTTCTTTCACTAACTGTGCGCCCATATTTTCAAATGGATCTTCAAGTTCAATTTCTTTTGCAACAGAAACTCCGTCGTGAACAATATTTGGCGAGCCCCATTTCTTGTCTAAGGCAACGTTTCGTCCTTTAGGACCAAGTGTCGTAACCACCGCACGAGCTAAAACATTAACTCCCTTAACTAAGGATTGTCTTGCCTCTTCAGAAAATTTTAATTGTTTCGCCATAAGCTTGTGATTAATTTACAACCGCTAATATATCATCTTGACTGACTATTGTCCACTCTTCTCCATTAACTTTTACTTCGTTTCCTCCCCATTTTTTGTACATCACATTTTGTCCAGGTTTAACAACAACTGGATTTAATTTGCCGTTTGAAGAAACTTTTCCAGCTCCAACAGCCATTACAAGACCAATCTGAGGCTTTTCTTTGACAGAGTCGGGTAGAATAATTCCACTTTTTGTTTTTTCTTCTGCTTCAAGGGGTTTTATAAGGACATTGTCAAAAAGCGGTTTATAAGTCATTTTCTTTACTTTACTAACCATATAAATTTATTCAATAAAAAAACACATTAATGAAAATGGACAGCAAATACTTATACAATAAACCTAATGTCTTGTCAAGAACCTATAGTTTATTTTCAATCAATTCCCCTCTATCATCGAAAGTAGGGCTTCTTGGGGAATGGAAATTTTGGCATGCGCGATCATGCGGGATTTTCCTTTTTTCTGAGCTTCCAAAAGCTTATCTTTCCTTCTACGATCTCCTCCAGACATTTTTTGCAAAACATCTTTTCTAAAAGGCGGAATTTCGGATCGGGCAACAATATCTCCATTAACTAATCCTTGTATAATTTGCCTAAACTGCTGTCTTGGGAGTGAGTTCTTAAGCCTCTCCACTTTTTCTCGGGCAATATGTATCGATTCATCTCTATAAACAAGCTCTGATAAAACATCTATAGGAACGTCGTTTACTCTTATTTCAAGTTTAGCTAAATCCGCTTCTTTATAAGAAGTCAACATATAATCAATGCTCGCAAAGCCATTCGATACCGATTTTAGATCAGAGGAAAGTCCCCTAACAAACATAGAGAAGGGCATATCATAGGACAAAACAGCAAAACTTTCATGATAATTCAAATCTAAAAGGATACCTAATTTCCCCTGGCATATATTCATAACCGGACCGACATATTCTTTGGGTGTATAAACAGTAAGCTTCATATATGGCTCTGTGACTACACCATCATCCCTTTTTTCGTATAGAACTTGGGGCATAGTTAATAAAACATCTAAATTAAATTCTTGCTTTATCCTTTCTTTAACAATCTCCGCATGCAAAAGTCCCAAAAATCCTACCCTAAATCCACTCCCCAAATAAGAAGAATATTCTTCAGTATATGTCAGTGCAGTATCATTTAAAGTAAGTTTGCCTAAAGATTCCCTTAAATAAATATAATCATTTGTGCTCTTAGGGTACATTCCGAAAAACACCATCGGCTTAGGAATCTCATATCCCGGCAGGGGCTCAAATTCCGAATTTTCCACTTTCCATCTTCCATCTTCCGCAGTGATGGTGTCGCCTACACGTACCTTCCTAATATCTTTGACGCCTGTAATAATATAGCCAATCTCACCAGTTGATAAATTGTTGGATGAAACTAAATGCGGAGAAAAATATCCAAGATCTGTCACTTCAGATTCCAAATTATTTTGGTAAAATCTAACTCTATCTCCTTTTCCAAGCTCTCCATCTACAACCCTAACGTAGGCAACTACACCCTTGAATTCATCATAAACTGCATCAAAAATTAAACATCTAAGGGGTTTTTCTTTCTGCCCAAGGGGTGAAGGTATTCTTTTGACAATTTCAGATAGTAACAGATCAACATTTTTACCGGTCTTGGCAGAGATCCGAAAGATCTCCTCTTTCCTAAATCCAAAAGTCTCAATTAGCTCATTAGCGACCAATTCCGTTTGAGCGCTTGGTAAATCAATTTTATTTATAACTGGTATGAAAGTTAAATTTTCCCTTTTTGCTTCTCTAAAATGGGCAACAGTTTGCGCCTGAATTCCTTGGGTTGCATCAACCAGCAATATCGCGCCTTCACATGCAGCTAGAGTGCGAGAAACCTCATAGGAAAAATCAACATGTCCGGGAGTGTCAATTAAGTTTAGCGTATAGTTATTAGCGTCTAGCGTATAGTTCATGCGAACAGGAGCGAGTTTTATTGTAATTCCTCGTCTTCTGCTTATTGGATTTCGATCAAGAAATTGCTCTTCCATTTTCTCCCTTGAAACAGTATTGGTCAATTCCAAAAGCCTATCTGCCAAAGTTGATTTGCCATGATCCACATGAGCAATAATCGCAAAATTCCGAATATGTGCTTGATTCATTATCACGTAGTATAAGAAAACCAAAGGAACTAAACAAGAGCAAAAGCTCTACTAGAAGCTTGAAGCATAAGTGCCTCATTCCACAATAAGTGGTTATCGTTTGGAGATAATCCTTCTTTTTTAATTTGTAAAAGTTCAGGGATGTATCCACATTTTTCGGTTAGATCTTGTACTTTTTGCAAACTCTTTAACCCCAACCGCGCAAATCTTTCTGCGAGCTTAGATGAAGAATCATTCTTACGAAGAAAAAGTGCTTTTCCTAAAAATATGTTTGCTTCAAGAAGTGCTCCCATTGGCCAAATCGCTTCTTCTTCATCCACTCTGTAATAATGATCTCCACGAAATCTCCTTTTTCCAGGATACTGACCATTACCAAGTTCCGGATGTGCAATCCTGAAGAATCTATAAAGAGAAAGTCCATCTAATGCTCCCATATGAGCTGCAACAAGTGTAGCCATATCCGACTTACTCTCATGCCCATTTGTCACTGTATATTCTTCAGGATACTGTCTTTCTACAGCTTTTCTTAATGTACTTGCTGCCCTTCGATTTGCTTCTTTTTGATTCTCTAAAACAATAGGAATTGCTAACTCCAATCCTCTAGAGCAAAGAGCAAGGGTTGAAGTAGGAGGAGGCTCGTATACTATTCCCCATTCCCACATGGAAAATTGCTGAAGAGTACCTATTCTTGCCCTTCCTAAAAAATTACTTATTTTAGTTACTACTTCTTTTTCCTCCTCAGTTAACGTTAAAATGTTTTGCCTGACTGCTTGATCTATAACAGTAAGTAAGATTCCCCAGGAATCCGGCTGGTTTTGTGTTGGCCAAGGACAGTTTTTCCCATCTATCATAAAATGTATTGGGGGAGCATCTTGTGTAAGTCTTGTGCAATCTCGGCCGTAGGCATCTTTTGTTTCTTCTATCTTCTGTCCAAATCCACTACTCCAAGGTTCGTTGGCAAATAAACTAAGGCTACTTTTAATTCCATTAACAGCTGCTTTTCTGCCTTCCCTAACTAAATTAGGGTCTCCGACTTTTCCAAAAATAGGATCCAAAAGAGCATGCTTAATCATAGCGCCGTCTCGTACCCAGCTATGATGATAATGATCTTTTTCTACAGATTTTTCTGAAGCAGCAGCAGGAAATAGGTGGCTAATATCATGTTGTTCTCTTATTAGTATTCTAGCGCTTTTATTAATCTGTCCAAGAAGAAATTCTCTATCTAGATCTCTTGCCTCTCTTCCACGAGAAGAAGATTCAAAGTGTGGCCTATCAACAACTCTTTCCAGAGCAACCATCTAAATTAGAGTTATTATTATAATAATAACAATTACTATATATAATACACGATTCTATTTGTCTCGCTTGACAATACCCTGACTTAAGGGTTAAGGCGGGCGCCGTCAATTATCTCATCGCTTCTGCTTAGTATCTCTTTCCAATTTCCAATTTTTCTAAAGATCAATAAAAATGTCTTAGCCTCTTTAACATTAAAGGCCCAGGTGAGAAAAAGGTATAAAATTAATCCGCTCAAACTTGATATACCAGTCAAGAATATTAAATTTATAGTACGAGTAGTATCAAATACCAATTGATCAAGAAGCTTTATTGGTACATAAAGCGCGATACCTGTAAGAAAAGAGGCCAAAAAAATCTTAAACACCGGAAAAAATAACTGAATTCCCCCGAATCCGCCTATCTTTTTATAAAAAATAAGCAAAGAAATAACTAGATTTAAAATTGCTCCTATGGAATACGAAACTGCAATACTTTCAACCCCCAATTTGAATACCAAAACAGAAATATAGCCAGCACATAGAAAAAAGACGGTAGTGAATGTACCTATAATAAGAGGAGTCTTTGTATCAAACAGAGCATAAAATCCACGAGAAATAAGGGCTATAAGAGATTGCGCAAAAATAGATATACTAAAAAGAGCAAGCATTTTACCTGTAAGTACAGTTGCTTGCCAATCGAAAAGGGACGCTCCATAAATCAACCTAACGATAGGAATCCTAAGAACAAGAAAAAGTACTGAGATGGGTAAAACTATATAAAGCATTTGGTTGAAGCTCGTTATAAAAGTTAATTTGAATTCTTCCATCTTTTCTTTCTCACGAGATAAAACCGGAAAAGCAGCCTGCGCTATTGCCTGGCCAAAAAGAGCAACTGGCGCAAAAGCAAGAGTTTGTGCATAATCAAAAATAACGTAATTTCGGCCAGGATTAGACAAAAAAGATATTAAAGTAACTGTTGCAAGAGTTCCCAGTTGAAAAACCGAAAGCGTTAGAGTTCTTGGCCACATTAGCCTAATTACGTGCATGACTCCCGGAACCTCGAAAGAAAGTGTCGGCTTAAAGGTAAATCCAACTTTTCTGATCATAGGAAATTGAATCAAGATAAAAAGAAGTGCCCCTATAATCATTCCGTAAGCCGGCGCAAAGATGCCAAATGATCGAGAAAAAAGCAATATTCCAGTAATAATTCCTACATTATAGAAAACCGCGGCAATTCCGGCAATAAAAAAATGATTGTACGATTGAAGAAGAGCTGAGAAAAATGTTCCTATAATAAACACTAATTGTCCCAAAATAACTATTCTCATTAAATCCGCCATGAGAGCCATTTGAGAGGCAGAGAAACCAGACCCAAGATTAAAAATTTGAAGGAAGAACGGTGCCAAAACAAAAAGGAAGATTGATAAAATGAAGAAGATTACGAGTCCAATTGCCAAAAGACTGGATGCCATTTTATGTGCCTCATCACTCTTGTTTTTTGAAAGATAATCCGAGAAAACTGGAATAAAAGACGAAACCAACGCAGAAGCCACAATAAGCTGGAATAAAAGGTCAGGTAACCTTGATGAAGCAAGGTAAACGCCTAAAGTATTAGAAGCTCCAAAAATACCAACTAATAATCTTTGCCTCACAAGACCCAGCATCTGAGAGAGAATAATGGTTGTCATAATTATAAAAGCTGCGGACAAAATATTTGTTTGGCGGGCAAGTAGGATGCCAATGCTTTTCCTTATAAGGTTTTGGGGCATATTGTATTTACAAGTATAGCATGATAAAATGTCACAATGCCAATAATTAAATCAGCTAAGAAAAAGCTGCGAGCTGATAAAAAAAGAAAAATTTTAAATGAGAGGCTTGAAAGAATTCTAAACTCGTCTATTAAAAAGGCCGAAAAATTGACATCTCAAAAAAATATTCAGGAAGCAATAAGTATTATTGACAAAAGTGCAAAAAAAGGCATAATTCATAAAAATAAAGCCTCAAGACTTAAATCAAGATTATCAAAACTTCTGACTAAAAAAGGAGTCCGAACTCAAGAAAGACAGAAAAATGTGACCGCTAAGACAAAAAAAACCAAAATTTAAAAGCTCAACTCCAAAAAGGTCTTTGACAAAGCTGGGAAAAACGCTTACACTAAATTTGTCATGGAAAATACTTCTGCCTCTATAAATTTAGTCAAAAAAAAAGAACCAGCTTTTCTTGACAAATTTATAGATTGGGCCTTAAGTGTAGGCCGTTTGATTGTTATTATTACCGAAATAATTGCAATAGCAACATTCCTTTATAGGTTCTCCTTAGATGAAAAGCTTGTCCGTCTCCATGGAGAAATAAGACAAAAACAAGCTCAACTGTCGCTCCTAAAAAAAGATGAAGAAAATTTCAGAAATCTACAAGATCGACTTTCTTTAGCGTCCAACTTTTCTAAGGATGGCGCCAAAGTGTACAAAAGCTTTCAAGATATCGTCAGTTTCACCCCCGAAGACTTAAAGCTCAAAGAGCTATCCCTAAAACATGATCAAGCGACTATAGATTTAGATGTTTTGTCCGTATCATCTTTAACCGAATTTGTAAATTCCCTTAGAAACTATCCACAAACTAAATCTCTAAGCCTAGATAACGTGGAGAATATACCAAATGTAGGAATATCTGTTGCAATCACAGCTTTATTTAAATGACTATGGCATTACGTAATAAAGGCGAAGATACCCTTAAGGATAAATACCTAAGCTCGTTACCTTTTTTTAAGGAGGAAAAAGCGCAAAAGATAACGGGTATTATGTTAACCCTTTTTGCTTTATCATTTTTTGGTACTTTCGCTTTGAATCCGACATTTTCAACCATTGCAAAACTTAGAAAGGAAATTAAAGATAATGAGTTTGTCAACAACCAATTAAATCAAAAAATAGGAGATATCAATAGACTTAAAGTGCAATACGCCACTTTACAAGAAGACCTTCCAATTGTATTTGAGTCCTTGCCTAAAAAAGCAGATGTTCCTCTTCTCACCGCGCAGGTACAATCTATCGCTTTGGATTCCAATATTCACATAAAAAAAATTCAAAACTTTGAAGTAGAACTTTTCAACGACAAGAAAATAGACAAAAAATACTATTCTTTTACATTCTCCATAGCAGGAAATGGAACCTATGAGGACATAAATCGATTTATCTCAGACCTTTCAAGCATGAAAAGAATAGTCAGCGTTGACGTGTTATCTGTAGAAAGATCCGCAACTCAAGGCAATTCGTCCTTAGACCTTGATGTTAACGCAATCGCATTTTTTAAAGAATAATTTTATGAAACAAAATAAATTAATTGTAATTTTGGTTTTACTACTAATCATTGTTATAGTTTGGGTGGGAGGAAACGTATATCATAATTTAAACAAATCTACCATATCTGAGCTTACCGCCCAAGAGATCTTGCCCATAGATCCTAATTTTGATACTAAAGCTCTTGATGAGCTTAAGAAAAGAAAACCAGTTAATCCCATCTTTGAATCAGCTATTGAAACGCCAACTCCCTCTCCTGTTGCAACTTCTTCAGGGAATATTGACCTAGATACGGAAGAGTCATCTCAAGAAGAACTGCCATGATCAATAGACTATTGGACAAACGTATTCCAACACTTTTGGGAATTAGTTTAGTAGCGTTTAGTGTAATCCTCATGTCATTTTTCATAAGAGATAGAACCATTTTCAAAAGTAGCGCTATAACCACAGAGGATCCTCAAAACATAACAATAACCAATACTTCTGACACATCTTTTAATATCTCCTATACAACGGAGGAAAGTATTACGGGTACAATAAGCTTTGGTAAAGATATAAATCTTGGATTCACAGAAATAGAAGATTTAGACCGCGAAAAAGGTACAATTTCTCCTCGTATAATTCACTCTACAACGTTAAAAAATCTTACCTCAAATACGAAATATTACTATGTAATTAATTCCGGACAAACCACATTTCTAAATAATAATGCGCCATTTGAGGTAACTACCGGACCAAGTATCTCTCCCTCTACCACACAGACTTCGATAAGCGGCAGAGTCATTCTTCCAAACGCAAGTATTCCAACAACGACAATTGCTTATTTGACAATTCTAGGAGCACAAACATTGTCTACCCTAGTTAATAACGATGGGAGTTTTATTTTTCAGTTAGATTCTCTTCGTTCAGATGACCTATCTACCCCATTCAGCCTCGATAAGGATCCTAATATAAAGATAACGTTTGTTAATGATTTTTTTATTTCACGCGTTCTTAGTTCGTATTCCAAGACAAATCCTCTCCCAACAATAAGTTTGCCCAATGACTTTGATTTCACTTTAGATAACAGTTTTCCAACCGCAACAGCCTCGGGAGGTATAGGAGGATTTCGAGAAGTCCTTCCTTCCCCCGCTCTCTTGAAAAACGCTGCAACACATACTCCTGTAATTTTGACTCCAGAAAAAGGTGAGACCTTTTCTGATCCGCAACCTGAATTTCGCGGTAAATCATTACCCAATGAGAAAGTTAATATCACCATCCACTCGTCTCATGCTATAACCGCAGAGATTACAGCTGATAGCAACGGAAATTGGGTATTTGTTCCGGGAGAAAGTTTAACTCCTGGATCTCATACTTTCACCATCCAAACAAAAGATGCGTTTGGAGCAATCAAAACCATAACTCAATCGTTTATTGTATATGCAGAAACAGATCCAACTCCTACGCCTAAGTCACTTGAATCCATCTCTGTCACGATTACTCCAACCGCTACGCCAACGCCTACCCCAACACCAGATACTGTCTTAATAAATCAAATTCCGCCAACCGGCGATCCAAATATTCTGTTTTTTGGCATCTTGGCTTTTGCGATAACCATTGTCGGTGTAATATTATTTCTACTTACTGCCTCAAGAAAATTCCTATGAAAATTGCAACTTTTTCTAAATCTAATTAGAATACTTGGCTATTGCGATCATGCAATTCTTTAAAAGATACGAGATATATATTTTATTAATCCTCCTTGTAGCTTTTAGCGGAATTCTTCGTTTCTATAAACTCGATTGGGGAGAAGGATTGTACAGTCATCCCGATGAATATCATATCGTATCCGCTGTTAATCAGCTATCATACCCGTCTCAAATGCATCCGCATTTTTTCTCGTATGGAACAGTAACAATCTATTTAATTTATTTTACGCAAGAGTTATTAAAATCCGCGTCCTCAGTTCTTAGTTCGCAGTTTATAGTTCCTAGCTCTTTCCTGATAGGTCGGTTTTATTCTGCATTATTTTCTACCCTAACTATTCTACTCATCTATAAGATCTCAAGAGTCTTAATGAACAAGCGATTTTCGTATCTTGCAGCTTTTTTTGTCGTTCTTACTCCTGGACTCATCCAGCAAGCTCATTTTGCCACTCCTGAGTCAGCGCTAATCTTCTTTCTATTCCTATCTCTTTTTTTTATGATGAAATTTATTAGATATAATATAATTCTCTATCTAGTATCAACTTCTATTGCTTTAGGGTTTTCCCTAGGAGTAAAGATAAGCTCTATAGTTTTTCTTTTTCCGTTAACAGTAGCAATTCTACTTAAATCATATTCTAGAAACTCTTCGCGCTTAAAAAGCACTTTTAGATCTATATTAAAATTTATCGGATTAATACTAATAAGTCTGATCGTTGCTGTTGTTACCTTTGCCCTTGTGGCACAATATGTTTTTCTTGACTACCAAGCCTTCAAATCAAACCTAGATTATGAAGGAGGACTGGCTATTGGAAAAATCTCAGTTTTCTACACAAGGCAATTTATTGACACTGCTCCGGTTTTATTTCAATTTGAGAAGATTTTTCCTTACGCCTTAGGGCCTAGTCTTTTTATATTTGGAGTCTTAGGGTTTATCCATCTTGTCATAAAAGCCATTAAAATTTTATATCATTCAAGCGTTTCTCCACATACGAGTAGTAGAGAAGTTAGTAATGAAACAATGAAGCAATTTAACAATAAAACAATTTATGTCCTTCTTATAGTTGCATTTCTTTCCCTATTTATTCCCAGCGCTTTCCTGTTTGCGAAATGGACTAGGTTTATTGCTCCAACATTTCCATTTTTTTCTATATTTGCAGCCTATTTCCTATATGAGCTGACAAACAAAATGAAAGTTTTTACTTATTTAGCAACAGCTATAATAATCTTATTCACAATGCTTTGGGCAATGGCTTTTTTTTCAGTCTATACAAATCCGGATATTCGTATAACTGCATCCAAATGGCTTGAATCTCATGTCAAACCAGATTCAAATTTTTTAGTAGAGGGAGGCAACACTGTTGATTTGCCTCTTCATGGAAACTTTCAGCGGACATCGATTGATTTTTATGCCTTAGAGGAAAATTCCTCAATAAGAGAAAAAGTTGTCGACGCTTTATACTCATCAGATTATTTTCTTGTACAAAGCAGACGAATATTCTACAATCATCAGAGGCTCCGGAACCTTTATCCAAAAACCGCGCGATTCTACGACGCGTTATTTAATGGACAACTGGGCTTTGAACAAATCGAAGAATTCCATTCGTATCCAAAATTGTCTTTATTTGGATTTAATATAGAGTTTCCCGACGAAGGAGCTGAGGAAACATGGAGCGTTTTTGACCACCCAGTTATTAGGACTTTTGAGAAAAAGAAACAATTAAACAGAGAAGAATATGCAAGATTCCTCGAGATTTAATCTAAAAAATTTCAATTTGAAATTTGAAAATTAAGTAATTGAAAATTCAATGAAAATTGTAAATTTAAAATTATAAATTAATGATGACTTTATTTAAAAAACCACACTTGTTGTATTTACTCACAATAATTGTTATAGGAGGACTTCTAAGATTTTATGGCATTAACTGGGACCAAGCCCACCACCTGCATCCGGATGAACGGGCAATTGTCATGTTTGCAACACCTATAGAATTTCCCAAAAGTTTCGATGAATTTTTAAGCCCATCAAGTCCTTTAAATCCTCATTTTTTTGCCTATGGGAATTTTCCACTTTATCTTCTTAAAGCTGTCGCCTCTTTTTTAGCAAATTTTGATCCTTTATACATCTCGTACGAAAAAATAAATCTAGTTGGAAGAGCTATTTCGGCGATCGCCGACATTGGAACTATTTTTGTAGTTTTCATACTTACGAAAAAACTCATGAACCAAACCGCAGGGCTTATTGCTTCTTTTTTCTATGCAATTTCCGTATTCCCAATTCAAGCAGCGCATTTTTATGCTGTTGATACTCTATTGACATTTTTTATTCTACTTACTCTTTATCAATTGCTAAGATTTTACGAGAAGCCTTCTTTCCCCAACGCAATTTTGGTCGGGGTATTTTTTGGATTATCATTAGTAACAAAAATAAGCGCTATTCCTCTTATCATCGCAATTCTTGTCGCCATTACTGTTGATTTTATACTTATTTTCATAAAACAACCTCATAAGCCCCATATCTGGTTTCCGCATATTCCTAGATTTCTTAAACGGCTCATTTTCGATGGAATTACAATTGCAGTTGCGACCATTATTACGTTTGTTATTCTCCAACCTTACGCAATTATTGATTTTCAAGAATTTTGGCGTCAAAGCATGCAGCAGCGGCAGATGACATACGACGCCTTTACATTTCCATACACCTTGCAGTACGTCGGCAAAATCCCATATTTCCATGAATTAAAAAATGTATTCCTCTGGGGCCAAGGACCCTTGCTTGCGACACTTTCTCTTTTGGGGATCGTATATATTAGTTTTAGTTCAATACGTAAACACCTCGGATGGTGGCGAAGCAACGACTTCGACTCCTCCGAGGTGGACAGAAAATGGAATCAAAAACTAATCCTTCTCGTTTTTCTTTTTACCTATTTTTTCATCGTTGGGAAATTTGCAGTTGGCTGGATGCGCTACATGCTCCCCCTCTATCCACTGTTCTGTCTTTTTGCAGCTATATTTGCAGTAAATTTAATTAATCCAAAACTTAAATCTTTTATAAAGAACAAATCTATACTTAATACTTTATACTTAATACTTTATACTTCTGTAATGCTTTGGACTTTATCCTTTATGAATATTTATACCAAACCCAACACTCGAGTCTTAGCTTCAAATTGGATAAACCAAAATCTACCAAATGGAAAAACATTAGCAATTGAACATTGGGACGACGGTCTTCCTCTTTTTGGAGGAGAAAAATATAATATAATAAGTCTTCCTTTGTATGATCCGGATACGCAAGAAAAATGGGGAGGAATTAGTCAGAAACTTGAAACAACAGACTATATCATCGTCGCTTCTAATCGTCTTTATGTACCTTTACAAAAATTAACAAATTGCAATAACCTTCCATCAGGAAGATGTTATGCTCAAACTGCAGATTATTACGAAAGACTTTTCAATAGTGAGTTAGGATTTAAAAAAGTTGCTGAATTTGCCATCTATCCAACAATCCCATTATTAAATATTCCAATTAATGACCAAGGCGCCGATGAATCTTTTACAGTTTATGACCATCCAAAAGTGATGATTTTTAAACGTGAGATATCATATTAATTTCCACACTATACTTTTAATATTTATAGTATTTTTAGGTCTCTCGCTGCGTGTGTATCGTCTCGCCGAAGTTCCTTCTGGATTTTTTGCGGATGAAGCATCAATTGGATTTAATGCATATTCTGTTCTTGCAACAGGAAAAGATGAATATCGCAAATCATTTCCTTTTTTCTTCCGATCTCTTGATGACTATAAAGGCCCAGTATATATTTACTCAGCAATCCCTTTTATTTATATTTTTGGATTAAATGAATTTTCCACTAGATTGCCTGCTGCGCTATACGGAACAGGTACTATAATTTTTATTTATTTATTAACAAAAAAACTACTTAACGCCAATAAACATAAAAAGGAGATGGCTGTTTTCTCTTCTTTTTTTCTTGCAATCTCTCCCTGGCATGTACATATTAGTAGGATTGCTTTTGAGCAATCTCCGTTTGTATTTTTTACAACCGCAGGTCTTTATTTTTTTATCAAATCGAGAGTAAATCTAAAATTACTATTCCTAAGTATTCTTCTTTTTGCGACTGCATTCTATAGCTATAGTGCTGCAAAAATCTTTATAGCTGTTTTTATGAGTTTGCTATTCATGATTTATGATAAAACTTTTCTAAAGACTAAAAGAATAATATTCTTATGTGCTCTATTGGCACTTTTTTCATTACTGCCATTTATTTATAATCTCTTCGCCTCTCCAATTCTTTCACGTTGGCAACAAGTAAGCATATTCTCTCAACCACCCCAAGATCACACTATAGTTTCTCATATTTTAAACAATTACTTGAGTCATTTTTCTTTAGATTTCCTTTTTTTAAAAGGCGATATAGACATGCCAGGACAATTTATCGCAAGGCATTCTGTCAGAGGATTAGGCGAAATGCATCTTTTTCAATTACCCTTACTAATTCTTGGTTTTATATATCTTTCCTTTAAACCAGAAAAAAGGCTCATCTCTACGCTTATGCTATGGTTAATTCTGTATCCCGTTGGAAGTATGTTTACTATAGCCGAAAGTGCTCAGGCAACGCGATCTATTGTTGGCGTAGTTCCTTTCCAAATTATTTCAGCGGTAGGACTATTTTATATATTTAGTTTCCTCTCAAGAATTAGAAAACTCTTTAATCGCATTATAACACTTGGTATATTAATAATCATTGTTTTTTCTTCTATATATTATCTCCACTTATATTTTACAAAATATCCTTTATATTCTTCCGATTATTGGGGATGGCAATATGGATATAGAAGTATTTTGGAAGAATTTAAAAAGCAAGAAGGTCAATATGATCAGCTCCTCATTACTCATCGATTTAACCGTGGAGAAGAACTTCTCAATTTTTATAACGTGAGTCACGATTGTAAAAAATGTGTGGTCATGACAAACCCCATATCTATTGACTCTTACAAACGACAACTTTTTGCCCTTAGACAAGATGACATTGCTGAGGCAAAAACTCTATATGACGATTTTTTATTTATTAAGCAAAAAAATATCTATATTCCCAATGGAAATGCAGAAATTTTTATAGGAAAATTTGTCAAACATTAAATTGCTATGCAAAGCGTTTAAACAATGCTAGTATCCCCTGTTTCCATCCAGTGGTATGGGTTACTCCTGTAGTTCTTGATTTTATTTTTTTGTAATTTTTCAAATACCAACTATATGATTTAATCAAAGCTTCAGTATTAGAATATCTTGGTTTCCAATTTAGTGTTTTTTTAATCTTCTCTATTGATACAAACGAATCTTTATCGGCTGTATCATAAACCCACTGATACAAAGGGGAAACTCCGATCTTCTCAAAAAACCATAGCGCTTTTTTTACTATAAAAGCAGGGGTTGGAAAAATTCCTGATCCCGACTTTGCGAATCTAAACAGCTCCTCAAGGTCTGCTTTCACTGTTTCAAACTTTTCAGCACCAATATTAAAAGCACCATTATATGAATTTTTATTATTTAGAGAAAATAGATAAATTGCCTCAACCAAATCATCAACATCTAACAATTGATATCTATTTCCCCCATTTCCAAGAACGGGAATTTTTTTTCCATCGTGAATCCAATCAAAAAGAATCTCAAAAACCCCCAAACGTCCGGTTCCGACAAAAGTTTTAGGCCTGATGATAGTTACTTTCAATCCTTTTTTAATTTCTCCGAAACAAAGATCTTCTGCCAAGATTTTTGTTTTTCCATAAGCTCCAACACCAACTCTTGGATCATCTTCCAAAATCGGATGTTTTTTGGGAACACCATAGACAGCAGTTGAGGAAATATAAATAACTCGTTTTATTTTATGTTTTTTCCCCAACTCCAAAACATTTTTTGTTCCATCAATATTCGTAGTATAAATATCTTCTTTTTTCCAAAGCGGAAGAGCTGCAGCTGCATGAATAATAATATCTTGACCTTTAATCAAGCTGTCCAGCTGTCTTTTGCTTCTCACATCGCAAACTTCTTTCTTGGAATCTGCTGTATATTCATTTTTGCTAAATTCCTGGATGTCTACTAAAGTAAGTTTGTGATTTTTTCTGGAAAGATAAGAAGTAAGATGCAAACCTAAAAAACCTGCCCCGCCTGTTATGAGAATTCTCATGAAAATAGTGTTACAATCTTATCTATAATCAAGTTATAATACAAGAGTAAATAATTTCTATGAATATTGGATTTGACTTAGATAAAGTCTTTATCGATTATCCCTTTTTTCTCCCGGATTTTATCATTGATAGGTTTTACAAGAAAAAAGCAAACGGAAAACTTTCTTATCGAATTCCTAAAAAACCCGAACAGTTGCTTCGCTTACTCATTCATCATCCATTACTTCGTCAGCCAATAAAAACAAACATTGATTTTATGAAAAAGTTAGCGTCGCAAAATACGCATAAACATTATTTAATCTCAGGTAGGTTTGGATTTCTAAAAAACAAAACCCAGAAACTTGTCCAGAAACACGAACTGTATAAACTCTTTGAGGGTTTATACTTTAATTTCGGTAACCAACAAACCCATCTATTTAAAAATGATATTATCCAAAGACTTAAAATTGATCTTTATGTTGATGATGATCGAGAGCTTTTGAAATATTTGGCGAAAAAGAATCCTAAGACAAAATTCTTCTGGTTGAATAAGAAAGTTAGAAGCAAAATCGAAAAAAATCTATTCGCAATTAAAGTCCTTCCCGACATGTTTTCCTAATATGCCTTTTTCCGATTTGCTGTACATATTTCAATGGTGGTTAATTATTTTTATTATTGGCATTATTTTTCTCCCCTTAACAGGTATAATATTTCATTCACTCTCCGATAGGGGATATATATTTTCAAAAATAATAGGTATTGCCCTTCTCAGTTATGTAATTTTCATCTTAGGCATCTTGAGAATCCAACCTTTTACTGTACTTACTATTTTATTAACCATTGTTGGATTCTTAATCTTAAACATTTTCCTAGTATTCAAATATTCTAATCTCATAAAATCTTTAGGGTATTTTTTCAGGATATTTGTCTTTGAAGAAATTATCTTTTTGTCAGTTCTAATATTTTGGTCTTATATTCACGCCCATGGACCCGATATTCATGGTCTTGAAAAATATATGGACTTTGGCTTTATAAATTCAATCCTGCGAAGTGAGTATTTCCCTCCTTCCGACATGTGGCTAACGCCTCTATATATTAATTACTACTATTTTGGACATTTGACAACAGCAGTATTAACTAAGTTATCCAGCCTTCCACCAAATATTACATATAATCTTATGCTTGCTGCAATATCGGGATTTACATTCGCAGGCGCATTTTCAATCGGAGCTAATTTAATATTTTTATTAAAATCGAAACTCGGATTTAGAGTTTTCATTGGAGGTCTATTATCTGCGCTTCTAATTACCTTTGCTGGCAATCTCCACTCTGTCTACACTTTTTTTAAGCCCTATGAAAACGAATCGCCGGTACCATTCTGGCAATTAATATTCTCCCTAGATAAATTCCCAAATTCTTACTGGTACCCTAATGCTACTCGTTTTATTGAAAATACTATTCATGAATTCCCAATATATTCCTTTGTTGTATCTGATTTACATGGACACGTACTTGATATACCTTTTGTTCTACTTACCATAACAATACTTTTATCACTAGTTTTAAAATCACAAATCACAAATCACAAATCACAAATAAGCTCAAATTTTCAAAGCTCAAAACGTTTTGATAATTATAGTTTTGGTTATTTGAATTTATTTAGAATTTCTAATTTTGGATTTAGGATTTTATTGCTAGGATTCATTCTAGCAATCATGTACATGACCAATGCATGGGACGGACTTATTTATCTTTTACTTACTGCAATTGTAATCTTTACTGTTCAATTAAGATCCACAACCAATTCTTCAAATCCAAAGCGCATTAAATATTATGTATTAAGTATTTTGTTTTTGGTTTTTGGTTTCTTTCTATTCTCTCTTCCATTTAATCTAAACTTCAAGCCCTTTGCTTCCGGAATCGGCATTTTATGCGCACCTGAATTCTTAACAAAAATCGAAAGACTTGGTCCTTTTCTTTTCGAAAAAGATCATTGTCAGCGTTCGCCCATTTGGCAGTTATTTATTCTTTATGGATTTTTTTACTTTTGGGCGATTGTATTTATACTCCTTCGTTTCAATTTCAAAAATAAAATTCAAAAACTTAAGAGTTTTAATTGTTTAAATTTCATTAAAAATTTCAAATTCAAAATTGAAAATTTAAGCCCATCTGGCTTATTCATTTCAGTCCTCATATTTTTCTCCACTCTTCTTATTATCATTCCAGAATTCATATACGTAAAGGACATTTACCCTGCACATTACCGGGCAAATACCATGTTTAAACTCGTATACCAAGCCTTTATTATGCTTTCTTTATCCTCTGGTTATACTATCATTCGTCTATTCGTAAATCGTAAATTTATTCATTGGAAATTTGTTTATTGGGTTATTGGTAGTATTGGATTATTTCTGGTATTTGTGTATCCTTACTTTGCAATCAATTCTTATTTTGGAGATTTAAAAACCTATCACGGACTTGACGGAACAAAATATCTTAAATCGCTGTATCCAACTGATTATGAAGCAATTTTATGGATAAACAAAAATATCAAAGGACAGCCCGTAATTCTCGAAGCTCAAGGTGACTCTTATACGGATTATGGCAGAGTATCCACAAACACTGGACTTCCGACAGTTTTAGGATGGTCCGTCCATGAATGGCTTTGGCGAGGAACTTATGATATTCCATCGCCAAGAATCGAAGAAGTTCAAACTCTCTATGAAACAGTTGATTCGCAAATCGCAAAAAAACTGATTGATAAATATAAGATTTCTTTAGTTTTTGTGGGTGATCTAGAAAAACAAAAATATACTCTTTCTGAAGAAAAATTTAGTAAACTTGGGCAGATAGTCTATTCAAGTGATCAAACAAAAATCTATAAAATCAACTAACATTCTAAGGAGTTGGGGTTATGTTGCAATTTCCAATATTTATCTCGCAATCCACAAGCTTCTGAATCTCTGAAAAGTCATTAGACCCTTTACGAGGAATTAAAACCCATTGATTTTTGTAAATTTCTGATGTTGGTGGGTTAACAAAAATTCCTTGATCCTCTGAATATTGATCAGTATAAAAAAATAAAACGCTGTTGATTTTTGCATCTTGCAAGTCCTTTGCAAGCTTCACGAAATCATCGTATTCATTTTGCTGCATGTCGGTATGAATGCTATCTTGGAATACATCGTACAAACTTATGAGTTTTCCAGGATTAAGAAGAGTTGGTAGGGAAAACATTTTATCTTTGAATGCCTCAATTACTTTTTCTTGACGTTTGCTTCTTGCGAAATCTGTTCCTTCCGTTCCCTGAGCATGACGTGAGCGGACAAACTTCAAGGCAGTCTCTCCATTCATATGTTGTATTCCTCCTTGAAATACAATGTGCTCATATCTACATGGAAATGCCTCAAATATAGCTGACGACGTTGCTCTCTGCTCAAATTCTTCACCAGAAAACCCACACGTATCGGTTTCTTTTCCAGAAATTGGATACTCACGATCTTCAAAATTCCTCTCAACGTCTACCTCTATTCCTCCAATCATATCTATCGCCTTTATAAACCCATTGAAATCAATGCGCAATATATAATCAACAGGCTGATTGAAAATTCTTTCTACAATTGTTTTAGCAAGAATAAGTCCGCCGTTTTTCTTCCTCTCTTCGCCAAATGCATAGGCAGTATTAATTTTTGCCTTTAAATCTGGAATCCATAAATCTCGTGGAATCGAGATAAGCGTTACCTTTTGTTGTCCTTTGTCAATCGAGGCATAAATGATAGTATCAGTTAGAAGTGGACCGTCATGTTTGCCTCCTCCAATGCCTAGAAATAGTATATTTACCCTTTCCTGTGTCTTTTTGAGGTTAATTTCTTTTTGAAAGAAATACTGAAGTAAAACTGGTGTCCATTTGATAGCCTCAAAGATAAGTCTCCCAAAAAAAACAACAAAAAGGGAAAGAAGCACTATTACTATTACTTTTTTACGCATTCTGAATGATCGTTGCGAACTCTTTGACATCAAGACTAGCCCTTCCAACCAACGCTCCATCTATGTATGACATTTGAGTAAAACTTTTAATATTGAACTTGCTTACACTTCCCCCATATAATACTGGTATCTCACCTAAAATCTCTTTAATATTCTTTGCCATCTTATCTGCATTTTCTGGCGTGTCAGGCGTACCCGTTCCTATTGCGAAAGTTGGCTCGTACGCGACAATAAAATTTGAATTATGAATCACTAACCTAGAATCATGAATTTGCTTCATATCTGAAACGCAAAGAATAGGAATTAAATTATATTTCAACGCTTTAGAAATTTTTTCATTAACTATCTTCCCGTCTTCTCCAAAATTATTTCTTCTTTCTGAATGGCCAACTATCACATAATCAGCGAGTTCTTTAATCTGCCTGCCATTAACTCCTCCCGTATATGCGCCTTCATCAAACTGAGAAATATCCTGCGCTCCAACTTTAATTTTTAACTTTTGACCTATGATCTCTTGGATTCCCAGTTTAACACTACTTAGAAGAGAAAATGACGGACATATAATAATTTCTTTAAAATCCATAAAATTAAAATTTGAATTCGACAAATCTTCAATCCACTTACGGGCTTCTTTTGTAATCTTATTCGACTTCCAGTTGGCAACTATAAAAACTTTTTTCATACGTTCGACTGCCTCAGTATGATCCTGAGCAAAGTCGAAAGATCATGTGGTACAATTACAAAACGACTCATTCATTATACTTATGAACAAAGATATCTTCAAGGACTTAAATTCCGAGCAGAAACTTGCGGTTTTGCAAACAGAGGGACCAAATATAATTTTAGCTGGCGCAGGTTCCGGCAAAACAAGGGTTCTTACATACAAAGTTATGTATCTAATTTTAGAGAAACATATAGACCCTTTTAATATTCTTATGGTCACATTTACGAATAAAGCGGCTTCGGAAATGAAAGAACGCGTCCAAAAATATCTAGTCAACAGCCAACGACTAACAACCAATAGTCAACAGCCAACTATATCCACTTTTCATTCTCTTTGCGCAAAAATACTAAGGATTGATGGTAAATATATTGGCATATCTTCGGATTTTACGATATACGATACCCAAGATCAGTTAGACGCAATAAAAGAAGCTATGAAAATACTCAACATCTCTACAAAAGATTACAAGCCATCATCTATCCTGGTCAGCATATCGCAAGCGAAAAACGAACTTATAACGGATTCTATGTATTTAAGTTTTGCCAGAGGTAACTTTCAAGAAAAAGTCGCCAAAGTCTATCCAGTCTATCAAAAAATTTTAGCGGAAAATCACGCGCTTGACTTTGATGATTTGCTGCTAAAAACAGTCTATCTTTTTGAAAAATACAGTGAAGTATTGGATAAATACCAAAACAAATTTAGATATATTCTTATCGATGAGTACCAAGACACTAACCATGCGCAATATGCTTTGACAAAATTATTGGCAAAAAAATGGAATAATATCTGTGTCGTTGGAGATTTTTCTCAAAGCATTTATTCCTGGCGCGGCGCAGATTTTACCAATCTCAATAAATTTAAAGACGACTTCAAAAATACAAAAACATTTTCTCTTTCTCAAAATTATCGCTCAACACAAAACATTCTAGATGCTGCCTCCTCAGTGATATCCAAAAATACAACTCATCCGGTCTTAAAACTTTGGACAGAGAATTCTCATGGCGAGGATGTAGAAATTTATGAGGCAAGAAATGAGCAGGATGAAGTCGAATATATTATAAACCAAATCTTAAATCTTAATCATAATTTAAATCTCTCCGATATCTCAATACTATATAGAACCAATGCTCAATCAAGGGTTTTAGAGGAAATCCTCCTGCATAATAGCATTCCTTATGTTCTTATTGGCGGGACAAGATTTTATGAAAGAAAAGAGATCAAAGATATACTCGCGTTTCTCAGAGTCTTAAGTAACAAAAAAGACAAAATTTCTTTAAAAAGGATTGAGAAATTGGGAAAAAGACGTCTACAAAAATTTCTTGAATTTCAACAAGGCGTCATTCTGGTAAGCGAGAAACGAGTGCATCCAGAATCTCTTAAAACGATTGGAGCTTCTGGGCAAGCCAGAATGACGACTTTAGAACTTTTGGACAGAGTGATAAAAGAAACTGATTATCTTACCATGTATGACGAAAAGGATGAGGAAGAGAGGCAAAGGCTTGAGAATATAAAAGAGCTTCGCTCCGTTGCTCTTAATTTTTCCGATCTTACGAAGTTTTTGGAAAATGTCTCATTAGTTGAGCAGGAATATATGCCAGATAAACCCAACGGCGAGCTTAAAAAAAATGCTGTAACTTTAATGACTCTTCATGCGGCAAAAGGGCTTGAATTCTCGTATGTATTTATGATTGGCATGGAAGAAGGACTTTTTCCGCACTCAAGATCTCTTATGGATAAAAATGAACTCGAGGAAGAAAGAAGGCTTTGTTATGTTGGCATGACTCGCGCCAAACAAAAACTTTTCTTAACATACGCCACAAGAAGACTATTTTTTGGCCAAAAAATATCCAATACGGTTTCTCGCTTTTTGTTAGAGCTTCCAGAAAATGTCTTAAGCCAAAATCTCAAACCATTTAATAGGACAGAAGGCAAAATATCAGAATGGTTATGAATACAAACAACCTTTCCGTGCATCCTCTCCAGTCTGTAGAATGGGGTGAGTTTCGCAAAAAAACAGGCGTTAAAGTAATAAGAGAAAATGACTTACTAATAACTATCCATAAAATTCCTCATACTCCTTTTACTATTGGGTATATACCAAAAGGGCCATTGCCAACTAAAGAAATGCTCTCCAAGCTTAAAGAGATTGGAAAAATAGAAAAATGTATTTTCATCCAGCTTGAACCAAATGTCCAAAGAACTCAGAACTATGAACTTAATTCGCAATTCGCAATTCGCAATTCTTTTCATCCATTATTCACCAAGTATACTTTCGTCCTCGATCTGACAAAATCAGAAGATGAATTACTCAAAAACATGCACCCCAAGACTCGTTACAATATAAAAGTTGCCCAAAAACATAAAGTTATAGTTGTCGAAGATAATTCTGATGAGGCTTTTGAAACTTATCTCAAACTTACTCAAGAAACAACCAAAAGACAGGGTTTTTATGCCCACACCGAAAACTACCATAGGCTGCACTGGAGCTCCTTTCCCCATAAAATCATTAATCATAAATCATTAATCATAAATCAACTATCCTCACATTTATTACTTGCAAACTATCAAGGAAAAACTCTAGTCGCCTGGATAGTATTCGTCTACAAAGATACTCTTTACTATCCTTATGGCGCATCTAGCACTGAACACCGCGAAACAATGGCGTCAAACCTAATGATGTGGGAAACAATTCGTTTTGGAAAAAAATTAGGACTTAAAAAATTAGATATGTGGGGCGCACTTGGCCCAAATCCCGATCCTAAAGATCCGTGGTATGGATTTCATAGATTTAAACAAGGCTACGGAGGAGAACTCGTTGAGTTTGTCGGAAGTTATGATCTTGTCATCGATCCCTTTTTCTACGAAATTTATAAAATAGTCGACAAGCTCCGCTGGTTCTTACTGAAGATGAAAAACTCCATTAGATAACTTATGTTTTGACACGGGTTATATCTTTTTGTAATAATCAAGCTGTGAAAATCCAAAAACAAATATTAAAAGATTTCCATCACTATAAAGGCAGTAATCTTACGCGATTCGAAAAGGTAGAAAGAAAGGTTATAGAGCTAATACTTTCCTCAAAAATTCCGGATAGCCAAAGAGAAGACTCAATTGTGTTTGAATTCAAACATGCGTCAGGTTGCACTCAAATTGCAAGAATCTTGGCACAAAAAAGAAAATTAAATACAGAAATTGCAGATAATGCTACTACACTTCATGACATTTATGTAATTATTAATGGAACATATAAAGATCATGCAAAACTTGGTGCTCCGATTGCTAAAAAGCTCTTGGAAGAAATAGGCGGTTTTTCCAATAAGGAAATAACTATAATTACCAATGCCGTTGCCCATCACAGCGAAAAAGAAATATATTCAAACAACCCCTATGTAGAATTAGTTAAGGATGTAGATGTTTTTGATTGCTCTTTGTACAAAGGCGCTGAAGGATTTTACAGAATTCATAAACCCGAATATATTTTTAAGGAATATGTTAATAGAATCAAGAAAGTAAGAGAGGAACTTGGTTTAAGTCCTAATGATATCTTTAGGATCTGACAATACCATACAATTCGACTATGAAAGATGAATGGTTTAGATGGGAAAGAGAGGCAACAATCCATTTGCTATTTCCAACTCTTGAAGGCTCGATGAGCCCTCTTGAAAGATTTTCTGGTTTCGGATTCCCAACTACAATTTTAATTTTTAGAAACGGTGTAGTTACTTGGTGTGTAAAAGAGAAAGAATTTTACGGACTTGGCTCCAGACTATTAAAAATTTATACTGACCCTCAAAAAGAAAAACAAATGGTAAAAGAAACTTCTAAAAGATTAAAGATTTTAAGAAAAGTTGAGAAAAAAATAGACAAAGCTCCTATTTCTGATTTAGAAAGTAGTGATCTAATAAACTTATATTTTAAACTTCATGACACTTTTGTTAACTATTATGGAATCGGGGCAATCCAAGAACCTTTAGCTATGGAGGCTGAGATAGAATTAAAAAATATTGGTAGTTTAAGTAGCGAAAAGATTGCCAGTTTAACTATCCCTAATAAACTTTCTTATATCCAAGAAGCGGAAAATTATCTTCTACAAACAAAAAATATTGAGGATTTCATTAAAAAATATTATTGGTTAGATAATAATTATTTTGAGACTAAAGTTTTATCAAAAAGAGACGTTAAGGAAAGATTGGCTCATATTAAATTAACTAAATTATCTACTAGGAAACCACACTCAAATTTAAACAATGAAGGACAAAGACTTGTAGAGCTTCTAAGGAACTTTGCGCTTTATCAAGACGAGAGAAAAAGAAATATCCTTGTTTATCTACACTATTTAGAAATTCTATTAAAAGAGATAGGAAAAAGATCAAATATTAGCCTTCATGCAATAAGAGATACTTTTCCTCAAGAAATTGAAGATATTTTAAAAGGTAATACAACTGAGGATTTTATAAATAAAAGAAGGAGAGAATGTCTTGTTGTTTGGAAAACAAAAGCAAAAGCACCTCTAATCTTAATTGGAAACAAAGCAAAAAAATGGAGTGAGATATTAGCACCAAAAGTAAACAAAACACGAGTTATTAAGGGTAATTGTGCGTCAAAAGGAAGAGTAAGAGGAAGAGTAAGAGTACTTTTGAATGCAAGAGAAAATGCTAAATTAAAAGCTGGTGAAATTCTAGTGACTTTTATGACTTCTCCTGATTTTATGAGCGCCATTAGAAAATGCAGCGCAATTGTTACTAATCTTGGAGGGATTACTTCCCATGCGGCGATTATTTCAAGAGAGCTAGGAATACCTTGTATAGTTGGGACCAAAAACGCAACAAAAGTTTTAAAAACTGGCAACTTAGTTGAAGTAAATGCAGATAAAGGAACTATTGAAATTTTAAGCTAGTAATGGAAATCTCCGAAATACAAAAAAACAGATGGCAAAAAGGTGAAGAATGGTTTGAGAAATGGTATAGCACAGAACAATGCTTTTTAGGTTTTCATTTCAATCCACTCACTAAGTCTTTTATAACTCAAGGGCTTGACTCTCTAGCAACTAATACACAGTGGTTCTACGAGATTAACGTCTGTAAAAAATGGGACGAAGACCAAATAAAAGCTGCTGACTTAGGTTCAGAATTTTTCCAGAAATTAATATCGGATTCAGAAAGTTATATTTTTCAGGCAGAAACCACTCTTAAGCGAATAGAAAATATTTCACAGATTGATTTCAAAAGCTTTATTTTAATTAAAAAAACTCTAATGGGATTGTGGTATGTGTTTTTGGCCGACATAGGCAAATACCTTGGAGAGAGAATTGATAAGATTTTAAGTAAGAAAAATTTATCAAAAAAACAAGTTGAGGAAATTAAAAACTATTATCTTGTGCCGCATAAGCCATTAGCGTATCAAAAAGAAGAAAAAGATCTTAGAAAAATTAAAGATATAACTTCAGATTTACTACCTAAAACTATTATAAAATTGTTAAAAAAACATCAAGAAAAATATAGCTTCCTTACAACATCTGATATAGATACCAAACCAGCTTCAATAAATGATTACCAAGAAGAACTGAAAGAATTAACCCCATATAATAACTTTTCAAATATCTTGCCCAAAATAAGTAAAAAAACTAAATCTTTTTTGAATAAAGACAACCTACTTCTGTTGAGCTTAATTAACAAACATCTCTATATTGATAATTACGCATCAGATTTGTATGAAAGAATTGACTTCCTATTTCAAGAGCTATTATCCAAAAGTCATAGAATTCTTTTTAAAGAACTTGGTTGGTACACTTTTTCTGAACTTGAGTCTTTAGTGAGAAAAAATGCCAAGCTTAGTAATCCCGATTTGAGCCAGAGAAAACAATTCAGAGTTATGGCGCAAATAAACGGAAAAATTGGCGTTTTTTATGGAAAGAAAAACTTTAACAAGATAATGAAGATATTAAATCTTGAAAAAACTAAACCAGTAAAAAGTTTCAAAGGGACGACTGCGTCTTTGGGTTGTGTTCGTGGCATAGCGAAAATCGTAAAAGGCGTTAAAGATATTGATAAAGTTAAAAACGGAGATATTATTGTTGCAAATAATACACGCCCTGACTTAATGCCTGCAATCAGGCGTTGTGTAGCGATTGTTGCAAACTATGGAGGAGTTACCTCTCACGCCGCAATAGTATCAAGGGAACTAAAAATTCCTTGCATGGTCGGCACGCATATCGCAACAGACGTATTAAAAGACGGCGATTTGGTAGAAGTAGATGCGAATAAAGGAATTGTAAAGATTATAAATCAAGAAAATTAATACCAATCATGAAAACAATAAATACTTCTTTCAATTTTCCTACATTAAAGGCTATTCCGTATAGAACATTTTATGGGATGCCTGAAAAATTTGAAGATGTGCAAATGTTTTACAGCTACTATTTCAACCTCAAACCAATAAATGTTGAAGATTTTGTAAATTCATTTTTATCCTATCCAAAAAAATATGAGAAATTGGGAAAGGAAGGAATTAGAAATGCAATAAGTGATTTAAGAAAAATAGAATCTTTATTCAAAGACAAATGGAAGACTTTAGATGATGAAGAAAAAATAGCTTTTGGTTTTGCATTAACTCATGCTTATTTCTCGACTGATCGCGAAAACTTTATATATGAATCAATTATTGATTGTCCCCCTCCGGGATTCAATCTGGAAAGTTCAGTCCTTCAAGAAAAACTTAAAACCTTAGAGAAAGTTAAATATAATTGCGCAAAGGAATATGAAGGAATCGATCTTTATGAGATATTAAATGAAATAATGACCGAAATGAAAAAAGTGGTCTGGTTAAATAAGCACATTGTAAAAAGAAGTTATCAAAAAGAAATTAAGAGAATATTTGGATTTAAAGACTTTACTGAGCTAATGCACAATTCAGTCTTACAGCTTCTTTATAAACATCCTGGTATATTTAGATTCAAACAGCCTATACCAAATATTTTCACTGTGAATATAAAATATACCGATACTCCAAAAAATTACTTTACATTCCCGGCAAGAAAGAGAAAGTCACAAGAATTAAAAGGCTTAGGTGTTTCTCCTGGAAAAACTAAAGGGAAAGTCAAAATTTGCCCATGGGTAAAAGATGCAATCAAAAAAATCAGAAAAGGTGATATTTTAGTCTGTGCTCATACAGATCCTTCATGGACTGTGATTCTAGGAAAAGTCTCAGGAGTAATAACTGAAAGTGGAGGAATACTTTCTCATGCTGCCATTGTATCAAGGGAGCTCAAAATTCCATGCATTGTGGGGATAAACAATGCCTTAAAAGTTTTAAAAGACGATGACTTTATAGAGATGAATGGTAAAAGTGGAGAAATTAAAAGATTAAAAGAATGAAATTCATCAAGAATTTTAATGAAATAAATATCAATGATATAACAACAGTTGGCGGTAAAGGAGCATCTCTTGGCGAATTGTCAAATGCCGGATTTCCAGTTCCTTCAGGCTTTGTTATCACCACGTATGCCTATCAACAGTTCTATAATCAAGAATTACCAGTTGATGTTGAAGAAAAAATTCTTAAAGCTTTTGATGAGCTTGATGCGAAAAGAGTGGCTGTGCGTTCATCTGCTGTCGCGGAAGATTCATCATCTGCATCGTGGGCAGGACAGCTTGAAACTTATCTAAACGTTACTAAAGACAATCTCATTGAAAATGTCAGAAAATGTTGGAATTCTATCAAATCAGAAAGGATGCTATCGTACGCCGCCCAACAAGACTTGTCAGAAGATAAAATGATAGTTGCTGTAATTGTGCAGAAAATGGTAGAAAGTGCCGCATCTGGAGTAATGTTTACGGCTAATCCAATTAGTAAAGATAGGAATGAGATTATGTTAGAAGCCGGTTATGGTTTGGGAGAGATGTTAGTGCAGGGATTTATAACTCCTAACAATTTTATCGTTGATAAAAAGACTTTTAGGATAAAAAGTCGTGATATTCAATCTCAGGAAAATATGCTGGTTTTTAAAGACGGGCAAAATAAAGAAATACCTGTACCGGAGAGTAAAAGAAATAAGCAAGCGATATCCAATGATGAAGTTGTAGAATTAGCTAAAATGGCAATAAAGATAGAGAAACATTTTGGTAATCCTCAAGACATAGAATGGGCAATTGATGATAAGTCTAAAGTTTGGATAGTACAATCAAGACCAATAACAACTCTCTAGATCAAAACTAAATCACATACATCCTAATCTGATTTTCTTTATCGTATTTTCTTAAAGGCAAATCAATCTTATATCTTAAGCTCACAATTCTCGTCCCCTTTTTTAATTCTTTGAGGAATTTGGGTTTTAGTTTTCTAAGAACTCTTGGGACAAGATAAACAAAAACAACTGTCGCATCTGAAATTTTTTTATTATAAAAGTTATTTTTAACAATGCTTATGTTCTTATCAAGGCCATTTAATTTAATTCTGACTTTTGAAATTAAAAACCTTAATGGGTCTATTTCTATTCCAACACCTTTAGCTCCAAATTCTTTACTAGCAACAATAAGTGCAGTTCCATCTCCTGACCCCAAATCATAAACAATATCTTTTTTTCCAACCCTTGCCAAAAGGCATATTGCTCTTGCGGTTTTCTTATTTGTCCTCCACCATGGCGCCCATGGACTATCAGGAGGCCAGAACCAAGAAAGGAGTATAAATAAAATAATAATTATTAGAAGTATTGCTATATTGAAAATCCAAAAAAACATACCTACATAAATTGACCTAATTAACCTAATTGATCTAATTTCTAAGAATTTTGGAATTGGGATTTGGTTAGGTCAATTAGGAATTAGTAATTAGAAATTTTGAAAATTACTTTCCCTAAAATTTCTTTTCTATTTATCCACCCAATTTTCCTACTATCCAGACTGTCTTCCCTATTATCTCCTCTTACGAAATAATTATCATTATTAATTTTAGCAATTCTTTTTACAAATACTTTTTCATTCTTTCTAAAAGCTACTATGTCTCCAGCTTTTGGCTTAGAAAATAAGTAAGAAATGCCACTTACAAAAACATTCTGACCATCTCTAATCGCAGGTTCCATACTGTGGCCGGAAATCTTAAAGATTGAAAGGAGCATTTATTTACTGGGGACGTCTGACGTCCTGTAACACAATTTCCCCGCCTGTGGGATAAGGTGATTTAACGCGTACTGATTTTAATCCTTTTGTTTCAAAAAATATCTCTGCCATTTTTTGCACATTCTCCAAAAGTTCATTTGCAGCATCCATATTGATTTCTTGTCTAGCTTTGGAAGCAAGTTTTAGTATTTTAAATATAAGACTATGAAGATCCGGATACTTTTTAAGATGTTCTTCCTTAAAATAATCTGCCCATAAAACTCTTATTTCATGCTTAACAAGCTCTGCATGCTCTTCTTTAACTTTAGTTAGTCTTGCGATTTGATGGATAATTTTTTTTCTTTCTTCAAATGGAATATCTTTTTCTGCAGTTAAATCATTTAACATCTGCGTCATTCTGATAACAGTATGCGATGCCATTTGAGCCATATGGGGATCATAAATCCCACAAGGAATATCACAATGAGCATATGCAACTTTAGTCGGAAAAAACTTCAGAAAATCTAAAAAAAGACTGTTGATTTTCATTACAAATTTATATTAGTACTTATATAAAGCTATGTCAACAAAGATATTTTCTTGCAAAAATAAAGACTTTTCGATAGTATACAAACATGCCTCAAAATTTCGACATGGTATGTGTTGGAAATGCTACAGTCGATGCATTTTTGACCCTTAAAGAAGCAAAAAAATACCTCAGATTTCTTCCAGAAACAAACGAGCTTTGCATAAAATTTGGTGAAAAAATTACGGTTGACAAAGTTGATCTTTTAGTTGGAGGAAATGCTGCAAATGTAAGCGTTGGACTTTCTAGAATGAGTTTAAAAGTAGGACTTATGGCAGAACTAGGAAATGATGAATTTGCACAGAAAATAATAAATACCCTCAAAAAAGAAAATGTTTCAACTTCATTTCTTAAACAAACAAAAGGTCAGAATTCATCATTTTCCACAATTATAAATTTTCAAGGTGAAAGAACTATTTTTTCAGAACACGTAAAAAGAGATCATGATTTCAATTTCAATAGTATCCAAACAAAATGGATTTATTTAACATCTCTTGGTGAAGAATGGAAGAATACATATGACAAAACTTACGAATTTGTGGAGAAAACAAATTGCCAGCTTGCTTTTAATCCCGGAACTTTGCAAATTAACGGAGATTTTAAAGATATTCAAAAACAAATGTCTATTGCGGATATTCTTTTTCTAAATAAAGAAGAAGCGGAAAAAGTATTAAGTAATAAGTATAGAGTATCAAGTATAAAAGAAGCTTTAAGAGCTTTGCAAAAGCTTGGACCGAAAATTGTGGTTATTACTGATGGGAAAAATGGATCATATGCACTGGAAGAAAATGGGAATTTCTTTCAACAGGGAATAATTGAAGCAAAAATTGTAGAAAAAACTGGAGCAGGTGATGCCTATTCTTCAGGTTTTCTCTCTGCAATTCTACATAATAAATCAGTAAAAGAAGCAATGTTATATGGAGCAAGAAACGCAACGTCGGTGATTAGTAAAGTTGGTGCTCAAACAGGTCTTCTTTATGAACAATAATCTTGGTTACAACAAAAAACTTTTTATCCTTCCTTTTGACCACCGTGCATCTTTTGCAAAAATGTTTGGATTTGTAAACTTATCTGATGAAGAAAAAGATTATATAAAGTCTTGTAAGCAAATTATTTATGAAGCTTTTAAAAAATCTATTTTACAAGGAATCTCAAAAGACGAATCTGCAATTTTGGTAGATGAAGAGTATGGAGACGCAATCCTTAAAGATGCTAAAGATCAGGGATTTACTACAATACTAACTACAGAAAAAAGCGGCAATCCTACATTTGATTTTGAGTATGAAGATCAATTTGGTGAGCATATTGAAAAATATAAACCTACTTTTGCAAAAGCACTTATTAGATACAAGCAAAATGCGGATTGGACCAAATTAAAAATTCTTTCAGATTATTGCCATAAAAATAATTATAAATTCTTATTAGAAGTGTTAAGCGGGTTAGATATTGTCAAAAGTGAAAGTTTAATAAGCATAATAAATGAACTTAGGCAAAAAAGAATTGAGCCTGATGTTTGGAAATTGGAAGGAATGGAAAACAAAAACGAGTATGAGGCAGTCATTGAAAAAATTCAGGAGGACGAAAGAATAAATGTCGAACTTGTAATTTTAGGACGTGGAGAAAATAAGGAAAAAGTAGAACAATGGATAAATGCTGGAAGGTTGATTAAGGGAGTCATAGGTTTTGCTATAGGAAGAACTGTATTCTCGAAACCTCTTATTGAATTTAAAAGTGGTAAGATATCAAGAGAAGAAACAATCAGCCAAATTGCAAATAATTTCAAACATTTTTACGATATTTTTCAACTAGGCAGGTCGTAACAATATAGCAATTTAACAATGTAACAACAGTATTTATGAAAGTCTATTTAGGAACAGACCATGCGGGGTTTGAATTAAAAGAACAAATTAAAGCTTTTCTTAAAGAACAAGGATACGAAGTTGAAGATTGTGGTGCATTCGAGTTCGATAAAAATGATGATTATCCGGATTTTATTTCAAAAGCTGCAATTGGTGTTTCTAGTAATCCAGATTCAAAAGGAATTGTATTTGGCAAATCTGGAGCCGGAGAATGTATTGTAGCAAACAAAATAAAAGGCATAAGAGCAATACTTGGTTTTAATAAAGAGAATGTTGAGCTTTCCAGACTTCATAATGATGCAAATGTTTTGTCTTTAGGCAGTGCATTTGTAGAAGAAAACCCAGCCAAAGAGCTAGTTAAAACTTTCTTGGAAACCCCTTTTTCAAACGAAGAACGTCATGTTAGAAGAATCGAGAAAATCAAAAAAATTGAAAGTTAATGAGACTTGTTAAAAATTTCGATGCTTTAAACAAAACTCCAGAAAGAAAGATGTGTTTAGAGCTAGTAGAAACTGCTTTATCTTCCATTCAGCCAGATAAAGTCATTAAAAAAAATGTTTCCATCTCTAATAATAGACTTACAATACAAAATCTAACGATTGACCTCAATGAATTTCATAGAATATTTCTTCTTGGTTTTGGTAAAGGCTCAGCAAAACTCTCCTATTATATTGAACAGTTATTAATAAATCATCTGATCAAGGGCTTTGTAATTGACCTTGTTCCCGAACATTTTAAAAAAATAGAGTATACGATTGGCACTCATCCATTGCCATCAGAAAAAAACCTATTATTCACTCGAAAAACAATACAACAATTTAACAATCTAACAATTACTGACCTTGTTATAGTTGTAATTGCCGGAGGCGGATCGGCATTACTTGTTAATCCCTATAATATCTCTTTAGAAAAATTAATCGAGACAAACAAAATGCTTTTGAGATCCGGAGCAACTATTTCTGAAATGAATGTTGTGAGGAAACATCTTGATCTAGTCAAAGGCGGAGGACTGGCGAAAATTCTTTATCCTGCTCGCCTAGTGACTTTAATTGCATCAGACGTCCCAGGAAATGATCTTTCAACTATTGCCTCTGGACCAACAGTGAAAGATGTAACTACAAAAGAGGATGCTTTTGACATCTTAAAAAAATATAATCTCTGGGAAACACTTAGTCTTTCTATTGATGAACTTTTGGAAACACCAAAAGAAGATATGTATTTTAGAAATATCTCTAATATTCTCATATCTAGCAATAAAACTGCATTAGAGACAATGGAAAAAAAAGCCAAAAACTTCGGATATAAAATACTTATTGAATCAGACAAATTACAGGCAGACGCACAAACAATTGGAAAAATGCTTATTGAAAAAACACCTCCTCATACCATACTTTTGGCAGCTGGAGAAACTACTCTAAAAGTAAAAGGACAAGGACAAGGAGGCAGAAATCAAGAGCTTGTGCTAAATGCGCTAAGAACTGTTTCAAATGATGTCGTCATTTCCTCTTTTGATTCTGATGGTTGGGATAATTCTGCCTTTGCAGGAGCAGTTGGAGATTATAAAACTCTTGAAAAAGCAAAAAGACTCAATTTAAATCTTGAAGAGTTCCTGCAAAACAATAATACATTTCCATTCTTTGAAAAAGTCGGCGATGGAATAAATACGGGCCGCCTACCCTCCAATGTCTCGGACCTAATGATTGTCCTAAGAAAATAAGCATTGAAAATCAACTGAAGTAAGTGTTAAGATGAATTGATGATAGCGGAACTGCATGACGAAAAATTAAAAGATCTTGAGATAAAAGCAGTCAAAATTAGGAAGCTTATTATAGAAATGCTGGTTGAGGCAGGATCAGGACACTCCGCAGGACCTCTGGGAATGGCTGATATTTTTACGGCTTTTTATTTTCATATCCTAAAGCATGAACCGAAAAATCCAAATTGGGAAGACAGAGATAGACTGGTTTTGTCAAATGGCCATATCTGCCCGGTAAGATATGCCACGATGGCTTTGTCCGGATATTTCCCAATTGAAGAATTAAAAACACTTCGCAAGATAAACTCCCGTCTCCAAGGACATCCTCATAGAACTGCTCTTCCTGGAGTTGAAACAACATCTGGTCCTTTGGGGGAAGGAATTTCTCAGGCAATTGGCATGGCATTGGCTGCAAAATTAAACAGCAAAAGACATCACATCTATTGCGTAGCATCCGATGGTGAACAGCAAGAAGGCAATACTTGGGAAGCCGCGATGTTTGCCGGTAAGTATAAAATCAATAATTTAACCGTGATAATTGACAGAAATAATATTCAAATTGACGGATTCACGGAAAACGTCATGCCGCTTGAACCATTAAGAGCAAAATATGAGGCTTTTAATTGGGAAGTTTTGGAAGTTGACGGAAATAATATTCGTGCATTTGTTGACGCGGTCAAAATAGCAAGAGCCGTATTTGAAAAACCAACAGTTATTATTGCCCATACTATTCCCGGGTTAGGCGTAGATTTTATGGAGAATAGGTTTGAATGGCATGGAATTCCTCCAAACCCCGAACAGGCAAAAAAAGCACTTGAAGAATTAAGAACTTTGCAGGGGAAAATAGAAAGCGAACACCAATAATATGCTTAATCCTGACTTAAAACTTAATCCAAAATTATTCGATGACGATGTTGAGCAAAAAGCCACGCGTGAAGGTTACGGAGACGGGCTTTTGGAGGCAGGCATAAAAAACCCAAATGTTGTGGCGCTTACCGCGGATCTCTCAGAGTCAACAAAGGCAAACAAATTCCAGGAAAAGTTTCCTGACAGATTTTTCGAATGCGGAGTAGCCGAGCAAAATATGGCCGCGATTGCCGCGGGACTTGGAGTCAGCGGAAAAATACCTTTTATGTCCTCATACGCCACTTTTTCTCCAGGCAAAAACTGGGAGACCATCCGAACAACTATTATTTATAACCAATCAAATGTTAAAATTGCCGGTCACCACGCGGGCATTATGACAGGGCCTGATGGCGCAACGCACCAGGCAACAGAAGATATTGCTATGACCCGCTCCTGGCCGTGGATCAAAGTTATAGTCCCCTGCGATTCACTGGAAGCACAAAAAGCAACCGAAAAGATCTCGAATATTGACGGTCCGGTCTATATCCGTCTCACCCGAGACAAAACACCTGTTATGACAACTATTGAAACTCCATTTGAAATAGGAAAAATCCAGATCTTTTGGACTAGCGAGAATCCAGTCGTAACGATCCTATCAACAGGATACATGACTTACTACGCACTAGTTGCCGCAAAAGAATTAGAACAGGAAGGAGTAAAAACAGCAGTCGCCAATGTCGCGAGCATTAAACCTCTGGACGAGGGAACAATCTTGAGTCTTGCCCAAGACTCACGTGCATTCGTCACTGTTGAAGACCACCAGGTAATGGGAGGCTTGGGCGGGGCAATCGCGGAATGCCTGGCGAAAACAAAGCCAACGCCAATTGAATTTATTGGCCTTCAAGATACATTCGCGGAATCAGGAAAACCCAAAGAATTATTAGAAAAATACGGAATGGGAACAAAAGCAATAAAAGATACGGTAAGAAAAGTAATTGCCAGAAAGAATCAATAGGTAAACTATAATTTTCAATTTAAAATTCGAAATTTGAAATGAAAATTTAAATTTTAAATATTAAAAATTCATTAAAAATTGAAAATTTCAAATTATGGACGGCAACCTACTCATACAGCTAAAAGAAACCGTAAAGGGCGATGTTCTAACCGATGAGGAAACTCTAAAAGAATACAGTCATGATGCTTCTCTTTTTGAAATAAAACCACAGGTAGTTGTTTTTCCAAAAGGTGAAGAAGATGTTAAGGTACTTGTAAAATTAGTAAGCGAAAATAAAAAAAACAATCCTACCCTTTCTCTAACCGCAAGATCGGCAGGAACAGATATGTCTGGTGGGTCAATAAATGATTCCATTATCGTTGAATTTGCCAAATATTTTAACCACACACCAAAAATAAATAACAATACCGCGACCACAGAGCCCGGAGTTTATTATCGCGATTTTGAAATAGAAACTCTAAAACACAATCTTATTTTTCCTTCCTACCCTGCCAGCCGTGAGATTTGCGCAATGGGCGGAATTATCAACAACAATTCAGGCGGAGAAAAGTCTCTTCAATATGGCAAAACAGAGAAATATGTAAAAAGAGTAAAAGTGGTTCTAAGTGATGGAAATACTTATGAGTTAAAACCCCTATCAAAAGAGGAACTTGAAAAAAAACTAATACAAAAAGATTTTGAGGGGGAGATTTATAAAAAAATACATCATCTTATTACAGAAAATTACGAGCTAATCATGAAAGCAAAACCAGATGTCACCAAAAATTCAGCGGGCTACTTTCTCTGGAATGTTATAGACAAAAAGAGGAATACGTTTGATTTATCTCAGCTTTGGACTGGCGCTCAAGGAACGCTTGGAATGCTTCTGGAAGGAGATTTGGAGCTTGTTCCCATACACAAACATCGGGGAATGTTAATCATATATCTTAAGGATATGTCTCATCTTGGACAAATTATAAATGAAGTTTCAGCTCTTAAACCGGAAAGTTTCGAATCATATGATGACAACACATTAAAACTTGCTCTTAAGTATTTTCCAGAATTTATGAGACAATTGGGACCTGTTGGCATGATTCAGGCAGGACTTGCTTTTCTCCCTGCTTTTCTTTCCATGTTCCTTGGGAGAAGTCTTCCAAAACTCGTTTTGCAGGTTGATTTTACCAGTAACAACAGGGAAGAAATAGATCAAAAATTGACAATCCTTCGCGAGAAACTTAAACCCTTACATCCTCTAATTCAAATTGCCGAAGGAAACCAGGAAAAAAAATACTGGCTTGTAAGACGCGAGAGCTTTAATCTTCTTCGTAAAAAAATTAGAAACAAGCATACGGTTCCATTTATAGATGATTTCGTTATAAAACCTGAATACATTAATGAGGTGCTTTTACAAGTAACAAACATTCTCAAGAAGTATCCGGAATTTATTTACACTGTTGCCGGACATATAGGGAACGGTAATTTTCATATTATTCCTTTAGTTGATATTGCCGATCCTAAAGTGATAAAAGCAATACCGGAAATCTCAAATCAGGTCTATCCAATTATCTCAAAATACAAAGGGTCAATCACCGGAGAGCACAAACAAAAAAGATTTTTGATCCAAACAACATATTTAATCCGCGAAAAAAAGTTTTTGGAGATCTAGACTACGCCATGTCCCACATCCGGCAAAATTGGTAGGATTAGAACGTAAAGAGGAAGTTTTTGGCGAGATATTCTTGAATTGGCAAACCCCAGTCGAATCCATTGGTGATAAAAGTCCATCCATCGGCAATAAACTCACTAATTTGCGACTCTATAAAATCCGCGGCTGCCAGCCAATTTGTCTGGATTCCTTCGTTGCCAGATGGCGGGAAATAACACTGAACAAAATTATTTCCTCCTATATCAAATACCTTGTCTGCCCCATACTGATTTTCGTCCATCCCGACAATCGCGTGCCAACCTTCAGGATAATATACCTTTATAGTCCCTTCAACATCAGGACATTCTCCAAAGTCAACTAAAACACCAATTCTAAGATCAAAGACCACTTTTTTCTCCTGAAATTCATTTCCGCTATCGCACTCAAAAGTAGCTGTAAAGAAAAAATTTTGAGACTGATTTTGATCTAGGATTGCCAAAACAACTCCCGAAGGATCCTCAGAGTCTTCAAAAAAATCTTTTAGGGTTTTTGTGCCCGTTGCCCCGCCGTAAATATCGGCGCTGCCGTTTGAGATTGCAAACTGGATAACATTTGCTATTTCTCCTGTTTCTTCTGTATTTACTCCAATAATGCTAATTTGCTTAGGCTCGTCGTAATTATTCGTAATATCAACCGTACGTTCTTCAACGTCGCAGGGCTTGAAGTCGTTAACAGTAAAAATAGGATCCCCTTCCGGAACATGAAAATCAACAACCAAATTTCCAACAGCGCGAACTGTCGAAGGCCTAAAAAGCTCCACGCCTGAAAACCTAAGTAGTAAACCTATGACAAGAAGCAAAACTAAAATTCTGACTAACTTTTTCATATTTTTCCCTATGTCATTCTGGCTTGTCCAGAATCCGAAATTGATTCATATAAATCATGCGTGTCTGGATTGAACTTCCAAATCATTTTCAGTTTGCTTTGTCTATTCATATCCTTTATTTGTTTTTCTCTAACAATCGCTTGTAATTCTCCTTCTACAGTTTCGTAATAAACAAGCTTATGTAAATGGTATTTTTTCGTAAAACCCTCAATCAATTCTTGCTTATGCTGCCAAACTCTCTTGATCAGATTGTTTGTCACGCCTGTATATAGAGTGGGCCTATGATTTGCCATAATATAAACAAACATTTGCTTCATATTTCTCTGATTCTGGAGTCGTCCCGCTAAGCGGAACTCCCCAGAATGACATTAGGGCATTTCTATCAAACTTCCGCTATTCTGCGGCTGAGAAAGAGTTCTTAGAATAAAATCTGTTGAATTATCATCCAAGTCAAAACCGTTTCCCTTAAACTCATCCGCGCCTCCAATATCCATTGTAGCAACTGTTGATGTTGACAATGCTTTTCTTTCCATGCTTTGATTTGCACCAGGATTTATTGAAAAAGCGCTTCCCTCAATAAGAGGAGCTGTATGGCCACTTCCCCAAGCAACAGCATCAACTATTACATCGGAAGAATCTAAAAGGGCAACGCTGTTATTGCTTGTAATGTTTTCTCCTGTACTTACATCTGCCCCAATTTGCGTGGCATACCCTCCGTCTGTACTAGCCCACAAATAAAAACCGTGAGCTGGAATAATATCAGAGGAAGAAAATGCTTTCAGATTTGCAGAAGAAGTTCCTGTTGATGTGCGTTTTACTAAATGGAATCCACTTAAATTGATACTGGAAGATGTAGGATTATAAAGTTCAACAAAATCACTAGTGGTTGCGCCGGAAGTGGCAATCTGTACCTCGCTGATCACGATATGATCCGCGATTCCAAACGCGGTCGGAGGAGGCGGTGGGGTTGGAGTTGTAGATGAATCTACAAAAAAATCCTCCGCGGCGGTAAAGACATTGTTGGAACTTGTTTCCGTATCGCTTGGAAACGCGAAAGCGATTGGGATTGCCAAACCAATCAAGAGAATCGGAACAAAAGTCTTAATTCCTGATAGGTGAAGCGGATGATGCAGATGGCTTCTTATCTCTCTTACAATTTTTATCTTTTTTACACTTGTTGCCTCTCTTATAGTCTTAGTAATATTATAAAGCTCCAACAAGATCACAAATAAAGCTGGCACTATAATAAGAAGCGGAAATCCTAAATTTGATCTCGCAAAAGCCAAAACATATCCAAACTGCGGTAAATTAAAAGAAGCTTTTCCCAAAACATTTTCTTCTTTGACTACCCAACCATCAACGTCTTTGTTCGCGTCTCCTTTTGTCTTGTAAACAACGCCGGATGCTTCTGCCTTGGTACCGACAATTCTGTGAGTTATGATGGTATTTTGATTTTTATCAGAGCGGAAAGCAATAATATCGCCTGTGTTGTATATAGGAGCAGAAGCAATTGGGGAAATGAAATCCCGGCCCGCGCGGACAACAACAATTGAACCGGCGTCAATTGCTGGACTCATTGATCCCGAACGGACTACTAAAGCCTGATTGCCAAAATACGGAATGGCAACATAGAGCACTCCCAATGCTACAAAAAAAATCCCAACCGAAAGAAGGATATTTATCCATTTGAATATCGTACGCATAGAAAAGAATTATGAATTATGAATTATGAATTATGAAGTATGAGCTATGAGGTATACGGAAGTTCTTTGGATTTCATAATTCGCACTTCGCAATTCAAACTTCACCTCTCGCAGGGTCCCGGGGAGGCGCTTTGTACTTCAGCAACCTCCCTTTGTTCTAAAACCAACCACTGATTAAATTATGATGGGGTTGGTGTTGGAACCTCACATTGGAACTCATCATTGTTCCTTGCCTGAACAGCTCTGAATGCTATATCAGCTGTGAAGCTATCGGTCTGAGTAATATTATTCACATCAGAACCATCACACGTTACTGGTCTTTCATCAGGACCACTCTGCTCACCCTGAGGATAAGGAGTCATATCCGAGTCTCCAAAACACCAGGCCTTACCGATATAAAAAGTTTCCCCTCCTTGAGGAATAGGTCCTGGTAATCCCCAGATATTTTCATCAGAATCAGCTAGGGCAACTGTTGCTGTTTCGTCTACATCAAGGTTCCCCATGGGACCTGCTGGTAAAAGATGTTCTGAGCCTTCTGCGTCTGGATTACACACTAAGCCTTCAGATGTTTGTTCCATTACACACTCGAAGACATTGTCTCCATCATCAGCCCACCAGTAGAAGTTAACAGCGTCTGCTAACTCACCTAGTCCAATTCCTGGTGCGGTATCAGGGTCTCCATCTTCTGCTTCTGGTTCTGTGATGCTATTGTCATCATCGCTCGTAAGCGTAACATCAGCACAAAGCCAAGCTTCGTTATTCTCGACTGCCAAGCTAATAGTATCTTCTTCCCAATCTCCTGGTTTAATATCAGAAAGGTCAAAGAACAAATGCTCTTCAGATAGATCAGTCGGTTCCCAAGTACAAGAACATCGCGTGTCTGTACCTTCAAATTCACCATGAACACAAGCGTTACCGTTGTAGTAACATGTGTTGTCAACCTTCAGATCAATTGCGCCGGCGGCTAGGACATTGCCTGTTGATGTTTCGGTGTCGCTAAAGAAAGCGAATGTCGCGCCGATTGCAATTGCTGCTGCCGCGAGTATGGTTACTGCGCTTAGTAAAACTTTTGTATTAATTGCCTGTAACATAATTTTATCACCCCCCTTCTCAGAACTTCGAATTATGAACTTCGAAGTATGAATTTTTCACTTTTTGTTATTTCTTTGCAAATTTTTAACTGAAACGACAAGTATACTTACGATTTCGTTAGACTCATTTATCAAATCTTTCATCTTATTTTTAATCATTTGATTACTTATTTCATAAATCAACTTCAGCCAATAATGCGTTTCCCGCGCCTCTCTTCTTGCAATATTCGTACAATTAATAAACTCCGATTTAGTATGCGCGCCTGTTGCCTCTTCCAAATTCGCTCCGATTGATGTCCCGGATCTTAACACTTGGTTTATTAAAATCCTATTAACTTCGTTTCTTGGTAATTCTTTACAAAGTGCGATTATTCTAAGTCCAAATTTAAATGTTCTTTGTCTAATATCTTCCGGTTTAACTTCATACTTCATCCTTTATACTTATTACTTGTTTATTCGCAAATGTCTAGGTTTTCTAAAGCTGTTTCCAGATCCGAGTAATCGCTAACCGGGAAATAATGTCCGGGTCCGGGACTCGCGATGTCATCCTCCAGATAGGAAGTATTGACATCGCTTCCGACTCCGACTACAAATATCTCAGTTCCTGCCAGCTTTGCTATATCTGCTGAAGATTTTGCCGCGACAGGAGCGGTGGCTGAAGGAAACGGTCTATTTGGATGTCCGTCTGTAATAATTATCATCTTGTCAGGAGATGTTATGTCCGCTCTATCGTTAACTCCCGCTAGCTCTCCTGTTGCCAAATCAATGCCTGATTTTAGATTTGTGAATCCGCCTGAGACAAGAGCGTCTATTGCCGCCTTAAGAGTCACCGAATTGGAACTCAGAATATGGTCAAGACTGCCGTTTGTCGCAAAGCTTGTTTGCCCTGCATGGATACCAAGTGGGGTAAGCCCTAAAGCGTCAACAAAATCTTTTGCCGCGGTTTTAAGCTGTCCTAGCTCTCCCGAATTGATACTGCCGGAGCGGTCCAAGACAAGCATCACATCTGCCTGTAAACAGGCTGTAAGTGTAGGGGTTGGAGTAATTGAGGGCTCTGTCCCATCGCAAGTAAAGCTTGGGTTATTTCTGTATTGCACCGCGCTAAAACTTATGTCTCCCATAACCGAATCTGTCTGCGAAGCATTGTCCAAGAGTGACCCATCGCAGAGTACTCCTGAATCAACAATAGGACTTATTCCATTATTGTCGGCAACTGGATTTTGAGTAAGCGTGCCAAAACACCACGCTTTGCCAATATAGTATGTCTGACCTCCAGTCAAAGGATTTCCAGGAAGGCCGCCGACATTGTTTGTAACCGCGTCTGCCAAAACAATATTGCTATCCAAAACACTCGACGCCGATCCTGACGCAATAACGGATTCGTGAGTCTCAAATACATTGTCTCCGTCATCCGTCCAGAAAAGAAAACTAAGTAAGCCCCCAAGTTCTCCATCATTTAAGTCATCATTTTCTGAACACGTTGGATCATCGAGAAGTTCAGGCTCTGTACAGTCAACATCATCATCTTTGGTAAGCGTCATATCCATGCACGCCCACGCGTCATTATCATCAACATGAATGCTTATGGTATCTTCGCCCTCATCGCCTGGTTTTATATCGGTAAAGTTAAAAAATAAGTCGTTTGGGGTAAGATCTTTAAGCTCCCATGTGGTTGCCGAAGACGTGGCGTGGTTGAGATAGCTTGTGTTATCAATCTTAAGATCTATTGCTCCTGCCGCGATTTCATTTTCTTTCGATGTTTCGGTGTCGGAGAAGAAGGCTATAGTTCCGCCGATTATAACAGAAGCCGCTAAAAGCAGTGTTACAAAGGAAAGTATTATCCGAGTATTGATTGCTTTTGACATCTTAAAAATCTTTTTGATTCCTGCCCGGGTACTTCTTGTTGATGCCGCAATCAGATTAATCTTTTTCGAATAGCTTGTCAATTAGGACAAAAGACATCAATATATTGCTTAGTCTATTAAAATTATTGTTCATTCTTTTTACTTAGGATAACGAGGGCAAGGGCGGAAAGGATTATCGAAACGTTTCTGAAAAGAACAGAAAATTTATCTAAATTAACAACTGTTAATGCCAACATTGTCAAAAAAGAAATAATCGCGGCGATAAAAGTAAATCTTCCGATAATAAGAAAGACTGAAAGGACCACTTCGAAAATAGCGAATATATGAAGTAACGGATTCCCCGGAACCAAGGTCCTCATAAAATCAGGAAAATAAATGATATATTTTTCAGGAGCAAAGGTCATATAGACAGCGGCATATAGAAAAACAAAAGCCAGTCCCATTCTTATCAAAAAAGAAGGAAGATTTTGGTTGCTCACAATCCAAGTATAACATACAAAAATCATTATCTTGAGAATTTGCAAATGTTTAAAATTTAAATTACAGTTAAGTATAGAATATACATCTTATGGAAAATAACCAAAACCCTAACACCATATTCTCCTTTAAAATACTTAATTTGATAGTACTACTTATAATACTTATCAACCTGGCTTATCTGGATTTTGTATACTTTAGAGATCTTAATAAATCTTCCGGAAAGGAAAATACTCTAGTTACTCCTGCCCAAAACACAGCAAACCAGGGAGAACCGTCTCAAATTTGTCCAAATAGTTGTATTGCGGCAATTTATGAAGCGACATCATCGGTTAAGCTAGCTTCGCCATCCAGCGAAAAAAATGCGACACCAACAAAATCTCCTGTTTCAGCCAGTAATGCAACTTCTCAAACAAAGGAGTTTTTTGTGCCTTTTGGATCAGGATCAAGTTCTGCTGAAGACTGGGAAGATGTAGGCGGCCTAAAGGCGTATATTGACAGTTCCCAATATCCATCAATCAAGAGCGTTGTTTTTGAGGCATCGGTTAGAATACCTACGGGAAATCAAGTTGCCTATGTGAGACTTTTCAATGAAACAGACAAACATCCCGTGTGGTTTTCAGAGGTATCTATGGAAGGAGGAACACCTCAATTTTTGGTTTCAAAACCAATTACATTAGATCAGGGAAACAAATTATATAAAGTGCAAATGAAAACCCAGCTTAAAGCTCCCGCAATACTTGACCAGGCAAGAATTCACATTACCACAAAGTAACTATTTTCTCAGAGCTTGATCGTATTGGCAAACTTGACTTGATCCGCCGATAACTCTAATTATCGGCTGACCTTTTATTGCTCCTAAGTTATAGGACACTATAGCAACTATTATAACAATCACTATACCGAGAATAGTTGAAACTACATCTGGTATCTCCTGAGCAATCCAATGAATACTGATCTTTTTTTGGGGCTGTTGAGCCAGTCCAAACTCGTGATAAGGCTCACTCATCATATACAACGTCGATTAAATCCGTAAAAATATTACAGCAATCTATTTACGCATCATGTCCACGGCCAAAGCAACGGCCGCGACCACCACTCCCAGCCACAGCGAATTAAGCCCCGGGATAAGCGATACCAAAATTATTCCCAAACCAATACCAAATAAACCGTGCATCATGGCGTGTGGAGTAAAGCATGCCTTCATTTTTGCATCCATTTTTATCACCCCCTTCCAATAATTAGTGTTTCATTAAAAGATCCAAAAGTCAATAGAATAATCTGATAAAATAGACTTATGAATCTTGAAACTGCGACTTTAGGAGGGGGTTGCTTTTGGTGCACGGAGGCGATATTTAAAAGATTAAAAGGCGTTGTATCTGTTATGTCCGGCTACGCAGGAGGTACGGGAGGAGAAAATTCCAATCCGTCTTATGATCAAGTTTCGATGGGTACAACGGGACATGCTGAATCTATTCAAATAAAATTTGATCCTTCTATTATTTCCTATGAGAAAATTCTTGACGTATTCTTCGCAACGCATGACCCAACAACACTTAATCGCCAAGGGGCAGATATTGGAACGCAATATAGATCTATAATTTTTTACCATTCTGCAAAGCAGAAACAATCAGCCGAAGAGTCTAAGGAAAAATTAGAGAAATCCGCAAAATTCAATTCAAAAATCGTAACGGAGATACTCCCTTTTTCGACCTTCTACAAAGCGGAAGAATACCATCAAAGTTTCTATGAAAAAAATCAAACATCTGCCTATTGCCAAATAGTAATAAATCCAAAAATTCAAAAACTTTTAAAAGAATTTAAGAACGATGTTACATGATCACTCCTACATTATTTTTGGAAAAATCGCTTTGGGAAAAAGGGTTTAAAAATATCGCGGGCGTTGACGAAGCAGGACGCGGCCCGTGGGCCGGTCCTGTAACTGCTGCCTCTGTTGTTATCCACTCGGAAAATCAGATAGTTGCCGGCGTTCGGGATAGTAAAAAAATGACTAAAAGTCAAAGAGAGAAAGCCTATCATAAGATTTGCAAAAAATCTTCTGGATATGGCATAGGAATTGTTAGCGAAAGAGATATTGATGTTCTTGGAATCCAAAAAGGAGTTCGAAAAGCAATGTTTTTGTCTTTGGAAAATTTAAAAGCAAATTTCGGAATAGATATTTCACTTGTTTTGGTCGATGGAGGAAAAACTCTAAGACTTTATAAATATAAATCAAGAAGAATTAAAAAAGGAGGATTATTTCACTATTCAATCTCTGCCGCATCGGTTTTGGCTAAAGTTACAAGAGATAGAATCATGAAAAAACTTGCGAGAAAATACCCATATTATTATTTTTCCAAAAATGTTGGCTATGGAACTAAAGCGCATCAAGAAGCATTAAAAAAACATGGAATCTCCCCAATCCACCGTAAATCCTATGCGCCAATAAAAAAGATGTTAAGGCAAAATAAAAAATCTGATATGATAAATATAAACTTATATGGCAACACTTCAGTCTTCGCAATTAGAAGATGACGCCAAAGAACGTGTTTCGCTCTTGATTAGACATAGAGTCCCATGGCTTTTTGTCGGATTAACAGGAGGAATGATTGCCGCCATTTTCGCTTCTCAGTTTGAAAAAGTGCTATTACAAAATTTAGATCTCGCGTACTTTATTCCTGTTATTGTCTATATGGCTGATGCCGTAGGACACCAAACAGAAGAAGTATATATTAGAAATTTAGGAAAGGAGAGAATTAGCTTTGTAAAATATCTCTTTAAGGAACTGCTATTGGGATTGTTTCTCGGTCTAATATTTGGAATATGCTTAGGAGTTTTTGCTCTAATTTGGTTTAAATCTTTTCCTATTTCTCTCACTGTAGGACTTGCTATGTTCATAAGTATGGCCATTGCACCAGCGGTATCTCTTATTATGCCAACAATTCTCCAGAAAGAACACAAAGATCCGGCGGTTGGTTCCGGGCCCTTTACAACTGCAATTCAAGACCTAATTAGTCTTCTTATTTACTTCTCCATCGCCTCAGTAATCATATTTAAGGCGTAAAGGAATGGATTTTAGCAGAATTCGCAGTTGTTGGACTTTTTTCTTTGCTTTCTTTTTGAACGAATAATTTTACGAGCTATCGCCTTTTTACTGCTCTTTTTCTTTCCCGACATCAAACCAAAAATCCCCATAATTTACTTTAAAAAATTACAAGGCCATTTGTCAAGGATTAGATTCTGTCTATCTTATTGCCACAATTAGTCGAACAACGTAAACCCAGCGACTGCCATTGCGACTCGGCCAGTAACCGATGCTGATACCATTACTAGGGTTGGAGTTGCCAACATGAGCAACATTAGATCCAGTTTCATTTACTGGATTGTTAGTTCTACCATAAAGATAACTATAGCCTCTCCCAAATAACCAAACTCCTGTTTCATCTAAATGTTTAAAAGCTAATTCTGTAAGAGTAGATGCTTGATTTGGAATAATTACAGTTAAACTATCAAAACCCAATTTATCTCTTAATTCTTGACTATCCCTCTCAGCTAATTTTTCCTGAGCCAATAACTCTTTATTGCTATTTGATATAAAGAATTTTTCTGGATCAAGATAAATAGCCACCTGAGTTCTCAATGATGGTACCCTTAGCAATCTATTTCCTCCACGCGCTACATACCCAAATAATCTTCCTTTATTCATTTGATCTAAAATTGTTTCTCCATTTAATTCATAAATAATTGCTCCATCGTTTTTTAAAGATTCTTTTTCTCGATCTGTAAATTGACGAAATTCTGAAGGTAAAGGAATATCTGCACCTCTTGATCTAAGCATATCAGCAATCCCCTTTGCATATTCTGAATCACTCGGGTTACCAGTTTTTAACAATTCTCCTTTCAAATACTCCATTGTCATAATGTTTCGGATAGTAACATGCTATAAAACTGCTTGTCAAGGTTAAGCGTTTTACGTATAGTTAAATTATGCAGTTACAAAACCCTTATTCTCAACCGATAGAAAGCATTTTAGAAAAACTTAACACGACTGAATCTGGATTGTCAAATGATGAGGCAGAAAAACGACTTAAAGAGTACGGGTTAAATCAACTTAAGCCTCCAAAAAAAGCATCACTTATTTCCCTCTATTTAAAACAATTCAAGAACACTTTAACCATTATTCTTCTTGCCGCAACTTTCCTAATTTTTTTTATTTATTTTCTTGGAGATCGTGATGCCTCAAATCTTATCGAGGCAGGATTAATACTTGCAATTATTTTGATGACGACTATTTTGGGATTTGTCCAGGAGTTCAAGGCGGAAAAGGCAATAGAAGCACTTAAAAAAATTCTTGCATATAAAACAAAAGTGGTAAGACAAGGTAAAACACAGGAAATAGACGTAAAATATCTTGTTCCGGGAGATATTGTGGTTCTTGAAGAAGGAGCAAAAATACCGGGAGATATAAGGATAATTAAAGCATTTAGCTTAAGAGTAAACGAAGCGCCTCTTACCGGAGAATCCAATCCTGTTGGAAAAGAAGTAAATGTTTTAACAGGAAACAAACAAATCGCTGATCAGAAAAATATGGTCTTCTCTGGTACTTCGGTTGCCTCAGGACGCGGAATGGGAATTGTAATAACAACAGGAAACCAAACAATAATCGGCAAGATCGCGAGGGATGTCTCCGAGACAAAAGAGGACCAAACACCAATCCAAAAAAGATTAGATGAGGTTGGAAAAATGATTGGATATATTATTTTAGGAATATGTCTTCTTGTTTTTGTCTTTATTGTGTTTCTTGCCAAAGACTTTAATACACTGTCTCTTACTCAGCGGATTATACACTCTTTTATAGCCTCCGTTGCTTTGGCTGTTGCTGCAGTCCCTGAAGGATTGGCAGCGGTTGTAACTATTTCTTTAGCTTTTGGCACACAAAGAATGCTTAAAAAAAATGCGCTTATTAGAAAGCTAAACTCTGTCGAGACTCTTGGCTCAACTGATATTATTTGCTCTGATAAAACAGGCACTTTAACTCGCGGGGAGATGACAGTTCGCAATATTTATTATGATGGCCTAAATTACGAGGTTTCTGGCGTTGGATACGAAACTTCTGGGGAATTTAGCTTGAGGAATAAAAAGGTCAATCCGAACATATTTAAACTCCTTCTTGAAATTGGCCTTTTGTGCAACAACGCTTCTTTGTCTTCTGAAAATAAAATAGGAGACCCTACGGAAATAGCCCTTCTTGTGAGTGCAAAAAAAGGAGAAGTCAATACCAATCTAGACCGTGTACACGAAATTCCATTCACGAGTGAAAGAAAACTTATGTCTATAGTTCTAAGAGATAGAGAAACTTATCTTATCTACACAAAAGGCGCCCCGGAAATTATCTTAGCAAAGTGTTCTTATGTATTAAAAAAAGAAAAAGAACCAACGATTACAAGGGAGGATAGAAAAAATATCCTGAAAATCAATGAAGAGATGTCCTCCAAAGCCTTAAGGAGCCTTGGATTTGGATATAAAAAACTGACTGAAGCGGAGTATAAAGAACAATTGAAAGATGAAAAAAATCTTGAGAAAGACCTCACATTTGTTGGAATCCAGGGCATGATTGACCCTCCGAGAGCAGAAGTAAAAAGCCTTATCGAGAATCTGGATAATTCTGGTATTCGTGTGATTATGATTACTGGCGATCATAGTCTGACAGCACAAGCAGTTGCGAAAGACGTTGGAATTACAGGCAGTACTCTAACTGGAGACGACTTAGACAAAATGACTGATCAGGAATTTGAAGATAAAGTTGAGAATATAAGTATTTATGCACGGGTAAATCCTAGCGTAAAAATGAGAATAGTTGATGCGCTTAAGAAAAAAGGCCATATTGTTGCCATGACTGGAGACGGAGTAAATGATGCTCCCGCTCTAAAAAGAGCAGATATTGGAATTGCAATGGGAATCTCTGGAACTGATGTCGCGAAAGAAGCCTCAGACATGGTTCTTTTGGATGATCATTTCTCAACAATCGTCTCTGCGATTGAGGAAGGACGCGGAATATTTCAAAATATTTCTAAATTCGTAAATTATCTTCTTTCATGTAATATCGGAGAAGTTTTGGTAGTTTTTATCGGGTTAATGATTTTCCAAAAACTTCCCTTGACCGCAACTATGCTTTTGTGGATAAATGTGGTTACAGACGGGCTGCCGGCAGTTGCCTTGGGACTTGATCCTCCCGAAAAGGGAATTTTAAATCATTCTCCAAAATTATTTCAAGGAAAAATCATTAATAAAAAACTCTTGGCAGAGATGTTCATATACGGACTGCTTATGACTATAGCCGTACTTGGAATATTTTCGATAAGCATTAATGAGGGGACCTCTCAAGCTCGGGCTTCAGCGTTTACAGCAATAGTTATGCTTGAGCTTATTATGCTTTATATCATTCGCTCACGCTTCAAAACTTCTTTTTTTTCAAATGTGTGGCTTGTTCTTGCTGTTTTTGTAACGGTTGCTATTCAAGCTTTAATTGCCTATGTCCCCTTTGTCTCCAATCTTTTTAAGATAGAAAATTTAAGATTATTTGAGTCTATATATATTATCTTATCGTGTTTCGTATTGTGGATCGTATTTAAGTCAATCTTAAGGCTTCTAAGTTTAACGTACAAATACCACTTGCCCCAAACATAAAAATTGCATATAGTGGATATAGTTATGCAAATTGACACAATAATTTCTTCCTATTCCATACAAGTCACAATTTATGGCTCGATTTTATTGCTAATTCTTGTATTTATTTCTTTGGCAAGCAAAAAATTGTCCAATTCTCTTAAAAAAATCTTATTCTTTTCTATTGTAGCAATTGTAATTTCTGTAACATTATTTTTGATGGGTTCCACTATTTATCTCAATACCGTATCTTTGAGTAAGGGTCCTGTTCATTACCATGCTGATTTTGAAATTTGGAATTGCGGAGAAGAAATTGAACTTGAAGATCCGGAAGGTTTAGAAAATAAAGTTGGTACATCTACCCTTCATGAACATAATGACTCCAGAATTCATCTTGAGGGGGTTGTTGTGGACAATCTTAGCGCAAGCCTTGGCAATTTTTTCGAGGAATTAGGAGGTTATATAACTCCAAATTCATTATCTATTCGAACTCACAATGGACCCCTTACATTAAAATCCAACTATATGTGCCAAAATGGAGCCATAGGACAGCTTCAGGTTTTTGTATACAAAACTCAAAACGGAATTTTTTATCAAGAGAAAATTGATGATCCGGCAAACTACGTCATTTCTCCCCATACAAATGTACCACCAGGAGACTGTATTATTATTGAATTCGGTGAGTTTAAAAACAAAACCGACAAACTTTGCAGAAGCTTTAAGGTCCAGGAAGCTTTAGGAAAAATAAGAGGACTAAAATATGGGAATTGAGTTGCCAACGCTATCGTTAGTTGTCATATCTGCCGCAATTGACTCGATAAATCCTTGCGCAATAGGAGTTTTGATTCTTATGGTATCTGTTGTAATGGGAGGCAAAGGATCGGTAAGAAGACTTTTGACTTTGGGAGGATTATATATATTTGCTATTTTTCTCACATATTTATTGGCAGGTCTCGGGCTAATTTATTTCTTAGCAAGTATACCATTATTTGTCGCAGAATATTTGGCTCTTGTTGTTGGAGGCATTATCATTCTGGCTGGCCTTCTTGAGATAAAAGATTTTTACTGGTATGGAAAAGGTTTTTCTCTTCAAATACCCTCATATTTCTCAAATAAGATTCACAAGTTTTCTAAAAACCTAACAATTCCAGGAGTTATATTTTTGGGAGCGTTCATTGCAGGAGTTGAATTACCCTGTACCGGAGCACCTTACTTGGCAATCATCACTGTTCTTTCGTTAAATTTTAATTTCGCGGCCTTCCTCCTTCTAATTCTATACAATATAATTTTTGTACTTCCATTAGTTGTTATTTTATTCCTTGTCGCAGGAGGAACAAAAATAAGCGCAATACAAAATTGGAAAGAAGGAAGCAAAGGCTATATGCGTCTGATGATTGGACTCATGTTGATTGGTCTTGGCTGGCTTTTGATTCTTATAGCAAATGGGACGATAAATTTCGGTTAATGAAAAATGTTAAGACTTAAAAAACATGATTACGACCTTATTGTTATTGGTTCAGGTGCCGGAGGAAGCGTTGGGGCACATTATGCCGCCCGAATTGGCAAAAAGGTTGCAATTTTTGAAAAAGGAGTAATTGGCGGAGAATGTCCAAATTTTGCCTGCGTTCCAACAAAAGCGCTTTTACAATCAGGAGAAATTCTTGAAACTATAAAAAACGCACAAGCTTTTGGCATCAATGTAAAAAATTTATCCGTAGACTTTGAACAAATTCATAAGAGAAAAAATCTGGTTGTTTCAAGAACCGGTGCAGCGCATGGAAAAGAAGTTTTTGAAAAAAACGGAATCCATGTAGTTCCCCATAAGGCCACTTTTGTCTCTCCTTATGAAATTGAATCTATCGGAATACGCTTTAGTTCTCGCAAATTTATCATTGCATCAGGATCTTCAGTCTTTATTCCAAAGATTATTGGTCTTCAAGAATCAGAATATATTACTTTTAAAGAAGCTTCAGACTTAAAAAAACCTCCGGAATCACTTTTTATTATAGGCGGAGGGCCAGTAGCATGTGAATTTGCACAAATTTTCTCAATTTTTGGAACAAAAGTGACGATAGCAACAAGATCTACCATTTTGTCAAATGAGGATAAAGAGGTAATTGAACTGGTGCAAGCTCTATTTGAAAATAGAAAAATAACAGTATTAAATGGTGTTACTGTGGATAGAGTTGAAAAAGTCAATGGTAAAAAAATTGTCTCTTATGTTTATGGAGGAAAGCATGAATCAACCGAAGTTAAAGAAATTCTTGTCGCAACAGGCAAAACTCCTAATCTTGATCTTGGTCTTGAAAAGGCGAAAGTTCGAATTAACCATTCTGGAATTCTAGTAAATAAATATTTACAAACAACCTCATCTAATATTTTTGCTGCAGGAGACGTAGTTGGGCCATATCTTTTTACTCACTCTGGAGAATATCAAAGCTATATCGCTTCCCATAACGCTTTCTCACGCAATAAAATCTCAGTTGATTATAAGGCTATCCCAAGATGTGTTTTTATAACTCCTGAAGTTGCCTCTATTGGATTATCAGAAACGCAGGCCAAAGAAAAGGGAATCAAAATTAAAAAGGGGCTTGCGGCAATCTCAATATTGGGACGTGCTAATACCTCTGAAGAGTTCGATGGATTTGTGAAAGTAATTACTGATAAAAAAGGAGTTATCATTGGCGCATCAATTGTTGCTCCGAGGGGTGGTGAGATGATCCATGAGCTTGCTTTAGCTATCAATCTAAGAGTAAAAGCCGAAACGCTTGCAAGGATGATTCACGCGTATCCAACATTTAGCGAAGGGATAAAGATCGCATGTAGCAACTTAGAATAAATATTACTTTTTCTCCACTTCTCTTTGAATTGTTATTGAACACTCAGTAACTAGTGCAGCGATCGCACCAATTGCAGCTAGCATTGGAGCAAGGACCGCTCCAACAACTCCTAAGGTCAAGGGAAACTCAACCAAAACCTTGCCTTTTTTGTCTTTTATGATAATTCTTCTGACATTCCCCTCACGCACCAATTCCTTCACTTTCCCAAGAAGTTTCTCGCCTTTTACTTTAAATGTTTCCTCGCTCTTTTGCGTCATATATGTTATTATACCACAAATGGCAGAAAATCATCTTCTTCAAAAAATTAAAAACCATTTCAAGAAAGTTGATATTATTCTCTATGCATCAATAAAAGATCTTTATCCTTTAGAAAAGGCTTCTTCAAAAGATTATTTCAAAAAGCTTTGCGGCGAAATCATAAATCAACAGCTTTCAGATAAGGCAAGTGCGACAATTTATGAAAGATTCCAAAAACTGTATCCAGACAGAAGAATAACTCCCGAATATACTACAAAATTAACACACGAAGAAATAAGAGCAGCCGGAACATCAAATGCAAAAGCAAGATTTATAAAATCTTTAGCTCAAAAAGTGGTAAATAAAGAATTAGAATTTGAAAAACTCGATAACATGACAGATGAAGAGGCAATAAGAGAACTTACAAAAATAAAAGGTATTGGACCTTGGACAGCTGAAATGTTTATTATGTTCTCTCTTGCCCGTCAAGATGTTTTCTCTCATGGAGACTTAGGGCTTCGGAAAGCAATCAAAAAACTTTATGGTTTTAGAAAAGAACCAACGCGAAAGCAAATTGAAAAAATCTCTAAAAAATGGTCTCCATATCGCACCTATGCCTGCGCAATCCTCTGGCAGGTCAATGATAAAACTGGTTAGAAACTTGTATCAAGCTCTCTGTGCGAGGATTACTTAGTGTTTTTCGCCGCCAGATGCGTCTATCTCATCCAACAGCGCATTAAATCCTATTTTTTCAACTAATCTTCTTTTTGTCTTTGCGCCATAATGGTTCCAATACATTACTCCTTCAAAAAAATTATCTTCTTTCTCTTCCCATTCACTTGCGCCCATTGTGATTAAAATAAACCCATTTTTTCCTAAGAACGAATAAATCTTTTTAAGAATATCTTGATGGGCGTCCCGAGTAGTATGGAAAATTGCATAAAATGAAACTACTGCATCAACCAAGTATTCTTTCTCTTTAAGATATGACATATTTAACTTCTGATCGTCCTTGCGGAATAAGTTTTTTCGCAAGGGCAAATTGCCTCTTGGAAATATCAATCCCAATTACTTTACGTCCTTTGACAATTAAGAAACTGTCAATCGGAATTCCTGCTCCGCAACCAATGTCAAGGATTGTCGAGCTAGAAGGAAGTAAATATATTAGCTTTTCAAGACACTTGTCATTTTTGAATTTGTGTCTTTTTGCTAAATACTTATCAGCAACTTTTCATAATTTTGCCTAACAAAACGATTGTTCATGAGAAATTACGATGAAACCCAGCTCTATTGTCCAAAAGCGCGATCAAGGGTCTTGAGAACATAGTTATCGCGTACTGATCCTAATAGTAAGCAAGTATAAAAATCAGAGCTGTAACCATCTTGTTTTCGATCTTCGCTCACGGATAAGGCTGATCTAATCTTTGAAAAATCACCTGTCAGTGCTAAATCAAGCATAAGATCTTCGACTTGATCCGTAGACAATCCTCTATGAGACAAAGATGATTGAAATGACTCAATAATTGCCGAAACTTCGTCAGCATAAACTTCCTCTGTAATTGGAGGATTAAATTGTTCAACTTTATTAGCAAGATAAAGAGTGGCCCACTGGGTAATCCCCTCATTAAAAATGCGCATTACTACTTTTCTGTTTTCAAGTTCAGCTTGATATTCCTCTAGAGAATTTCTTTTCATCTTTTCTCTTTCCTCTTTAGGAAAATCAAGTATTTGATACATCTGCTCGTCGAATGGTTCCTTATTTTTTTGTATTTCTCCTTGAGCAGCAGCGCGATGTACAAACTCATGAAGTAGAAGTAATGACTTAACGTCAACGCCTTCCCTTGTGACCACTGCATCTACTAATGCCCCGCCCCTTTCCCCTATATAAATCGCAGGGATAATTTGGGCTTTTTCAATATCAGAGCCAAATTTTCGAAGAGTTTTTGTCATTTCCTCATCACTAAGTTGGATAACATGACCAAGATCAACAACGGATTCTAGATGGCTATATCTAGGATTCTCTTTGCCTTCTCGGGCTTCAAAATGCTTGGATGCGACTCCAAATGCCTTCTTAACTAAAAAAACTTTTCCCTCAAGGGATTCTGGTTTTCTTAAATCTTCAACTACTTCTTCTGAGCTTTCATCCATACCATGATTATACCAAAACCACTATTTTTCTGTCTGCGTAAGTTGGGTGTGGGATCTCGTGACAGAGATATGGGAGAAAGAAGAGTTGGAGCCTGCTCCATGACGGTGCACTTCGCCTCTCTTGGTCCAGATGACATCTCCTTTTTTAACCTTGAATGTTTTATTCTTTGTCTCAACAATCCCATTGCCCCTAAGAACAATAAGAACCTGGTCGTTTGAATGTTTGTGAAACTTATTTCTGACTCCTTTAGGAAAATGTATATAATTTATACTTAAATCGCTTCCCTCATCATCTTTAACAGGAGACTGCCTGGTGACCTTACCGGTAAATAATGGAGCATTAAGATGATGTTTGGTAACTTTTTCAATATTTATAATTTTCATCCAAATTTAACTCAAGAGGTATTTCGAATTGTCGACTGTTTGTTATCTGTTAATTTTATAATAAGCCTTTTGTTTAATTCAAAACTCATATATCCAATTCCCATGATAATCAATCCAGCGATAATTAAAGAAACCGGCCATCCGATACTTTTGCTAAAATACTCTGCAGTCAATTTAAGTATTTCGCCAAACGTGAATAATGTAGACATTAGTAAAAATGCCTTGCTTTGAAGCTTTATGCTTCCCCAAAATCCTAATACTAATAAGAATGGATACGCAATCTGCCAAAAAAAATTGGCCCTAGGAGAATATCCCTGTAAAGACATGCTTACGCCAAAAAACATTAATAAACCAAATACATACATCAAATTTATCATGAACTTTCTATTAGTCTGGGAGAAATAATAACCTAGTAATATATAAGTTACCCCCAATACCAAGACTCGATATTCATAAAAATGGGGTATAACTCCTGCATCCTTTAATAAGAAATTTGTAAGGCTGAAAAATAAAGTTGATGCTGCTATTATTGAAAAAGGCAAGAAAATTGCAGCTCTTAAGACTGAATAGGAAACAAAGAAAATCATAAAAAGTACAGCAGAATTCACCGAAACTCCGCCACTTCTGGTTGCCGACACTCCAATAGCATCCAAAGAAGTACCAACTCCAAGCGGGAATAAGGCCGCTGATATCACTAAGAAAGCATGGCCAAATTCTTTACTTGGGGTATTTTTGAAAAAATAGTAACCAAGAGCATAAGCCGAAACCGCTGCCCCAAGAGTAAGAATGGTTTTTGAAACCTGGTTCATTGTCTCCCAATTTTGATAAAAGAAAAATGTAATGCCTAAAAGAACAATAAATCCGCCAATATAATACAATATTTTCTGAAGATTTATTTTCTCTTGTAATGAATGGGGTTGCTCAGATTTGAATTCAGCCTCCCTGATAACGCCTAAAACCTGTTTTTCAGTTACCAGGTTATTCTTAATAAGCGTTGACAGATCAGTTAAGACCTGATTGACTTTAGGTTTATCCTGTTCATTCATTTACAACCCACCCCACAAGCTTAAAATAATAAGAATCTTGATCTGTAATCTTCCTATTTAATCCCTTACCCATAAGATAAACTCCTCTGTTGCTGCCACCAAAGAAAAATGGAAAATATGAATAGCTGTTATATTCGCTTCTTCCAACTGTAAATCCATCTGGTGATTTATTTGATGGATCTAAAATATATGCCTGAGCTTGAGTAAGTATAATTTGCGTAGACTTATCTGCCGCTACGTCATATAAGAATAATGTGGGCTCTCTTCTGGAAACATAGTTTCTGTTTGTGCTATCGATATATCTTAGATTGAAATTAATCCTGCCATCGATTACGTTGATATTGTAATCATTATTATAATTATTAGTATAAACAAAATTATATTTAGGTTTTACAAAAAATGAGGGAACATAAGCAGTAATCGCAACATATAGAATCAAAAAAAATGGAAGAACTATGCCTACAATGAGAGGTAATTTCTCTTTCATCGCCGTATTCATATATAATTCAATAATTAAGTATTATCCTAAGAAAGTCAATAGATAATAAAATTTTATAAAAAATATGAAACTTATTTCTTTAAATATCTGGGGAGGCAAAATTTATAAACCTCTTGTGGAATTTATAGAAAAACATTCAGAAACGACTGATATTTTTTGTTTTCAAGAAGTATCCCAAAGCAATTCTGGTATTTTTGAAAGCTCTGGATATAGAATGAACATTTTTGGCGATCTTAGTATCTCGTTAAAAGATTTTAAAGGATATTTTGCCAGAACTTTCAAAGGATATGATATGACAAAGTTTGTTGATTTCGAAGTCTATTTTGGCATAGCAATTTTTGTAAAAAAATCTTTTAATATTACATTCTATGAAGATATATTTATTCATCATGTTGAAGGAGGGATAATCAAGAGAAAGAATTATCTTGAAACTTCAAGAAAACTACAATTTGTGCAAGTTAAGTCAGAAAATAAAATACTCAATGTTTATAATTTGCACGGAATATGGACTCCGGATTCTTCTGGCGGTAACAAAGACAGTGAAGAAAGAATAGGACAATCAAGAAAAATAGAACAATTTATTCAAAAACAATATGGTGAAAAAATTGTTGTAGGAGATCTCAATCTAGATCCTGATACAAAAAGCCTCAAAATACTGGAAAATCATTTAACAAACCTAATTAAGAAATATAATATATCTTCCACGAGAACTAGTCTTTATACAAGAAGGCATAAGTTTGCGGACTATACTCTTGTTTCTCCTGGGATTAAGGTTATAAACTTTGAAGTTCCAAATATCAATATCTCCGACCACCGCCCCATGATCTTAGAATTTACTTAAGTTATAAGGTGTTGCTAGACTTAGTCTTTTCCTAATTTCCACAAGTCTTTCAGTGACTTGGGAAAACCCAAGATAAAAAGGAGCGCAAGAGGCGCCCCCCAATTAGCCCATCTTTCAACAAAATCCCAGATTGGCTCACCAACGATTGGCCTAATAATAGCTGTCCAGAATCCCCAAACTGCCGCCCACAAAACTACAATTCTTATTGGCTTTATCAACACAATAAAACCTACTAAAATATCTGATATTCCAATAAGAGTTAGGAGCTGAACCGCCAAAACATCTGAAGCCCCTGTTAATTGGGAAATCCAGTTAAGCCAATCTTTCTTTCCCAAAAGTGCGAAAACTCCATGCCCTACAAATTCTCCAAATACCGCGATTCTTAAAATCCATTCAACGATTTTATAGTTCCGCATCAATATTATAGTAGACCATCATGCATTACTTAGTCAATCCCATAACCACAAGTTGGGCTTTTAGAGGCAAGACTCTATCCCTTCTAAAGGAAAAGTATATTTCTTTGTGGAATGTACACTCTGGGTTTATTTCTATATTTTCTCTTTTTACTCCTCCTTCCAGTAATTGTAAGAAAGCTATTTTTTTAAGATCAATAAGGATCTTGCCATTTCTTTTTTCTATTGCCTTCTGATATTTCTTAAATTTTTTTTCTATGTCTTTTTTTACCTCAAAATGGCACACGCTAATTCCCGGCCCGATTCCTGCAATTATATTTTTTGCTTTACTTCCGAAATCTTTCCCCATGCGTTTTACTGTATGACCAACAATATTTAGCACTAACCCTCTCCATCCTGCATGAATTAAGCCAATTGCTTCTTTTTTCGGATCGTATAATAATATTGGTAAACAATCTGCTGTTGTTATTGTAAGAAAAACTCCTTTTTCATTGGTAATTAAAGAATCTGTATTTTTAATAAATTTTCCCAGATCGTATTTTGAGACGTGTTTGATATTGTTTCCATGCACCAAACCTGCTGTTACTGTGTCTTTATTGTCAATTCTAAACTGACTTAAGAATTTTTGTCTATTAAAAGAGCTGTTCTTCATTGACCCATCTTTTCTTTTAGACATAGCAATTAGTAGGTGGGGGAACTTATTGAAGGTGGAGAATATGTTAGTTGGCTTGGCTTTCATTTTCCCAAGGGGACATGAGTTGAAAATAATTTCCGTCTGGATCGGCAAAAGTTGCAATCCACGCGCCCTGCATTTCGTATGGTTCTTTTATGACTTTTGCTTTTGCCTCTTTTTTAATTCTATCAAATTCTCCTTTCACTTCCTCCGTCTCAAGATTTAGAATTATTCTTTGTGGCTCTTTAGCTTTACCTTTTACTTCTGAATGTTCGCCAATTGTCAAATGAGTACTTCCCACTTGCCAACCATACCAACTTCCATCATTCCAATCAGCTGGTTTGCCAAAAACTTTTTCATAAAAATCAGCCAATACCTTTGGTTGATGTGTTCCTATCATTATAGAATTAAAATTTAACATATAAACATTATATCACATTCTTACAATAGTTTATCTTTCGTAAATCTTGGCATTTGAGGTAAATCCGGGGACTTGTTCTGCGCTTGTTGCTTTCGGAAAAGCTTCAACTTTAAGTGCTCCGTCATCCTGAATTTCAAATAGGACTACGCCCCTTCTTTCTTCTGTATTTTTGGCAGTTAATTTTTGGGCAAAATGGATTTGGTCCCAACGGTTGCCTTTTTCATCAAAATAATCAAACTGTACCAGTTCATATTTGACTAAACCAGCGTTTTTGTCTATTGTCGCGGGATCCGGCGTGTTGCCGCGGACAGCGTAAGCTTTGGGATACCCGTCAAAATTGCCAAACGATATCCTAATCTGACTTTCATCAATATGATCATAAACAATGCTTATATTATTCGTCCAATATGCTTCCCTATTGTTTTTGTCTCTTCCTACTCTAAACCAATTTCCAAGAAGAGTTCCTTCTTTATCATAACCAATTTTCCCACCAAAAGGCTCTTTTTCCCTTAAATTTTTCTTAAGAAGCTCGCTTCTTAGAGGTTCAGATAGATAGTCAAACGTATCAACAGTATACGAGCTAAAAAAATCTATGTTTTGCGGACTTATAATATCTTTGTTCTTAAGCATGGTATCCATAATCTGGAAATCAAAAGAGTGAGGGCCAACAGTCCCGATAACTTCCCCTTCTTTAACCGGAATTCTGGTTTGCGCAGAAGGATGCTGATCTTGAGGATTACTGAATTTAAAAGATGAGAGCACTTTCTCTGACAAGGTATCGATGTGAATAAGCCTGATGTAAAAATCACAAGAATGCTCAAATACAACCAGATAATTTTCCTGATACGGATCTTTTCGATATGCCTCCTCAACCGGTTCTTTAAATAACTCAATATTTATAATATAACCATCTGCCGGAGCTTTTATATCGTATTTTCTTGGATTGTCTGTTACTAAAGATCCACTTTTAGTTTCTTTGGGGATAATATATTGATGATCTGTTGGCGTAACATGCGAATCCTGCACTCTCCCCATGGGAACAATCAACTCAATCTCCTCAGGATCAAGAGGAAATGTACTTAATTTATTATAGCCTTTACCTTCACATTGTTGCCCGAATAGACCGGCTTTACCCTGACTATACCTAGAGTGATCCGTTTGGTTTTGATTTGTAGATGAAGGCGAGGATGTTAATATCATTAAAACAACAACGAGAAAAAGCAATACCATGGGAAAAGCAGCAAAGACAACAATCCTCTTTGACAAGATTTTCTTCCATGTACTAATTTTTAGTACATGAGACTCAGACTGCCTTTGCTGTCCTGACAACTCATCCTGTTTTTCAATCATAAATTCATTATAACATCAACCCCCAGATCCAATCATAAATAAACTTCAAGCCTATCAATAATATTGCCAACAAAACGATTTTTTTAAACTTGTTTTGAGGAACACGTTTTACTATCTGCTTTCCTGTAAATGAGCCCAAGAAAGCAATAACTAAAAGTAATGGAATAAACCAGTAATATTCACTTTCCAAGAAGCCTTGCGCGAAGTAAACAGGAATTCTAGTTATGTCTACCATCAAGGCTATAGTGGCAGCTGTTGCGATATATCTTTCTTTGGATAATCCAAAACCTGTCAAAAATGCTCCTCGTAAAGCTCCACCTGTCCCTATAAGACCAGCAAGAAAACCAGATAATCCTCCGCCTGTTATAGAACTAAATAATGTCGGCTTTACTTTGAAGTCTTCCTTCCAAAAGAAAACCCCGGCATAGATAACTAAAAATACTCCCAATATACCTTTTAATACATCTTGTTGAACATATGCCACTAACAATGCCCCTATGAGCGTCATAACAATACTTGGAATGCCAAAAACTAAAAGAGTTTTCTTATCCAATCCATGTCTAAAAAAGCTAATCCTTCCGATATTACCGAAAATATGAAGTAATGCTACGAGGACTAACGCGGTCTTAAAGTCAAAAAAGATTAATGCGAGGGGCAAAAATATTGTTGAAGAACCAAAACCAGCAACTGTCCCAACAATTTCGGATAAAAAAGCTGCTACAAAAAATAAAATCTCCATTAATAAAATGTTGTATATGTTCTATGATACGGCTTAATCCGTGATTGTAAAGCTTGATCTTGACTCATAAGCCAAATGGCATGCCCAATCTGCTCCACTGCTTTTTGACTAAGTCTTACACGTTTTGCGTTTTCCATCGCAAATTTGGTGGAAGAGAGGATCTTAAAAGGATCAGAAGCTGTTATTTCAAATTTCACATTAATTAAATTTTTTCCACATACCTTCTGAAACAATAGTAACCCTCTTATCTATAACCTTAATAGCAGTACCATCATCAATTGCGTAAAAAGTATTCGGGGCTTCTTTTTCCAGCTTTTCAAGATAGTTAAGTCTTACTTTTGGAAACCATTTTGAATTAAGATGGGGTCTTATCTCAAAATCTACAAATCCTAATCCTTTTGTATTTTTTAAACTTTTATTCTTTTCATAGTATAAAATGTTTGTGGTAGAAAGAGAAAAGTTCTTTGCAGTGACCATGCTTCCTGCGCTTATGCCAACATATACTTTATTTTCTAAAAACTTGGGGAGTAGCTTGACTAATCCTGATCTTTTTATCCACGTCAGTAAATGGTGAACATTACCGCCTCCAAAAACCAAAATATCAGCTTTTTCAAAACTGGGAATCCATATATCTTTTGACACAGCAGAGATGTCAATAATGTCAAAAGACACAAAGTTTAATTTCCTGAAATTATTCATGTCATCAACCAGCCATGTTTTATCACCTTCCTCAACATTTGCGGCAGTTGGAACGAAGGTCAAATTGGACTTATCAAAAGGTTTTCCAAGAAGTTCCAACAATGCTTTCTCAATTGATTTATTGGTAATTCCAGAAGAAGTTAGCAGCAATCTCATAGCTGAATTATAACAGAAGTAAAAACGCCACGCCTACATGTATCGCGACTTATTCGCTTTTTTGCATTTGGGGTAAATTCAGTAACCCGATTTTTTAGTTTTCCCGGTGCTATAATTGATTAGATGAAGCTTCCTAATCGCAAAAATGCATATATCCCGAAAGAGAAATTAACAGATTATATACTTTCAGAAACACATTCGGGAGGCAAGTCAAAGGCTAAATTTTTCAGATCTGTTGGTTTTAATGAAACTAATACCTCTTTATTGGAAAAGTTTCTACTTAGTATTGCTATTACACAAGAAGTTAAAGATGTTTCTGGGTCCATTCATGGAAACAAATATGTTATAGAGGGAAAAATTAACACACCAAGTAAGAAAATTGTAAAAATAAGATCAATCTGGATTCTGGAGCCAGATCAAAAAGCTCCTAGATTCGTTACTGCATATCCTGTATAATACAATTTAGGAGAAATGCATTATGTTTGACGAATTAGATATGGTGGTTCTTACCCATGCCATAAAAGAGTATGGACTAAAAAAGGGTGATTTAGGTACAATTGTCCATTTATATGGTGATGAAAAAGCCATGGAGGTAGAATTTGTGGCCGCTTCTGGTAAAACTATCGCCGTACTTACTTTAATTCATAAAGATATCCGCCCAATGGCAAAAAATGAAATTCTTCATGTCCGCGGCTTTGCAACTATTTAAGTAAAAGAATGGCTCCAAAAACACCCTCTCAGAACCTAATCCATAACTTCCCAGCAACTATCTAATTAGCTTAAATATTTCCTCTGGAGTAAGTGTGGCATCAATAAATCCAATTCCCAAAGCTTTAGCTTTCTTCTCTAATTCTCTACCCCATCTTACAGCGTTTTCTCTTTGATACTCAGTGTTACCCATAGGATTTTCTCTTGACTGGTGCACTAGTCTTTCCTTTTGTAAACCAGGATTAACTTTTAAAAAATAGACTTTGTCAAAAAGATCCAACATCCCAAAGATATTTCCAGATGCTCCAAATAAATAAATGTTTGGATTTTCTTTTAAGTACTCTTCCAAGAATTTCCTATCCCAAAGAAAGGAGTGATTGTTCAAAAACTCCTCATCTGCATCTTCCTTATAAGGCATTTTGTTTCCTGAGCCATCAAACCAAGAAGATAGTCCTTCAACCGAATCCGCATCAACAGCATTAATTCCTAATTTCCTAAGTTCAGTTGAAACGTAAGTCTTTCCTGATCCTGAAGAACCAAAAATTAAGACTCTCATCTTAAGTACAATTCTAGAACTTCTAGGGAAGATTTGCTAGGCTATTGTAATTTTATCTTTAGCTTCTAATACCGGGGTTAAATAGCTTTAAACCTATAATTAGTTTGTGACTTATCATATGTTATTGTCGGGATCTTTATATCACAAAGAACTCTTTCCTACCTTTCGAAGCATTTTTGCGGTAAGAAATGCGGCAGCAATTGCAACGATAGCGCTAATGACAGCTGCTATCTGCACTCCTTGAACGAATGCGCTTCGGGCAGTTTCAAGAAGTGTCATACTAAGTTCATTTGGCAGCTCTTTTGCGATACCAACAGCAGCGCCAAGTGTATCTTTGGCAATTTCCGCAACATTAGGCGGAATTTCTTTGGGCAGTAAATCAGCTAATCTGCTTCTGTAGATTGCTACACCAATACTGCCCAAGATCGAAATGCCAAGTGCGCCTCCCAATTCCGAAGCAGTCTCTGAAATTCCAGATGCCGCACCGGCTTTTTCAGGAGGAGCCGATCCAACAATAAGTTCGGTTGTTAACCCAAATACGGGACCAAGTCCCAAAGAAATTATGACTGAGGCAATTACAACTATTATAAGTCCATTTACAACTCCAACTTGACTTAGTACCGCTAGTCCAATCGCAGCTAAGCCTAGACTTGAACTGATAATTTGTTGGGGACGAAATCTTCGAACAAGTCTTGGAGCGATATTAGATCCAATTGTAAAACCAAGTGCTGAAGGAACAGACCACAATCCAGCGTTAAGAGGCGACAGACCAACAACTAATTGCAGGTACTGCGCGACGAATAAGAAATACCCGATCGCGACAAATACAGCAAGAAAGTTAACAGTAAGAGCTGAGCTAAACGCTCGAATTCTAAAAAGCCTGACGTCAATCATTGGGTGAGAGAGCGAAAGTTGCCTTCGAACCCAGATAAACCCTACTACCAATCCAATAAGAATAGACGATATTGGAAACCATCCGATGCCGTCTTGGGCAATTTGCTTAAGCCCTAAGATTACTGAAAGAACTGCTACCAAAGACAAAACAACACTTAATAAATCTAACCTTCCTGCCTTGGGATCACGATACTCCGGAAGAACAATTGGACTAAGGATAAGAAGAAGTACCATTACTGGAACTGCCAGTAAGAAAACTGACCCCCACCAAAAATACTCCAAAAGTACTCCTCCCAAAATTGGTCCTACAGCGCTTCCTACTGAAAAAGCGGAAATCCAAACACCTATTGCTTTTGCTCTCTCCAATGGGTCGTGAAACATGCTAAAAATTAAAGACAAAGTTGAGGGTCCAAGTGTTGCTCCCGCTATTCCAAGAAGAGCTCGGCTTAAAATCAACATCTCGGCAGTTTTTGAAAAAGCAGCCATTAAGGAAAATGCGCCAAAAGCAGCTGATCCTATCATAAGAAGTTTCCTCCTTCCTATTCGATCACCCAGTGTGCCCATAGTTACTAGAAAACCGGCAACCATAAATCCGTAAATATCAATTATCCACAAGAGCTGAGCGCTTGTTGGCTTAAGCTCGTTACTTAGAGTTGGCACTGCAAGATGAAGAACAGTCAAGTCCATCACATACAAAAATGCACCAAGTGCTAGAACACTAAGCCCAACCCACTCGCGAAGCGTGGCTTTGACTGGTTTATGTGAAGTTCTGGTGTTGTTGTCTTTTGTCACAGGCCGAAAAGATAAGTATAGCAAAAATATACCGAAAATGTGATTCCTACCTGATCAAATTTCTGGAGGATTGTTTCTCATATCTTCTTATGTACACTTCTAACTTACTCTTCGATTTTACTACAGCATTTCAGCCGTTTAACTTTTTGGTTATTGACAGTTTAAGACAAACTAAATTAAAATCCTACTCAAGGATCATATGCAAAAAATAACACCACATTTATGGTACGACAAGGAAGCTAAAGAGGCAGCTGAGTTTTACGTGTCGGTATTTCCAAACTCAAAGATTACTAATGTAACAACGCTTCACGACACGCCTTCTGGCGATGCTGATATTGTTACCTTTGAAGTTATGGGCTACAAGTTTATGGCAATTTCCGCTGGCCCTTTGTTTAAATTTAATCCTTCAATATCATTCATGGTTAATTTTGATCCGTCACAAGACAAAGATGCACGAAGACGGATCGATGAGATATGGGAAAAACTTTCAGAAGGCGGTAAAGCGCTCATGCCTCTTAAGAAGTATCCATTTAGTGAGCGCTATGGATGGATACAGGATAAATACGGGCTTTCATGGCAACTGATCTACACGAATCCCGAAGGGGAAGAGCGCCCGCTGATTATTCCGTCACTTCTATTTGTTACAGAAGGAGGCGACAAAGCAGAAGAAGCGACAGACTTTTATTTGTCTGTTTTTAAGAACGCAAAGCGCGGTGCTATTGCTCGCTATCCTTTGGGTTCAGAACCAAACAAAGAGGGTGCGATCATGTTCACCGATTTTACACTTGAAGGTCAGTGGTTTGCAGCAATGGATGGAAGTGCAGACATGCACAGTTTTACCTTTAATGAAGCCATATCGTTTATCGTATACTGCAAAGACCAACAAGAAATAGATTACTATTGGGAGAAACTTTCTGCGGTGCCAGAATCTGAACAGTGCGGCTGGCTTAAAGATAAGTATGGCGTTTCCTGGCAAATCGTTCCTACGGCAATGAATGAGATGATGGAGAAAGCAACACCTGAACAAATGGCACGCGTAACCGAAGCATTTCTCAAAATGAAAAAGTTTGACATTGCAAAACTTAAGGAAGCGTATGAAGGAAGGTGATGAATGATGGCAAAGTACGTAGACGGGTTTGTCCTTGTAGTCCCAAAAAACAAAGTAGAAGAATACAAAAAAATGGCCAGCGAAGGACGGGATGTGTGGATGCGGCATGGCGCGCTGGAGTATTACGAGTGCATGGGTGATGATCTTAATCCCAAAGAGATGGGCGGCATGAAGCCGCTTGCGTTT
>JACOXT010000002.1 GCA_016182235.1 Candidatus Levyibacteriota bacterium | reverse complement strand
ACCGCTTGGACGAGAGTCCAGTTTTTAGTCTGCTCTTCATCTACTTTTAAAATAATATCTCCGGCTCTCACTCCGGCTTTTTCGGCAGGTGAATCTTTTAAAGGAGCGATTATAATTATTCTCCCGTTTTTAAGCCCAAGTTGCGCCCCGATCCCTTCAAATCTTCCGCCCAGCTCATCTTTGGACAGCTTATTTTCTTCGGGCGTCAAAAAAAAGGTGTAAGGATCCTCTAATGAAGAGACGAGTCCTTTTATTGCACCATAGAACATTTTTTGAGGGTCGATCTTTTCACGGTCTATGAATTTTTGCTCAACCTTATCCCAGGTTTCCCAAAATAGACTGAAATCTATATTCTCAACCCTTTTATCAGCAGCGTTTTTAATGTTGTAAGAAGGTCGTTGGACGCTTCCCTTTAATCCATAGGATTGACCCAGTTTATACCCAGAGCCGAAAAGAAAAATAGCCAAAGACAGACCTATCAACCAATTGGTTATCTTATTTTGCTTCATTATTCCTGATAGAAGTAAATATTATTTGAGCTAACTAAACAATACGGAAGATTGGCTTTTATTATTTCACCCCAATCTTGCGTGCTTTTTATTCTAGCATAATTAACTGAAGGAGTTTGAGATAAGCTCTCCAAAGTTACAAAACCGACTACTCCCATAACTTCAAGTCGGACCTGATTAAACGATTCTATTTTCCTAACAATTAGAATTTTTGACTGAATTTTTTCCGCCTCAAGTTTGTTTATGTCGTCTTCTTTAAAAAAATAATTTGCTCCACCAAAATCCCCAGAAGATTCCGAAAGCGCAAATTCCTTAGCATCTTTTAAATCCAGCTTTAAGTGGTCTTCTGCTACTTCTTTTACCCCGCCTTTAAAAAAGCACATAACGCTTTTAGTATCGGCGCTTTCTGTTGAGATAACCAAAGAACCATCCTCGTGATTTATTTCTTTTAGAACACCGTCATATTCGCTATAGAATTTTTTTTGGCCAAATAGACTTTTTTTGACGGCCAGAACTTCTCCTTTATGGACCTCTTCTCCTACTACTTTTTTTAGGAAAAAGAAAATTTTCTCTGGTTTGATCTCCAACTTTTTTGCCAATGGGATTTTAGCGGTTTTTTTAACAGATTTTTTATACAAAGGAGTCCCAAAATCAACAGCCTGCCCGTTTTTTATTAAAACTTCAATATTTTGAGGTAAAGAGACTTTTATAAACATTGTATTAAATTATAACAAGGTGAGAGATTTAGCGTGAACCTTGATAAGAAACGTACGGAAGAAGACCTAAGTACCTTGCGTATTTTACTTGCTTAGTTAATTTTCTTTGGTGCCTTGCACAGACGCCGCTTTTATCGCGTCCTAGAATTTTCTTCCTTGGGGTAATAAACTTCTCGAGGTTTTCAATATCCTTGAAACTCGGTTCCACTTTATATTTACAAAAAAAACAATTGGTCATGGTTTGGAAATTAATAGCTAGAAATTAGTAATTAGAACGGGATATCTTCTGGATTTATAGTTTCCTCTTCTTCCTCCTCTTCTTTCCCCTTTTTCTTTTTCGATTTAGACTCTTCTTCCGGAGGCGCAGCTTTCACATCTTGGACTTCTTTTTCTGCTTCAATTTTTTCCCCATCCTCAGGAACGGCTCTTCTGCCATCGCTAAAAACTATAAAGTCGTCAAGAACGATTTCGGTTATAGATTTTTGAAGTCCGTCTTTCCCCGTAAAGCTTCTGTAAGCGATTCTGCCCTCAATATAAACTTTTCTGCCTTTGGTGAGAAGTTTGGCACAAAGCTCCGCCAACTTATTCCAGGCGACGATTCGGTGGTACTGGGTTTCTTCTTTAGTCTGACCTTCTTGGGTAGCCCAGGAGCGATTTGTGGCAATTCCGAAAGTGCAAACGGGCGCTCCGTTTGGAGTGTATTTCAATTCTGGATCGCGGGTTAAGTTTCCAAGAAGCTGTGCCCGATTTATAGATCTTGATGCCATATATTAATTTTTTTCTCCTTTTAACAAAAGATATCTTAATAATTTCTCGTTAAAGTTTAATTTTTTCTTGAACTCCTCTAGTTTAGAGGGTTCAAGTTCCATTGTCCACTCATACATCTTAGCAGTTGTGCTTTTTTTGATTGGGTAGGCCAATCTTTTCTCACCTATTTTATTCTCTTCCAAAACTTTTCCTTTTAAAGATGTAACCAGTTGTTTGATACTCGTTAGCTCATTGTCTTCATTTAAAAGGAAAACCAAGTCATAAATTATCATAAAGTGTATATATAATAATATTCACCATGCTAAAAATCAAGCAGGCGCTACCTTTTCTAATAGTCGTTTCTATTTTGATTTTGACGCGTTTTTTAAACCTCACATGGGGCTTGCCGTATCCTTTTCATCCCGACGAGAGAAATATGGCAAATGCAATTCAACAGCTTTCGTGCAATTTTTATGATTTACAAAACTGTTTCAATCCTCACTTTTTTGCCTACGGTCAATTTCCTATATATTTAGGCTATCTAGGCGTTTATATTTTAAAATTTCTAGGCGGAGATTTAGGGTTTCCAATTAGTTTTGAAGAGGCGGCGTTTTCCTTAAGACTAATATCGACAGCCGCCTCGCTAATAACCGCATTTTTTATTTATAGAACTTTTAAAAGAATCTTCTTCACTGAAAAGAATCATCTCGATAAATATCTACTCCTTTTGCTTTTCATTTTTTCTCCCGGGCTCATCCAAAGCGCCCATTTCGGAACTACCGAATCATTGTTGGCGATGCTCTTTACATGGTTGGTTTACGAATCCTTATTGTTTATCAACGACAAAATTTCACTTAAGCACTTTCTGCTTATTTCGTCGATAGTTTCTGGATTGGCTGTAGCAACTAAAGTTTCGTCTCTCGTTTTTGTTGCTTTGCCTATCGTTGCCATACTTTATTCTTCGAGTAACATCGAGAAGATTGGTTCTCGACTTACTACGTTTGCTCGAACAATAATTATCTACGCCTTTTTGACGTTCTTGATTGGTACTATTTTCTCTCCCCATAACTTTTT
>JACOXT010000004.1 GCA_016182235.1 Candidatus Levyibacteriota bacterium | reverse complement strand
AGCTAGCTTCGGAACTGGTGGAGGACGGGCAAATCCGAATGATTGGTTAATTGAAGGCACCTCCTGGGAACGTGATTTCTTCACTGATTCACGTAATTCAGTACCAACATCCTATGGATTCTTACTCTCAACAGCACAAGGATCAGGGATTACTCCCATAGATCTAGGAAGTAATGCATCTTACTGCACATCAGGTGGCCTTTCAGATTGTAAGTTAAACCCTGGTCTTATTACCAATGGAATATATATTGTAAATGGTCATTTAACGATAACAGATGCAAATAATGTTTTTGACGGAGATAGGGACTTTGTTATTCTTGTTGACGGAGACCTAACAATAAATACCGATATCACTGTTGATACAGGTTCAACAGTTGTTTTCTCAGCAAGTGGAGATATAATTGTTAATGAAAATACAGGTGCCAACGACTTTATAGAAGGACTTTATTCCGCGGATAAGGTCAAATTCACAGAAAGACCTGATTTCATAGTTAACTACCCTGAGTTTGTCAAACAGACAAGTCCCCGCGTGTGGAGAGAAGTGGCGCCGTAGGCGAGGCATTGTGAAGCTAACAAGCAACATCTTTACCACAATGCTGACAGTTCGAAATCAGCTCATCTTTTGGCCTTATGTTAGTCTTTCCGCAAGAGGGACACTCAAATGTTCTCTCCCCATATTTATCATTTTCCAAATTAAAAGTGGAATGAAGTTCCATAAGAGTACTTTTTGATGAAGATCCGCAACTTCCAGCTGCTCTAGGCGGAGCATTTCTTCCCCAGATCTCAATTGTTTTTTCTAAATCTTGAGGCAATACACAACTATTGTCTAATGGCTTAAGATTTCCTATTATTTTATTTTTAATACTAATCGTAAGATTTTCGAATGCAAATTTAACTTTCGTTAGTTCCTCATCCGATGCGTGTATTCTTACCAAATCTATATACCTTTTAATTAAAGTTCCTACTTCTCCTTTCAATCGCCTAAGCCAATCCATACTTATATCTTCATGTCTTCCAATAATATCGATTAAATCTTCTGGTTTTTTTATAAATTCCGTTGGAGACAAAACAATAGGGTTTGATAAAAAATCAATGTCTGATTTAAAGTCTTGAGTTTTTGTATCAAAAAATCTAAGATAGCCTTTATGCTCAGCCTGTGAAAGAATATTGCGATAAGGAATAACACGTATTTTAACCTCGTCTGTCTTTTCATCTTTGATTTTTTGTCCTACAAATGTAAAACTATAATCCCCATAATTATCTTCTCTTGATCCTGGAGGACTAACCCAAATAAAAAGAGCGTTGTCTGGAGAATTTAAGAGTTCTTGTTCTAGTTTTTCAAAACCCAAACACTCGGCCACTTCTCTTTTTACACAATGACCTTTTCTCTCGCGCTCTCCTATTGTTTTTCTAAATACATTTCTTACTGGACCTTCTCCATTCGAAGAAAGATATATATTACCTAACGAATCTCTAATTTCTCTATAGAAAATCTCATCAAATGTCACACCTAAGCGATATTCTCCGAGATATCTAAGTATATTATTTGTTATTTCTTCTTCTCTTCTTTCAACGACAGAATTTCTATCTTGTCCTTCTTTGATTGGGGCATGATAGTTTACTTTGTCGTAACTTACGCAGTATGCTTCAATGCTCATAAAAAAACTCCCCATCTCGAGGAGCAATATAAAAATGCTCTTGTCCCGCGGAGCGGGACCCTGCTTTGCAGGGCTCGAGAGACTTATAACGGGGATCTGACTATATCCCAGTCATTCGTTTCCCACTCGCCTTTTTGTACTATTTGTACACGGCTCGTGGTGCACTACGACGGGATGAACAGTTGCGGCACAGTGTCGGAATTACACCGACTTCACCCGATTTTTTATTTTTTAATCCAAATTACTTCTTTTTTCTTTTCTTGAAAATTTACAAATCTCGCCATGGTAAAAAGTAAATCTGAAAGCCTGTTCATGTACATAATTATTTGTATGTCTATTTTTTCTGATTTATCAAGTTCCACAATTCCTCTTTCTCCCCGCCGGCAAACAGTTCTTGCGAAATGAAGCAGAGCTCCTGTCTTTCCTCCGCCCGGCAATATAAAATTTCTCAAAGGAGGCATCTTTTCTGTCATCTCATCAATTTGATCTTCAAACTCCTCTACCCTTTTTTCTAAATATGGCAATGCTTTTGACTCAGGATTGGCTAGGTTTGAACCAATATCCAAAAGATCATTTTGAATCTTTATCAATTCATCTTTTATTTTTGATATTTGATTTTTGATATTTGATATTTCTACAATCGCCATTCCTATTGAGCAGTTCAGTTCATCAACAGTCCCATATGCCTCAACCCTTATATTATTCTTCGAAATCCTTATTCCTCCAAAGAGGGAAGTTTTACCCTTGTCTCCCTTTCTAGTATAAATCGGCATAAATAAATCTCAAATGTCAAAGCTCAAATTTCAAATCTACATCTAAAAACTATAAATCTTTTAAAAATTTGAGATTTAAGCTGCAGTTTTGAGTTTTGCGATTTGCGTTTTGAGATTAACATTCTGCGTATCCGCAGCTGTAGCATTTTCTGCAGCCTTCCTCGTACGCCAGACTTCCTCCGCCGCACTCGGGGCAGATATCATAAAGGCCTGTTGACGACTCTGTAAAAACGCCTCTTCCTCCTCCAGCCAATGTCAGCTGCTGCATTTTTACCACATCAACTACGCCCTCAGGCTCACCGTCTCTTTTTCCATTTGGCTGTCCATTTGGCAAAGCATTCTTTCTATCTTCTACTTCTCCGTTTACAGAAAAACCGTAATGCATAGACAGAATTTTAGCAACTCCGTCCGGAAGAGACCGGACTTTGTCTTTGCCAAAACCAACACTTCTTGTTCCTCCAATTCCGATTAACTGCGCGACCACCTGCCTCATTCTTTCTCTTGCCATTAGTCCCTCCGAAAGTCTAAGGTTTAAAGAAATCATGCGCCCTAACGCATCTGCCATAGCCGCGATATCTGAGCCGCTTTTCCCAATAGTTATAAATACCTCAAATGGTTCTTTTTCTTTAGTGTGATTTAAGGTTATATAAGTCTTTCCAACCGGAGTCTGAATTTGGTAAGTTACTCCCTCAAGCTGAATTGGGCGGGGCAAGATTGGTTTTTTGGGAAGACTGAGCTGATCTGGTTTTGCCGAAGATTCGACTCTTGTTAAAACACCTTCTCTTGAACCATCTCTCATGTAAGTTACTCCTTTTAAGCCTAAATCATAGGCGGCCATGTAAAGTGTTTTTACATCCTCAATCGTATGGGAGTTGGGAGCGTTGACTGTTTTTGAAATTGAAGAATCTATAAACTCTTGCGCAATTGCCTGAACTTTGGCGTGTTCAAAAGGAGTAAGATCATTGGCTGAAGCAAAGTAATCAGGCCTGTCCTGAGCGGAGTCGAAGGGTTTTTTTCCTTGCTGTTTTTTCCACTCTTCGAATAAGGGATGAAGTATCGTATGCTCTCCTATCCGATCACGCCTAACAAAAGCAAACTCATAAACCGGCTCTATTCCTGAAGTTACACCAGCAACAAGACTTGTTGTTCCTGTCGGGGCAATGGTTAATAAAACCGCGTTTCTTATACCCTGTTTTGCAATTTTCTGCTGAATCTTCTGGGGAAGATTTTTAATGTGATAGCCTTTTAAATATTTTTTCTTGTCGAACTTCGGAAACGATCCTTTCTCTTTGGCAATATCAGATGAAGCATCATAAGCGTTGTCTCTTAAAGTCTGAAATATCTTTTTAACAATAGGGAAGGAATCCTTGGAGCCATAACGAATTTTCATTTTTATTAACGCGTCTCCCAACCCCATTATCCCTAACCCGGTTCTTCTTATGTCTTTTGCGCACTTTTCGTTCTCCTTGAAGAAGTAATATGTTTGATCAATAACGTTATCCAATAATCGAAGTGCTACCTTTAGATCAAGGCCAAAATTTTTATAATCAAATTTACCGTTCCCGACATAAGCGGCCAAATTCATTGCCCCTAAATTACAAACAGCCCAAGCCCCAAGGGGCTGTTCGCCACAATTGCCAGTAATACAATGACTAATGTAAAAACAGTGTGCATCATCATAAACAGAGACGTCCCATACATTTTCTCTTATGTTGGTTTTTTCAACTGACTTTATTCGTATCAACTCTTCATCTGGTGATTTGCGTGATGATGTATATTCGCTTATTATTCTTTGAAGATTTCTCTGCTTTCTTGGATGAGATAATTTAAAAATCTTGCCAAACTGGACTACGTTATGCCCATCTATGCTTACATCATATCTCTCATAGGTTCTGTAATACTTTTTTCCATTCGGAAACTTGATATTCTCAGATTCACTTCTTCTAATATTATTTTTAATACCGTAGAAGCTTAAGAGGTCAGAAAAATCCTCAGCTATCTTCTTGTGTTTGGTTGTAAGAATAATCCTATTTGCATTCCTAGCAATAAACCCATCGGAGCTTATCAACCCATCCACAAACCCTTTAATAAAATCACTTCCTGATCCCCAAACAGATGACGGCAATCCTTTTTCTTTTTTACCAACTCCATAAAGGGAAGCAAGTTTTTCTGCAAATTCCAAAGATGTAACTTGTATAGTATACGTATTACCGCTTGCTTTCCTCAGATTACTTTTCACTCTTTTAAGTTTATTTACTTGACTTTCTATTCTACCTGCCAAAGCCTCATCTTCTTCTGAAAAAAGAAAACCAAATACCCATTCTTCTTTCTTTTTCGAATAAACTGCTTTTTTATCTTCCTTATGGATATCGTGATGAATAGAAGATATGCTATTAATCGACAATATGGGTTCAGGAGAAAAATTGCGAATATTAGTTGGCCCCATAAAAGAATTCTTATAAGGAAACGGCAGAGTATCAACTTTAGCTTTTATCCCTCTAATTGAAATCCATCCGTCCCCATATAACCAACCAAGCATAAATCCTTCTTCTTTTGAAAAAGTTGTTCTTGCATTAAACTGGATATCCTCTGTTTTTGGAAAAGGCAAAATATTGCCTGTCAGTAATTTATCTGTTGCAACTTTACCAAAACCTCCGCCCACAAGAAGAACAGGCCATTTATGCTCAGCTGTTGCAAATATCTCTTTGCCATTATTAAGTGTTATTTTATAAAGTTCCTTATTTTCCCCAGATAAAAAACACTCTGCATTGGCCCATTTACCGTCTAAATTCTTAACAACAATTTTTTTACCTTCTAATTCTTCTATTGGAAAAATTCCCTCTTTGGTCAAAACTCGAGTTCCTGCTCTAAGTGACGGATTTGTGGCAATTAATTTCTCAAAATACGCTGTATTTGATCTTTTGTTGGAGCGCTCTAGGAAATGAAGCCCCGGCTCTGCAGATCTCCATGCGGCTGTACATATAAGATTCCAAAGATACTTAGCCTTAACCGTTTTATATACTTTTACTTTACCATTCATTTTACGCCATTCGTCTATCTCGCCATTCCATTTCGAATCATAATTAGGATCATCTAAATCCGGATAGACTAAATCCCAATTCTTATCTTTTTTAACCGCGTCCATAAAGCTATCAGATATACAAACTGAAAGATTTGCTCCGTTAATTTTAGATGGGTCCTGTTTGACTGTTATAAATTCTTCTATGTCGGGATGCCAATCCCAAAGCATAAGCATTGTCGCGCCTCGTCTTGTCCCTCCCTGCTGGACTACGTCATGTGTCGCGTATGAGAAAAGCCCGGCCCAAGTAACAGGACCTGAAGAAGTCCCATTTACCTTTTTGACCCGAGCTCCTCGGGGCCTAAGAGATGAGAGATTAAGCCCTACTCCTCCTGAGCGGGACTGGATTTCAATTAACTGCTTAAGAGAATCCACAATACCCTCTCTTGAATCTTTAGGGGACGGGATTACAAAGCAATTAAAATAAGTTACCTGATATTTTGTTCCGGCGCCTGATAGTATCCTTCCCCCGGGTACGAATTTGAAATCTTCCATAACCGAGTAGAACTTTTTCTCCCAATACTTTCTATCTTTTGGTTTTTCGTTCTGGGCAATTCCGCGAGCAACCCTTTTCCACATCTGAGGGGGCGTATGCTCCAAAAGCTCACCCTTCACTCCCTTGAGAGCGTATCTGTCCAAAAATACTTTTCCCCTTATTCCATCAAGCTTCATAATTATTTTATTAGCCTCCTGACTTCTTTCTCAAAATCCTCTACGTCAACAAACCTCTTAAATACACTTGAAAATCTAATATACGCAACTTTGTCAATCTTTTTTAGTTTTCCTGCTACCATCTGGCCGATTTTTTTGCTTTCTACCTCAACTGAATCCGCGCTTCTTAATTCCCTCTCGATCTCCGTAACTATCTTTTCAATCTGCTCTATTGAGACCTTTGTTTTCTCGCAACTTCTTATTATTCCGTTTTTTAGTTTATCTCTGTCGAATTGCTCTCTTTTTCCGTCTTTTTTAATGACGACCAAATTAATATTTTCAATCCGCTCGTATGTTGTAAATCTTTTTTGACATTTTAAACACTCTCTTCTTCTTCTAATAATATCTAAATCTTCGCTTGCGCGTGTTTCAACTACTTCTGTATCTTTCGATCCGCAGTAAGGACACTTCATAAACTTGTTAACGCTCAAGCACTACTAATAGTGTTCATAAGTATATTAAAACACTAAATCTACTATGTCAACTAGAAATTTGTGTATCAAAAAAGATCAGTAGTTTTTTTAGCCTCAGTTTAGTTTTTTGGCTGTTTTAAAAAATAACAAGAGGAAAAAATGTTCTCAAAATACAAGCTTTATTCCTATTTTCCTAACAAAATCTCTCTAACCTGTTTTTCAAAACTCTCTGTCCTTTTTCGCTCCCCCATCAAACTTTCCTTAATGTTTCCTTTTGATCTTTTTTCCAAAGATATTATTATTTCTTGGTGTTTTTCGGAAGATGTTAAAAGTCTTCCCGCTAGATTAGTTATATCTATTCCTTGAGTCTTTGCTTTATTAATTTCTAAGATCGCTTCGAAAAAATAATTTTCAGCTTTTGAAATAGTCGAGATTGCTAGATTTATTTTCTTCTCATTTTCCTTTGTCGGGTTCTGGACAGTACCCGACTTTGCAGAATTAAAGAGATACAAGCCGGCATTTAGTCTTTTGTCAGCTTGGAGTAAATTAAATTCCGCTTTTTTCTTGGGATCAGATATGAGAAAACTTACAACTCTATCTCTTATTACTTTAAGAAAATATAAAGGATTATCAGGCAAAAGTCCTGGATAAGGAAGTTCGTATTCTACTGTATTTTGTACTTGAGGTGTTGGAGAAGGAACCATGTTAGTGTCTTCCTGCGCATGTGACTTATCAACTGAGACAAAAACCCAGAAACTTAAAAAGAATAACAGCAAAAAGAATAAATATTTTGTCTTTAGCATATTATCTTCTCGCAACCACAGTTAGTACGTCACTTTCTAACTCTTTGAAAGGTGTTCTAAATAAATTATCGTAGAAAAACCCCTTTTCTCCACCATAATATTTAATATCCGAGAAATTGATATTTTTGAGAAAAGATGTTATTTTGTCCTTAGTCAAGTGATATACCCGCATAGATCTCAAGCCTCTAAACGTCCATTTTTTCGAGATTCTAGTAAAAACGCTTACGTTTTGTGACAAAAAACCTTCAGCTCCCTCGTCAAAAAATCTTAAAAACGCCTCTCTATCATCATTTGAATGCGGAGAATTTCTAATATTGAAGTCCATGAATCCTTTGTTTAATTTCAAAACTTTCTCGTAATTTGTAATCTGACATATTACTACAGCATTATTATTAAGAATTTTACTTACTTCTTTTAATGTCTGCTGAGGATCTTCTACGTGGGCAAGCGCAGACCCCATAAATATTACAGCGTCAAACCTTTCATCTAATAACTTATCTAAGTTCTTGTAATCTTTACTTATAAATTTTATTTTTTGATATACTTGCTTGGAAAAAGATTTCAATTTCATTCGAGCCTCATCAATCATTCTGCTACTTCTATCCATCCCCAACACTTCAAAACCCTCTTGGGCAAGTGCTACAGTGTGTACGCCGGTACCACAACCAATATCAATAATAGTTTTTACATTTAGATCCTTAAGCTTCTTTGTTAAATCTGGAATCTCTTTGGAAAGTCTTACTTTTTGATCAATAATAAGATCGTATCTTCGAGACAACCAATCATGAAATTTCTCATCTTCCTCTAAAGGGAGTTTTTCTCCTACCATTACCTTGAATATATCTCCTTTTGAAATTATTCCAACTAACTTATTCTCCTTGTCTACAACAGGAAGTCTTCCAACTTTTTCTACAAACATTATAGACTGTGCTTTAAGAAGCGGCGTATTCGCATTTACGGTAACGGGATTCTTACTCATTATTCTATCTACTGGCATTTCAAGAATTTCATCTATCTTCCCTTCCATAATCTCAAAATCCGAAGAATGAAATGGATCTTCTACGTATTCTTGCATTGAGGGATAAAATTTAGAGAGTATATCTTTCTCGGTAACAAAACCTATTAATTTCTTCTTATTATCTACAACAGGAACTCCATTTACTCCTCGTCCAAAAATAAGTTTCGCAACATCTTTTAGTCTAGCATCCAAAGATACATAATCGACTTGCCTTGACATTGCATCAGCTACTTTCATAAGCGCCCTAAATATATCACCAAATCTAATAATTATCAATGGTCATTGACTTTACGCATAAAAGACTATAGAATAAGGGACTTATTCTAAGTATCCTATCCATGCTATAATTAATATATTATATGAATAGCGAAGCGCAACCAGCATGCATACCAACTGAAGCTTCCTTCGATAGTGGGCAAGCCGAAAAGCTAACGCCCAGAGAGGTACTGGTTGAGAAGTGGAGAAACGCGCCGCAAGATATTTCGAGATATCGACATGGAACGGCTGTTGATGGAGAAGGAAATATCTATGAATATTCAGCAGGCGTAAGGCTTTGGATAGGAGATCAAGATGAGGTAATGGATTCCTGTCAAAAACCTTGGGCAGAGGAAACAGTTCGTAAAGCATTTGAAGCATTTGAGGAACTTGGTGACAAAAAAGACGTGAGGGTCTTAGAAAGAGGATTTGGATTAGGTTTAATAGCTACGCAGGTTATGGATTATCTAAGGGACTTAGGCGGTAGCTATACTGTTATTGAACTTAATAGAAAAGTTGCCAATTACGCCAATACAACTTGGAGACAAAAACAGACTACCATATCTAGAGCTAAAGCCACTAGTGAAATTGGGGGTATATTTAGAGGGCTCAATGTAGGAATTGAAGTTATAGAAGGAGATGCATTTGAGGAAACTAGAAGATTAGCAGGAGAAGGAAAAAAATTTGATATTATTATTTCTGACACATTTCCACTATCCGAGGATGAACGAAGCGTAAACGACTTATTAGATCTGGAAACTTTGGTAAAATGCTTAGAGCCCGATGGAGTTTTTGCCTTTTTTGGATATCATGCTGGTTACGAAGGAGGAATGAATGACGAACAAAGAAATCTAGTAGAAAGAAATTTCAACGGAGTCTCTAGAACTCTTGTCACAGTGAATCCACCTCTGGATTACAGATTTTTCCAAACCTCAAATGGTCCTTTAAGAAAATTGCCTGTTATTATCTGTAGGGAGCCTAGACCTCAATTGAGGGCTGTCGATACTTCAACCCAATTGCCTTAAGAGCTACTTTTAGAGTCTCGTCTTGATTGTGGGAGTAGGTATTGATCACAAGATCATAATACTTTCTGTCCCAATATACCCAATTAGAATCCCCTTCTGCATAAAGCTTTCGCCATTTATCTAAGTTACGTTTTTCTCTCATTAGAACATCTTCTTTTGCCTCTTCGATTGAAACACCTCGTCTGTTGACTAATCTATCTATTCTAATCCCAGTCTTGTCATTTCCCTCATCATCTGTACATAGCACTAAAATCTTAAAAACACCTTCCATGCCCTGTGCGTCAAAGCCAGCTAAGTGACTTTGTATAATCTGATTTTTTGCGTCTTTTAACATCTTTTTTATTTTCTCTTCGTATTCAAGATCAAATTTATCCGGCCGGGCATCTACTGCTAGTTCTGATTTGTCATTTAAGATCTCTTTATGAATTTTCTCAAATAACACTCCTCCTTCAAGAAGTGACCATCCTAGAGCTTTTGACAAACCCTTTGCAAGAGTCGTTGTACCAGAGCCAATTCGACCTGAAACAGTGATGTTTTTAATATTGGGCAGAGAAATAGGAGTAAACATAATTATTCTTGTCATCCTGAACTTGTTTCAGGATCTTATTCCTGAAAAAACTAGATGCCGAAACTAGTTCGGCATGACACCTATGATTTTCCAACCATAACTACTTCTTCCACCAATCTATTTGCATATCCATACTCGTTGTCATACCAGGCAATAACTTTAGCCATGTTTCCGCCGACAACTTGAGTAAGAGACAAATCAACGATTGAGGAGTGAGAGTTACCGATTATATCTGAAGAAACAATTGGATCTTCTGTTACTTCTAATATACCATTATATGTAGGATTTTGAGCTTCGCTTCTCATTACTTCATTTATCTCTTCAACAGTTGTATTTTTTTTAAGAAGAAAGGTAAAATCCGAAAGTGACCCAACCGGAACCGGAACTCTAATTGCCAATCCAGAAAATATTCCCTTAAGCTCCGGAACTCCTTCACTTGCCGCGATTGTTGCTCCGGTTGATGTTGGAACAATATTTTCTCCTGCCGCCCGCGCACGCCTGTAGTCTTTATGCCCCCCGTCTTGGAGTCTTTGGTCAGATGTATAGCCATGAATTGTCGTCATCATTGCCTTCTCCACTCCAAAATTAGCAACCATTATCTTAGCAACTGGCGCAATACAATTTGTTGTACATGAGGCATTATTTATAAGAGACTCTCCTTTATAATCCTTATCATTGACCGAGAGGACATAAGTCGAAACTTCTCCACCTTTTGCCGGAGCTGACAAAAGTACCTTTTTCGCTCCAGCTGTAATATGAGTCTTAAGCTTTTCTTCTGTGGTAAAATGCCCGGTTGACTCAATGACTACGTCGACATTTAAATCTCGCCAAGGCAAAAGACTCGGGTCCTTCTGCGAAAATACCGGAATCTTTTTGCTGTCAATGATAAGTGAGCCAATATAGTCATCTCTATTTTGAACATTTGAAAATTGATTATTTTGATTTGATTGGAAATTGGAAATTGGAAATTGGAAATTCAAGGTATGATTCTGAAGTATTCCATACGAAGAATCATACCGAAGCAGGTACATCCATCCTTTTATATCAGTAGAAGAACCGGCATTTATAGCAACAACATCAATTTCTGAGGAATGCTTTTCCAAAATTACTCTGTGAGCAACTCTGCCTATCCTTCCATATCCATTAATCGCAACCCGAATCATATAATATAGTATAAGGGTTTAAAAACTTAGGGACAAGAGGGTATTTACAGTTATATCAGAAAATGTATAATTAATTTGCGAGTTCTGACTCAATGATAAAAAAGATAGTTATAATTATTTTGTTAGGCGGTTTATTGGCTGGAATAGTAAACGCAACCCCATCGATTAATAAGTGGAGCAAAACCCTTATTAAGTCCGCACCTATTGCAGAAACTCAAATAACTTCAACCTCTTATAAAGACGTTCCGGAGATGAAAGATATATTAGATCCTAAAGATCAAGAAAAAAGACTAAAGGCTGCAAGGAAACTCGTTGAAAGAGTAGATGTGGAGGAAGCCCTAGAAATCCTAGAACATTCTCCTCTTCCTCATACAGGAGAGGGACATTTAGTCGTACATCAAATCGGATTTTTTGCTTACAAAAAATACGGCGCTGATTCGATTCTCAAATGCAAAGACTATTTTCTCTACGCATGTTATCACGGAACAATAATTGAGGCAGCCTCAGACCAGGGATTTGAAGCAATTGAAAAGATGACTGACAAATGCAAGGAGTCTTCTGTTCGTTATTTTCAATGTGTCCATGCCGCCGGACACTCAATACTTGCCATGTGGAATTATGAATTGCCCAAGGCACTCACAACTTGCGATGAGCTCTATGAAAAAGAAGCTCAGTTTCCTGAAGCCTTATCGTCCTGCCATAACGGCGCTTTTATGGAAAATCTTTTTGGTGTTCATGATTGGGGTACGGGTAAAGAACAAATACGAGACTGGATATCAGATGACCCTTATTTCCCCTGTAATGCTTTTCCCGAAAAATATCAAAGAGGCTGCTGGCTAAATCAGGCAGCAAGAATCTACCAAATGAACAACGGAGACATAGTCAAAACATCAGAGCTTTGCCAAACGGTTGAAAATGAAGAATATGAAGCTTGGTGCATGGATAATGTCGCAAGACAAATCCATCCTCTGACCCTAGGAGATCCTGCAAAATCATTTGAGCTTTGCCAACAAGAAGGACAAGATTGGTACGATGATTGTTTGGTTGTTAATGCCGGATCATTTTACTCTGTTGGAGGTCGAGACGAAGCAATATTTATCTGTCAAAATGTCCCTCCTCACCTAAAAGATGAATGCTACCAAAGAGTAATTGGGCAAATTGCCTCAGATCCAATTGACGTAAACCAAAAACAAATGCTCTGTCAAAAAATCGAATCTCCTTTTAACAATCAGTGTTTTGGTCAGATCTCCAATCTATCTAACTAATTTTAGCTTCAATTTACCAGCTTGACAAATTAGAATAAACAGTTCTTTAATTAATATATTAACCAAAATGGATAATCAGTTGAATAGAGAGGTTGTCGGAGGAGTATTTAAGAAAAAGTCAGTCAGAATAGGAATATTAGTTACGCTCCTTATTGTTGCAATTGGTTTTCTTTTGGGAGTTATTAAAGTTCCAGGGCTTCCTACGTCCCCGCTTCTTGAGAAAAAAGCACAAGTTAAGCTTAAAACCGAATATAAAAACCCGTTTGCTAAAGAAACTCAATACGTTAATCCATTTGACACGTATAAAAATCCTTTTGTAGTAAGTAAATGACAACTATTTTACGGCCTAATTTAATTAAATTTTTGACTATAACAAGCATTACTTTAGCCTTGTTGTTTTTCGTAGCAACTAATGTTTTCTCCCAAACTCCCTCACCCGAGGTTTCTCCAGATCCTTCCTCCGAATTTTCGTTTCCTATTGAAGAACTAGGCGGATGCAACGATATTGATACTTGCACCAACTATTGTGAAGACCCTGTCAACTATAACAGTTGCAGTACGTTTGCCAAAGAGCATGGTTTTTATAAAGATAATCCAGTCACATATGACAGTGAGCTTTTAGAAAGCGCAAAAGACGAGTTCGGTTGTGACTCCAAAGATACATGTTTGGATTTCTGTTCTAAGACGGAAAACCATGAAGCTTGCGATGCTTGGGCGAAAAGAAATGAAATCACAGGTGGATATACAGAAAATCCAGACAAGCCTGAATTTCTGGAAATCGCCCAAGATGTATTGGGTTGTGACTCATTAGATTCTTGTGCAACCTTCTGTGACAATCCAGCTAACAGCCAATCTTGTTCAGATTTTGCTAGTCAAGTCGGGTTATTGGGAGGTAATACCACCGAAGGACCAGGGGGCTGTCAGAGTGCTGAGACATGTTCTGCCTTCTGTTCCGATCCAGCTAATTTCTCTCTTTGCAACACCTATCCCCCAACAGATGGCGGATCGTTTAGCGGTCCTGGCGGATGCACTAGTGAAGAAAGCTGCAGAACATACTGCGATCAAAACCCACAAGATTGCCGAAGTTATTCGCCCGGCTCAAACGGAGTTTATGCTTCTCTAGTTTGTCCAAATGGCGAGCAACACGGCCCGGGCGGTGTTTGCACCCTACCAACTCAAACACAAGAAGCGATTAATTGCGTAGGAGCTGACAAGTTCTGGAATGGTTCTTCTTGTCAAGATCAACCACCAATAGGTATCGCAACAGATATTCTATCTGCTCATTTTGAATCTCGGCCGGAGATGGGAAATTGTTCAACTCCTGGAGAATGTTATGACTATTGTAAGGATAATCTTGTGAATGGGGCAAGCGTCTGCCCTGGCTTTGATGCTACTACTTCCAGACCAACCGACAGTTACAATCCATATCTTTACTACACCCCCGGAGACCAAGTAACGCATGAGCCTATTGAGTCAATGGGTGGATGCACATCTCCTGCAGCATGTTATGATTATTGTTCGGACAATCCGGGAGGATGCGAAGGCTTTAGTCCAAATTCTCCAAGACCCCCCGAATCTTATATTCCCGGAACATATTATACACCGCCCAGTGATATAGCTTATGCGACTCCGCCAACAACCAGTTTTTATACAACACCCATTTATTATACCCCGCCAACAGGATCGACTTATACAACGCCTCAATACTACACGCCAGGCATGTATTCAACACCTTCTTATCAAACGCCTCCATCGGGATCAAATTACCCAACCCCCAATTACTATACTCCTTGGGGCAACTATACTACGCCAACCGGTGAGTATCCAACACCAAGCTATGCAAGTCCAACTTATTATACTCCTCCGGTAGGAAGCGGCTATACTACTCCTTATTATTACACACCTCCACAATATTCAACACCTTACTATTATACTCCCGGTCAAGGTGGTATATCTTCCAACTATACTACTCCGACCTATTCAACACCCCCACCATATACAACACCTCAGTATTACACGCCATACACCGGGGGCGGCTATACTACACCTGTTTATTTCACTCCTCCAACTTATACAACTCCAACTTACTATACTCCCCCTGTAGGATCAAACTATACAACGCCTTCATACTATACGCCGCCACCTCGCTATACAACACCGAATTACTATACTCCAGGCACATACCCAACGCCTCCAACATACACATCCCCTATCGCTTATACCTCTCCTTCCTACAACACTCCTCCTCCAGGATCAACATATACGTCTCCTAGCTATTACTCGCCGGCAAGCTATCCTACCCCTTCATATTACACACCTGGCTTTTATCCAACTCCTTCCTACTACACCCCTTATTCATCGCCTACTTATTACACACCTCCTCCTGGATCAACGTATACAAGCCCAAGCTATTACACGCCTTACATAACTCCAAACTACTTAACGCCTTCTTACTATTCTCCTTCCTACTACACGCCCGGTGGAACATATACCAGCCCGTATTACACACCAGGTAGTGGATATACTTCGCCAACATCAAATTATCCAACACCAAGTACTGTATACCAAACTCCGTATTACTACCCAACACCCGGCGGAGCATACGGTTACCCAACACCAGGAGGAAGCGATCAAAGCCCGGTTTACGGTTACCCGACACCCGGAAGCGGATACTATTACCCAACGCCAAACACCTATTACTATCCAACGCCCTCTGATACTAGTTATCCCTCTCCATCTACAGGGTATGCCTATCCAACGCCAGGAACCAGCTACTCTTATCCCTCACCAACATATGGAACTCCAACTTATGGTACGCCATCCTACGGCACTCCTTCTGAAAGCTATGGAACCCCAAGTTATGGAACTCCATCTTACGGGACACCAGAATACGGCACTCCTTCCTATGGTACACCTTCCGAATCTTATTCCTATCCGACACCTTCTGGAACTCAAGGAGTCTCAACATCAATTAGCTTATTAGAACTACTCTGGAATAACTCCCTGGGTAAAGTCTTTGGCTATTAAATCTTCATAATTTCTTCGCATCTAATTTTATGCAATAATAAGACGATGAAAAAAATACTCCTTCTGCTGGTATTTGTAATAGCATCCCTAATTTTACCCATAAACACTTCAGCTCACTCTGAAGTTAGGATTATAGAGATGAATGAAAACGGCTTTACTCCTTCAGAGATCATGATCGATACGGATTCGACTGTAATCTTTGTGAATAAAGACACCAAGCCACGCTGGCCTGCGAGTAATGTCCACCCAACTCACGAAATATATCCCGAGCTTGACCCTAGGAAAAATATTGATCCAGAAGAATCATGGACATTCAAACCAACAAAGGCCGGAGAATGGAAATACCATGATCACAACTTTCCCCATATGAGAGGAGTTATAATTGTTGTAGATGAAGACAAGCCTGAGGAGCCATCTTCTCCGCCTAATAATATTCTAACTAAATTTAAAAGTTTTATTAATAATATAGTAAATAAAGTAAAAAATCTATTTAAGCCAAAGCCTAAATCCGTACAACAAAGTCAATTGCCAAATAAAGAAACATTTAAAAACAGTGTCTATGATGCTCAATCCAAAACTCTGACGGAAATTGCCAAGGCAAATGGACCATCAGCTTCTTGGAAATATATACAAGATGTCTTCGGCAATGAGGCAGGATCAACTGGCAACATTCATGATCTTGCTCATTTATCCGGCATTTTAATTTATGAACAAAAAGGTTTTAACGGTATTTCTGACTGCTCAGCCAAATTTGCATTTGGTTGTTATCACGGATTTTTGGACAAGGCTTTTGCTAAAAATTTAGATCATTTATTAGACGCGCAAGATGCGTGTCTTAAATTAAGCTCGCAAGCGGGAACAATTACCGGTCCGGCAGCAAGCTGTATTCATGGCATTGGACATGGGATTGCATCTTTTTACAGAACTTCTGATTTAGAAAAAGCACTTATCACATGCCGCAAATTAACATCAGGCAATGAATATTGTTTTGACGGAGTATTTATGGAATTTGTAAGATCTGCGCCCGATACCTTTTTCAAAAACAATGATCCATACTATCCTTGTAACTTTCTCGAGAGAAAATATGGCTATTCCTATTCATTTGCCTGCGGAAGAAATCAGTCTTCCCTTTTGATGGGAAGATATAAGATGGGGTTTGACGAAGTCGTGAAAGTCTGTATTAATTCAAATTCCAGCCCATTTAAAAATGCATGCATTGACTCTTTGGGATTTTCATTAGCTTCAACTGGTAATACACAACAAATAATTACAGGATGTCAAAAAATCGGAGTAGATGAATTCATAGCAAAATGCATTAAGTCTGCGGCCGGAGAGTTGGTTTTCCAAGAAGTTCCCGGCTGGTCTGAGAAATCCCTTCAAGTATGTAATGGCGTAGGTTTTGGTCAAAAAGAGTGCCTTGAGCATATTGAAAGGCTAATTAAGGAATACAATCGACAAGCGCAAATTAATTTTCCTCCAAAACTGGCTTCTGAGGCTATTAACTCATATACCAGAAAGGTTATGAAGACGTGTTATGAATCAGACGGCCGCGATGGATGTTATAAGAAAGCAGCAGATGTTTTGTACAGTCAGTTCGGGTTAGCTAAAACGCTTAATATTTTTAAAGAAAATGAACAATTTACTGAAGTTTATGCACGCTGCCACGAGACAACACACTATCTTTCCCGCCTTGAATATGAGAAACAGCAAAGTATTTCCAAAGTTTATGCTCAGTGCGATTCAACTTGCCATGGAGGATGTTACCACGGGACGCTTGAGGCATATTTAAAGCGAAATTCAAATGCGAATTTTGCCAAAGTTTGCGGAAGTGAAAACGACTATCAAAAGCCTATTGAATTTAACGAATGTCTTCACGGCATGGGACATGCCGCAATGTTTGTAACGGAAATGGAACTTAAGGAATCTTTAAAACTCTGCGATTCAATTTCAAACCAGGAACACAAAGAAAGATGTTATACGGGAGTATTTATGGAAAATTCCTCATCCTCTACCTCTTTTGATCATGTGAGTCGCTATATCAAAAAAGACGATCCCTTCTATCCATGCAATGTCTTGGAAGAAAAATATCAATCTCTCTGCTGGCAATATCAAAGTTCCTATTTTTCTATAATTAGCAACCAGGATTGGAAAAAAGTTGCGGATCTTTGTCTGCAAATTCCGCAAGAATATCAAGACAGGTGTTTTAGAACCATAGGAACAAACCAAGTCGGATTTACGCAATCGCTAGAAACTATGAAGAAGGATTGCGATTTGATGCCTTCGGAACACTTTAAAGATGTTTGCGTTGGAGGAGTTGTGTCTTCACTGTCTTATCGTTTTGTAGGAAATATGCAGAAAATGATTGATTTTTGTCTATTAACTGATTCCCAAAATAGAGAAATTTGCTTTAAGCAAATTGGAAATGGAATCTTGGATTGGGACAGAAATAAGACAACTGTAAGAAAAGAATGCTCAAAAATCCCCGATCGGGAAGGACAGTCCTGGTGTTTAAGCGTGATATAGCCCGTTATTTAACAGGGCTTCGATGCCTGGAAGTTTTTCACCACTTAAAAACGCTAGCATTGCTCCTCCGCCTGTTGAGGTAAAAGAAAATTTATCTAAAATTCCCAGTTTATTTAAAAATTCAACCGTATCTCCTCCGCCAACCACAGAATAAGCGCCGCTCTCCATAATGCCCTTAGCGATCAAGCGCGTTCCCCTCTCTGTATCATTCTTTTCGCTTTTCACTTTTCGCTTTTCACTTATTATCCCCATACTTCCATTCCAAATAACAGTACGCGCTGTATTAATGATTTGCAAAAAATTTTCAGCATCTTGTTCTGTTATGTCTGACTTGTCACTGTTGGAATCTGCAACTAAAAGCACTGATTTCTTTCCGGTTAATTTTGAGTGCTGTTCTTTCAGAAGAACTTTGGATTCTTGGGCAATTTTTCCCCCAACAAGCACATAGTCGGCAATTTCATGCATCCTATGAACTAACGGAAGCTTAGTTTCAATTTTTTTGCCTCCTATAATTACAACAAGCGGTCTCTTTGGATTATCCATAGCTTTACCTAACATTTCTATTTCTTTTGCCAAATGAAAACCAGCATAATGAGGCAGAAATTTTGTTATCCCGACAATTGAGGCATGATTTCTATGCGACATCGCAAACGCGTCGTTAACATAAACGTCTGCCAAGCTTGACAGTTTTTTTGCAAAATTAAGATCATTGGCCTCCTCGCCTTTATAAAATCTTAAGTTCTCCAGAATGAAAAGATCTGGAGTTATTTCCCACCCGTCAAATTCCCCGCGTTTTCCATACTTTATACTTAATACTTTATACTTAATACTTAACCATTTCGCGACTGGCTCAAGGCTTAAACTCTTATCAAATCCTTCCGGTCTCCCCAAATGTCCTCCAACAATAACCTTTGCTCTATGCCCCAGAAGATACTCAATTGTCGGCATCACAGCTCTCAACCTCGTCTCATCCTCAATTTTTCGTGTCTCGTGTTGCGAATCTCGTGTCTCGGAAAGAGGAACATCCAAATCCGCTCTCACAAAAACCCTTTTACCGGAAACATTAACTTTTTCTATTGTTGACAGATTCATGTTAGTTTTTCAACTTTTTTGGATCAAATAAACGCAAGTCAGGGATTTTAGCAAAATCAGCTCTGTTATTAGTAGCAAGTTCTCCATCTAGGTAAATGGCAGTTGAGGCAATAATTAAATCAGCCGTATTTGCTCCTTGCGAATAAGTCTTACGTCTTAGAATTTGACCTAATATTTCGGCAATTTCTACTGTTAGGTCCATCTTTTCAAAAAGAGAAAGATATCTTTTTGACCTCTCATATCCTTCGGTTGTTTCTACTTGCCTAGCAGTTAGATATTCCGCTACAACAATTGTTGGTAAAATTAAGCGGTATTCATGTTCTCTTTTCTGTAGGGAATCAACCCATGGTACAAAACCATGAACATTGTCTATTAAAATATTTGTATCTAAAACAATAGCTTTCAATCTATTATTCCTTTGGATAGTCTTTCTAAATATCTTCTTTCTTTCTTTTTCCACGCTGGAGTATCTATAACAGACCAATATTTCCTTTTCTTTTTACCAAAAATCTCCCTTACTTCTCTGAGAATCTTATCTATTTCTTCTGGATCTCTTTTTTTAATTGCGGGTGAGACCTTAACAATTGGCTTACCGTCCTTTTCAACGACAAACTCTTCCCCCTTATCCTTAACTATATCTAACATCTCAAAAAACCTGTTTCTAGCTTCAGTTGCGGATAAAACATTCTTCATAATGATCTTAGTGTACAAGATGTACATTGACTTGTCAATAGTCGAAACAAACTTGCAAATATAGCAAAATAGCATAGCTGTTGATATACTTATGCAATATAATTATGGAAACAGAATTGGCAAACCAAGAACTAGCCCCGCTCCCTTTCACCTACGAACAAACATATGATCAAAAAAAAGCTGTCTATGAGCAGTGGCGCATTTCACCCGTTACGATTAAAGGGCAGGAAAATAAACCCAGAAAAGACCAAGATATTATACAAATGGTAAGAAAAGAAAGAGAAAGTAAAGATTGGTTTCTGACTGAGTATTGGAGAAAAAAAGGACAACCTAATGAACAAGTTGAATTTACCATCGATAATTCTCCTATAACTCTTTATAATTGGAACGAAGAACAACCTTTTACTGAAAGACATATAGAGGAAGCTAAGAAGGCTCTACAAGAGCTTGGATCAAGATTTCCCCAAATACTCAATAACTTAAGATGGATCTTGATAGAAGATCATCAGGAACCTAGTCTTTTGGGAGATCCAAATAAGTATCCTGCTAATGGAAATTCTTGGTCTAGATGGAAAACGTTTAGATTATTTCCAAGAGGAATGTCTTTTGAGCCTCATAGAATACAGAAAGCTTCTAATTTTGAAGGAACACTTACCCATGAATTAACTCACCTAATAGTAGATGGTTTTAGAAAAGAATGGAATGAAAAGTTCAAATGGGAACTTTGTGACTCCTATCCTAATGAATGGGAGCTTAAGGAATCTCCAGATGGAAAAAAGAAAGTTTACTTTCACAAAAACACTGGTGAAATGGCGCCACAATGGCGGTTTCCTCTTCAACCTGAACAATGCATTAATTATTATGCCAAGCAGAATACGGATGAGGATATTTGCGAAAGCATGGTTGCATATATTTACGATTCAGAACTTTTGGAAAAAGCTTCTCAGGATAAGCTTGACATTCTGCAAAAACACGATGCTAAGAAACCAAAACCAGAAGTAATTGCACAAAGAGTAGCAAAAGATCAAATTAAATTACCAGAAATAAGGCCAGAAACAGTTTATTATTTTATTAAAGAACCTCAGTCTTAATCCGTAAATTCCTGACAAAACATTTCTCCATATATCCCTCCGTCTATTACTCCAATTCCTACTCTTCCAAAATCCGAAGACAATATATTTGCTTTGTGGCCTTCACTATTCATCAGTCCTTGCATCGCGAGATCAGTATTTGGAGAAAGAGCTAAGTTCTCTCCGGCCTGACTATATACAATATTCTCCTCTTCCATCCTGTCAAAAGGAGAATTTCCTTCCAAGGTGTAGTGTGAAAAGTAGCCCCTCTCAAACATGTCTTTACAATGCGATCTTCCAACATCTCTTAGCTTATCGTCAAATACAAGCTGTTTTATTCCTCGATTCACTCTCTCTTTATTTATAAGATTAAACATGTCGTTTTCCGCATTTCTGTCTATGCTGAAGTTTGCAGTTTTAAAGTTTAGGCTTAATATTTCATTGCTTTTAGGCTCAACTGTCAAAAAATTGATAGTCTCATTAACTGCTCCCCCAAAGACTTCATTAATATCTTTCTCAAGGCCCTGAGTATTGGAAACCAGGAATTTACCCATCTTAGACGAGAAAGTAGAGTTTTTGACATACGAAGATACAGGAAGTGCAACAATTAAAGTCAATAAAAAAGAAAGAAGAATTGTCGCAGATAAAACCCCAGGGAAAACCCCCATTACATGATTTAAATCTTTAAACATTGTAGGATGAGGGGCAAAAAATTTCCTTATCAAGGCTTTAATAATAACATCTGTGAGAAGCGCCGCGATAAAAAAACCTATCGCGTTTGAAAAGCCTTGGGGAATAGATAATCTATCAATTAAAATATTTGCAAAAAATCCATAAAACTTCAACCCCACAACGAAAGATACAATCAAACTTACTAAATCTAAAAAAGCACTAAGAAATCCAACAGAATATCCTTCAAAGGCATATACAATCAAAATTATTATTAATATGTAATCAACCCAGTTAAGTTCTAACATTGTAAGCCCAAAAATATCATGCTATTATACTACAATGCAAAGCTTCCCGCACTCGAAAAAAAACAAAAGTATCTTTTCGTTGCGCTTAAAAAAGAAGCTATGGTTTTTACTAATTGCTTTTGTTACGATTTCAATGCTTTTTTATCTTTTCATTTTAAAAGATTTACCTTTTCCCACAAAGTTAAATAGCCTAGATTTCGCACAATCTACTCAAATTTTTGACAGAAATAAACGTCTTCTCTACTCCATTTACTCCTCAAGAAATCAAAAATTTATTCCGCTATCGTCAATTCCAAAACATGTGCGTGAAGCAACTATTGCTATTGAAGACAAAGATTTCTACTCTCATGGGGCAATAGATTTTCGAGCTATTTCTAGATCTTTAGTTTCAATAATATTTCGTAGAGAGCTTCAAGGCGGATCTACTTTAACCCAACAATTAGTCAAAAACAGTTTGTTAACTCCAGAGAGAACTATCTCAAGAAAGATTAAAGAAGTTATTTTATCTTTTGTAACTGAAGCAATCTATCCAAAAGACAAAATACTTGAAATGTATCTTAATCAAGTTCCATATGGGGGGACTGCCTGGGGAATTGAAGCAGCAGCGCAAACGTATTTTGGTAAGTCAACAAGCAGCTTAGATCTTGCAGAGAGCGCTCTTTTGGCTGGGTTACCCGAATCTCCAACTACCAACTCTCCATATGGGGCTCATCCGGAATTTGCCAAAAAACGCCAAACCCTAATTCTTAACAAAATGTACGAGCAAAAATATATAACAGTCTCTCAGAAAGAAAAAGCTCTAAAGCAAAAGCTTAAATTTAAGCCAGCTTATGACAATATTCTTGCTCCCCATTTTGTTCTTTATATAAAAGATCTGTTGGTCAAAAAGTACGGCGAAAAACTAGTAGAAGAGGGGGGGTTAAACGTTATTACAAGCCTTGACTATGAAATTCAAGATTTCGCCCAAAAAACTGTCAAAAAAAATATTGAAGAGCTTGCCGGCTATCATGTTACCAATGGAGCAGCCTTGGTGACTATCCCGGGAACTGGAGAAATTTTGGCAATGGTTGGAAGCCGGGACTATTTTGACGACTCAATAGACGGCAATGTAAATGTTGTTCTTTCGCTTCGTCAGCCTGGATCTTCGATAAAACCTGTTAATTATGCTGTAGGACTCATAAAAGGATACACTGCCGCGACTCCTTTTATCGACGCTCCTGTCTGCTTTCCGACTCTGGATGGTAAAAACTATTGTCCTGTCAATTATGACGGGAATTGGCATGGTGTAGTTCAGATGCGTTATGCTTTGGGAAATTCTATAAATATCCCTGCAGTGAAGATGCTAAAGCTTAACGGCATACAAAGCATGATTTCAACTGCGTCGGCTATGGGAATTACTAGTTTTGACGATCCTGACAGATACGGACTTTCTCTAACTTTGGGAGGAGGAGAAGTTACCATGCTTGATATGGGAGAAAGTTACGCAGTCTTTGCAAATCAAGGGTATAGAATTAATCTTCATCCAATTCTTAAGATTACCGATAGTCGCGGAAAAGTTCTGGAAGAATATAAACCTCTTTCTTCTCCAATTTTTGGTAAGAAAGTTCTTCCCGAAGGCGTTGCTTTTATTATTTCTGATATTCTAGCTGATAATAACTCACGCATGATGGCCTTTGGGTCAAACTCATCCCTTCGAATACCAGACCGAACTGTTTCTGTAAAAACCGGAACCACCAATGACCTTCGCGATAATTGGACTATTGGCTATACTCCTTCTTTTGTGGTTGCTGTTTGGGTTGGCAACAATGACAACACCCCCATGGGTAGACTTACCTCCGGAGTTACAGGGGCAGCACCAATTTGGAACGAGATCATGACTTATCTTTTGAAAGACAAGCCTATAGAACCCCTGCCGCGGCCGCCAAACGTCATCCAAAAGAGTATCTGCTCAATTTCGGGGCTTCTTCCTAAATCGGATGGGGAAAAATGTGAAACTAGATTTGAATATTTCCTAAAAGGCACTGAGCCCAAAAAACAGGAAGAAGGACTACAAAAAGTTAGAATAGATAAAACAACTCAGGATCTTGCAAAGCCAAACCAAACAGAGAATATTGAAGAAAAAGAAGTAGTTTTAATAAACGACGCAGCTGGCGAACCATACTGTATAACTTGTCCTCATCCCACCCCAACCGGAGAACAAAATCCCACCTCTGCCCCTAACTAAATACCTTATATTTCCCTACTATAAGCCTTAGATAATATAAATTTACCATCTATTCAAATAAGTTATATTTGTTGTATAATTCTACAGCTTAAGATCGATTTTGGCTCTATTCCTTTCAAATATGGATATCATTGTTAATATTCTTGCTTTATTTATAAAAATCCTTATTGGCACTGGAGATATTACTATATTTATATTCAAGTTTGTCTCTAGGGCAACAAAAAAAATCTTTAAGCTAATTTTAAAGATTAAGATAAAGTTTGGATTAAGCCGCAAAAAAACTCTTGGTTTAAAAACAAAAAGTAAAAGACGAGTAAAAGAAATCAACATCTTCCCTTTGCCTGTTAGATATAAAATTAAGTATTTTGTTATTGGCTCTATTTTCTCTTTTATTTTTGTTTTCCTTCCGCTACTTTTAATTCTTTTCTTACAAGAACTGCCTCATCCCAAGGAGTTGGATTTTCAGGAGGCTCCTCTTACTACAAAGTTATTTGATAGAAATGGAACTCTACTTTACCAAATCTACACAAGTCAAAATAGAACCTTAGTGCCCTTAGAGTCTATCTCTATCTATCTACAGCAAGCCACAATTGCAGCTGAAGATAAAAACTTTTATTCCAATTCAGGCTTTGATATTTCTGCAATTATTCGAGCAGCAATCGCTGATTTATCAGGACAACCCTTGCAAGGAGGTTCGACCATCACTCAACAGCTCATTAAATCAACTTTACTAACTTCTGAAATCAGCGTAAAAAGAAAAATTAAAGAAATAATCTTAGCATTTTGGGCAGAGAGAATCTATACAAAAGATCAAATCCTGGAAATGTATTTTAATCGTATTCCATATGGAGGGACTGCTTGGGGCGCTGCTTCTGCGGCTGAGGTATATTTCGATAAACCAATAAAGAATCTTAATCTTGCCCAAAGTGCGTTTTTAGCAGGATTAACAAGAGCCCCAACTCTTTATTCTCCATATGGAGAATCCCAAAATCTTTGGAAAAAACGTCAAGTGGAAGTTTTGACAAAAATGAACCAATTGGGATATATAAATTCTAAACAAAAAGAAGACGCTATTAAAGAAAAACTTGTTTTTTTTAATAAAGAGGTCCCGATTCACGCTCCTCATTTTGTTATGTATGTGAAAGAGCATCTTGTTAAAAAATATGGATTGGGGATGGTCGAGAAAGGCGGACTTAGAGTGATAACAAGTATTGATCTTAAAACACAAGAAATGGTCGAAAAAATTCTAAAAGCAGAAGTAGAAAAAAATGAGTATCTTAATCTAACAAACGGAGCTTCCCTTGTTACTAATCCCAAGAATGGAGACATAATATCAATGGTTGGAAGCCGCGACTACCAAGAACCTAATGTTGGGAATTTTAACGTAACTACTGCGCTTCGACAACCAGGATCAAGCATAAAAGTCGTAACCTATGCCGCTGCTCTTACTCAAGGATTTACTGCCGCGACAATTCTTGACGACAGCCCTATTACATACAGAACTCTGGGCAGCCCTCCATACTCACCTGTTAACTATGATGGCAAGTTCCATGGATTAGTAACGTTAAGGCAAGCCTTGGGGAATTCAATAAATATTCCAGCCATAAAAGTTCTTTCAAAAATTGGAATACCAACGATGGTTAATCTGGGCCGAGAGATGGGGATTACAACATGGAAAGACCCAAATTCTTACGGCTTAGCAATCACATTAGGAGGAGCCGAGGTAAAAATGATAGATATGGCGACTGTATATGGCGTTCTTGCAAATGGCGGATATAGGGTTGATCTTAATCCAATTCTTAAACTTACTGATTCGCAGGGAAATATACTAGAGGAGAAAAAAGATCCGTCAAATAGCGAAAAACAAGAGGTGGTTGACCCGGGAGTCGCTTTTATTATCTCAGATATTCTTTCTGATAACAAAGCGCGCGAAATGGAATTTGGCTCCAACTCTCCACTTAATATTCCAAACCACAATGTCTCAGTTAAAACAGGAACCTCAGACAATAAAAGAGATAACTGGACTATCGGCTACACGCCTCACTATGTCGTTGGCGTATGGGTAGGAAATAATGATAATTCTCCAATGAGTCAAAATCTTGCTTCCGGCATCACAGGCGCAGCGCCAATTTGGAATAATATAATGACTAACCTTATTGCTAATTCAGAAAATACCAAGATAGTTATACCGTCTAGCGTAGTGAAGAAAAAATGCTTAGGAAGAGAAGAATATTTTATGCAAGGAACAGAAAATCTTGTCAACTGTAATTTTGTTCCCAAATCAACTAGCCTAATAAAAAACAATTAGCAGTTATATCTTTGATTTAATTGCCCAGGAGACCAAAATTAAAATAACTCCACCCACAATCCATGACGCATACGGAGACCAATTCATAGCCATCATGAAATAATTTATAATCCCATAGACAATAGCTAGAACACCAAATATCATGAAAATTTTCCCTGGATTGGGGTGAATCATTCTTTCTTCCGCCATACTTAGTTATCACCTCCTTCCTGCCAAGTTCCTTCTTCAGGCATATATCTTTATTTTTAGTTTGGCACTTTTTCTATCTATATGTCAAGTTTATTACCTAAGGAAAGTATCGCTCTTCGCGATTTTTCAACAATTTCACTTGGCGTTTCGGTTGTAAAATTTAAAGCTTTTCCAATAACAATGAAACATTTCCCTTTTTTTGGGAAAAATTTTCCTCTAGGAAAAATTTTCTCCATCCCTATAATTCTAATTGTGACTAAGGGAACTTGTAATTCCTTTACGATAATTCCTAAACCATGCATAAAAGGTAAAATTTCTCCGTTTTTTGATCTGGTTCCTTCTGGAAAAACCAGAATATTCCTGTTGTTATCAATGAGTTTTCCCATAAATGACAGGCTTTTTCTGAATCCGCTTTTTTGCGGTAATAAAAAACCATTAAAAGCAAATATAGTATAGGGAAAAAGAAGTTTATGGAATAAAGACTCATTTTCCCTATTAAAGAAGAATTCTTCCCGTACCGCGCTTGCAGTTGAGTAGCGCCAAATAGACGGCAAAGCAAACATAATAGCAGGCTGGTCTAAATAACTTACATGATTTGAAATAAAAACAACAGGGGGTTTTATGTTTTTCAAATTGGAAAGTCCTATAACTTCTAAGTCAAAAAACAAATGTGAGATGGGTATGTGAAATATTTTATCTAAAAATTTCCTAAGGATTCGCCCTCTCTTGTTATTGGTCCAAAACCACAAGCCTGACTTTTTTTTCTGGTCCCCTCTTTTCTCAAGCATCCGACGTAAATCAGAAACTGTGGTATATTGATCAATATTTGAATCTTCCAAATCAAGACGGTATTCCTGCTCCAAAAAGTTAATAAGCTCGAGCCTTGAAATAGAGTCTAATCCTAAATCTGTAGTTAATATTGAATTTTCTCGTATATCTGCACCTGGCTTTTTACTCATCGTAGAAAGAAGGGAGACGAGGGCATCTTTGAGATTTGGATCATTCCCATTGACTTTGCCCGATACCGCTTCCAGAACTTTAAATTTTTGGACCTTAAGAGTAGTTGTTCTTGGGAAATCATAATCCTTCCATACGGAGAAGCCTTCAATTTGAGCTAAAGGATCAAGTTTCTCATTGGCAAGTTGAATAATTTTTGAGGGATTGACATTGGGGTCATTAAGAAGCAAAACGGCATGAGTTTCTTCCCCTTTTCCTCTATTTAGACCAAAAACGCAAGACTCTTTTACTCCACTTATGTGATTTAGTACTTCTTCAACCTCCAACGGATACACATGGACACCGGATGGAGTTATAATTACATCTTTTTTCCTTCCTTTAATATAAATATTCCCTTCCTTATCAAAACTTGCTAAATCTCCTGTTCTAAACCAGCCGTCTTTATTAAAAGCCTTCTCTGTTTCTTTGTCATTGCGGTAATATCCTGAAAAAACATTATCCCCTTTTACCAAAAGTTCTCCATTATCTACCTTTACTTTCACGCCTTTGACTAGCTTTCCGACAGACCCCGGAATTTGTTTATCAAATGTGTTGGCGCAAACTATTGGTGAACATTCAGTCAGGCCGTATCCCTCAACTACCCTAAACCCCATGCTATTCCAGAATCTGTAAGTCTCCGTTGGCAAACCCGCTCCTCCTGAGATAAACATTTGAAAATTAGATCCTATTTTTCTATGAACAGGATAAGAGAGTATTTTTTTAAAGATATTGATATTTAAAAATCCTCTCAAACCTAGCGAATCAAATTCTCTTTCAATTGAATTCTTAAGAAGAAGTAAAAGTCGCGGAACAACCAACATTGCCGCAACATTTTCTTGGGAAAATGCTTCCATGATTGCCAAGGGTTTTATGGTTCGAAGGTAGACAATTTTATCTCCTCTGTGTAAAGGAGTTAGAAATCCAGCAGTCTGCTCAAATAAATGAGAAAGAGGCAAAACTGAAAGGAATGAAAACCGAGACGGAAAACGAATGTGATGCTCCGCCTGCAAAATATTCGTCACAAGATTCTTATGATTAAGCTCAACTCCCTTTGGATTGCCAGTTGTTCCGGAAGTATAAACAATTTCAGCGATATCATTTGGCTTAGGTTTTGGAAAATTATACTTAGAAGAAATATTCCTTAATAAAAAATCCAGATCCTCAATTGCAATACTTTTTATTCCACTTAACTTTTCAAATTTATAGTTACTTTCTATGACAAAACTTGAGCCTGAAAGCCTAATTATATTTTGCGCTCTTTGTTTACCGGATGCAAAATCAATTGGCACAACAATTGCCTCTTTTAATAAAATTCCGAAAAAACAAACAGCCCAAAAAGGACTATTCGGCGCCCAAAGCGCAACTCGATCTCCTTTTTTAATCCCCCGCTCTTCAAGATAAGATGCCATTTTAAGAGACAAATCATAAAGCTGTCTATAACTAAATGTGAATCTTCGAATTCCGGTTCTATATATAAAAACTTCTTTTTTGCCTCTTTTTTTAAAAAGAGGCAAAAGGTCAATTAATGTTTCCATATGAAAACTACTGATATGGCATATTTGTTCTTATGAGAAATGCTAACTTCCATATTATAAGAGGGATTAACAATATTTGAGTGAAGGCTCGGCATACCGAATTTATTCTTCTCTATCCAAACATCTAGCCAATTTGCTTTCTTACCCAGTGCCTTAAAAAAAGCTTCCTTTGCAGCAAAGATTCCAGCCAAATTTTCCGAAGTTTTGTTTTGAGAGAGTTCAACTTGTAAAAAAACTTTCTCAAGAGAAACGTTCTTCATCCTAGCTTCAAATTCCGGCAAATATACTATGTCTATTCCAAGCATTTTTTAAGAAGGTTGAATTGATTGTGGGGGTCTTGACTTTGAAAAATAAAGCTATTTGCGACAAAACGAACTGCTCCTTTATTTTTTGACTCACTTATTGTTTTATCGCTTATCCCACCATCAACCTCAATCGAAAAAGGAACATCATTCGAAGCTTTGCGAATAATTTCTACTTTTTTCAAATTGTCCTGAACAAAGACTTGACCAGACTCCCCAGCTTTTATTGTCATTACCAGGATGCAATCCAGATCTCTGTACGGAACTTTAATGGCATCAAGGGTGGTTGGCCCATCAATCGCTAGTCCTACTTCCCCCAAAAGCTCTCCTTGTGCTACAAATTCTTCTTGATTATTCATTCTCTCAACGTGTCCCAAAAAACGTCTAAACCCAGCGTCTGCAAAGGGCTTGAGATATTGAATAGGATTTTCAACCATCATGTGAATTTCCAATGTTAATTCTTTGGCATATTTGGCAAATGGGGTTGGGTCAAGAAAAGTGGTATTCGGAGCAAATTTTCCGTCAATAATATCTATATGTATTGTCCTGGCAAATGACTTTACGAGATTTATCTTTCTCTCAATCTCACTCCACTCTTTCTCCAAAATCCCAGGAATAACCTCCAACATAGATATATTTTAGCAAAAAAGAAATAAAAAGGAAACAAAAATTGTCCTATGATTTGAAGTTACTTTCCAATAATAATCAGTGCGTCTGCGGTTGATTCTGAAGACAAATCAGCAGAAGTTGTACCAACTGTGTAGCTAAATCCTAAATCTTTCTTAAGAAGAGTGAGATATTTGCTTTTTGTACTTTTAACCTGAATTGTTACATCTTGATAATCATAATTATCTGCGTTGCCGGTTGAGGCAACTTTATAACCAAAGCCTTTAAGGATATCCGATGCCTTAGCAGCTACCCCAGCTTCTCCGCTGCCATTCTGCACTTCCACACTTAATGTGCTTCTATCCAATCCTGACGCTTGATCAACTGGGTTTGTCGTTGGTTTTGTTGTGGGGCCTGTAGTTGGTTTTAGGCTAGCTGTAGGAGTCGCCTGCGGAGTTGGGGTATCTGTTGGAAATTGATATTCTGTTGGAGTTGGCGTAATAGTTAAAGATTTTGTTTCGTTTTTTGAAGGAAGAAAATATTGAACAACCAGATAACCAACACCAAGAAGAAGCAGTAAAAAAATGACTATGAACAAAAACTTTTTTGATTTACCTGATCCCTGATTAGGATAATTAGCTTGAGCCAGAGGTGGCTGGAATTGATTATCCATAATGCCCCTATAATATCAGCTATCTTTATTTTTTGCAACTTGAAACCTAATGATTAATGTAATTTGATATAATCAGCGTATTATATGAAAAAGGTATCAGGAATTACATTGATAATTTTCCTATTTATGTCAATCTTTTTCTCTTCCCCGTTTTTTAGTTTAACTGTTTTCGGAGAAGAATCTAATTGCTCCAACCCCAATACTCTTAATCTAGAGGCAATTGGAAGATGTCTTTCGGATATTCAGAAAGCCTATGATATGTCTGTCAAAGCAACTCAACCTTTGGAATCCCAGCTACTCTCCATGCAGTCTCAAATTAATGAAATCAAAAATCGAGTAGATACAATTGAACAGGATCTTTTGGTAAAAGAAAAAAATATCAACGAAGGTTATAAAAATCTGACAAAACAAGAAGAAATTTTAAATCGTACTATCCGCGATTTCTACATCAAAAGTTACTATAACTCTCCTGTCTTGGCATTTTTATCACAAGGCTCTGCTTCTCAAATTACAAAGGTTTTAACGTATCAAAGAGTCCTTACAGATCAAGATAAAGCAACTATCACAAACATAGCTCTTTCTATTCTTGATTTGGAAACTAAAAGAAAAAATCTAGAAACTGAACAAAAAAATCTTGTTTCTGTAAAAGCAACCCTTGATGATGAATCTACAAAAATTGGGAAAATTGTATCCGGCGCAAAAGCCTATCAATCAACTTTATCAGGTCAGATTGCTCAACTTACTGCAAAACAGCAGGAAATACTTTCTGCTAAATCCGGAACTTTTACAACTTCAGTTGGTGACGTTCCTTTAGCTGATGATCCTAATGCATCCCCAAACTTCAATCCTGGATTTTCTCCGGCATTCGCAGCTTTTTCCTTTGGCGCTTTTACTCACAGAAACGGGATGAGTCAATACGGAGCAAAAGGACGCGCTGAGGCAGGACAATCTGCAGAGCAGATTTTGTCTTTTTATTATCCTGGCGCAACAATCAACAAAAGCTATGGAGTTCCAGCAACTATAAATGTCATAGGTTTTGGAGATCGTAGTTTTGAGGATGAATACATGAAGCGAATTTATGAAATGCCAAATTCATTTCCAATGGAAGCTTTGAAGGCTCAAGCGGTAGCGGCGCGAACTTATGCTATAAGATCAGGAAGCTCAATATGTGCGACAGAATCATGTCAAGTCTACAAAGATATCAATAAGGGCGGTAACTGGGAAGACGCGGTAAATCAAACTCGAGGATGGGTCTTGGAAGGCGGGCCAAATGCTCAATATTCATCTACAACAGGAGGCTATAGCAACAATTCTGGTTGGGATACAACCTCAGGAAATAAAGATACATGGACAGGAGGCGCTTACGAAAAATTAGCGGGGAGCCCATGGTTTTATAAAGGTTGGTATACTCAAAATTACAACATAAACTCAGCTAACTGCGGCCATTCTCATCCTTGGCTTACTTTGGAAGAAATGTCTGATGTTTTAAATAGCTTCCTAATCCAAAACAAAAGTGGCGTTGACAATGGACGCATTACCCCCATAACAACCTCCTGCTGGGGCGGTAATCCATATTCTATGGCAGAAGTAAAAGGTTTGGCTGACAGCGCTTCCGGAGGATCCGTTAACTCTATCTCATCTGTATCTGTAACGTACTCAACAGATGGAAAAACAGCGGATGTAATATTCAATACTAATAAGGGTAGTATTTCTATTTCCGGATCAGAATTCAAGCAGATTTTTAATCTAAGAGCACCGGGATATGTCTCTATAAAATCGCCATTGTATAATATTGAAAAGAAATGAATGATATTTTCGTTGCTCCAAAAAACCATAAAGGAGATATAATAAAAAAGCATGTTGGAGGATTGAAATTGTTTTCATTGTTAAAGCAAGATGGACCGCATATGAATATTTTCTCCTCTTTCTGTAAGGATCCTAAAGGAGTCACGTTTCAGACTCAAAAACAAGGTGAGGTTATTATCTTATTTTTAAGGTCTCATTTTATAACAAATTTATATTGGATAGCTATAAGTATTGTTCTTATTTTTATACCTTTAATAATTGCAATATTTTCTTCCTTGTTTGAGATACGAATTCTTTCTTCTCCTATTGCAAGCCATTTCATGACTGTCTATATTCTTTTTTATTATCTAATCGTATTTTCTTTTGTGTTCGTAAATTTCTTGCATTGGTTTTATAATGTATTTATCGTTACCTCAGAACGCGTCGTTGATATAGATTATTCAGATATTGTGATACATAATATTGCAGTAACTAAACTTAGTCATGTTCAGGATGTAAATTATACTCAATCCGGATTTATTCCCACTCTTTTTAATTACGGCAATCTTTTTGTCCAAACAGCAGGAACAGAAATTAATTTTGAAGCAACAGCAGTTCCAAAACCAAGAGAAGCAACTCATATAATCGGAGACCTTATAGGAAAGGCAAAATAATGGATTTTAATTCTTTAGATTTTGCTAATTTTTTTCAGCCAGTTCTTTTTGTTAAAATCGTTACTCTTATAATTATTGGGTTTTATTTGATCTTTAGCGTCGTTATTTTTACTCAAGTAAGAGCAATGAGTCAAATTCTTAATCTCCCTCATGCCGAAGTTTTATTTGAGACGCTAGCCATAATTAATATTATTGCTGCTGCTTCGCTTTTTTTGGGAGCCTTTGTTATACTTTAGGTAAACAATGGACGCTAGTATATCTTTCTCGAAAATCGTCGCAACACCAAGGCTAGCTTCTTGGTCTCAAGTCTATAACGCCGGAAAACTCTTTGTAGCTCTGTCTATTGAAAAGGTCGGAAATCAAGATCAAACTAAGCTTGGTGAAGACAATGATTTAGGTTCTCTAAATATATTGGGCAAGAGTTTACTGGATAAGCTCGAACAGGAATTCTTTTCTACGGAAACCAAAGATTTAGAATCTATTAAACATGCAATTTCTGCTACTTTTGAAAAAGTTAAAAGCGGAATAATTATCTCTTTTGTTTGTTGTTTTTTTAGGGAAGATATTTTATATACTTTTATATTGGGCAAGGGAAATGTACTTCTCCTAAGAGAAGGAAAACTTGGCAAGATTTTGAGCTCCTCCGATGAGAATACCGACAATATTGCTTCTTCTTCTGGGCTTGTTAAGGACAATGATCTAATAGTATTGGGAACGGATGCTTTCTCAGAAATTATCTCCCCAGACGATCTTTTTTCGAGCCTAGAGAAAAACCTTCCGTCTGATGCCACAGAACAACTTGCCCCCAAAATACATAAAACCGAAGATGGAAGACTAGCCGCAATTATTATTAAATATAATAAGCCTAAAGCTGTTGACCAAACGGCAGTTATATCTGATGAGGATCAGTCTAACATACAGCCTGTTTACAATCCATATATGGCTGGCGGAGACGAGCTTAGGAAGTCACTAGGGATAACGAAGAGTGTATCTCTTTTTATAGACAACTATCCTTCGCTATTTCGCTCTTGGATTAAACGACTGAGTTTTAAATCTAACCCAAAAAAAATAGTCTTTTTAATAATCTCTATCGTTATCACAATTATTCTCATATCTAGTATTTTAAGCGCCATAAAAAACCAAAATAACGCCAAAGCTAATGCTCTTTTTAATGAAATCTATCCACAGGCAGAAAAAAAATTTGATGAGGGTCAAAGCCTTTTGGATCTGAATAGGAATTATGCCCGAGATTCATATCTTTCCGCACAAAAGATACTTCAAGAAAACCAAGAGAAGTTTGAAAAAGGATCAAAAGAAGAAAAACAAATTCAAGATTTATTGGCTAAGATAAATAATGGGCTTTCTCAAGTCGATACGGTAAAAGATGGCATTGATAGAGGTAAGCTTTCTATCTCTGTTGCAAATGGCAGCGGAATTGAAGGCACAGCGGGAAAAGGGGGAAAAATATTAAAAGAACTTGGCTATAATGTCGTTTCAACGGAAAATGCTGACAATTATAATTATATAGGAGTGACCATCAAAGTAAAAAAAGATAAAAGCAATTTTCTAGATCTACTCAAAAAAGATCTTATGAAAAGTTATACAGTCACATCCTCATCTTCTGACCTTAACCCCTCGTCGCCATCTGATGCTTTGATAATTATAGGCAAATAGTTTAAAGTATTATAAAACATGAAAATTACGAATAGACGGGCATTTTATGACTATCGGATTTTGGAGAAATTTGAGGCTGGAATAAATCTTTTTGGAGCCGAGGTCAAAGCTGTGAGGCTTGGCCATGCGGATTTAACAGGAAGCCATGTCAAAATTCTGGGAAGCGAGGCATATCTTATAAATGCAAAAATCTTTCCTTATAAATTTGCACGTCCCGAGGGCTATGATGAGAGGCGTACGAGAAAACTGCTCCTTCACAAAAGAGAAATTATTGCTCTTAAATCAAAAACTGAAGGACAAGGTTTGGCTATTGTGCCAATTTCCCTATATACAACTTCCCATCTTATAAAAGTCGAACTGGCTTTAGCAAAAGGAAAAAAAGAGTTTGACAAAAAAGAGGCGATCAAAAGAAAAGACATACAAAGAGAAGAAGAACAGGAATTAAGCGACGCTATTTAACCGTTTTATTTTTAACTACCAATTAACACCCTCTCCCATACCATTTCTTCGGTAAAACTCTGCCATTTCCCGATTTAGTGTAAAAATTTCGTCGATTGCCTTTTTCTCTTGTGGAAAAGGTTCACTTAGTTTTGCAGGATCTTTTATTTCCTGGGGTACTTCTATTACCGAAGACCTCAATTCTGGACTTCTTTCCATATTTTTGAATTTATCAGAGAAAAAATAGTTCGGCTTGACAGAATAAAGACAAAAAGAAGACAACTAAAAACCCCGATCTTTTAAAATCAGGGTTTGTGTGGAGATGTCCGGCAATGAACCGGAGTCCAAGAATTTACATTAAAAACTTCTACAAGCTTAGTTGATTATTTTGAGTCGCGCTATTTTTTTCTAATCAACAAGAATCAATAACACCAAGGTTTATAAATTCGATAAGGACAAAAACCAACTTTCCTTACTATTTCTCAACTGTATTTATGCTTATAAAGTCCCATTGAGAAAAGACTCTATAAACAGTTCCCTAAACGTTATTAGGCGTAAGCGAACGCATAACGATTTTGATCGTTAGCATTTATATTTTGATTGAGTTTTACGACTTTCAATCAATGTCGGCTTGCTGTTTTTTAAAGTGCATTCTCGTCGAATCAGTTCATCCCCAAGAACATGAATTGTATACGATTTCCTACTCAAAGTCAATAGTACAAATAGCCTCAAATTAGCCTCGAATTTCTTTCTTCATAATTATCAGCTTAAATTATATAAAAAGGTCCAAGTCCCAAACTAACCTACCAGCTGATAAAATTTTCATGATTGGATCGATCACTTAAAACTGTGCTACAATTAAAAGATGAGGAAAAAATATATTGCTATTAGTATTCTCGCGCTAATAGCACTTTCTTTATTATTGGCCTTTTTTATATTTATCAATCCATACAAACTGGCCGAAACCACTTTTACCAAAGAGCATCTTTATATCGCGGCATTTTCCCTTGTTTTAATCAGGATCATAGGCATAGTTTTCCCTTTTATCCCGGGAGGAATTGTATCTTTTGCTTTGGTTCCGTTATTGGGATGGTTCAATACTTATGTTTACACAGTAACTGGAATATTTATTGGTACATCTCTTGCCTTTTGGCTTGCGAGAAAGTATAGAGAGCCTTTAGTCGCAAAATTTATTCCTCTTCAGAAAATTCGCCAACTTGAAAAACAAATGTCTACTAAAAAACAATTCTTAGCTATCGTTGCATTAAGACTATTTACAGTGCCGGTTATTGATTTTTCAAGCTATATTGCCGGATTTACAAAAATTTCTTACAAAAAATTTGCCGCAGCAACGCTTATTGCAAGTCTTCCGGATATTCTGATCTTCTATTTGGGAGAAGAAGCGTATAAAAGATTTTTTGGTGATAGTTTGTTTGTTGGAGCAATAATCCTATTGATAATGGCTCTTATTTACTTTATTATTAAAAGATACAATTATAAAAAGAAGTCTGCCTCACTAAAGGCACTGGACTTTACAACATGATAATTGCCCATAGGGGTTATAGCAAGCTTTACCAAGAAAATACAATACGAGCTTTTGATGCCGCAATTAAGGCAGGCGCAGAAGGAATTGAGTGTGATTTGCGTTTAACATCCGATAACAAAGTAGTTGTAAATCATAATAACAAATTAAGGCTGAATGGCGTAAGTGTTAAGATTTCAGATACAAAATTCTCTGATCTTCTAGAAATGCGAAAGCACGCCGCAGAAGAACTTTTGACGCTAGATGAGCTTTTTGAGTATATCCCACAGAAACAAGCGGAATTCTTTCTGGAAGTTAAATCATCTTCTCCGCTTCTGATTGATGCTATTATTAAAAAAACCCGGGAAAAAAAATTATGGTCTCAAATTCACGTTGTCGGGTTTTCTTTTATTCTCAAAAACTCATTAAGCGCGCAATCTTACTATCCAAAACTTAGGGTAGACCAATTTTTACGTTTCCCAAGATACTCTTTTATAAAAAGGCCTCCAAAAAGCTATGGAATTTTTCTAGGCTGGCTTGATAGTATTCCCGGAAGCCAAACATTTTTTAGAGCTCTAGTCGCAAGAGGAAGGTTGCTCAAACTAAAAGCGCGCTTTGAAAAAAATGGCTTTAATGTTATGGCAGGAGTAATAAATAACGATGCTGGCCTAAGACTTTTCAATCAAGCTGGAATTAAAGACATTGTAACTGATAGAATATCTGAAACTATAAATTATTTTAAGTTAAATGGGCATAAAAAACGTGATTAACCTCTTGCTAGAGTTAGTCCCCAAACCCTTTTTACTCCTTTTTTCTTAAGCTCTTTTGCCGCTTCAAAAAGTGTTGAGCCTGTTGTAAGAATATCATCAACCAATAACAGATTCTTACCGGTAGGCGGGTATTTAGTATTGAGAATAAACGCGTCCTTTAAATTTTCTTTTCTTTTTTTTAAATCCAATCCAAACTGAGACTTGGTTTCCCGATTTCTCTCTAGTAAATCTAGTGCCTCAAGATTTAACTTTTCAGAAAGACCAGTTGCTAAAATCTGGGCATGATTATATCCCCTATTCCTCAATCGTGTCTTGTGAAGAGGAATTGGTACAAGAATTGGTTTATTTTCATATATCTTCTGGAAAATTTCATTCTGAATAATTGCTTCATAAAAAAGGTCAACTAAAGAATCTTTAAGATCAGATAAATAAGGCTTGTACTTAAATTGATAAATAAGCTTTTTAACAATTCCTTTATAAGAAAGGGCCGCAAAAGCGCCATCAATTACGTATCTCCCTTGGCATCTTGGATGAGTTAACCCGTCAATTGTGGGTCTTCCGCAGACAAGGCAAATCATCGAAACATCAAATGAAATGAAGGAAAAACAGTTAGTACAGATATATTCTCCTTGCTTTCCGCAATTAACACAGTATTTGGGAAAAATAAGATCAAGAATATTCACGGAATCAGTTTAGCAGAAATTGAGGGCGGAGAGGGCGAGATTCGAACTCGCGAAGATATTACTATCTTAGATGTTTTCAAGACATCCGCACTCGGCCACTATGCGACCTCTCCCTACCCCGCTTAGCGGGGTGAAGCGGAGGAGGTGGGATTCGAACCCACGCGAGCATTTTATTGCTCAAGGGTTTAGCAAACCCTCGCAATTGACCAAGCTATGCGACTCCTCCCAGACAAACTTATTATATCATCATTCTCTTATCTTGACTAATACTAAATACTGCTATACTATAAATGTATGGCTGCTCAAGAACAACCTTTTCTTCCAAAAGAGCCCTTGGATCTCCCCAAAGAGCCTCTCGAGCTTTCTGAGCCTCAAGTTGACAAAAATGATCCTCAGCAAACTAAAAATATTCATCATGACGATAACCTACATGAGATTAAAACACTACTTGAGTGGAGTGCTCCCGGGAGACCTTTTAGAAAAAGAGGCAGTCAATATTATTTAACAAGTATTCTAATAATGCTTCTTATTGAAATTATTCTTTTTCTATTTTCTCAATACCTCTTGATGCTTGTTGTTGCGTCTTTAGTGTTTGTCGCTTTTGCCTTAAATACGGTTCCGCCTTCAAATTTCCGCTATAGAATAAGTACAGAAGGACTAACAATAGAGGATCATTTTTTCCTCTGGCAGGAATTATATGACTTCTACTTTAAAAAAAGAGAGGGAGTAGATGTTGTTCATATACGAACTCATTCATTTATTCCCGGCGAATTAACATTGACGCTTGGGAATGTAGATCGAGAACATATTAAGACAGCCTTACTCCCCTATCTTCCGTATAGGGAATATATAAAACCAACATTCATGGAGAAATCCGGCGATTGGCTATCCCGCAATTTCCCCCTGGAAAAGACAAGTTAATCTAGTCAAATTTGCTTCATAATCTGCAATAGGATAAAATAGACGGTGGAAGATGGAAGGTAGAAGATAGTATTTTGATGATAGAAGCTAGAGGATGGAGTTAAACATTTCCAATAATCTACCTTCAGCTTTTTACTTTCTGTTTTCTACTCTCTGTGCCCGTAGCTTAATGGATAGAGCACTGGGTTGCGGACCCAGCGATTGCGGGTTCAACTCCCACCGGGCACACCAAAGAAAGTCGAAAATGGGAGAGATCGCATAGTGGACGAGTGCGGCGGTTTCGAAAACCGCTGTCGCCTTAGGCGACCGTGAGTTCGAATCTCACTCTCTCCGCATTGGAGTCCTCGTAGTTCAATTGGATAGAGCGTCAGGTTCCGAACCTGAAGATTTGCGGGTTCAACTCCCGCCGGGGACACTATGAAATTTCAATTTTCAGCTGGAGGAGTAGTTTATAAAAAAGAAAGTGGCCAGACATTTATTTTGGTTGCGCAGCACTCTCAACATCATGGATGGGTTTTTCCAAAAGGATTAATCGATAAGAAGGAATCAGGAATTAGGAATCAGGAATCAAGAAGAGAAACAAAAGAGGAAGCAGCACTTAGGGAAGTCAGAGAAGAAACAGGAGTTGATGCGAAAATTATTAAGGCTCTAACTCCGGTAGAATATTGGTTTAAATTTCAGAATGAGACAATCAAGAAAAAAGTGTATTATTTTCTAATGAAATATGTTTCTGGCGATATAAGTAAGCATGATCTGGAGATGGAAAATGTTGAATGGCTGCCAATAGATGTGGTTGAAAAAAGACTGACTTACCCATCGGACAAAAAAGTTTGGCAAGAAGCCAAAAAAATAATAAGGTGAGGTGCGAGAGCGGTTGAATCGACACGCTTGGAGAGCGTGCATAGTCGTAAGACTATCGAGGGTCCGAATCCCTCCCTCACCGCATGCACTATGTTTATTTCCTGATGTTATCAAGTGGAAATATTTATAAAGGCCAGTCAAACGATTTACGACTAAGAATTAAAGATCATCAAAGCGGTAAAGTTAAATCAACAAAAAGTTCCAGACCTGTTAAGCTTATTGGCTATGAAGCTTATCTGTTGAAGAGTGATGCGATCAGAAGAGAAAAGTATCTGAAATCTACAGAGGGTATACGTATGCTAAAACAACAGTACCGTGATATTATAAAAAGAGGGGGTCCGTCCCGTCATCCGACGGGACGCCACGTCGAATGACCGTGGCGAATCTCGCCCTCTCCGCTTGACTTTTGTGAAAGAATAATCCAAACTAAGAAAGAATGAAAATTCCTGCCCGACTCCTTTTTGTTTTCATTTTCTCTGCTCTCTTACTTCTTACTTCATACTTCCTACTTCCTACTTCAGTCAATGCTCAAGAGCTTCCCCGAATAAATCCTCCACCTCCCAATACCAACCCCGAAGTTCCAAATAACTTACATAACTGGACTCAGACTGTGATGATTGAGGTAGCAAGCGCGCTTTCCTGCCAGATTTCAGGCATTGATCCTACAAATCCCAAAGGCACCTGCCTTGGAGCTGATCCGAAAACAGGAAAAATTGGTTTTTTGCCAAAAGGGGATTTGGAAAAAGGAGAGATTGGAGGAGCAATTGGAGGAATGAACAATTTGATAGCCTCTCTTTATACTCCCCCTCTTCGTACCGGCGACTATTTTCAATATCTGGCGCAGAATTTCGGTATTTCAAAAATAGCTTATGCTCAAACAGGAACTGGGTTTGAAGGACTTAAACCACTTCTAAGGGTGTGGGAAGGATTTAGAAATATCGTTTATCTTTTCTTTGTTTTGGTATTTGTTGTTATAGGACTCGCAATTATGCTTAGAGTAAAAATTGATCCTAGAACTGTAATGTCTATCCAAAACCAGATACCCAAAATTATAATCGGCATACTTCTTGTAACTTTTTCCTATGCTATAGCGGGGTTTTTGATAGACATGATGTATGTATCAACTCATGTAATTGGTAATCTTATTGTTGATTCCGCTGGATTAGACAAAAGTCTTCCTACGCAACTTTCACAAAAAACTAATCCTTTCTCAGCAGCAGCAGAAGTTGGCGCAGGAGGAGGAAATGCTTATGGTGGAATGTGGAGGCTTATAGAAGAACCTTCTCTAGCAATTAGTGAAGTTCTTGCAAATTTTTATGACCCTTTTTTAAATAGTTTTTCTACATTTGTGTCTAAAGTAGTTGTTGGTGTGGCTCTTCCTGGTGCAGGCGAAGGAGGCACATGGTGGAACCCTCTTAATTGGATTACCAATATAGAAAATGTAGCAACAAATGCAGTTGCAGATATACTATTCAAAATGCTTCACGTAGTACTAGGTACGTTTGTTGGATTTCTTGCTTTTATAATAATCTCAATTGCACTTTTAATTGCTCTTTTTAGACTTTGGTTTACTCTTCTTTTTGCTTATGTTCATATATTAATTGATGTTATCTTAGCACCATTTTGGATTATTGGCGGATTAATTCCTGGAAGTCCGATAAATGTTGGAGGATGGTTCCGAGATTTGATCGCAAATCTCGCCGCATTTCCTGCTGTAATTGCCATGTTTTTACTTGGAAAAGTATTTATGGCAGCTTTTGGCGGATTTCCGGAAAATACCTTGTTCGTTCCTCCTCTTATTGGAGCCCGCGCCAACGAAGATCATATCGGAGCTTTAATTGGGCTTGGCATTATTCTTATGACGCCGAATGTCGTCAACATGCTCAAAGCTATGCTCAAGGCTCCAAAGGTTGAGACCGGATCTGCTTTTGCACCAGTCGGAGGTGCGATTGGAATAGGTAGGGAAACTGTAGGGACAATAGTTGCCTATAAATCTAAATTGCCTTCTCCTACTAAGGCTGAAGGAATACAAGGAGTACTCAAACGCATGTTTCGTTAAGTAAGAATTCAAGATATAAAGACTGATCTAAGAAGTCCTACGAGAAATCACTTTGTTTTCAATACCTCTTTACCAAAGCTATATACGACAGCTGCAGGAATAACTGTAATAAACATATCTCTAAAGAGTGCCCAAAGCATACCTACAAATTTAAGATTTTTTTCCTTTTTTAGCTCATCTGCCAGCTCCTCATTCAAAAAGTTTGCTAATACAGCATGGTCTATAAACTTTCTTGCTTGTTCTTCATTTATTGACATTGCCTCCATACCTGAATGTTCCTGTGCTTCAGAGGTAGGATGTAATAATGTTTGCTTAATCGCTTTAAATTGCTCTTGTCTTTGTCCAGGCTTGGTCATTACCCATTCTAGCCAAGCTTTAAAAAGTGGGTATGTTCTTCTTTGGGCATCTGGTCGTCCTTGAGGAGATTCAACTCCTCTTTCAAGCTTAAGGAAATTCTCCATTGCTTTTTCATCACCAATTCCGCCAGGATTATCAACAATAGCCACAAACGCGTTAGACCCTTCAAAATAGCTAGGTATATCTCCTCCTGCCCTTCTTCTATAAACCTCGTCTCCTGCCAGCGTATAATCAAAAATTTCGAAAGGCGCGTCATTCATGAAGGGTACATATGGAAATGATATGTCGGCCAGATGTTGAGCGAGCTTTCTGCCTTCTTCTTTAATTGTAAGTATTAAACGAGTTTCATTTGCATCAAAATCTTGATCAGGAATTAAATTGACATTAGTATCAAACGATTTCCTAATATTTTTCTGATGTTGCAAAAGAATTTTTCTTCTCAGTATTTCCCATGGAGTCGTCAATGGGTCTCCTGAAGGAACGTCCCAATAATTTCCACCACTTGATTTAATTTCTTCTAGTGATCTTATACTTCCATCCTGAATTTTTAACTTTGTTAAATAGTTTATTGCTACATCTAGATTTCCTTCCCTTGGATTATTGTTTGCTGGATCATTTCCTTTCACAATTTTCTCCCATAGTAACTTTCTTGCTTCATAACCTATTTCACCACCAAAAGCTGGCTGTCTTAACAACATGCCTAATCCAACATGAACATTATCAATAAGGGGCTTTAGGGCATCAGCTAATTGTACTTGCGCGTTATGCTTTAACTGTCTATTCTGCCCTGCATCTTTGAATGCCGTATTAGCTTGTTCAATTTCATATGTAGTTTCCGCTAACCATCTTCTTATTGTTAATTCCTGTCCACCAATATTAACTTTCATCTGGCTTATGGCGATATTTTCTGTTCTCCATGAACTATAGAATCCTGAAACCCCAAATACTCCTCCAACCTCCATCTCTTCAACGTTTACCCCACCAAGAGTGGTTATTTTATTTATTCCAAGTTTATAGTTATGTCTCAAAAATTCTAGATAGTACTCTTTTGCTTTTTTAAGGAAAACCAATCCATGTTCCTCACCCGCTATTTGAAAACGATATATAAGAAGCTGTATTGGATTCATAATTCTGGCAGCTGATTCTAACGCAAAAGAAGAATACCTAGATTGTCCCCTTTCTTCAGCGTCAGCCAGTTCATTTCTAAGTAAAGCCTCTTTATTTGTGTTTCCTGAATCTATCGCGTCTTGGATTTCTGCCAATATTTCCTGTCTCTCCTCACCTTCCATATTGCGAGGGACTGTCCCGGTAGCAACTTTTTCTGATGATCTAAATGTATTGTTATAAAATTTTCTTGCTATATTATATGCTCTTCTTAACTCCCACTCTTCCAGTTTTATTAATCTTAGTTCCCCATCCATTGCCTTTGCTACGCCAAGCCCCCCCGCATCATTTAGTTCTCTTAGCTTGCTGAAAACTTCGTAATGCAATAGTACTGATGCAAAAGGATACATCCATCCATACTTTGCAAGATATCTATCATAGGTTTCTTCATAAATTCTCATCGCTTCGCTTACACCGTTTAATTTTTGAAGATAATTAAGATGAGGGGGTAGAATTCTTTCCGCGGTACGAATAAATTCCTGTATTTCTCCAGTGACTATTCGAGTATTCATATTGTGGGTTAAAGTAAATGATTCTGTAGCCAGATTAAATCTATCTTTTAACCTACTAAGTCTATCTCTCTCATCGGGATCTGTCTCAGTATCTAATTTTTGAGTAAGTGCATCGCTAATCGTTTCAAGATTTCCTGAGCCATAGAGTCCGAGAGTATAGTCAGAGGTCTCTTTGTCAAGTGGAAGAGAAACAATTCTATTGACTAAGGATTCAAAGGATTCATCATCCTCCATTGTTAATTCTATAATTTCGTGCGGTAAAGGAGCACTCAGGGGAGGATAAGCCCTCAATAAATTAAGTAATGCATCCCTTCTGTCTTGTCCTTGCAGACCTTTGATTAGATTAATCTCTCTAGTCAAAGGGCTCTCTCCTTGAGCAGGATTCTCATCAGCAAATATGGTTTGAAATTCATTTAGTAGATTTAGTGCTTGCGTTCTGTCTACTAGGCCGTCACGAGCTCGTCTTTCAACATCAGTCATTAGTCGAATGAGAAAATTGGGGTCTACATGTTCACTTGGATTAGTTGCATTTATACGGTTTACCTCATTAATGTATTGTTCGGCAATAAGTTGCAAAGTGGGATCCGTATAGATATTAGGAATAAGAGTTGCTGCTAGACCAGCTTCAATAAGTATACGTCTTTCTTTGTCAGTAAAACCTTCTTCGTTACTAAGTATCCTTGCTTCTTCTGCAAGTTGTTTTCTTTCTAAATTGAACACTCCTGCCCCACGACCATCTTTACCAGTCTTACCTTTTGATGCATAGTGTGCTTTCAGAAGTAATTCTCGTTGTTTTATTGACAAAGATCGCCCAAGCAGTTCTTCAGCCTTCTCAATGCGCTGTTGATCATCAAGTAAAGCATTTGCGATAACATCTTTTGCTTTAAATTCCAATGGGCCTTTTGATGTAATGCTCTCAGGACTATAGCCCAGTTTGATAGCTAATTCTATAGTTGATCTTGTATCGGGATTTTTTAACTCTTCTGGTGTAAATACTTTATGCCATTCTTTTCTTAACTCCTCATTATCTATTTTTTTAGAATCGACTTTTGTAATTTTTGCTTCGACAGGAGACCCCTTCTTTTCTTCGGAAACTGACTGGGGAGATTTTGAAGAAGTTTCTTCTTTTTTGGATGTGTTGTTTACTTCTACCCTTACTTTATCTAAAGGCCTATTTTCTGTTCTCTCTGGGTTTTTGGGTTGGTTTGCGGAATTAGGCATATCTTTCACTACCTCCATAAAAATAGCTCCATCCCTAGAATAGGGTGTTTGAGGTGGGCTTGTCAAGGTTTGGTTCAATAATTCCTGTTTCATACGTTCAACTCCGTTCAGTATGATCCTGAGCTTGTCGAAGGATCATGGCCCGCAGTCTACTCCCAAACTCCTTAAATAGCTTGACTTTTTTCTGACCGCGAACCTGACAGAGATTAGACGATAGAAAGTAGAAGGTAGAAGATAGTACTTTGAGGGTTGAAGATGGAAGGTAGAAACTATAAACTCTATTTATGATCAAGAGCTTTAGAGATTTGGAAGTGTATAAAGAAGCCTACGAATTAGCTCTTACAGTTAATAGAAATGTTAATAAACTTCCCCTATTTGAAAGGAATGACCTTGGCTTGCAGTTAAGAAAAGCCTCTAAATCTGTTCCTGCAAATATTGCAGAAGGTTGGGCAAAAAGAAGATTTGATAAACAATTCAAGCTGCATTTAGATTCAGCAATTGGATCTTGTAATGAAATGGAAGTCCATATCAGCTTGGCAAGAGATTTAGTTTTTTGGGAAAAGAATTTTTGCAACGACCTTATCAATAGATACCTGTTATTAGGAGGAAAACTTACTAATCTTCGAAACAACTGGAAAACCTTTTAGTAGTCTATCCTCAATCTTCTATCTTCAAAATACCACCTTCTATCCTCCATCTTCTACCGTCTATTATTTTAAACTTGTTTCGTCTTGCCAATATTGGCCAAACGGGTTAAAATAAGCACAAACCATGAACACCGCTATTTTGGGTAGCAGCTTTGATCCCCCGCACAATGGTCATTTAGCAATTGCCAGATGTCTTTTGAAATCTCAAATAATCCAAAAAGTAATACTGATGCCTGCGAGAATTCACCCTTTTGCTAAAAAAATGTCAATCTCTCGCCACAGACTCGAAATGGCAAAATTACTAGCAAATGAACTTTATAAACGTCATTCTGGGGAGCGGAGCGACTCCAGAATCCCTAGCGGCAATAAGAGATTCTGGACAAGCCAGAATGACGAAAGAGACATAGAAGTCTCTGATCTAGAACTTAGAAAACAATCAACGAGTTATTCTATTGACACTCTAAAAACTTTGCAAAAACAATCTCCAAGTGACCATTTCTTTTGGATAATCGGTTCTGATAATATAAAAGATTTTAAAAAATGGAAGAACTGGAGAGAAATAATAGAAAAGTTTGGATTAATAATAGTTTCGAGACACATTCGTTCACCTCGAAGGAGTCCATTCGGCCACCTTCGAGGTGGGAAGCTAATTTGGCTACATTTCATTCCAATTAACATCTCATCCACTGAAGTACGAAAAAGAGTTAAAGAAGGAAAGTCAATAACCGTCCTCGTGCCGGAAAAGATTGAAGAGTATATAATACAAAAGAAACTATACTTATAGTTTCCACTATCATTGTTGCATTGTTACATTGCTCCATTGCTAACAATATAACAATGAGCGAGCGAAACGAGCGACAACAATGAAACAATTGAACAACAATCTACTTAACATAAATCCTTTTGCCGAAACAAACAAAATTACCTCCTTTATTAGAAAGACATTGCAAGATAGTGGTTTTGAAAAGGTTGTTATAGGAATGTCAGGCGGAATTGACTCAACAACCAGTTTTTATCTTTTGAGAGAAGTTCTTGCCCCTCAAAACATTTTCGTCGCACATCTTTATTATTTTAAATCTTATTTTAATGAGATAGAGCCGATTTTAAAAGAAGCAAAGATTCCAAAAGAAAATATTTATGAACTGTCTATTGAACCTATGGTGAGGGCGTTCCAATCCCACCTCGAAGGAGTCCATCCCCGCTTCGCCAAGGCTTCGCCGGGCGAGTCGGCCACCTTCGAGGTGTTGCGAAATGACTCCTCCGAGGTGAACCGTATCCGTCTCGGCAATATCATGGCTCGTGTAAGAATGATTATTCTTTTTGATCTTGCCAAGAAACACAATTGCCTTGTCGCGGGAACAGAAAACAAATCTGAGCATCTTTTAGGATATTTCACTCGTCATGGAGATGAGGCGTCTGATTTTGAACCCATACAGCACCTATATAAGACGCAAGTTTATCAACTTGCCAGATATCTTAAAATCCCACAAAATATAATTGACAAGCCTCCAACCGCAGGGCTTTGGGAGGGACAAAGCGATGAAGGTGAATTTGGATTTTCATACAAAGAGGCTGACAATGTTTTGTTTCTTTATTTTGATAAAAAAATGACTATTTCAGAAATTTCCAAAATTGGTTTTCCAAACGCGCAAAAAATTATTGATTATGCCAACAAAAACTCCTTCAAGCACCACTTGCCACACACTCTTTAGATATTGCAATTCTTTCTTGGGTCTACTACTATAAATATGTGGGAAGAACAAATATTCTTGTATTTATTCTTTTGACTGTTATTGTAATAGTAGTTTTTCTCCTATGGACAAATAATACAAAACCTCAAGAAACCAATATCCCAAATCAACCAGCCATTATTCAGCCAACCAATTCACAAAATAATGTTTACTCTAACCTTTGTTCTAATTACCAATCAGTTGATGGAGAGATATCCTGCGAGGAAGCAATAGATATCGTCCTTCAAAAACATCCGGGAAAAGTAGAATATGTAAAAAAAGAAGAAACCTCTTACCGCATACCCCCCTTGTATAAAGAACGTGCAAAAAAAGAAATGTGGATATTTGGTATGACGCTAGATAATCCATATTATCTTCGATCACCGGAAATTCCGGATTACACCATAGAGGTTTTTGTGGATAAATCAGACGGAATAATTCGTATGGTAGGAGATAGAACTGAATAACATGAAGATTAAGGTATTATTTGGTTTGTTTTTGTTTTTACTTCTTTTTTTAGTTCCTGTAAATTCCGCGCAAGCAAGTCACTGTAATGGCAACTGCGGCGCTGACACATGCTCCCCTAACGACCAGTGTCTAAGAGATGACTTCGGACAGTATTGCGATGATCCGAACAATAGCTGTCCCCACCAATTCGGGACCCCAACGCCCACACGAACTCCTACTCCAACACTCACTCCCACCCCAACCGGCAAACCTACGCCTACTCCAACTCCATTCTGCCAATCAAACGGCAAGGGATGTATACAAAACAATCAATGCTGCAGTAATTTTTGCAACGCCTTACAATGTGCTGATGCCCCTACTCCTACCCCCACCCCCACCCCAATTCCAATTCAACAATTGTGTTCAGTCCCCAATTATTGCACATCAAGTGATGAATGTAAAACAAATAACGGAAGTCCACTAGTAGATAAGAAATGTGAGAGTCCTGAAATATGCTGCCAACCAGCTCCGCCAGATCCGGGAACGGCTTGCCTATCTCCTAATTATTGTGCATCAGAAGGAGAATGTCGCAACGATGGAGGAAATTCGCTGGGACCAAGAGAAAATTATTGTGGTAAATCTGAAATATGCTGCCAAAAAACTCTTGTGACTTGCAGTTCTCCTGATATCTGTGTTAATAAAGCCTCCGAATGTCCAATCTTTGCTGGCGCACTACTTTTAGGAAAAAGCGATGATTGTAATGGACAGTTTTGTTGTCGACCTGCCCCTCCGGGAACATCTGAGTGCGATCCGGGCAAAAACAACTGTCCCGAGGGAAAAGTCTGCAGATTTGCGGTAGAAGATAATGTCACCCGATATAAGTGTGTAAATTTCGATATTTATATTGCGCCGACTAATGCTGCTGTTTGCACTGAATGGGTTGACGAGAATGGAAATCCGACCGACGAGAATGATGATAACAAAATATGCAGAACAATTAACACAGCGATTGGCGGTATTAGTACACAACCTAAGGACTTTGTAACTCGTATATATAGCATAGTTTTGGGGTTGGCCGGAGGAATTGCATTAATCTTGATTATTCTTTCAGGATATAGATTCATAGCATCTCAGGGAAATCCGGAAGCTCTTCAGGCGGCTCGAGGCCAGCTATTATCCGCAATCATCGGGCTTTTGTTTATCATATTCTCATTTGTAATACTTCAGGTAATTGGAGTGGATATTTTGCATATACCCGGATTCAATCCGTAGGACTGAATTGATTTAAGATTAATGATTAAAGATTTAAGAATATAGAATTGAGAAAATATAATTATTTTTTTCATTAATCAGAAATCATCAATCATTAATCATATGGAAAAGATTGCGTTTTCAATACCGGGATTTCCGAATATAGATATCGGCTTGCCAACTGGTGTGCCGACTGGCGGGCTTTTCCCAAGAGGCCAAAATATCATTGCTGTTGTCATCGAATTTTTGATTCTTGCTGCGCTTATTTTTTCTGTTTATAGCATCTTCCTTGCAGGATTCAACATGATGACATCAGGAGGAGATAAAGAAAGATTCGCTCACGGCAGAGAAAGATTAAGATACGCGATTATTGGGTTACTTGTTATCTTCTTCACAATATTTATATTAAGTCTTTTAGGAGGATTTTTTGGAATAAAGCTTTTGGGGTCAAATTAAAGCTAAGATACCCCTTGACAAATGCGAAAACACCCTCTACTATAAATTTAATGAAGAAATTATTTCTCTTTATTCAAGCTTCATTCCTTTATCCTCTTTTAGCTTTTCCCGCATTTGCGCAAACAGAAGTGGATCCGTGTGTTGGAGTCGGACCCGGTAAAGAAGTTAATCCCTTTCTTGATGTCTTATGTGCAATTGGTGGAAACCAAACTTCTAAAACACTAGGCAATATAGTAATTGCCATTATAGTAATTGCTGTTGTTATTGCACTTTTGTATCTCTTATATGGAGGGGTAAAGTGGATAACTTCAAGAGGAGAAAAAGATCAAGTTGAGGCGGCAAGAAACCATATTATCGCCGCTGTAGTCGGACTTATAGTTGTTTTCCTGGCAATTTTTATTGTTTCTCTTGTTCTTGCGGCCTTCGATTTGAGCCTTACTGATCTAAAGATTCCAAAAATAGTTGCTCCTACTTCCTAGCTTCTCTTGCTTATCAAACGCTTTTTGTAGACTATTGTTTTTTTGCTTTCTCTCTGCTAGTCTTAAATTATGCCTCAGTTTCAATGGGATGAATTTTTAAAAATTAACTGTGTTGAGAATGGCGTTGCCACCCTTTCTTGTATTCCTGCTGTTTTCTTAAATATCATAAATGCTCTTTTAATGTTTGTGGGAATTACTTCATTGGTATTTATAATTTTTAGCGGTTATAAGTATATGCATTCTGCGGGAGATCCAAAAGTTCTTGAATCGGCAAGAAACACGCTTATATTTGCAATTGTGGGGCTTTTGCTTGTTCTATTTTCTTTTTTCATACGAAACCTTATATTCGAAGTCACTCAAGTCCCCTGCATTAAAACATTTGGATTCGGCTGCTGAGAGGCGCTGGATTCATAATTCTTTTCTAAAAAGCTTAATTCCTCTTAATATAACAAAGTCTATTGCGATCGGCGCGGAAAGAAATAGACATGCTTCTTTGAAAAGCTTTACGATACCTGGTGTATTTAAATATTCTAAAAAAGAAACAGGAACACGAAAGCCAAGAAAATAAAGAACTGCAAAAATTACCAAAAAAACTATAATAAGCTCTAATGTCCCTTCCATATCACTCCTGCTTGAAAACATAGTATTTGAAATTGCAAACAAAATATAAATGATTGCCAAAACCATAAATACCGTCATGTATATTTGGTTTTCCTGAAAGAGCAAGAAGCTATTGGAAAAAAAGTATATAATTCCAAGAATTATTAAGACGCCTGTGAAAACAGGCGCAAAGCCTATTATTGCCCTTCTTACTGGGTCGGTTTTTGCGATTGCCACACTCCCCAACTTGAGCTTTCCTTCTGTAATTTTTGGAGAAAACTCCATATCCCCTACCCTGACAAACAAAACTGACGCGACTAACATATGGGACAGCTCATGGATTATAACCCCGGGCAAAAAAATAAAAGATAAAATTTGTATGGATAAGAATCGGGAAAGAGCCTGGCTCACTGCGCGCGAAAGAAAAAACAACAAAGCGATTTCCAAAAATAGTAAAAGTAAATAGATCATTGCTTCATTCTATCATTTTTCACAGAAACACTTATAATTTATTAGATTTGATATATTTTGTAGGGGTTGCAATCTAATTTTTCACGATATATGCTGTTTGTATGGAAGATCATCCTATTCCTCAAGACGTAACGGGATTTCAATTCAAGCTAATCGGCAATATGACAATAAAGCAGTTTAGCTATCTGATAACAGGTATTGTTTTTGCATGGCTTATTTTGCAAATGCCAATTTTTTTTATCATTAAATTTCCAATCTCGGTTTTTTTCGCGGTCGTGGGAATAAGCCTTGCATATTTACCTGTTGAGGGCCGTCCGCTTGATGCTATGATATCTCATTTTATTAAAGCTCTTATTAGTCCAACCCAATTTGTTTATCAAAAAGCAGGAGGACAACTTTATTTCCCAAGCATTCATCCAGCTCAAAAAAAAGAAATAAAAAAATTGCCACCCTCCGATAACGACAGATTAAAAATGTATCTTCGGTCTCTTCCTAGACATCCCGGAAACAAATTAGACGACAAGGAAGCAAATTTTCTGGCGTCTCTTTCCAATTTAACCTCCGCTAGCCAAAAAGCCATTGCCCCTTCGCCCAAAAATCAACCCATGCCCAGGTTTATCAATCCGCCTACCCCCGCCCCCATGAAGGCTAACAATCCAAAGTCTTTAGTAAATAAACCCCAAATACCTACAATTTTAGAAAAACCTCCCGAACCCATAAAGATCCAAATTCCCGTTGTCCAAAAACAAACTGAGCAAAAACAATCTGAAGACCTCTCTCATAAAAAAGTTTCAGAGCTGGAAAGCAAACTCCAGGAAGTAAACTCTCAAAAAGAACAACTCGCACAAGAGCTGTTATCCCTAAGACAAAAAATGGAGACAAAACCAAAGAATGTCTTTACTCCCTCTACTGCTGTGCCAAAAACAGAAACTAAAAATGTAATACGCATACCTCAAAACATGGGTAAAAATATAGGTCTGCCAATAACTCCAAGCGCCCCAAATCTCGTAACGGGTATTGTAAAAGATTCAAGGGATAATATGCTGGCAAATATTTTGGTTGAGGTCAAGGACAAGGAAGGAAATCCTGTCAGGGCATTCAAGACCAATGAGCTAGGCAGGTTTATTTCCGCGACCCCATTGATAAACGGCATTTACACTATTGAATTTGAAGACCCAAGGAAAATTCACAAGTTCGATGCCGTAGAAATTACGGTAAAAGGTGACATAATTATGCCTCTTGAAGTCGTATCCATAGACACAAGAGAGGAACTTAGGAAATCCCTTTTTGGAGACAAATAAATAGTGAGCTTGTCGAAACTATGAAAAAAACTGCCCAAAAAATTCGAACAACGACCCAAAAATTTATTGAGATTCAGGATATTATAGACAATGTCGTTTTACTGTCTTCTGGAAATGCCTGTTTGATTATTGAAGTTGAAGCGACTAATTTTGCTCTTTTGTCCAAAGAGGAGCAGGACTCAAAAGTGCTCTCTTATTCGTCTCTTCTAAACTCCCTGTCTTTTCCTATCCAAATAGTTGTCCTAAGTAAAAAGGTCGATATATCGTCATATCTTAAGCTTTTAGACGACGAAATTACGGAAAGCCAGAATCCTCTTTTAAAAAGCCATATAAAACAATATCGCGATTTTATACAGGAACTTGTTACCATAAATACTGTTTTAGATAAGAAATTTTATATAGTTTGTTCACACTCTTCCCTGGAGGCAGGCTTAGGACAAGATCAGGGAAGTTTCTTCAAAACTGCAAAAGCAAGGCTTTCTATTAAAGGAGAGTCTATACATTCACAATTGGGGCGAATTGGCTTACAAGCAAAAACGCTTGGAAAAGAAGACTTGGTAAGACTGTTTTACGAAATATATAACGGGGAATACGAACACATAAATCAAGCCGCTGGCAATTTCGAATTTCCTATTGTTAAAAAAACTACCTAAATATGTTTTTCAAAAATAATAAAAAAACATCCGCTCAAAACAAGAGCGCTTCCAATTCACCCCTAGTTTACCTTGAGAAAGGAATGGTTTCAATTGTTGACGTTATAGCGCCATCCTCAGTTGAAGTGGATTTTAATTTTATAAGAGTAGGTCAAAACTTTTATAAAACCTTTTTTATCGTAGGTTATCCTCGCTATGTCTCCCCAAACTGGCTGTCTCCCCTTATTGACTTTAATCATTCTCTTAACATATCTATGTTTGTATACCCAACGTCATCTACGGATGTCTTATCTGATATAAGGCGTAAAACCGCGGAAATGGAAGCAACTATCGCTTCTCAGGTTGATCAGGGGCTTGTGCCTGACGCGAAAGTTCAGGCTGCTCTAGATGACGCGTTAAATCTTGCCGAAGAACTAGCCAAAGGAGTTGAGCGATTTTTCCAGATGAGTCTGTATGTAACTCTTTATGGCGAAGATCTTCCCGAGATTGAACAGGCCTCAAAAAGACTTGAATCCATTCTTGCTTCTCTTCTTATACTGCCAAAAAGGGCAACCCTACAAATGGAGGCCGGGTTCAAGTCAACCATACCTCTTGGAGTAGACAATCTGTTTATAGCCCGAAATATGGATACTACGTCTCTTGCGTCAACCTTCCCTTTTACTTCAGCAACGCTCTCCCAAGACAAGGGAATCATGTATGGGCTTAACCAGCAAAACGGATCTCTTGTTGTGTTTGACAGGTTTACGCTTGAAAACGCCAACGAAGTTGTTTTTGGAAAATCCGGATCCGGAAAGTCTTTTCTTATAAAACTAGAGGCAATGCGTCAATTTATGTTTGGAACAGAAATTATAATCATTGACCCCGAGGGAGAGTATGAGGCTATAACAAAAACCCTTGGGGGGGAATATGTGGTATTTACCCCAACATCCCCTATAAAAATTAACCCCTTTGATCTGGCTGGGCTTTACAAAGAAGAAGAAAACGAGCTGGGGCTTAAGATTCTGTCTCTTCATGGGCTTCTTAAAATTGTAATGGGAGACCTTGACCCCGCCTATGATGCTATTTTAGACAGGGCATTGGTTGAGACATACAGACAAAAAGGTATAACGATAGATCCGTCAACCCAAAAAAGAACTCCGCCCCTTCTTGAGGACTTATACAAGGTTTTACTTGGAATGGAAGAAAGCCGTGCCCAAGAACTCGCGCTTCGTTTGGAAAAATTCATAAAAGGATCACTTTCCGGAATATTTAATCAGCAATCAAATTTTAATATTACCAATCCATTTACTGTTTTCTCAATCCGGGGACTTGAGGACAATCTTAGGTCAATTGCGATGCATATTATCTTGGATTTTGTTTGGACAAGGGTTAGGTCCAGCCTTAAGAAAAGACTTCTTATTTTAGACGAGGCATGGCATTTGATGAAATACCCAGATTCTGCCTCTTTCGTGTATGGGATTGCCAAAAGGGCACGCAAGTATTATCTGGCGTTAACAACAGCCACCCAGGATGTTCAGGATTTTCTTTCGACAGACTATGGCAAAGCCGTATTGTCTAATTCTTCTATTCAAGTTCTTCTAAAGCAGAGTCCGACCGAGATAGACATGGTAACCCAAATATTTTACCTCTCAAAAGGAGAAAAAGAGCTTCTTCTTGCGGTTGATGTTGGCGAAGGATTATTTTTCGCCGGACAGTCCCATGTGGCAATAAAAATAGTTGCGGCACCTTTTGAAAAAACTCTCGCAACAACAAATCCGCAAGATATAAAAGAAAGAGAAGAGGCATTACCCCAGCCACCGCCCCCTGAGACTCCATCCAACCAGAATAACCCACCCCAAACTCCCCCTACCAACACATCTTCTCGGCAGAGCATTGAGGAACTAAGAGAAAAACTTTTTCCATCAAGTAAGCCCCAGCCCGAACCAACAATTATCAATGATTTTCCGCCTAGTCTGCAAACCAACGCCACGCAATTTGACCAGCAAAAACCCAAAGAGTAGCCTATGGATCCACAAATCAGAAACTTTGCCCAAATCGAGAGGTTTATAAGAGAACGCCCCAAGGAAGCCGACGCTAAAACATTTGAATGGCAGAACTTTTCAAGAAAATACCCCGAAGCTCTTGGCATAGGAACTCCAGAAGAATTCTATAGGTGGGCAAGGCAGAAAAACATAGATCCCGACATCTGGATCGGGAAAGAAATAGCTGATACCTATTATTATCTTAGGAGCCAGCATGAGGATATCCAAATGCAAAAAAATGGCTCGGTTGATCTATCTAACGTTCCGCAATCTCTAGCAGGTGTTCCTGTTCTTGCCGCAATGTTTCTTGAGCGCCCAAAGATTATCCAAGACGATAAAGACTATAAAAAAATTGAGGAAAAACTTAAAAAAGATTGGCTTGAAAAAAATCCCGGAAAAGATTTTTCTTCACAGGAGGGGCTAGACTATCTTTATGGTTCTTTAGAAAACGAGGATCTCCCCTCGCTATCAAAAGATGCCCAAAAGACATACCGAGATAACCCAAAGTACGCAAAAAGGCTGGAAAGATACGACAGGGAAAAGAAAAAAATTTATAAAAATCCCGAGAACGACCCCGCGATAATAAGGTTAAACAAAACTATCGAAGAACATGTTGTTGCGAGAAGTGACTTTCTAAAAAAAGGTGGCGGAAACTATTCTATGGAAGAGGTTGGTAATGCCATTAAGAAACATGAGTGGTCAAAATTTGCAAAAGATCACCCGGAAAAGACAAACTCACATAATCTTCTTTCGCATGAAAAAAACTCGGGCGAACAAATAAAGCCTGAGGAAAGGGAAGATAAGCCCAGCTCACAAAACATTTCTAGGATCTTACGGAAAATCCAGCAGGAAGAATCAAGACCCGCGAATCTTACGCGCATCCCCTCCCAATCAACCAGAGCGGGAAGATTTCTGGGAAGAACTTTTGGAAGAGGGGGTGGCGGCGCAGGAAGGGGAATAGCGAGAATCGGGGGAAGACTTGCTGTTCAGGCCGGAATGGCCGCAGGAAGAGCTGTAGCCACAGGTGTTGGGGCTTTGGTGTCAAATCCAGTGGGATGGATTGTAATTGGGGTTATAATTTTAATCATCATAATTGTTTTTCTCATAATCTTTCTTGCCGGAAGAGATGGCGGTCAGGGTCATCAGTTGTTTGGGGTTGACTGCTCTGACCCCAACGGCAACAACATAATGGTGGCCGATGGCAATGCATGCGCCAGGAATCTTGCCGAGTATCACAGCAGGGAGGAGGGGATTACCATAACGGCAAGTTGTGTTGATAAGTGTACGAATGGCATTATAGCTTGCGACAAAAACCCAAGTTACAATAGCTGCTTTGATGATCCAAATGTGTGTATCATTGAACATGGCTTTTGTATAGAATATTCGCCAGCTGATGCTAGCAAAAAGCGAGTATATGATTGCGCGATACCTCAGTACTATTTTAAGTCTGGTCTTTTTATAAGAAGTTGCAGCGCCCCAACCCCCACCCCAACCCTTATCCCATCACAACCAACCCCCTAGGCCTCTTGTTGTATCCGAATTGGCATTATTAGATGCAGGTATGTATCATCCCCTACTATTTTAAAAACTCCGGGATTTAACGGGCCGGTCATTTCAAATGAAACTTCCTCCCCGTCGATATTTGAAAAAAAATCCAAAAGGTAACGCACGCTAAAAGCGATCTCATTCTCCTCGCCGGTTGTTTTTGCGTCCACTTCCATAACGCTACTTCCGAAAGAAGGAGCATTGGCGGAAACAACTATCTTATCTTTCATGATCGAAAGCTTTACTATGTTTGCGGTTTGCCGTGCGAACACGTAGCTTGCTTTAACAGCTCTTTGCAGGGCTTCTTTCTCAAAGATGGTTTTTGTTGAATAATCTTGTGGGATTATTTTTTCAAAATTAGGAAATTCCGCCTCAATAAGCCTTCCCACAATGGTTACGTCGTTTTGAGAAAATATCACCTGGTTGGTTTCTTGCGGTACGTAAACGCCTATGTCGCCCCCTTCCGAAGCCTCCTTATTCATTAAAATAAGCTCCCTAATAACTCGGGACGGCACAATCATTGAGGCATCTGTGGTTTTTTTCTTTTTAGTACCTCCCAAAGCTTCCCTTTGTAAAGACAGCCTATACCCATCGGTCGCAACAAGAGAAAACCCCTCTTTACTCATTGACTCTCCCTCTTTTATCAAAACCCCAGAAAGGGCTGGTCTTTCTGCGTCTTGACTTGCCGCAAAAACAACCCTTGAAAATTCTTTGTCAATCGTATTTCTTTTAAGCCTTATTAGCTCTGAACCTTTGTCTCCATAAAGCTTGGGAAACTCATCTGTGGGCATTGTCTGAAAAGTTGTCTTTACTCTTTCTCCTGTCAAAAAAAGCCCCTCGGGTTTGGTTTGGAGCGTTATTTTCTCTATTGGGGCTACCGATATTAGCTCTGTAATTGCTTTTGCCGGAATTGTTACGCTGCCCTCTTCTTCTATTTTTGCCGGAACTTCTGCTACTATACCAATTTCCAGATCCGTTGCGCTTATTATTAACCTTCCTTTTTTTGCTTCGATTAGGAAATTAAGAAGAATTGGGAGTTGGCTTTTTGCCGAAACAGCATGATTAACAAAAGATATTCTCCTAGAAAGGTTTTGTAAAAGAAAGGAAGCTTTCATTTATTTACTTATATTTATAATCTTGTAGTTGTAGTAGTGTATATGGAAAAGTGGAAAAAAGCAAGGCTGAAAGAAGGAAAAAATGTGGATATCTTGTGGAAGAGGTGGTTAATAACAAGATAAGAAGAGCCGGTTAGTTTTCTCACGCGTTTCTTAATAAAGACTTTATCCTCAGCATTTCCTCAGAAAAAGAATTATTCAACAGAAGTCCTTCTATTTTGGTAACGCCATGCATAATTGTTGTGTGATCTCTTCCTCCCAGGATGTTTCCTATTTCGACAAAGCTAAGGGCCAGTTCTTTTTTAAGAATATACATTGTGATTTGTCTTACCTTCACGAGACGAGCTTCTCTTTTTGGCCCCTTCATAAGGGTAGGCTTGATGTTGTAGAAAGAACAAATATTTCTTATGATGTCATCCGGACGAAAGAAGCGGTGTCTTTCTCCATCCCCCTCATCTAAGGTCTTATCTATTGTGTCTGTGGTTATCTTGATCCCATTTGTTTTGGATATTGTAATTGCCCTGACAAGCAGTCCCTCGAGCTCTCTTGAGTCATTAGTTTTTTCGGCAATTTTCTTAGCCACATCTATTGGCAAATCAACACCGTGTTTTTTTGCCTTGATGAGTAAAATTGCGGATCTAAGTTCAAAATCCGGAGCTTCAATGTCAACAGTAAGACCGCCGGAGAATCGAGATGAAAGCCTTTTTTCCAGTTTTTTTATTTCCATCGGCGGGCGATCAGATGAAAGGACGATTTGTGCGCCCGCGTCAACAAGGATGTTGAAGGTGTGGAAAAGCTCTTCCTGAACCTTTTCTTTTCCGGCAAAGAACTGAACATCATCTACAATCAAAAGATCAATACTCCTAAATCTTCTTTTCATTCTTGACGTGTCGTTGTTTCTTATCGCCTCAACCACTTCATTGGTAAACCCCTCGCTTGTAATGTAAATTATTTTTTTTTCGGGATTGTTTTTATAAACCTCGTTTGCAATTGCCTGCATCAGATGAGTTTTTCCAACGCCAACAGGGCCGTACATAAAAAGAGGGTTGTAGGAGCTGCCTATTTTTTTTGCGACCGTTGTGGCTGAGACATAAGCGAGTTGGTTGCTTGAGGAAACAGCCATTGTTTGAAAAGTATAGTCTGGACGCACTCCGGGAAGGTGTCCTACCATGGTTGGTTTTTTCTCGATATGTACAAAAAGAGGAGCTTCTTCTTTTGGGGTTTTCGTATTCTGTCCTGATGGGATGGGGATGACCTTTGGGACGAATAGTATTTTCGTATCAAAGCCGGTATGTTTATCCACAGTACGCTTTATCGTTTGGTAAAAGCGTTTCTGGAGAAGGTCTATGATCATGGTTGAAGGGGCGGCAATCGAAGCAACACCGTTTTCCAAAGACAACAACGCAGTTGACTTAAATAGTGTTAGATACGTGGCTTTGGATATTTCTGTTTCTATTTCTCCTAAAATTTTTTTCCAAAAAATGGAGTTTTCTTCATTCACCATGTAGCAAGAAGTTTAACTATGTGGATAACTTTTTGTCAAGACGGATAAAGTAGATAAGACTATATCTTTTTTTGCCACTTTAAAAGGCGTTATGGATTTGTTATAATTTTTATATGGAGAAATTTGTAAAATTAAAAAAAGTAAAAAGAAAAAGAAAGCACGGTTTTTTGGTAAAAATGCGATCTCATGGGGGACAAAAAACTCTTAAAAGAAGAAGATTAAAAAGAAGGGGAAAGGTGTCCATTTAGGCAGGACAAAATGTTTAAAAGACAAAACCGTCTTCCTAGGGGGGTAGGATTTTATAATTCCAATTTTTTTTCCACCCCCTTTTTTGTGCTAAAAGTAAAAGGAAACGGATTAATTGTAAATAGGTTTGGGATTGTAGTTTCAAAGAAAATTGACAAAAGGAGTACTGTGAGAAATAAAATCAAAAGAATTTTTAGATCAATTCTTATTGACTTGAATAAAGATATAATTAGCGGGCAAGATATGCTTTTTATAGTAAAGAAAGAAATTCTAAATAAAACCAATAACAAAATTGATTTACAGATAAGAGGAGTTTTGGAAAAAGCAAGGCTCATAAATCGCCTAAAATAAATTTTGAATGAACCCTTTTTCATTAATAGTTTCTTTATTTAACACATTATTTTTTGTTCCCATTATTAACGTAATGGTTGTCCTGATCCACGGGTTTAACTTTTTGGGCATTCCGGGATCGCTTGGGCTTTCAATTATTGCCTTAACTGCTATAATTCGGGTTTTGATATGGCCCTTAATGTCTGCTCAGCTTCGTTCTACTTCAAAAATGTCAGAGCTAAAACCCCATTTGGATAGATTGAAACAAAAACACAAGGGAGATCAGCAAAACTTTGCAAAAGCGCAAATGGCGCTTTTTAAAGAGCACGGCATAAATCCAGCAGCTGGATGTTTACCCGCTCTGATTCAAATTCCGGTTTTTTTCGCTTTGTATCAGGTAATTTTCGCTTTTTTTGATGCAAAATCAGGACTAGGGCGTATTAATGATCTCGTCTATTCATTTTTACCAGACTTACAGAAAATGCCGGATCCCAGCTTTTTAGGTTTAAACCTAGCTAGTAAGCCATCGGAGTTTGGTCAGTATGGATTGGTGCTTTTGTCAATCCCCGTTGTTACAGCTTTTCTGACATTTGTTCAGTCAAAAATGATGGCGGGAAAACCAGTAAAGCCTTATCCATCGGATTCGCCTAAAGAGAAAAAAGAAAAAGAAACTACGTCAGACGCAATGAGCGCCATGCAAAGTCAAATGATGTATCTAATGCCCCTTATGGTTGGATTTTTCTCATGGCAATTTCCCGTAGGACTTGCTTTATACTGGAATACGTTCACGATTTTTGGTATCATACAGCAATATAAAATTATGGGGTTGGGAGGGTTAAGTTCATGGATAAAAAAGAAATAAAAGTTATAAAAACTGTTGCAGACGAACTCTTCGGGCTTTTGAATATTGACGGTAAATTTGACATATTGGAGAACAAATCCAGCACCGATTCTGTGCTGGATAAAGAAAGCGAAAGCGTTGATATAATTTTGGATACAAAAGATACAGGAATTGTAATTGGGTATCACGGTGATACTATGGAGGGATTGCAGCTTGTACTTTCTTTATGCATTGCTAAAAAATTAGGAAGATTTATTCGTGTATCTTTGGAGGTTGGGGATTACAAAAAAAATAGAATAGAGTGGCTAAAAAGTCTGGCTCAAGAAACCAAGGAAAGAGTTCTGTCGGAAAATAAAGAAATTATTATTCCGGAAATGAAGTCTTGGGAGAGAAGAGTTATTCACTTGGAGCTTCAAGATGACAAAGAGGTAATTTCAGAATCTCAGGGAGAGGGCAGGGATAGAGTTCTTGTTGTTAAGCCACGCTAAATTTCACATTTCTCTCCATCTATTTTTCAAAGAACCATACTTTTGGGCTTTTGGTCAAGGAGAAAATTTATTCGAACCACAAGTCAATTATGATAAAATAAATAATATGATTGATAGTATAAAAATATTTACTGATGGAGGAGCAAGAGGAAATCCTGGTCCTGCCGCAATTGGAGTATATATAACAAATGGTAAAGAAGAGAAGATTGGTGGCTTTGGAAAGACAATTGGAGTTGCCACCAATAATGTTGCGGAATATAAAGCGGTGATTGCTGCAATGGTCTTGATTCAAAACTAGTTTGTTATCAAATAATAGGGGTTTTCAAGGTTAAAAATTCTGATCTTCGCAATTTACTTTTTTCCATTAGAGATAGGGAAGCGCAGATAACTTTGCCTATTTATTATAAACATATTCCTCGGGAGGAAAATACAAAAGCAGATGGATTTGTTAATGAGGCATTGAATAAATTAACATATTAGTTTTGCGCCGCCCATTATACCGCTTTGTTTTATTTCTACAAATTCAACTTTATATTCTGGTACTAATTTTCTAACAGTTTCTTTGACTATTTTTTTATAATTATTTCCTTTCCAAAACAAACTTCCTTCCATAACAAAAACCATATTTTGCTTGCCCCTCGAAGCTTTAGCGAAGTGGGGTTTTTTGAATGCAGTTATTCCGGCTATTTGACAAGCAACCAATTGAGCGGATTGATTTAAAAGGTCTTGTGCAATTTTGGAAATCTTGGGAATATTTTTAGAGCATAAAGCATTTAGATCTTCCGTCGAATTGATAGGCGAGAATGGGAGATTTTTTGCTTTTAGGATTATATTAAAATGTTTATAAAGATATGCGCCTGTTGTTTCTTTTTCAAAAAGCCAACCTCCGGGATTATTTGATTCTCTATCTATAATTTGTGTCTCCTTTGTTTTTGGGAATTTATCAAAATTTGCAGACTCCAAATTAACCAATTTGTTTTTGTTTTTAAATATCGCAAAGTTAAGTCCTGTTCCGACAATTCCTGCGGCAAGATTATCCCATGAAAATTTTGTTAATCCCGAAAGCAGAAGACAGATAGTATCGTTTGCCAGAGAGACAATTATTTTTTTGCCATTTTTTTGAAGTACATATTTTTCTATCTCCTCTCCGATCTTTCTGCCAACAAGATTACCAAAAGAATTTTCCTTAGAACCTTTTATAAGGATTCCGTCAAGCTTTTTATTTATAAAGATGGGTTTTAGGGGATAAGCAAAATTTAAAGCCAAAATGTTAATGTTGTCTTCAAGATTCTTTTCTATAAATTCCAAAAAAACTAATTCATTATTAAAAGAAGGTTGTTTAGCTGTTTCATTCTTAACAACCTCAAGCTCATTATCTTTCTTAACAAGAATTGCTTTTTTGCAAATACTTCCTCCGACAACCAAAACCTGAAATCTTTTCCCATTTTCTACAAGAGGAATTTTGGGAATTTCATTAACAATAAAAGCAAGGCTATTCTTCCTGCCTATATTTGCATCTTGGAGTTCTTTTAGGAAGTTTTGCCGGATGGTTTTTAATGTACTAAGTTTCATTTTTCATCTCGTAAGATTTTCCTCACTTAATTCTTTCTCGTACTTGTTCCTTGGAGCTGTTTTTGCAAATCAACAGCCAGTCTAAATCCTAATTTCTCATACCATTTGTCAAAAGAGAAAATAAACTCTGATTTATGTTTTTTAGCAGTTGCAGCAACAATTGCGTCAAACAAAGTGTTTTGCTTGGAGCCTTTTAGGTCAAATATAACTAAAGCACTAGAAAGGAGTTTGATATCAACATCTTCGATCGTAATTGTTCCATTTGTAATTCTATCTACTACAAGCTCAGCAAGAGTTGTGCTATTGAGTTTTCGTTTTAAAGTCGTAACAGTCTCAACGATACAGGTTAAAGGAAATAAAGTTTGGATATCATTTTGCAGTAGTCTTAAAACTGTCTCTTTTGCTTTAATATGATTCTTATCCTCCGCGTGGATAATGGCGATAAGCCCATCGGTATCGCCTACAACAATTGGATTACTAATCCCAAGTGTATTCATTGTGCTTTTCAGACAAATCAGAAGGTAAGCCGCTTCCCTTTGGGATTAGTCCTGCTAAGTCTAATAGAGCTTTTGTAGATCTTTTATTCTTAAGCTTTTTAAGTTCTTCCAGGTCATCCAGATTCACAATAGCAACTTGTGGTTTTTTCTTGCTTACAACAATAAGAGGCTCTTTGGTTTTCTTGACTCTTTCAAATATCTCTTTATAACTTCTAAGTATTTGTCTAGTTGTGATAATGCCTGGGGTAATCATAGAAGGATATCTTATCAGGCGTCATTTAATCTGTCAAGTATTTTTTTGACAGAAATGCTGACACTATCTTTTTGCCCGCTTGCCCGTTGAAGTTCTTTTAGGAAGTTTTGTTGAATGGTTTTAAGATATTTAATTTCATTGGTTTACTGAGGGTTAGGGGAAGAATGAGTTCTTTCCCTCAGAGAATATTTTAGGTCTTGTAGAAAATTAGGAAATGTTGTGATTATTTAATTCCTGCAACTATTTTTTTAAGCAAAGATTCTCTGCTTGTGTCTGCAAACTTTTTAAGACTCAACGCTCCAGCATGCCCTGTCTCAAAATAGGTATCAAGCCAACCAATTGATAATGGAACTCTTTTCCTGTATCCAGCATCACTAAAGAATGACATCACAACTCCTTGAGAATCAAAGCCTACATTATTACTTAAAGTTCTGTCGGCTATTGCTATATCCGGCATAGGAATAATAGTCCAAGGATTGAAGGCTTTAGATAATATAATCTGCTTACCTGTACGCGTGAGATATTCTCGTAAAAATGGCGCTTTATTTAATAATTCATTTAAGAACCCTAAATTTTGCCTAGCTCTTTCATTAAGGGGTGATTTCTTGTCGACTTTTCTATCTATCGGGACAAGAGCTTCTGTTATTTTTTGTACCTCATTTCTTGCTTGCGTAGATAAAGTCTTTAATGATTCTTTTGATGACCAGTCAGATTTATTTTCCATATGCATATGGGAATAATAAAGTATATACAGATGGATAGCTTGACTTATTACTGACATCTATCTGACGATTAGCTTGCGCTAAAGGTATGTATCTGAACAACATACATAAGAGATGAAATAGATAAATTTGGACTTAAAAGATTATATTAGATTAAGAGAAGTCATCCTTTTACCAGCACATCGATGAGTTCTTTTAGGAAGATTTATTGAATTTTTTAAAATCAATGATCTGCATTGTTTTTTCTCAACTTAATTAGGTTTTAGTGCTTCTAGTATTTGGGAGACTGCTTCTTTGACCCCATGGCTAAATGGGGCATTTGGAATTATTGTTCCTTGAGGAATATTTTCAGGTAAGATAGCTAGATCTCCATTTTTCTTCCTTACAACTACTGCTATGTCTGCTTTTTTTAAGAACGGTGAGTCATTGTTGTTGTTTCCAATTGCTATTAAGAATGTTCCTTCAACGTTTAGAGAGGGGTAAAGTAGGGGTGTTATTTCAAGTAAAATATCAACAGCATGACCTTTGTTTACGCCTTTAGGAAAAAACATTGTTATCTTGTCAACAGGATTTGTAAACGTACGTATTCCCTTTGAGTCAGATAGATCCTTAGCTAATTCTCTTTGCTCTTCTGTTAAATTTACTGCATAAGCAGAAGCTAGCCTGTCTTGGCTTAATTTTGCAGCTTCAAGTGTCGCATGTTTTGCAGCAACCCTTAATTCGTCTGGTGCACTTGTGCATGAGGAAATTATCCTTGTTTTTGTTGATAATTCTACTTCTTCAATTAAGTTTTTTATATCTTCTGTTGTGATGGGTGATTTTTCTAAGTCTCCTTTTGGCAGAAGCACAACTCTTCCCTCATGAGTTTCGATTTTTCCAAATTTAATCAGTTCGCTCATGTTTCTGGTGGATGCGGATTTAGGTAGCACAATAACTGCTCCGTCTTCGCAAACAATGTTTCCTGATATTAATAATTTTGTTTGGTATTCTTCTGCTTCTGCAAAACTTCTAGCCGTAATAAGTCCTACGCTTATGCCTCTTTGCTCAAGCTCCCTAAAGGCCTCTTTTGCTGGTTCAATTGTGTATATCCTTTCGCTTTCTATTTCCCCTTCATCATTAACAGTCCCGTCAATATCAGACAGCACCCATACAGCCTTTTTTAGGCCTTCATTCTCAATTACGAGTGCTTTAGGAGTTACGTCAATTTTTGCAAGATTCTCAATGCTTTCAGTCATGTCATTTGGGAATCTATTCAATAGTAGATTTGTATGCCTCAATAAACATTGCCATATTCCATGATTGTAAAGGGATTCCCATTGGGGTTCCAAGTTGACCATGCAAAAATTCATTGAATTCCCAATGATTAAGGCTATTAGCTTGAGCTAATTTCTGCAGTTCTTTTTTTGCAATTTCTTTATCGTAAATTGAAAGCCATTTTACCCAGAAACCTCCGATATATGGCCATATGCCTCCGTTATGATATTGCCATGGATAATTTTGTCTTCCTTTACTCATTTGCTCTTTCCAATCGTTTTCGCCTGGATAAATAGGTGGGTAAAGAGCCTTTACTGGGTAAGGAAGATTGCTTCCACTTCTTATAATAAAATCAGTAATAAGCTTGGCTTTTATTTCATCTGCAAGACCAACTAAACACGCCAAAATATTTGCATACACATCGCATCTCATTTCGAAAGACTTGTATGAAACAAATCCAAAATAATAAGGAAGAAAGACGGCATGAGTATTTGTATATTCTATGACCCCCTTTGAATAAACGTTCTTTAATGTAAAATTATTTTCTGGAACATAATTAAGAGTATTGTCTTCTTGCTTGTGTGTCCAGAACAATGTGTTAAAAGATTCATAAATTTCTGTTTGTAGAGGTATTAAATCATTGCGTTTTTCTACTTCTGCCCTTAATTTTACGAGCCAATACCATAGAGTATTAGAGTAGAGAACTGTTCCGTGGCGAGGCATTTCATCTGCCCAATCTGCACTTTCCCCTTGTTCCAAAAGACTATCGTTATTGGTATCCTGATAAGTTAGCCAAGTGAAAGCTTTTTCTAGATTGGAGTTGTATTTATCGAAGAATTGCTTGTCGTTAGTAGATTTATAGTAATTTAAAAAAGCTATACACCACCATAGCGTACTATCGATTGCTCCCGGAGCCCACCATCTTACTGTTTTAGTTTCTGGTATATAGTAAAAAGGAAATTGACCTAATTTAGATTGAGATTCAGTAAGCGTAATTAAAGAAGTCCTAAGAATATCAATTAGTTTTTGGTTTTGAGAAGAAAGGATTCCCAAGGAAGAAACTCCAATATCGCGTGTAAAAAGAGAAGTATAGTTTTTTGCTTTGCTTTCTAGATTTGTTGGAGAGGCAGCTAAAAGTCCAAATCTAGTCGAGTTTTGGATAAGGTTTTTAGTGCTTAAACCATAACACTTGCTAATGATATTGTATGTCATGCAATATTATTTTTCTTCAGCTTGTTCCACACATCGTCGAGTGTTTGGGCAGATTTTCCCCATGTAAAATTTTTCCATGCCCTTTTTTTATTATACTGCGAGGAGAAGCTTCTAAAATCAGGATTTGTTGCCATTATAGCTATGGAATCTGCTATCTTATCGATTTTAGAGTCGGATACAAAGATTGAGCCTTTTCCGGCAACTTCTTTTAATATGGCCTTATCTGAAATAATCGTTGGTTTCCCGCTAGCCATTGCCTCTGCTGCGGCAAGAAAGAACGTTTCCCAAATAGAAGGACCAACGAATATATCTCCTACTGCATGAGCTATTTCTCCGTCTACAACACCATGGAATAAAATTCTTCTTTGTATATATTCTGGTTGAGTTTTTATAAATTCTTTTAGTTCATTATAGTAGGTGTTATTATCTAATGGGCCACCAAAAATAGACATAGTTAGATTTCTATCTCCGGTTTTTCTAATTGCCTCACAGAATGCTTTGACAGCGTTTAATTGATTTTTTTGGGGAGCAATTCTTCCAACCATATAGAAATTAAGACTTGATCGAAGATCTTCAGGGAGCAATTTGTTTCTCCATTCTTTTCGTTTTTCAGCTATATTTTCGGGACTATATTTGTCAGAGTCTATTCCGAGAGGAACAACAAACGTCTTATTTAGTATTACTTGTTTGCCTCCAATAACAACATCTTGGTAGCTTTTAGCAAGGATTTGTCGTTCTGCTTCGGTAGCAACAATAACAGCATGGGCTTCGTTTAAAATAGATTTTTCTGCTGCGCTTCGGATCGGAGCAGAAGCTCTCTTTGGATCCATTTGATTGACAACTCTATCCCAAGAGTGTCCCATATAAATCCTATTTCCTTTTATATCACCGTTCATTTCGCTCATTATACCTCCTGCAACAAAATAGTGACCATATACGTCTCCTTCGGGACTAACTCTAAATTTACCTTGCCAAAAACTCATCCACTCATCGCTTTCTTTATAAAATCTAAGGAGCTCGTCATTAGAAGCAGCTTGTGGCATATTGAAGAGTTCATGAGGGATCATTAGGCCAGCGCCGTTACCGCCATTCGAAGGACCAATGAGTTTTATGGGTCTACCCATCCTGTGTAATGCTTTTGACTGTTCAAGAGCAACCTTAGCTGCGCCTCCTACTTTCGCGCCAAAATGTGCATCAGGAGACTCATGCGCAATTACTATCTTGCGAATAGGTTGAGACCTAGAATTAACATCTCGTGTGCTTTCGGCCATAGGATAATACCCTCTAATATCTCTTTCCATAATAACAGAATTTGCGGTAGAAAGCATTATATGCATAAAAGTAGTAGAACGCTTGACTCGTGGACTATTTTTTCCTGACGGCAACCTGACAAAGAGGGAAGACTAATTGCTGCATTGTTATATTGCTAAATTGTTAAAAGAAGATTTTACGCACCATGGAGATTAAATTTGAATTGCTCCTGGAGATTTTTAAAACCTGCGTCAAAAGATAAAAGGTGCTTTATTTTCTCTTTTTTCATAACCGCCAAAATGCTTGCGTCAACATAGCTAAAGTCTTTGTCTTTGATTAGTTTGAAAATTTCCCAGATATCGTTCTCAAGATTTCTATCGATCCAAAAAATCGTATAAGGATTTTCTTTTCTAACATAATTTCCAAAAAAGATTGCCTGAGTCTTCGAAACTCTTTGTGAAAGAATAGTATATGCTTCAAGAAGAATGAAGTTTGACACAGTATAATAAAATTCATCCAGCGTCGGCCAAATTCCTCTTGCTTTCTCATGAAGTGCGTCTTTTTCGTTGTAGAGAGCGCAGAGAAAATTAGTATCAATGAAGATAGATTGTTTCACTTATCGATAAACGAATTCATCAATTCTTTGAGATAAATCTTTTGGTCCTCGAACCTTAAATTTTTTTCCAAGAAGCTCAATGCCCTTAAGAAACTCAGCCGCACTTTTTCTTCTTTTAGTTTTCTTCCTTATGGTTTTTTCCACTTTCTCACGAATTACACGTGCCAAAGTTATCTTTTTTTCTTCAGCCTCTTGTCTTAAAAGTTCCAATGTTTCTAGATCAAAATAAACTTGTGTTCGTTGCATCATAGACATTCTTCTAATGCTGTATACAGCATATACTAATACCACTGTGCTGTCAAGGAAAATAGTTATTGCTTAATTGATGTAACATAAGCTAAAATAAGGCGATGGAAAATTCAGTGATAGAGGCAAGTTACCCATTGACCTTTCGGGAGAATGATGCGAAAGCTTTGGGCGCTCTTCTTAAAAACCGTCATTCTGTAGTTCTCATTGGAATGAAAAGGGTTGGAATAAGTAATTTTCTTCGTTTTTTCCTAAACCACAATGAAGTTATCCCAACATATATTTCTGATGGCAACTCGCATCTACTTGTAAGCGTTGATCTTAATGATCTTGTAGAACGAGAATTTTTTCCTTTCTGGATATTAACCCTCAAGAGAATCTATGATTCTGTTGAGAAATCCTCAATGGCAGCAGCTACTAAGAAGTACGTAGAAGGTTTGTTTTTGGATAGCATGCAATCCAAAGATACGTTTTTAACAATAGAAAGTATCAGGAAAAGCCTTGTCAAGATTACCAAGGAGGGGATTATGCCAACAATTTTTTTTATTCGGTTCGATAGACTTAAAGATATTGTTACTCCTGAACTTTTCGGAAATCTACAAGGACTTAGAGATGCCGCTAATCAAAAGCTTTCTTATGTTTTTACCAGCTTTAGAGGACTAGATGTGATTTCACCAAATGTTTTCAGAAAACCTTCGCTTTCTGTTTTTGCGCAGAATATGTTTATAAAACCGGCAAACAAAGAAGACATAAAAGTGATTCTTGGCATATATAAAGACAGATACAAACTTACCCTTTCTCCCGCTTTTATAGATTCTGTTTTGGAGGCTGTAGATGGCTATGTACAGTATTTACAGCTTTCGTTAATTTCCTTTCACGAACCGGGAGTAAAAATAGGAGAAGAAGAAAATATTTTCGCGTTTTTGTCTAAAGACGAAAGAATTATGCTTCAGTCGGAAGAACTTTGGGAAAGTTTAAATAGCGTTGAACAAAACGTTTTATTAAAAATTGGAGGTACCCAGCAAATTACAGAAAAGGAAAAAAAAGAAGCCTCATATTTATGGGACACTGGATTTGTTGTAGGCAAGAATGGAAAAAACGCGATATTTAGTTCGCTTTTTAATTACTATCTTAAACAAAGACAAATGAATAAAGGTAATGGTTCAAATGTTGATTTGAGCAAAAAAGAATATCTTCTTTTTAATTTTCTTAAAAGCAAGATGGGAGAAATATGTGAGAGAGAGGAAATTATTCAAGCAGTTTGGTCAGAAGTTGAAGAATTAGGTGTTTCTGATTGGGCGATAGATAGGCTAGTTGCGAGGCTGAGAACAAAGCTTCGATCCAAAGAACCAAATTTGGAGATTCAGACAGTAAAAACCAGGGGATACAAAATGGTTGAGGCCTCGGGAATAAGTCGGTAAATATTCGGGAAATAAATCCAGCACCGATTAGGTGCTGGATAAAATATTTCTTCTTTTCTTGTTTTCTTGAGATACATAAAAGCCTGTGTTAGAATTGTTTTGTGGAAAAGACATATAATCATAAGAATGTTGAAGGTAAAATTTATGAAAATTGGGAGAAGAAAGGATATTTTAAGCCAGAAATCAATCCTGACGGAAAACCATATTGCATAATATTGCCGCCTCCAAATGCGAATGGAGCGCTTCATTTTGGCCACGCAATGTTTACAGTTGAAGATATTCTCATTCGTTACCATAGAATGAAGGGATTTCAAGCGCTTTGGCTTCCGGGAGCAGATCATGCTGGGATAGAAACGCAGTTCGTATTTGAGAAGAAACTGAAGGCTGAGGGGAAGTCGCGTTTGGATTTTGATAGAGAAACGCTTTACGGGATGATTTACAAATATGTAGAAGAACATAGAGGCGGAATAGAAAATCAGTTGAAAAGACTTGGATTTTCTCTTGATTGGTCGCGTGAAAAATATACTCTGGATTCTGACATCGTAAAATTAGTTCATAAAACATTTAAGAGAATGTACGACGAGGGATTAGTCTATCGTGATTTTAGACTTGTTAATTATTGTACTTTTGACGGAACTAGCTTTTCGGATTTAGAGCTTATTCATGAGGAAAAGGAAAGACCCTTATACTACATCAAGTATGGCCCATTAACTCTTGCAACAACTCGTCCTGAGACAAAGTTCGGCGATACTGCGGTCGCGGTTCATCCCACAGACTTAAGGTATAAAAAATATGTTGGGAAAGAAATAGAGATAGAAACGGTATTGGGAAAGGCAAAAATTAAAGTTATCGCGGATGAATCAGTTGACAAAAATTTTGGAACAGGTGTTGTAAAAATAACTCCCTCTCATGATTTTAATGATTTTGAAGTAGGGAAAAGGCACAATTTAGAGATGAAGCAGGTAATTGGCTTTGACGGAAAGATGAATGATTATGCTGGGAAATTTAAAGGGCTTTATGTCAAAGAAGCAAGACGCGCGGTTGTTGAGGAAATGAAAAAAAAGGGGCTTATTGAAAAAATAGATGAAAAGTATATTACAAGGCTTAGTCTTTGCTATAAGTGTAAAAATGTTCTGGAGCCGTTACCTTTGGAGCAGTGGTTTATAAAAGTTAAGCCTTTGGCAGAACAAGCGATTAAGGCAGTAAGGGATGGGAAGATTAAGATAACGCCTTCAAATTTTGAAAACATATATTTTCAATGGCTGGAAAATCTAAGGGACTGGAATATTAGTAGACAAATCGTTTGGGGAATCAGAATTCCCGCGTGGAAGAGCAAGAAAACAGGAAAATGGGTTATTACAGAAGGAGAGGAGCCAAAGGGGCAGGAATGGGAACAGGATACGGACACTTTTGATACATGGTTTTCGTCCGGACAGTGGCCGTTCGTTACTCTGATGAGTAATTCAAGTTCTAAGTCGGATTTTGAGAAGTTTTATCCAACTTCGGTTATGGAAACAGGCTACGATCTTTTAAGAGCTTGGGTTTCTAGAATGGTAATGCTTGGATTATTTATTACTGGAGATGTGCCGTTTAAACACGTTTTGTTTCATGGATTAGTCAATGATCCATATGGCAAAAAGATGAGTAAGTCTAAGGGAAATGTGGTAAATCCTTTGGAACTTATTGACAAATATGGAGCAGATTCTGTTAGGTTTGCTCTTGTCTATGGTAATGCTACGGGGAATGATCAAAGTCTTTCTTATCAAAAACTTGAGGCTGCTAGGAAATTTGCGAATAAGTTATGGAATATGGCACGGTTTATTGAGATGAAACGTAAAGATGTCATCCTGAACGAAGTGAAGGATCTAGATTCTTCGGCTACGCCTCAGAATGACATTTTAGAGATTGCTCAGCATAAAAACGACATAGTTATGATTAAAAAAACTAAGCAGCTAACTAGCGAAATAACTAATCATCTAGATTCTTATAGCTTTAACTATGCCGCGGAAAAACTTTATGAATTTACCTGGCATGAGTTCGCTGACAAATATATAGAAGATGTAAAAAATAGAATTGATGAAGATTCGTACTTAATACTTACTGCTTTATACTTAATACTTTTAAAGCTTCTTCACCCCTTTATGCCCTTTATAACTGAGGAAATTTATCAAAGATTTAGTCCAGAGAAATCAATAATGATAAAAAGTTGGCCTGAATAAGCAATGAAAAAACAAAAAAAGCCAAAAATTAAATCCCCGAGTATTTACCGACTTATTACCGAGACTTTCAGGGAAAATGCTTCAAAGTTTGAAAGAAGAAAAGTTTTTAATATATATAGAAAATCTCTTAAATACTTCACTGTATTTATTTTTTTAATGGCAATAATTTTTTTAGGATTTGATTTACGAAAGAATATCCAAGAGAAGCAAAGACTTGATTCGGAGCGTGAAAAAATATTAAAAGAACTCAATTTTTGGAAATATTTTATTTCTAAGTACGATAACTATAGAGATGCCTATTTTCAAACCTCTATTCTTGAGTATAAATTGGGGAATAAAGAAATTGCGAAATTATATCTTGAAAAGGGCTTAAAACTTGATCCAAACTCTGAAAAAGGAAAAAGCATAAAAGAGCTTTTAGATAAGAAATAATTTATTTCTGAGGTTTTGTTTGAGCCCCGGAGTCTTGCTTTGCGGGAGAAGGTGTACTTTCTAGTTTTCCTTCTCCTTGAGGTTGCGCGGGCGCACCTTCGGATCCCGGAACTCCCACCTCTCCTGCTGGAGTTGCTGTCGCTTTTGCCGAGTCAGACTCGGCTTTTGCTGCCTCAGCTGCGGCTTGTTCTGCTGCTAATTGTTCGGCAGCTTCTTTGCTTACCAATTCTCCAATTTTTGCTACAACTTGAGAAGATTCTGTCAGTATAGCAATTCCTTTTGGGGGTTTTAGATCAGAAACAGTTATTTGTGCATCAACCACATCAAGCGATTCAACATTTACACCAATATTCTCAGGTAAATCCTCTGGTAAAGCTTCAACCTCAATTTCAGATAAGGGTTGAAGTAGTAGGCCAATTTTTTCTGAAACTGCTTTTGGTTCACCTGTTGTTATAAGAGGAACCATTGTTTTCACTTTCTGTTTAAGATCAACTTGATAAAAGTCTACGTGTAATAAGCGATGATTATAGTAGTCTTGTTGGACATTGTGGATTAGGGAAGGTTTTATTTCTCCATTAACTTGTACGTCTATGAGGCCTGTTTCGCCAGCACTTTTATATATTTTTTCAAATTCTAACATTGGAACTTGAACCGCAGTAGATTTTATGTTCTTACCATAAATATTTGCCGGCAATATATCTTCATGTCTTAGTTTTTTTACTTTTTTTCCAAGAAATTTTCTTTTTTCAACCGTAAGTTTTAATCTATTCATGAAATCATATTTTACCTTATTTGCAAGATTATTGCAATGATATGTATAATTTAGCGTATGCGGATTTTGGGAATTGATCCGGGGATAGCAAGGACGGGGTGGGGGACAATTGAAATTCAAAATTCAAAATTCAAAATTCAAAATTACGGATGCATTGAGACTTCAGCAAAACTTGATTCTTCGGAAAGATTAAAGCAGATATATGTCAATCTTACGGATATTATTGAGAGACATAAACCAGATATTTTGGTTGTTGAAGAGTTATTCTTCAACACAAATGCTAAAACTGCTTTTATAGTTGGGCAGGCAAGAGGAGTAATTCTTTTGGCCGCAGCACAGAAAAATATTTCAATTGCGACTTATACTCCGCTTCAGGTTAAGGTTGCGATTACTGGTTATGGAAGGGGAGATAAGGCTCAGATTGGAAGAATGGTAAAAACGATTCTAAAACTTAAAGAAATTCCCAAACCCGATGACATAACAGACGCTCTCGCTGTTGCTCTGACCCACGCATTTACTAAGAAATTTTAATCAGTTTCAGTAGACTAGCGATATATTGTAATTGTTATATTTATTTTATATAATGAGAGTGTGGCTACAATTGAAGATCTCGCAAAAAATCCAAGAGCTTTTATAAATCCTCTTAGAAGAATTGAGTGGGGTATACAACGTAATCCGATAGAGAATTATGAAGAATTAGCTCGTTATGTGGTAGTAATGATAGCAGGTCCAGATGCAGTGCATGATTTTCCTGTAGAAGAAGAAAATAAGACAACTTTTAGGCAATCTCTAGAAAGATGTATTAATGCGATTGAAGCAGGAAACAATCAATTAGCTGTAAAAGAAGCGCGAGCATGGGATACTAAATGGAAAGAAAGCGATTCGACCTCGGGCCCAAAGACACTACTGCCAGAGCACTTAATGCCTGTTGCGTTGAATTCTGTAGAAATTGTTAAAAGGGTTTTTGATGATCATATAGTTTTTATTTCACAAGGCTTTGAAGAAAAAAGAGCAAGCACAGTAAGTGATTATCTTAAATGGGCGTTTAAAGTTGTCACGACCGGGGAAGTGGATGCTAGGGAGTTTTTTTCTAAGGACCTCAGTGGAGTATTGCCAATTCGAAAAATCTAAATAAGCTACGAATCTTTCCATCCTCTATTTTTTGATTTGCGCATTTGCTCTGTTTCATCTGGCCTTTTGTAATCATCTTCAAGTCTCCATGTTGTTCCTAATTCAGGTGTTGATACTTCCACTACGTCGCAATCGGTTACAGCGCGCAAACGATGTTTTTGTCCAATCATAGCCGTATATCCTTCAAATGGCCTCATTTCAATTGTAATTAACCTGCCTTTATTATTTTCCTGGATAAGATTACACTTTCCATTTATTAACATTTGTGTTTCTTGTTTTTTATCATGAACCTGTAGAGAAAGTCTTTTATTTTTGTCAATATGAATAAGTTTGCCCATATAAGGCATGTCTTCAGGAACAAAGTGTAATTCATATCCCCAGGGTTTTTCAACCCTTTTAATGTAAGAGGAGTTTGAGAAGTTTTTTGGATCAAAATTCATCTTTAGTATTTTACCATATGTTATAATTGGTCTGCAAAATAGGTTGTTGAAAAATGATTGGGTTTTTAAGAGGAGAAATAGTTTTCAAAGAAGGAAATTACATTATTATTGATGTCGGGGGAATAGGATACAAAGTTTTTGTTGCTCAAGATGTAATATCAAAATCTAATAATAATTCTCATTTGAAGCTATTTACTTACACTCATGTCAGGGAAGACGCTATTTCTCTTTTTGGATTTTTGGATTCTTTAGATCTAAAGCTATTTGAAGATCTTATCAGTGTTTCTGGAATTGGTCCAAAAACAGCGATGAATATTTTTTCAGTGGGAACAAGGGAAGAAATTACCCAAGCGATTATAAGTGGAGATGTGGTCTTTTTTACAGGAATTCCGCGACTTGGCAAGAAAAATGCCCAAAAGATCATAATCGAATTAAAAAGTAAACTCGGAAGTGTTGAGGATTTGGATTTAACAAAGATAGATGTAAAAGAAAATAGCGAGGTAATTGCGGCGCTTAGGAATTTTGGGTTTAACAACAAAGAAGCATTAGACGCATTAAAAGCAATAGAAGGGAAAGGCAAAACAACAGAGGGAAAAATAAGGCTAGCGTTGAAGTATTTGGGAAAGTAGAGACTAATTGTTCCATTGTTAAATTGTTTCATTGCTATTACTTATAATTATTTCCTGAGCAATGTAGTAATCGAGTAATTGAAAAAATATGGGAATTAAAAAAACTAAATTAAAAGAAGATATCCTTGATAAAGGAAGTCCTGAAGAGGAGGTTTTGTTTACTTCTCTTCGCGCAAAGGAGTGGGAGGATTTTTATGGACAAAAAGGAATTAAAGAATCGTTAAAAATTACTATTACTGCCGCTAAAAAAAGAAAAGAAGCGATTGAACATATTCTTTTATACGGACCACCGGGCTTGGGTAAGACAACCCTTTCTCATTTAATTGCCAAAGAAATGGGGTCAAATATTAGAGTTACATCGGGTCCGGCAATAGAACGAGCAGGAGATCTTGCTTCTATCCTAACAAATCTTGAAAAAGGAGATATTCTTTTTATTGATGAAATTCATAGACTGAATAAAGTAGTTGAAGAGACTCTGTACCCTGCAATGGAGGACTATGCTTTAGATATAATAATTGGCAAAGGTCCGTCTGCGAGAACCTTAAGACTTGATCTTCCCCAATTTACAATTATTGGAGCAACTACAAGAATAGGTCTTTTGTCTGCTCCTTTAAGAGATAGATTTGGAGTTATTCACAGGCTTAATTTTTACGATCCTAAAGACATCGAAAAAGTTATTATTAATGCGGCAAAAAAATTAAAAGTCTCAATAGATAAGGATAGTGTTGAGAAAATATCTAAAAGATCAAGGGGAACACCAAGAATTGCACTAAAGATTTTAAAACGCGCTCGGGACTTTGCGCAGGTTAAAGGAGATGGGAAGATAACGAAAGAGTTATCAGAAGAAGCGCTTAGGATGTTGGAAGTTGATTCATTGGGACTTGATAGCTCGGACAGGCGTTTTATAAAAGCAGTTATTGAGAAACACGGTGGGGGGCCGGTTGGAATAGAAACAATTGCAGCTTCAATCTCTGAGGACATAGGGACAATTGAGGAAGTTTTGGAACCGTATTTGCTTCAGATTGGATTCTTAAAAAGAACCAACAAAGGCCGCGTAATCACAAGATTAGCCTACGAACATCTGGGAATAAGATTTATAGGTGAAGGCAAAAATCAGCAGAAATTGTTGTAGATACTTTGGTCTTGACAAGTGTGTATCGTAGTGTGTATAATGATTGTGTAGTAGGAGATACTTCATGAATGTTGCAGATAATTATATAAGGATCAACGTTTCTTTGCCGAGCGATTTGGTAAAAGAGCTTAAAGAGAAAATTCCTTTCCGTGGAATTAGTAGATTTCTTTCTGATGCGGCAAAGGAGAAAATAGAAAAAGAAGAAAGAGAAAAGGCATTTAGGGAGCTTCTTGAAGCACCTCCCGCATTCCCAGAAATAAAAGATTCTGCTGCGTATATTAGGAAAATGCGTCGTCTCGATGGGAAGAGAATGAGACGTTTAGGCATATGAGCTCTTATTTATTGGATAGCGATATCCTAATGGATTTTTTTAAAAAGAAAGAAGAGATAGTTAACCTTATAATTAAGCTCGTTGAAAAAGGAAACTTAGCAGCTTCGGTTTTATCCATAACAGAGCTTAGGTCTGGCTGGACAGACGATCAAGCAAAATTTTCCCTACAAAGATTTTATAAGCTAGTAGAGATTAAAAACATAACTAAAGAAATTGCCGAATTAGCAGGAGAATTTAGATGGAAATATAAAGCAAAAGGCATTACTCTTCCAACAATTGATATTTTAATTGCAGCAACAGCAATTATTGAAGATTGTCAAATGGTGACGGGAAACAGAAGAGATTTTCCTATGCCAGAGCTAAAGCTATATCCGCTATAAGTATATTTAAAATCCCAAATGTAAGATGTTTTGAAAGAATGGAGTTATTGTTATTACAACTTGTAGAAATAAAGTTATTGTAACGCCTATTACAAGAAATTTATTCATTTTAAACATTGATTTCCCTCTTATTAAAAACGCAAGAGTCATATGGGAGATAACTAACAGATTGAAAATTATGGTTCTTGAAAATGTTTCCGAGTAAACACCCAATGATAGCTTGAAAACTAAAAGCAACATAAAAGCCAAAGAAAAACCAGTCGCTAGAATAAAAATAAGACGGTGATTGCTAAGTATTGGAGCGTTTGGGTTTCTTGGCTTTAGTTTTAATACCTCATGGTCTTTATTATCAGAAGCCAGGGCGAGAGAAGGTACGCTATCAGTGACAATATTAACCCAAAGGATTTGAGTTGGAAGAAGAGGATTTGGCATACCAAAGATACTCGCAAAAAAAACAAGTGAGATTTCTGAAAGATTGCCGGAAATCAAATATGTAATAGATTTTGTAATATTATTATAAATTGTTCTTCCTTCTTCAACTGCTCCGACAAGCGTTGAGAAATTATCATCAGTTAAGACAATATCCGATGCTTCTTTGGCTACATCAGTTCCTTTTTCTCCCATGGCGATGCCAACATCGGATTTCTTAAGAGCTAATGCATCATTGACGCCGTCTCCCGTGACGCCAACGACATATCCCATATTTTTTAGGATGGTTACAAGACGGAGCTTGTCTTCCGGTTTGTTGCGCGCAAAAATACGGGTTTTTAAAATTATTTTACTTAGGTCTTCGTCGGAAAGTTTTTCAATTTCTTCCCCTGTTGCCACATCTTCATCTTTTTCTATAAGTTCTACCTCTTTGGCAATTGCAAGCGCTGTTAATTCGTTATCTCCTGTTACCATTATTGTTCGGATACCTGCCAAACGCGCTTTTTCTACAGCTTGTTTTACCTCTGGTCTTGGAGGATCATATATACCTACGAAGCCCAAGAATTCAAGATCTTTTTCTATATGTTCTCGTTCTAAGCTAGGGTGAGTTTCCAGTTTTGTTCCAAAACCAATAACACGTAGTCCATCTCGCGCATATTCCTCGATTAAAGCGAATATACGTTTTTTTTGTTCTTTGTCGACCTTGCTGTTATTAAGCAGTACTTCCGGAGCGCCTCTAACATATACGTATTTTTTGCCATTCTCTTCAGTAAGAGTTGTTATGGTTTTTCTGTCGGGATCAAAAGAATACTCATCTATTATTTTCCCCGTATTTTTTATTCTTTCAATGTCTTTCAGTTGGGCTTTTGCAAAAAGAAGTAATGCTCCGTCAGTTTTACTTCCAACAATATCAAAAGAATTTTTATCAACTTTTTGAATCAGTGATGCGGTATTGCCAAAAATACATGCTTTAAGAAGAGATGTTAGCGAGTCTTTTTTATTCAGCCAAATTTTTTTTACTGTCTGACTGTTTTGAGTTAAGGTTCCGGTTTTGTCAATTAGAATTATTTGTACGGCTCCAAGCGTCTCAACAGATGCCATTTTTCTAACAATCGCGCGTTTTTTTGCCATTCTTGAGACTCCAATTGCAAGTGCAATAGTGATAATTACAGGGAGTCCTTCTGGGATTGCCGCAACGCCAACGCTAATCGCAAGAATTGCTAAGGGCAAAAATTCCTTCCCTTGCCAGACGCCAAAGATGATAAGGAATAAAGTGATAGCAATTACCAAAAAGGTTATTGTTTTTCCCAATCCGTCAAGACGTTTTTGAAAAGGAGTCTTTTCTGATGTTAAGGTAGAGAGAGTGCGAGCGATTTTTCCAAAACGAGTTTCCATGCCTATTTTTTCAATAAATAACAATCCTCGACCTCTTGTTATGAGAGTTCCCAGGAATACTGTGTCATTTTTATTTTTCACAACAGGAATAGATTCTCCTGTGAGGATAGATTCATCAATCTCAATGGGTTTATTTGAACGTAATTTACCATCAGCTGGGATTCTGTCTCCTTCAGATAAAACCACTATATCTCCCGGAACAATTTCTGTTGTTGATATTTGAGTTTCCTTTCCATCTCTAACAACACGAACGGAAGTCTTTACATAATCTTTGAGTTTTTGAAGGGATTTCTCGGCTTTATATTCCTGGACAAAACCAAAGATAGCGTTTATCACAAGAACAGAAAGAATAAAAATTCCATCAATTAGATTTCCAACAACAAAAGAGAGTAGGGATGCCCCGGCTAAAATAGCATTAATAAATGTTGGAAATTGGGAAATAAAGAGAAGTAAAGGAGCGGAACTTTGTGCACTTATGATCTCATTCTTACCAAAAATTTTAATTTTTTCTTGAACCTCAGCCGAAGTCAATCCTTTCTCGACTAATTTTTCCATTAATTTATTGTAGCATGATTTTTAGTATGCATTTAATTCTCAGCACGGGGTCTATATTGCAAAGCCTCGGCGATATGCGATTGTCCTATATCTAAAGATCCTTCCAAATCAGCAATAGTTCGGGCAAGCTTCAGCGTTCGATGATAGCTTCTTGCAGAAAGTTTCATTTTCTCAACTGCCATGCGAAGAAGATTTAGGCATTCCTGAGAAAGAACACAGAAAACTTTAATATCTTTAGCTGACATTTCCGAATTTGCTGTTATTCCTCTTTTTTTAAATCGTTTAATTTGAATATCTTTAGCTTTTTGAACTCTTCTTCTAATTCTAGAAGAACTTTCTCCATCTCTAATGGGATTTTGATTTGTTAAATGTTCAATTTTCACAGCGGGAACTTCTAAGTGAACGTCTATTCGATCAAGCATGGGTCCTGAAACCCTTTTTTGGTAATTGAGAATTTGGCTTGTTGTACATTTACATTCTTTGTTTTTATCCCCAAGATATCCACAAGGGCAGGGATTTTGAGCAGCAAACAGCATAAATTTGGACGGAAAAGTAATTCTTCCTTGAGAACGAGAAATTGTAATAGTCCCATCTTCCATGGGCTGTCGTAATGCTTCGAGTACATGACGGGGAAATTCAGGAAATTCATCCAAAAACAGAACTCCCCGATGAGCTAGAGAGATTTCCCCGGGTTTTGGAACAGCTCCTCCGCCAATAAGTCCGATGTGAGAGGTTGTATGGTGGGGTGAGCGAAATGGTCTTTTGGTAATTAAGGCCTCCTTGCCTAAAAGCCCTGAAATGCTGTAGGTTTTTGTTAGCTCAATTGATTCCTCTAAAGTTAGTCTTGGAAGAATAGAGGGAAAGGTACGGGCAAGGAGTGTTTTTCCTGCTCCCGGCGGTCCTTTTAGCAATATATTGTGATGTCCTCCCGCAGCTATTTCCATTGCTCGTTTTGCAAGCTCTTGTCCCTTGATGTCTCTCATATCAAAATCAAATGCCTCCTTTGTAAAATATTCTTTAAAATTTAGTGGTATTTGTGGAGAGATTAATTTTTGGTTTGTTAGGTGATAAAAGAGACTGGTTAGAGTAGAGACCGGATAGATATCTATGCCTTTTAGGATCGCCGCTTCTTTAGAATTAATAGACGGAAGAAAAATCTTTTTCAGTTTTTTTTCTTTTGCCAAAATAACCTGTGGCAGAACGCCATTAGTGTGACGTAGCCTCCCATCCAGTGAAAGTTCTCCCATAAAAATAGAGTCATTAATGTCTGTTTTTAGCTGTCCTGATGCTAAAAGAATTCCAAGAGCAATAGGCAGATCATAAGATGGTCCTTCTTTTGGTAAATCAGCGGGAGCTAGATTAATGGTAATTCGCTTTGATGGAAAATCTAAGTTGGAATTTTTGATTGCCGAGCGAACTCTTTCTTTTGCCTCCTCGACAGCCTTGTCTGGAAGCCCAACGATTGTGAGGCTAGGCAGTCCCTGACTCGCGACGTCTACTTCTACCTCAACAGGGATGGCGTCCAATCCCACAACTGCTGAAGAGTTAACTCTTGCTAGCATATTATATTTAATATAGTATCATTTTTGGAAAACTTATTAAAAATGTTTGTTTGATTCCTATTTTAGTGATATCATGTTAGTATGAATGACGATCAAAAAACAGGCCAAAATAAAAATGATGCTTCGAACGCAGGTATGCAAAATCAGCCTCAGGCTCAAGGTGTTGGGTTCCATAATAAAGAGCATGGAGCGTTGGGGTCTCCGTTATCTGAGGTTATGCAGCTTTCAGAGGCAGAACCAAATGTTAGTGAAGAACTGAGAGGAATAGGCGTTAAAGCAAACAATACTAGTTTTGAATTCAGGTGGCTTGCCTGCAACCGAGAGGGAAGTTAAGGAGGAAATAAAAGAAACAAAACGTACAGACTCGTGGTTCGGATACTTGTTGGAATTATTGAAAAATTTTAAAAGAGTTAAGCTTATAGAGCGAGAAGCTTAATTAAATATAAATTATGGATATTATGCAAAATTTATCACAAAACTTACTGTCGTTAGATATGGTAGGGCTACTTACAAATCTTCTGCTTGTTGTTTTTGGTTTAGCTGTTGTGGGTTTTATCATTTATTTTTTGGGTTATTTTTTATTAATTTGGTATAGAAATAGAGGAAGAGAAAAAACTTCACTTGAATCTATACTTTTACAGGTAGCACTGCCAAGAGACAATGAAATAAAAATTGATACGGCAGAACAGCTATTTGCAAGCATCACCTCTATTGGAAAAGGAGGACTCTTAAAACTTCCGCCTCATCTTAGTTTTGAGATCGTTGGAATGCCTGGAGATATTCGCTTTTATGTTCACGTGCCGGGAAAGTTGAGAGACTTAGTTGAAAAACAAATAAATGGAGCTTACCCTGATGCGGAGATAAAAGTCGTAAATTCAAGCACAATAAAAAGAGACGGAATGGTAATTGGAAACGATTATAATATTTTTTCAAAAGAAGGGAAAGTTGCTTTTGCGAGTCTGAAGCTTAAGACTTCAAATTACAAGCCGATAAAGGCTTATAAGAATCTGCCGGTAGATCCGCTTTCGTCTATTACGTCTGTTTTGGCAAAAATGACAGAAGGCGAGGGTGCGTCTATACAAGTTCTTATAACTCCTGCCGCTTCTTCCTGGAAAAAGGCAGGACGCAGTTATCTTTCTAAAACCAAAAAAACAGAGGCAAACCCAGAAACAGCTAAATATTCCGCAGACAGCAAAGAACTTGAGGGGATTGAAAATAAAATTGGAAAGCCTGGATTCAACACAATTGTGAGAATTGTTGTTTCCTCGACCTCAAAAGAAGCGGCTGATGCTCATCTTGGCAATATAATTAGCGCTTTTAGCCAATTTGATGGAGAAAACTCATTTACTAAGAATAAGACTATGTCTTCCGGGAGTTTCATTAATGATTTCATTTACCGCTATCTCCCAATGACCGGAAGTCCTTCTGTACTAACTTCTGAAGAACTGGCAACAATTTTCCATTTTCCCAATAAGTCAATTACAACACCGAATATATTTTGGATTAACGCCAAAAGAGCTCCGGCTCCTGCTTCTATTCCAGAGTCAGGTTTATATTTGGGTAAAAGTACTTATAGGGGTCTTGCAAAGCCTGTTTTTATGGACTTGGATGATAGACGAAGACATATGTATATTATTGGCAAAACCGGAACTGGAAAATCAGAGTTCTTAAAAGACATGATTATGCAGGACATAAAAGGTGGGCAGGGTGTTGCTGTTATTGATCCTCATGGAGATTTAATTGATGATATATTGCCTCTTGTCCCGCCAAAAAGAGCTGAAGATGTAATTCTTTTTGATCCCTCGGATACTGCAAGGCCAATGGGATTTAACATGCTTGAGGCGCAAACCGAAGAGCAGAAACACTATGTTGTATCTTCGATAATTGGCCTTATGTATAAGCTTTTTGATCCCAATAAAACTGGAATTATCGGACCGCGATTCGAACACGCGATTAGGAACGCGATGTTAACTGTCATGTATGAAAAAGGATCGACTTTTGTTGAGGTAGTAAGGATCTTGACCGACCCCCATTATGTTCAAGAACTTTTACCAAAAGTTGCGGATCCTATTATTCGAAGATACTGGACTGACCAAATTGCTCAAACTTCTGACTTTCATAAATCCGAAGTTTTGGATTATATAGTTTCTAAATTTGGCAGATTTGTTACTAATAAGATGATAAGAAATATCATTGGACAATCAGACAGTGCTTTTAATTTCAGAAAGGTTATGGATGAGGGAAAAATTCTTCTTATTAATATTTCCAAAGGAAAAATAGGAGAGGAGAACTCAAGCTTTCTAGGACTTGTCTTAGTTCCAAAGATTTTGGTTGCCGCCATGAGTAGACAAGATATGCCAAAAGACGAGAGACGCGATTTCTTCCTGTACGTTGACGAGTTTCAGAATTTTGCAACTCCTGATTTCGCGCAAATCCTATCTGAAGCTAGAAAATATAAGCTCAATTTGATAGTCGCCAATCAGTTTATAGGTCAGATGGAGGAAGAGGTTAAAAATGCTATATTTGGCAATGTCGGATCGCTTATTTCTTTTAGAGTCGGAGTAACGGATGCAAATTATCTTCAGCACGAGTTTCAGCCAGTTTTCTCAGAGCCGGATCTTATAAATGTCGAAAGATACAATACATATGTTAAAACTATTGTTGGAGGGGAACCTGTAACCCCTTTTTCTATGGATCTGACACGTGACATGATAAAGGAAAAACAGATGGCTAATCCAAGAGTTGCTGAATTAATTAGGGAGCTGTCTCGTCTAAAGTATGGAAGAGATGCTGCGACTGTTGAGGCAGAGATTGCACAAAGGGCGAGATTGTAGGCCCAGGGGGAATCGAACCCGCATCAGGTGTGTATAAGACACCCGCTTTACCATTAAGCTATGGGCCTCTGAGTATCCCAATTTTAACAGAAGAGATAAAAAGAGACAAGCTGTTCTTGTTCAACGAAGAGTAGGGTTTATAATTCAGTAAGTAAGCCGTTTTCTTTTGCTCTATCTTTAATGTATTCCAAATATCTTTCTGTGGTTGAGAGCCTTTTATGTCCTAGAACTTTTGAGATAAGAACTAAAGATACACCGTGTTTTAGATGGTGAGCAACGAAAGTATGGCGAAGATCATTTACTTTTGCATTCTTTATCTCAGCCAGCCTAAAGTAGCGTTCAACAGCAGTTCTTATGTTTCTTATTAAAAAAGGTTTGCCAGATTTAGTTATAAATAAATGGTCTGATTTAGCTTTAGGTCTAATTTCTAGGTATCTTTCTAATGCATCTTTGGCTCTTTTGTTAAGAGGAATTGTTCTTTCCTGCCGATTTTCTATATGAGGAATATGAAGAGTATCTTTTTGAATATCTGAGATTTTAAGTGATGCTAGTTCACCTATTCGAATTCCAGTTTGGAGCAAAAGTTCAATGATTGCAAACATTCTTGGATCAGTCTGCACAGCATCCCGAAGAGCTCGATATTCAGTTGGAGTGAGTATCCGAGGCGGGGCAAGCTGATATTGAGGATGTGAAACCAACAATGATGGATCGTCGGTTACATATTCGTTTATTTTCAAAAACCTATAGAATGTGCGTGTTGAATTCAATTTTCTAGAGATAGATTTAGGAGTGTATCCACTTTTTGCCATTTTAGCCAAAAAGGCTTGGATATCTTCCTTTGTCACTTCATGAGCCTGATGCTTGGATAACTCTCCTAAGAAGCTTACAAGCTGTTGAATATCTTTTCCATATGCTACAATGGTAGAACTTGAACGCTTTTTCTCGCTTAGATATTTCTTAAACTGCTCATGGGCATCACGAATATTAATTGTTTTCATCTATATAGATGTCCTATAATATCAAGGAAGTTCAAATTAGTCAAGTGATGAAAAAAATTGTATTTGTTATAACCATCATTGTTTGTTTAATTATCATCAACAATTTAGTTCGATCCATATACTCGATTTGGCAAAAAGAGGATTTGGCAATATCTGCTCAGAAAGAACTTGATTACCAAAAGGAATTAAATATTAAGCTAAAATCACAGCTTTCTTATGTCCAAACCCAGGAATTTATTGAGAGAGAAGCAAGAAACAAGCTTTTTATGACTAAGCCTAACGAAAGCATTGTTATTGTTTCTAAGGAGGAAAAAGAGAGTGAAAATCCATCTGATAACAAAAGAGAAAATAAGCCTAATTGGAAAAAGTGGTTGGAGCTGTTTTTCTAAACTTTGTACCAGGGGTGGGGATCGAACCCACAACCGCAGCGTTATGAATGCTGTGCTCCACCATTGAGCTACCCTGGCCGCTTCGCCGTGAGACAAGCAATTTAGCTTTAAAAGTATATCAGTTGACCTAATATAAATCAAACAGTATAATATGGAGACGCGCGGGGTAGTGTACAGTGCACGTGAGGCTCATAATCTCACAGGTCAGGCGCAACTCCTGACCCCGCAACAAGTTTAAATCCGCCTTAAGGCGGATTTATTGGTATAATACCCATATGAAGAATGATAAATTCACATTCAAAGGACATAGTTCTAATCTTGAAAAAGGAGAAGCAGTTTTTCATTTTAGTTTAGAACACAATCATAAGAACGTAGGCTTTCAGGAAAAGATTTCTTTTCCCCCTGTTACGTCTGCAATTCCCTCAGCTCTTCTCAAATCGATTCTAGACAATCTCATGCTTATTTTGGGAATAAGCTATTGGAAAACTTATTGTCCTAAAAATATTATTATTGAGGATAATTTTCTGACTAAAAAACAAGCGGAATTCTGGAACACAGTTTATACCAAAGGAATGGGGGAGTTTTTTTACAAAAATAATATTGACTTTCGCGGTCTTATTAAATTCCCTTTTGTCGAGAGTGTGAAGGTTTTACTAACTCCATATCCTAGACGGGAAAGATCGCTTCTTCTTTTAGGTGGAGGGAAGGACTCTATTGTTGCGGCAGAAATTTTGAAAAAGCAAGAAAAAGACTTCGATCTTTTTATGACTGGAACATCTCAAATTCAAGAAGATGTGGCAGAAGTTATGAATAAAAAGCCAATTGTTTTTAAACGAGAATTGGATCCAAAGCTATTTGATTTAAATAAGCAAGAAGATACTTTTAATGGTCATATCCCAATCTCTGCAATCTATGCATTTTTAGGACTTTTAGCTAGCGCGCTTTATAATTATTCGTCTGTAGTTGTTGGGAATGAAAAAAGTGCTAATTTTGGGAACGTTGAATACTTAGGACAAACAATCAATCATCAATGGAGTAAATCAGAAGAGTTTGAAAAACTTTTTAGAAATTACCTGAAAGAATTTATTACATCTGATGTGTCGTATTCTTCGATTCTTCGAAATGTGACTGAATTGGAGGTTGTAAAAGAATTTGTAAAGTATCCTAAATATTTCAAGGTGTTTTCAAGCTGTAATAGGAACTTTAAGATTCTGAAACAGGTTCAGAATGACAAAAATCGGTGGTGCGGGGAGTGCGCAAAGTGTTTGTTTGTTTTCACTCTTTTAGCAGCCTATCTTTCAAAAGAAGAAGTTTTGACAATTTTTGGTAAAAATCTTTTCGAGGATAAATCTTTATTTCCTATTTTCCAAGAATTATTAGGAATTAAAGATTTTAAGCCTTTTGAGTGCGTAGGAACTCCGGAGGAAATGAAAATCGCTTTAAAGAAAATAAAAGAGAAGGGAGAGTTTAATGAAACTTTCGGAGTTTAAAAATAAGAAAGTTCTTATTATCGGCAGGGGAATAGAAGGACAAGCAACTTATAAATATCTTAAAAAACATTTCCCAAAAAATGTTATCGACGCAGTTGATCAAAAAGATGGAGATAGTTATTTAGATAGCCAGACAAATTATGATATTGCGATTAAATCTCCAGGTGTAAAACCAGAAGTTATAAAAATTCCTTACACAACCGCAACTAATATTTTCTTATCAAATGCAAAGGGGAAAATTATTGGAGTTACAGGGACAAAAGGAAAAAGTACTACCTCAACTCTTATTTATGAGATGCTTAAAAAAGATGTAAAAAATGCATATTTAGGAGGGAATATTGGAAGATCTCCCTTAGAGTTTCTGGACAAATTAGATGATCACTCGATTACTGTGCTTGAGATGTCAAGTTTTCAACTTCAAGATATAAAAAAAAGTCCAGACATTGCTGTGGTACTTATGATTCATGAGGAGCATTTGGATTATCATAAGAAAATTGAGGAATACATTTTTGCAAAGAGAAATATCTTACGTTTTCAAGATATCTCCAATTTCGCAGTTATAAATCGTGATTATCCAGCAAGTAATGAATCCGACATCTATGCAGAGGGAGAAGTTTTTAGAGTGAGTATAGAAAGACCTCCGGAAAAGGGTTGCTTTTTAAAAGATGATGTTGTTTGGATTAAGAAGGATGACAAAGAGCAAAAAATTATAGATGTAAAAGAAATAAAACTTTTAGGAAGACATAACTTAGAAAATGTTTGTGCTGCTGCAATGGTCGCAACTCTTTGCAATGTTAGTATTGAGAGTATAAAAAACGTTTTGAAAAACTTTGGTGGTTTACCTCATCGTTTGGAATATGTGGGAGAGAAAAACGGAGTGAAATTTTATAATGATTCTTTATCAACTATCCCGCGAGCAACAATTGAGGCGTTGGAATCATTGCCTTTAACAGAGACTCTTATTGCAGGAGGGCATGATAGGAGAATAGATTATTCAGAGCTTGGACGTCATTTAACAAAAAGTCAAGTTAGAACACTGATTTTATTTCCTCCAAGCGGAGAAAGAATTTGGGATTCAGTTTGTAAGGTTGTAACTGAGAATAATCGACCGGAGAAATTTGATGTCAAGACAATGAAGCAAGCAGTAAGACTGGCAAACGTTGAGACTTCACCAGGAAAGATATGTCTGCTTTCTCCGGCTTCAGCAAGTTTTGGGATATTCAAGGATTATAAAGATAGAGGAGAGCAATTTAAAAGAGAAGTTCAGCGATTGTCATTCTGAGGCGCCGAAGAATCTCAAGCAAAGCGAGGTTCTTCAGTTTGACCAGCATATAAAAAATTTGACTAATGGCCTTAGAATATAGTATTATCGCCTTCAATATGCTAGAGAGAGCTTTTGCTAGAGCACAACAACTTATAGGAAATAGTGGTACTATGAGACAGCATGCAATTGCCCAAGCAAGAAAAATTTTGCAAGATGCTGGAGTGGTAGATCCAATAGAGGGTGATTTGCCACAGACGGTAAGTGCTGAAGTTACATCAAGAGTAGATCTTCGTAAGGAAACCTATGGTTTATTGAAGCATGTTAGAAATCCAACAACTGATGAAAAAGAGGCCTTGGAAGAGGAAGGTATAATATTCTTTCCTGTAGGATCAAAAAAATCATATGATCAGGTGGTTAATGAAGATAAAGAACACTCACACTTTTCGAAAGATGAACAAATATATGCAAGTCTTATACCGGAATTAAAAAAATATGTCTTGCCCGTTGCAGTAGAAGTTGGTTTAAAACCATCGCAATTAGCTTTGCCAGGCAGCTTTGGCAAATCACGAAAGATTCAGTTAGAAATGATTGATGAATATTCTAAAAAATTACAAGTGCGATTTCCAGACATTCGAGCAATCATGCTTCCAGCAACAGCATACGCGCAGGCAGATATGGCTTATAAAGCAAAAAATGGCAAGTTACTTTTTAGAAAATACTTTGCTCGAGCTTTAGACAATCTTTCTGAAGGTGAAGCCGCCCATGCAGGTCGTGATGGTATATTTTTCCCATTCAATATCGGTGGGTGGAATGCTGATCTTGGCGAAGACCATGTTGGCGCTGTTCCCGCGGTAGTGTTCGTTAGAAATAAGTAATTGGTCAATTGGGTCTTTTGGATTTTTGGCTTCTTGTTTCCCGCAAAAATTTTGTTACAATTTTTTCTCCAACACTTTTTTTGGGTAATAAAATACAATGTCCCGCGCCATCGTTATAAAATTATACAACAACTAAAAAATCAGATTTCGTGATATATTTATTTCATGTTTAATTTTAAAGTTCATGCTAATGACAAAAAATCAAAGGCTCGCTTGGGAAAGATTACGACTTACCATGGCATTATTGATACCCCTTCTTTTGTTGCGGTTGGAACACAGGGGACGGTTAAAGGATTAGCTCCGCAAGATCTGAAAGAAACAGGCGTTCAGATTTTGTTTGGCAATACTTATCATTTACACCTTCGTCCAGGGGAAGATTTGGTTAAAGAGTTTGGAGGATTGGGAAAGTTTATGAGTTGGTATGGGCCGACAATTACAGATAGCGGAGGTTTCCAGGTGTTTTCGCTAGGTCGCGGAAAAACGCTGATTCGAACGCGGAACAACGCCGAAGATTTCAGCTTAGTTCAGCATGTTGTTCCGCAAGGTTCAGCGCCATTGGTTAAGATCGCAGAGGAGGGTGTTGTTTTTAGATCACATATAGATGGAAGCCTTCATACTTTTACTCCAGAAAAGTCAATTGAGATTCAGAAAAAATTAGGAGCGGATATAGTTTTGGCTTTCGATGAATGCGCGCCACACCCTTCCTCTTTTGGATATACAAAACAAGCAATGGAAAGAACTCATAGATGGGCCCTTCGAAGCTTAGGGGTTTCTCAGGGTAAACAATATTATCCATGGAAACAGGCTTTATACGGAATTGTGCAGGGTGGAGTTTATAAGGATTTAAGAAAAGAGTCAGCTCGTTTTATTTCGAGTTTGCCTTTTAATGGAATTGCGATTGGCGGAGTATCGGTTGGTGAAAGCAAAAAGGAAATGAGAAATGTTTTGGATTGGGTTATGCCTCTATTACCCGATAATAAACCCATCCACCTTTTGGGCATTGGAGAAATAGATGATATTTTTGATGCTATAGAAAAAGGAGTTGATACATTTGATTGCGTTATACCAACTCGTTTTGGAAGATACGGAATTGTTTTTGTTCACCCTCCTCAGGGGAATTTAAAAAATAGGTTTAGAATTGATATTAACAAAACAAAGTTTTCCAAAGACAAAGGACCTTTGTCTAAAGATTGCGTATGTTATACATGTAAGACATTCACACGAGCCTACATTCATCATCTTTTCAGGGCAGGCGAGCTTTTAGCATATCGGTTAGCAAGTTATCACAATATGTTTTTTATAAACAATTTAGTTAAAAAAATTAGAGGGGCTATTTTGGAGGAGGGGTTTGAAGAGATAAAAGAAAAGTGGATGAAATAAAATTTGACAGACTATGATATAATTGCTATTAACAATTTAATTAAAGCTTTGAGCCGGAGTTTTGGAACCGGGGAGCTTTAGCAAAACGAATAATGCGCTGAGGCGAAACAGTCAAAAAGTCTGCAACGTGTGTCGGAAACGGAGCACGTCATGAATAAGATTTCTTATAATGACGTCCCGATTTAATCGGGATTTTTTATAGGAAGTAATGCAAGGTGGCACCGTCTAGATTAGTCGTTAGACTTTAGTCTTTAGCTAATAGCAAAAGACCAGAGGCTAAAAGCTAAATAAGGACCCTTGTAAGATCATCAAAATTATTGGTGATCTTGCAAGGGTTTTTTTGTGGAGAAAAAATATGGTGGAAAGAAAATATCAGAATGAGTTAGCGTATAGAGCTAGCGATAGTCTCCCATTTGTGGATAGGAGAATGGTTGATGATGTTTGTAAATTAATTAATAGGAAGATATCGCAAGAGGGTTATGCAAATGAAGTTTATCCAAATACCTTATCTATTAAAGAGCAAGATATGGTAAGAATAAGACTTGGGTTAGCTTTGGGGAAAAGGACAACATTTGAGCCCGTACGACTTGAAGAAGGTATGGGGACAGTAATTTTAGTTGCTAAAAAGCAGAGGAGGTGAAAGATAAATGAATAAAGAAGGAGTAATTATTGATATTTTAAATAATTCTAAAAGTTCTGAGATTGAAAAAAACGTGACTAGTTTTATAAAGAACTTAAAAATGGTAAACTAGAGAGGCATTATATAAAAAAGCCATTCGGCAAGATCAGGACAAGTAAGTGTACTCTAGAATATCAAATCAAGAAGGAAGACTTTGAAACTTCAATAAGAGTTAGATATTGAAATTTTATGGCAGAAACAAGAGAGAGACCAACACAAAAAGAGTTATATGAGAAAGCAAACGAACTGGTTAAGGCTGGTAGAAAACTTGACGCAGTTTCACTTTTTGAAAAGGCAGGGTATGTGTATTCCGCTTTGAAGCTTTGCGAAGAAGAAGGAGATACACAAAGAGCATACGAAATAGCCATGAGAATAAATGACCATTATTCGGCAGACAGAATTGCAACGCAGTATCATATAGCAGGACATGAGTACTTTAACTTCCCTCCTGCATTGGGTAGGGATCTTAATGAGGTAATGGCTGAGACTCTTGAAAGCCGACTACGTGCTGGTGCAACCGCAGAAAATCTAGGTTTTCATGGATTTCAGGATAAAATTGTTGCGGATGTAGGTACACGAGACGGAAGATTTATTCCACTTTTCCGCAAGTTAGGGGCAAAAGAAGTATATGGAATTGACCCAGATAAAGAGGAGCTTGAAAAAGCAATACAGGCAGGATTATTAGATAGAGACCATGCAATCCCTAAATTATTGCGAGATATTCCAGAACCATTAAAAGGTACGATTGAAGTGGCTACTATATTTAACTTTAATATGCCGACAAGTGAACGGGCTGGGTTTTTCAGTTCTTTATCTGACGCACTTGCACCAAATGGAGAAGTAGTAATGGCAATCGCAGAAAGAGAAATAGCAGGAGCGATTATGCCAGTTGCTCGAAGATATTTTAATCTTCGCTTAACAAGGCTCTGGGATGGAAATGAAGACTCTTTTCACACTTATCTTGCGATAGGCATAAAAAAAAGGGAGTAAGGCATAATATGATTAAACTTTACTGCGAGGTTGAATTTGGGGAATTGTTGAGATGATTAAAAAGAAAAAAACTGCAATAACTTATGCCTTTATTGATGCGTCAAATCTTTTCTATGGCGGAGAAAAAAGTTTAGGTTGGAAGATTGATTACGAGAAACTTATTAGCTATTTAAAAGATAAGTACATTGTTAGTAAAGTCTTTTACTACGCAGGGATTGAACTTGGCGGTTTTCCCTACTCAATTCTCGATAACAAACCAATAGATCTAGATAATTTACTTGCCTTTTATAGAAAGAAAAATGTTGAGCAAAGAAAAGCTCAGCGAGTCAAGTTTTATCGAAAGCTTCAAGATTTCGGTTACAAGTTAAGACTGAAGCCTGTAAAGATATTTAAAGATGAAAAAGGCAGAATATCAAAGAAAGCAAATTGCGATGTTGATCTTACATTTGATATGATGAGACTAAAAGATGAATACACAAATGCAGTGCTTATTTCTGGTGACGGAGACTTTGCGATACTAGCAAAATACATTATAAGTATAGGTAAAAAAATTCATTTTCTCGCTCGCGGAGAAAGAACTGCAAGAGAAATAAGACAGTTAGCGGGAAAGAATTTTCAAGATTTTCATTACTTAAGAGAAATTTTGAGATTCAAAGAGTGAATAAAAAAAGAGGGCACTCATATAGAATACCCTCCATGTTTAGTGTCCTAATTTTAGAGGGAAATAGGACAATTGTCAATAGGTTATTTATATGAATAAGAAGAGAGTTTATTCCGGCATAAGAGCTACAGGTAGGTTACATCTTGGGAATTATTTTGGCGCGGTTAAAGGAATGCTTGCTTTGCAAGATAATTATGACTGTATTTTTTCTGTTGTTGACTTGCATACTATTACTGTGCCCTACGATTCCTCAAAATTACAGAGTTCAATACGGGAGATTATTATTGATTACTTAGCGGCAGGACTAGATCCTAAAAAATGCCATTTGGAGATTCAGTCAAAAGTGCTCGGACATGTTGAACTCGCTTATTTGCTGTCTACCATTTATCCAGTAAGCCGCCTTGAGGATTTGCCAACATATAAAGATAAAAAAGCTCAGTACCCAAAATATATCAACATGGGCCTCCTATACTATCCGGTTCTTATGGCTTCTGATGTTTTGCTTTATAAAGGAGAATTAGTTCCGGTTGGGATTGATCAAGAGCCTCATTTGGAAGTAATGCGAGAGATTGCCCGCAAATTTAACAGTATGTTTGGGCATACTTTCCCAGAACCTCAGCGTTTCAAAACAGATGGAGATTATGTGCCGTCTTTAAGCGGCGGAGGAAAAATGAGTAAGTCAATTGTGGGAAGCTATATTAATTTAACAGACGATATTGAGACCATTAGAACGCGGCTCGCACTTGCTCCAACAGATAGCGGAAAAATCGGCGGTGAAGTGCCAAAAGAAGGTGGAGTGGCAAATTTATTTAGCCTATTAAGATTGTTTAAGTTAGATTCTCAGTATAAAAAATTTGAACAGGATTATATGAATAAAAATATTCATTATGCAGAGTTAAAAGAGGTGTTAACACAAGGAATTTATAAAGAATTAAAACCTTTTCAGGAGAGAAGAAAAATCTTCGAAGAAGACTCTAATCTTGTCGATTCAATTATTGAGGAGGGAAGATTAAAATGCATTAAAATTGCACAGGAGACAATGGTAGAAGTAAGGAAGAAAATGGGTCTTAGTTGAAAAAAGTATTGTCCTCTCAAATCTAATATAGATTGATAAATAAATCTAAACGTAATATAATACCAGATTATGCTTCCAGAGAGAATAAATCCACAAGGTGAGGGTGCTTGGGAAAGAAGAGATGAATTATTAGGAATAAGTTTTAGCCGCAGAATGGTTGATAAATTTGGAAATAAAAGAGAACAAATAATTTCTCCTTATTTGAGAGATGTCCAACGAGATACTCTTTCTGGAGGTAACCGAATTAGAATGGCATCTGCGCGATCGATTTGGCAAGGTTCTTTAGATAAAACTCCTGAGAATATGTCTTTTGAGTCTTTCATTAACATGTCTGAAGCAAATATACAAATTGTTGATATTGGAAGTAAAGCATCGTTAGCTCTATCTCCAATATTCAGTTCTACAGGAGAAAGAGAAGGAATGGATACTAGTCTCACGAAAATGATTTTTGCTGCGGCGGATAATCCGTTTGACTCTATTTTTGAAAGTTATTGGGATGTAATGACTAATGCCTTTTATCGTGGCAATAAGATAAATCTTATAAAAATAGGATCAAAAATAAAAAATCCTAGTGATCGGGCGGTTGGAATCTATGATAATATGGATATGGAATCTATAGCTCCAAAGATTGTTGTATCGTTTGGGGATAATGGTCCTATTTCTTATACAATAGGGTCCGCATTGCAAGGGTGGGATATAGGTAGCTTTGAGCTTACTCGGGTATCTGAAGATAGAACAGAAAGCAATATTTTGATTCCTCATAATGAACTTAGTGAAGCTCAAAACTTAGAATTTCAAATAATAGACAATGATAATAAATTTACATTAATAGTCAGGGATCCTATGGATAAGAAAACTATAAGAATCTCTACAGCTAAGAACGTAGATTCTGGTAGCCTACATAGTATTGCCTCAACACCAGAATTTAGTGGTTGGGAAAGCGTATTGGGGGATATCGATCAATATCTCGCTATAGAAAAAGATTTATAATATATTAGAAAGGATCTGCTTTGGACTACGAATGAAGCATATTGTTTTAGTTTTTATCCGTTTCTACCAAAAAACCTCATTCTTCCATAAAGCATTGTTTAGAACTTTGTTTCTTTCGGACTCTGTTTGCAAGTACCAGCCAACGTGTTCTAGCTATACATATCAAGCGGTTGAGAAATATGGAGCAATAAGAGGAATGCGACTTGGATTAAAAAGAATCATTCGTTGCCATCCTTGGGCAAGGGGCGGCTATGATCCTCTGAGGTAGTTGTGGTATACTATAGAACACAATGGCTTCGAATGGAAAGAAACCCAATCTGCCAACAGGTAGACAAGGTAAAAAATCTAAAATTCTAAAAGTAAAAATAAAAACCTCCTGGAAAAACTTCCTTCTCTATGGTTTTTTATTCTTATTTATGCTTTTCCTATTTATGGGGATTAATCAGGATGCGATTCAAAGGACGAAAAGCGTACCAATATCACAAGTTATTCAGGACGTAAAGCAGGGAAAAGTTTCTGAGATTATTGTTTTGGACAATAAGCTTACCGTTAAAGAGGGAGAACAGGAGTTAGATAGTTTTAAAGAGCCTGGTGCAAATGTTTATCAAATATTCAAAGACGCTGGTGTAC
>JACOXT010000001.1 GCA_016182235.1 Candidatus Levyibacteriota bacterium | reverse complement strand
GCTTACCGTTAAAGAGGGAGAACAGGAGTTAGATAGTTTTAAAGAGCCTGGTGCAAATGTTTATCAAATATTCAAAGACGCTGGTGTACCCTTAGATAAAACAAAAGTTATAGTAAGAGACCAAACAGGACTAAATAGCTGGTTGAATATTATAACCTCTATTCTCCCAATACTTCTGATGGTCGCGTTTTTCTACTTTATTTTCCGCCAGGCTCGGGGCGCTCAGGAAAATATGTTTTCTTTTGGCCAATCCCGCGCAAAGCTTTTTAGCAAAGATACGCCCAGAATTAGTTTTTCGGATGTTGCGGGAGTAGACGAGGCTAAGCAAGAATTAACAGAGATTGTAGATTTTTTGAAAAATCCTGGTAAATATAAGGCAATGGGAGCTAGAACCCCAAAGGGTGTTTTAATGGTAGGTCCAAGCGGAACAGGGAAAACCTTGCTTGCCCGGGCAACTGCTGGGGAAGCCGGAGTGCCATTTTTTTCAATGGCAGGATCTGAATTTATGGAAATGCTGGTAGGAGTTGGGGCAAGCCGGGTACGAGATCTTTTTAATACTGCAAAAAAAGCTCAGCCCGCGATTATTTTTATTGATGAGATTGATGCGATAGGAAGACAGAGAGGAATTGGGATAATGGGAGGACATGACGAAAGAGAGCAGACATTAAATCAAATTTTGGTTGAGATGGATGGATTCTCTCCAACAGAACAGCTCGTGGTCATGGCTGCAACAAATAGACCTGACGTCTTGGACCCTGCACTAGTAAGGCCGGGGAGGTTTGACAGAAGAGTGATGTTGGATATGCCGGATGTTCTCGGTCGGCAGGCAATCTTAACAATACACGCTCGGGGCAAGCCATTCGCACAAGACGTAGATTGGAAAAAGGTCGCGAAAAGAACAGTTGGATTTTCTGGCGCAGATTTAGAAAATATGCTAAATGAGGCTGCGATTTTGGCAGCTCGCCTTGGGAAAAAAGCAATAGACATGAAAGACATAGAAGAAGCTGCCACAAAGGTAAAGCTCGGGCCTGAGAAAAAAAGACTTCAATCAGATGAAGATAGACGTATGACTGCTTATCACGAGGCAGGACACGCGATTGTTTCTTGGGAGATGCCGCACATGGATCCAATCCATAGAATCTCGATTGTAAGCCGTGGAATGAGTCTAGGGCATACTATGATGGAGCCAACAGAGCATGTACACGAAACAAGAACAAGGCTTTTGGAGCAGATTTCAGTCATGCTTGGAGGAAGAGCAGCTGAGAACATGATTTTTAAAGAAATGACAACAGGAGCATCCGACGATATAGCAAAGGCAACCGAAGTCGCAAGAACAATGGTAGTTGAGTATGGGATGAGCGATTTGGGACCAATTAATTTAGACAGCGAACAGCGTACCATTTATGATCAAAAGACTGTTTCGCCTGCCATGTCTGAAAAAATAGATACGGAGATAAAAAAAATTACAGACAGTGCTTATAAGAATGCAATATTGATTCTCCAGAAATTAAAAGATAAGCTTGATATTTTGGCGGGAGAATTATTGAAAAAAGAGACGATTGATGCAGATGATTTCATAAAACTTCTCGGTCCCAAAACCAACCCTTCAGGATCTGGGCAGGTGGCTTTGGCTCCTATAAAATCTTCTCCCAATCATTCCATGTGATTCGAGGAGTAGATCTTACGTGTTTGTTGTATGGAGCATCAAAAAGTACATATTTCCATACGGGCTTTCTCAATCCTATGTGTTCAGGCTTGTCGTCAATGAGTATATCAGCATAAATTAGGGTTTTATCTTTCGTTGCGATTATTTTTTTTGTCCACTCATATCCTAGATTTTTTGACACCCAATTATATTTTTCTAAAATACAGTTTTCATACTTTGCAATAGGGCTTGTGCAGATAAAAACGTCATGTCCTAGAGCTTCCATTTTTGTCAATGCTTCTTTTCCTCCCTTAATTGCACTTAAGTTTTCAAAAAAACCGCGTGAAGTCACAATGCTTTGTACGTCTTTTTCTAATCCTCCCGGATAATTTTCTATTAAAGAATAAGTTTTTCTTTTTCCTAAAGGCACATGTGGGTGATTGGGGAATTTTTTTCTCCATGCTCTTATAAATCCTTCTTCAAAATTAGCAAGGACACCGTCCATATCTATTAAGATTATCTTCTTATTCATTTTCAACTTTATATTTTAGACCACTTGAGTTAAAATTGCCATAGGGGAAGAATGTATGTTATGGAAATAACAAAGTATAAAAAATATTCTAAAGACGAGCTTATTTCACGGCTCCGAAAAGTAACCTTGCTTTCAAATTCAAAAACCAAAAATCATATTTATGTTTACAAAGATGCAAAAATTGAAATTGGTTTGTTATCAGTCCCATCAATTATGCCTTCCCAGTTTTATTATTTAGAAGATCCGTTAGTAAAAGTTGGAAATATACAAAAAGCGCTTAAAAAAGCCAACTTTGATTTATTTAAGCTCGATGGGTTTATTGAGTACCGTACTAACGAAAGTGACACAACCTATGATTTGATGCCGATAGTTATTGAGTATCAATCTGAAAAAGACGGCTCTATAAATCCAATAATTGTCGATGGTATTCATAGAGTAATTTTGGCTAGAAATCAAAATCTAAAAAAAATACAAGTTGTCAAAATTTCCAATGTTCATAAAGATTATCCATATCCAGGATATGTAAATCCCAAAGGATGGAGGCAAGTAAAACCTATGCTTGTTGCTCCGGAGCCAAAATATAAAAGACCTTGGCGGTTTCCAATTGATGTGGCATATAATTACTACCGCGATTTCAACAGCGCTTTCGAAAATGTCGGCAAACCAAGAACTTATTGACCTCTTTTATAAAAAGTGTTATAAAAATAGCATGAAGAAGCTTTTGGAAATTGCCCTTTCAGAAGTTGTTGACTTAAATCAAACAAGTGAAAGACTTATTAATTTGTTTGTTTCTCTAAAAGCTCAAAAAGTAGGATATGTTGCGGGAATTATTAATTCGGATGGACCAAGTCTTGTGCAAAGAAACCGTAAATTATTAAATCAGTATACACGGATATTAAAAGAAGATCACAAGCTTCCATTGTTCTCCGCGGTTGATGTTTTTACAGATAGTGTTTGTAAGAGATTACGAGAATACAGGCTTACGATTTCCGAACGTGAAAAAAAGTTTTATGGGTTCTGGGATAAAGTTTTGTCCTCTGGTCATGTAACAGATATTTTTATGACCCCGCGATGGGAAATTTCCAGAGGCGCCCGCGACGAACACAGAGTAGCAGTAAAAAATGGATTGAAGATACATTACGTAGAAGATTTAATTAGAGAAAAGCATTCTTTGTTGTTCTCTGAACAATTTCAAGACAGGCTTTAGTTCCTTTATCTGTAAGCTTCTTCATTGAATTGCTGAAGAAGTCCTTCTTTTGTTGCTATTTCAATTGATTTATATATATTTCTGCTAATGTCAAATTTCTATTGACAAAATAGAGGAGACAGTGTAAAGTAAATTATGGAGCCTCCCTTCGACAAGCTCAGGGTAAACAATTTTTCTTTAGGATTATCGTTTGATGACATTCTTCTTTTACCAGGATACAGTGATTTCTCCCGCCAAGATATAGACTTAGAAACCCAGCTCACAAAAAGAATAAAGCTTTCTTTGCCTCTTGTTTCAGCTCCTATGGATACTGTAACTGGAAGTGAGCTGGCAATTGAGCTTGCGAAATTGGGAGGAATTGGAATAATACATAGAAATTTGTCAATTGAGAGTCAAGCGGATGAAGTTGAGAAAGTAAAAAAGAAGAAGCTTTTGGTTGGAGCGGCAATTGGGGCAGGAAGGGGATTTGAAGAACGATTAAAAGCTTTAGTAATTTCAGGGGTTGACGCGATAGTTATTGATAGTGCTCATGGATTTACAAAAACAATAATTCAGGCGATAAAGTTTATTAAAAAAACCTACAAAGATATAGATGTAATTGCAGGAAATATCGCAACAAGGGACGGAGCAAAAGCCTTGATTGAGGCTGGAGCAGATGGGTTAAGGGTTGGAATGGGGCCGGGAGCAATTTGTACAACAAGAATTATTTCCGGAATGGGCATCCCTCAGGTAACAGCAATAATTGAGACTTCCAAAATTGCGAAAAAATTTGGGATTCCTGTTATTGCGGATGGAGGGATCAAATATTCAGGCGATATCGTAAAAGCTTTAGCTTGCGGCGCGCAGTCTATAATGATGGGAAATATTTTTGCTTCGTCTATTGAATCACCCGGAAAAAAAATACGACTCAAAAGGTCAGATGTTTCAGACAACTTTAAAAATATATTTAGTAACAAAACAGATTCGTATCTATTTAAAGAATATCGGGGGATGGGATCGGTTGGGGCAATGAGAAAAGGCGCACGAGTCAAGGGAGAAGAAGAATTTCATGGCAAAAACTATAAAGATAGGGTTTTGGTTGCAGAAGGGGTTGAGGCGCTAGTCCCAGTAAAAGGGGGAATTAAAGAAATAGTTGATCAGGCGATTGGCGGGATAAAGTCTGGAATGTATTATGTTGGCGCAAGAAATATTTTGGAACTTCAGAAAAAGGCAAAGTATATCCAGATTACTCAAGCATCTTTAACTGAAAGCCATCCTCATAGCGTCTTGATTACCAATCCCGGAGAGAATTATTTATGATCTTCGTAGTTGACTTTGGTTCCCAAACAACACATCTTCTTGGAAGACGAATTAGGGAATTAGGAGTTGATACAAAAATCGTTCAACCCGATGAGATTCTTCGCTATGCTCAGAATGACAAGGATATAAAGGGCGTTATTCTTTCCGGCGGGCCCTCGTCAGTATATTCCAAAGGAGCACCAACAATTGATCCTCAGATTTTTGATCTTAAAATTCCTATTCTTGGAATTTGTTACGGATTACAGCTAACTACTTATCTGTTAGGAGGGAAAGTCGTAGCTGGAAGAAAGGAATACGGTCCCGCTAAGTTGAAAATTGAAAATTTAAAATTGAAAATTACAAATGGATTGCAAGAGACATTTGTGGTTTGGATGAGTCATGGAGACGAAGTTGTTGCGCTACCAGAAGGATTTAAGACACTTGGCTCAACAGGCCATGTGCCTTTTGCGTTTGTTGAAGATTCAAAACGTAAAATCATTGGTCTCCAGTTTCATCCGGAAGTTGAACATACTGAAAATGGGTTGCGAATATTAAAGAATTTCATTGTGATTTGCCAAGGGAGTCATCCTGCGCAGAGCGAAGGATCTCGGGATTCTTCGGCTATACCTCAGAATGACATTATTGAGAACATTAAGACAATTGTCGGGGATTCATATGTTATTGGTGCTGTGTCTGGGGGAGTGGATTCGACAGTTGCTGCTACTTTAACAGCCAAAGCAATAGGGAAGCGTTTTATACCAATTCATGTTGATAATGGGTTAATGAGGGAGGGAACAAGGGAGCATGTAGTTGGAATTTTTAAGAAAATAGGAGCAAGACCCATAGTAGTTAATGCGGTAGGGGAGATGTTAAAAAGATTAAGAAAAGTTACAGATTCCGAAAAAAAACGAAAAATAATTGGCAATTTTTATATTGAAATTTTTGAAAGGATTAGGAAAAAATTACTTAAGAAAAGTTTACCTGTAAAATTTTTGCTTCAGGGTACGATTTACTCAGATGTTATAGAAAGCCAAGGTTCAAAATATGCCTCAAGAATAAAAAGTCATCACAATGTGGGAGGCTTACCGAAGAATATGAAATTAAAACTTCTTGAACCGTTGAGAAACTTTTATAAAGATGAAGTTCGGGAAATTGGAAGAAGATTAGACATAGATGAAGACCTTGTAAATAGACAGCCATTTCCGGGACCAGGATACGCTGTAAGAATTAGAGGTGAGGTGACAAAGAAGCGCTTGGAGCAAGAAAAAAAGGCAGATGAGGTTGTGATACATGAACTTGAAAAAGCAGGAATTTTAGATAACGTTTTTCTTTCTTTTCCAGTTATGACAGGTGCATATTCAACCGCAGTAAAAGGAGACGGAAGGCATTTTGGCGAGGTCGTTGCGCTTCGCGTCGTACAATCCAAAGATATAATGACTTCTACTTGGGCAAAACTTCCTTATGAAGTTTTGCAAAAAATTTCTTCTCGAATTGTCAATGAGATTCCGGGAATTTCCCGCGTTGTTTACGATATCACTACCAAACCTCCCGCGACAATGGAGTGGGAGTAACCTCTAAATGTTATCCTGAGTGAAGCGAAGGATCTCTGAGATTCCTCACTTCGTTCGGAATGACATTATCGTAGATCAAGTGTCTCGCTTTTATAGATTATGTCTTTAGGTTTTATAATGATCTGTCTTTTTCCTTTTTCAACATACCCGGCATCAATGCTTTGAAATTTATGTTTTTTAATAATTTTTTGTGCTTTTAAAACATGTTTTTGCGGAATAAAAATAGCGTAATCCATACCCATATTAAATGTCTGATACATTTCGTAATTGGAAAGATGTGCATTTTTTTGGATAAAAAGAAAAACTTCCTGAGGATCAAATATTTTTTCAATAACATAAGTATAATTTTGCCGAGCTCTCATAATTTTTCTAAGACCATGACCTGTAATATTGGAAATATAATGAATATCAATTTTTTCTTTTAATAAATCCTGAATAAGCTTGGCATAGATATTTGTTTTTGTTAAGAGGGTTTCACCATACATTTTTCTATTATTCATTTTTGTTTCATATCCCTTTGGAAGTTGTCTTGCAATTGCGCGAGTTAAAGATATTCCATTTGCATTTACGCCATTACTCCTTAAAAGCAGAATCCTGTCACCTACTGTTAATTTTTTATCAGTTATTAGATTCTTCTTTGGAGAAATTACTCCAACTGCAGATCCAGCAAATTCTGAAGCACCTTTCACAACAATTTGTTTCATAGTCGCCGTTTCTCCGCCTCCCCATGAGGCGCCTGCCAAATCACAAGCTCCCTTCCAGCCAAGAATCAAATCTTTCATGCGCTTTTGATCATAAAGCCATGAATTATCTTCAATCGCCCAATACGCGTGGACAACCAAAGGTTTTGCTCCGACTGTTGAAAGGTCATTTATAATTGTTGCGACTGTATCGTGGGCTATTATGTCATAGTATGTTTTGCCTGTTATTTTGTACATCGCATCTGCGATAAGATTTTTGGTTCCCAAGCCTTCGATAACAGATGCCATATAAATATTACCGATAGACCAAGCATATGCTGATTCACCCCTAGAATCTGAGACCTCCTCAAATCCGTGTTTTTTGAGATTTTTTCCTGTAGAAGAGGCCGCTTTTTGGAAAAGTTTTTTTATTGGATCTTTTGTTTCATAATTATCCCCTACTTGTGGGTAAGTAATTGTTTTTTTACTCATAAATTATTAAGGATAAAATCAACCCTTTTTTCTACAGACATTTTTGGGACTCTTATGACTTCTATTCCAAGATCTGTATAGCTTTTTTCAAGTAACGAATCTATAAGCATTGCCTCTTCTTGACTTTCAGTTCTTGCGTAATCAAGCTCATATTTAATAAGCTCTACTAAAAAAACTCTTTTGTAGTTACAGTTTTTAAGCGCATCTTTCAAGTCTTTATCATTTTCTATTCCAAGCATTTTCATATAAGCGGTACTGTCAGGGATTCCTCTTTCCATAAAAAGTAGCTCTTTCGGATTTAGTTTTTTCTCAAAATCTATCTTTAGCCTTAGAATTTTTCTTTGGAATTCTCTCTCATCTGCTCTAATCTCTTTTAGAGTTTTTCCTTTCTTAAGTTCTTGATCTATGTAAATTCTTGCCCATTCGTAGAAAACTTTATAACCTTTCTTTTCTAAGGCTTTCAATGTTGTGGTTTTTCCAGAACTAGGCGCACCGGTCAAAACATACCAATTATTTTTCATAAATTTTATCTTCTTTCGAGATATCTTCCTCCGCCGCCTTCAACTTCAAACAATTGTGGTTCCAATATGTCAGCAAAAGGTCTCCCATCGAATAAATCTCTATTGGTTATTAATGTCTTTGTTATTGATGTCCAAGATGTAGCAGGGAACAAAAGATTAGGTCTAACACCTGCTCTATCGGCCATAACTAAGTCTTTTGTAGGATTATCTCCAATATGCATAATTCGTGTTCTCGTATTACGTCCAATTTCTTCTGAAAAAGAAAGTCCTTGACTTTTAAGCCATTGAGAATGTGCCAGAGCAATGGAGAATACGCCTGGTTTAAATTTAATTTCTGCTTCTTGCGGAAATTTTCTTAATCGTAGATTATCTTCTGTTACCAATATGTCGGGTTGTGGCATCCTCCAAACTTCCAAAGCTTTTTTTATAAATTCTTCGTGGCCTGATGAGACAATTGCAAAATCTATTGGAACATCATTTTTTCTAAGTGATCCAAGGGAACGAAAGAAATCTACTACCCCTTCAAACGGCAATGGCCATGGGTTACCATCTTTATCAAGCGTTCCAATTTCTTGTAGAAGATAGCCAAGTTTTCTGATAACCAACATTGAGGTAAGAGTAACTTGTGGCTCTTCAGCATTCCAAGGAAGCTTTCCATCTTGTGATTCAGGGATTATTTTTGGGAAATTACCATCGTGTTCACTATGAATCTCTTTAGCATTATCAACGACTTGTCTATCGTTTATCTCTAAAACCCTTTGTATTATCTGCGATGGTGATTCACCATGAAATCCATTAATGGAAAAAAAATGTTCTCCAGTTCCTTCGCCAAAAAGATCGTCAAGACTTCGGACATATGCTCTTTCAACAGTCATGCCTGAAGGACTTGGTTTAGAAGTGTCGTATAAGGTTCCATCGAAATCAGCAATAAATAAATATCTTGCCTTATTCATATTTTTTCGATCGGATATATTTAATCATGTTTTCAAAAATTGGTAAACCTTGAGGTTTTAGGTTTTGTGATCTTCTCCAATTCGGGTGTTGTTCGCGGAAAATAAATCTTTCAGGATGGGGCATAAGTCCTAATACTCTTCCTGAATTGTCGGTAATTCCGGCAATTGCGTTCAGAGAGCCATTTGGATTATCTGGATAGTTCTGGGTAGGCTTACCTTCTGCATCAACATAGCGTAAAACAACTAAGTTGGACTTTTCGATTGCATTTATTGTTATATTATCAGCAAAGAATTTTCCTTCGCCATGCGCGACTTGGAGAGAAATATAATCATTGTTAAATTGCTTCATTGTTTCATTGTTAAAGAATGCACATTTAGAGTTTGGTTCAATCTTCAAATTTATCCATCGACATTCAAAATGTCCGGAGTCATTATTAGTTAAGGTTGCTTGCATTTTGCCAATTGTATCAAAAGGGAGTATTCCTGTTCTTACCAAAACTTGAAAACCATTGCAGATGCCTATTGTGAGAGTATTTTTTCTTTCTATAAATTTTTTTAGTTCTTCTGAAAAGAATGAAGTAAGTTCTACTGCTAAAATTTTACCTGATACAATGTCATCTCCGTATGAAAATCCTCCAGGAATTGCGAGGATATTATATTCTTTAAGTTTTTCTTTTTTTGTTCGAAGGTCATTAATATGCACTATCTTAGGTGCACCTCCTGCCAATTTAAATGCAAATGCAAGTTCCTCGTCGCAATTTGTTCCATCGGCTTTTAAAACTAAAACTTTTGGTTTAGTTTTCATATCATGAAAATATCTGTGTCATTGGCTCTTGCCAGACTTTTCTTAATTCTTCGACTCTTTCTTTAAAAAGTGTTTTATCTTTTTGTTTTACAGTTATATTTTTTTCTTTTTCAGTTTTTCCTACTATAAAATAGGGAATATTTTTAAAGATTTTTTTGGCAACTTTTTCGTTTTCAACTTCGACTATAAAGCATCCTGCTGTTTCGTTGAAAAGAAAATAATCAGAACGGAGATTCTTCGCTTTGCTCAGAATGACATCAAGAGAAATATTTGCTCCGCAATCTCCTCCGACACACATTTCAAAAATTGTAGTTATCATGCCCCCTTCGCTGATATCGTGGCAAGATAAAATTTTTCCAGCTTGAATTCCTTTATAGATGGTATTTAGAGTTTTGGGTAGAAGTTTTAAATCGACATTAGGAATATTGCTCCATTGTTTCATTGACCGATTGTTAAGGACAGCGTCTAGGTAAACAGAGCCCCCCATATTTTCAAGATCGGGTTTTCCAACTATTAAAATTGTTGATCCGGATTTTTTGAAATCAGAACTTACTGTTTTTGTGACATCTGGAATTTTGCCAAAAACAGATATGCATAAAACTTCAGGGATTTTAATAAATGTTCCGTCATGCCCTCGATATGTTGAAGAAAGACTATCTTTTCCGGAGATAACTGGAATTTTTAATGCTTTCATGAAATCGCAAACTGCATCAACTGATTTATCCAAAGACCATAAGGATTCTTCATCCGGGAATGGCCATACATAATTATTTATCAAAGACGCATTTTTATAGTCTCCTCCAACTGCTGCGTAATTTGAGATTGCTTCAGTTGCCGCCCATATACTTCCCCAATAAGGATCGATTCTGTTTAAAATTGGATTAATTCCATGAGCAACAACCATTCCATATGGTTTGTCGAGCAATGGCCTAATTACTGCAGCATCATTTGGTCCATCTCCCAATTCTCCGCTAAAAGGCTGAAGATCACTTGTTCCCTGAACTGTGTGATCATAAAGTCTTACAATTGGTTCTTTTGAGCAAATATTTCCATGAGAAAGGACTTTATTCAAAATTTGAATCCATTCTTTTTGGGTTTTTGGTAATGTCATTCTGAGGCTTGCCGAAGAATCTAGATCCTTCGCTTCGCTCAGGGTGATACTGGGACGAGTCGCAGTCATCTCTCGCTGGGGAAGGCCATGATGAAGGAATTTCATATCCAAAACACAAACTTTTTCTTTACCGTAATATACTTGTAGCTTTTTGCTTCCATCAAAATTTCCCAAAACAGAAATTTCTACATTATATTTTTTACAGACTTTTTTAAATTTTGATAGTTTGGATTTGGGTATTGCCAATACCATTCTTTCTTGAGATTCAGAAAGCCATATCTCCCAAGGAGACAATCCCTGATATTTTAATAGCGCATTTTTTAGATGCACTCTTACTCCGGTATCCTGACCCATTTCTCCAATCGCTGAGGAAAGTCCTCCACCTCCGCAGTCTTGAATTGCTCTTATCAAATTTTTGTCTCTTGCTTCTAAAATTGCATCAAATGTTCTTTTTTCCTCTATTGCGTTACCAATTTGTACAGCTTGAGAATTTACTGTTATTGTTCTTTCTGTCATTTCTCCAGAAGAAAAAGTTGCTCCATGAATGCCGTCTCTTCCGATTCTTCCTCCAATACTTACAATAATGTCTTCCTTTTTTGGTTTTCCTTTTTGTGCATATTTTTTGGGGGTAATTCCGTATGCTCCGACTAAAACAGTTGGTTTTGCCCGGAAGTCATCATGGAAGTGAATTGATCCATTATTTGTAGGAATTCCCATGCGATTTCCATAGTCTTTTACGCCTTTAATAACTTGTTTTAAAACATATCTAGGATGAAGACATCCAGGAGGAAGTTTTAAGAACGGCAAATTAGGTTTTGCTAAGCAAAATATATCTGTTGAAATAATCGTTTTTCCTCCTTGTCCTGTCCCGACAATGTCTCTAAAAACCCCGCCGCTTCCTGTCATTGCGCCTCCATACGGTTCTATTGCAGATGGACTGTTATGGGTTTCACCTTTTCCGGATATTGCCCAACCATCATAAAAGTCCATTACGCCAGAATTATCTATAAATGCAGAAACAATATTATTCTTGTGTTTTAATGCCTCTTGTTTTAATCTTTCAATTAAAGGTTTTTTATCTTTCCCATCAACCAAAAGCTTTGCTTTGAAAGTCTTATGTCCAGAATGCTCGCTCCATGTTTGAGCAATAGTTTCAATCTCACAATCCGTTGGATCCCTTTTTATTTTTTTGAAATATTCTTGAATTGTTTTCATCTCCAGAAGGTTTAAGAATAACTTATCTTTAGATAACTCATTAAGCTCGTCATCATTCATTTCTCTAAGATTAATTACAGAAGTTTTTCCAGTTTTGCCTTTTATTACAAAGGTTTTTGGTTTTTGCGTAATTATCCTCTCAACAGTTTTGTTGTAAAGCTTTTGAGTGATTTCGTTTATAATTTTTTTATCTACTTTTCCAAATAACCCATATGCTATACTTGAGTCTGCCGCGATTAAATTTATTCCTAGATCATATGCTGCTTTAATAATTGATGCGACTTCTGGATTCATGACACCAGGCATATATCCTATTTCTATTACATGCGAAGCGTTTGTTATTAGCGGTCTATTCAAAGATGATACTTGAGTTATGTTTTCACATAGTAAATTATCTTTTAAAATTTGGGCTTCATTTTTGGTAATTCCTTCTAGCCTATAAACCCTTGATGTTAAAATTTTCTTAATCCCATTTAATCCAGAGGAATTTGTTTCGTGTAAAAGAGCATCTCCCTTAAGATCTTTATATTTCTCCCCTACCCTTATTTCATAAATCATAAATTATTTTAACAATTTTAAATTATTTTTAATTCTTTTTGCAATATCAATTTTAGAGTTAGCAATAAACTTTTTTCCTGTTAACTTTTCATAAATCGAAATATAGCGATTACTGACTTGAGAAATAATTTCCTTAGACATTATGGGTGGTTTTCCGTCTCCAACATAACCTTGTTTTTTAAACCAAATCCTTAAAAATTCTTTGTCGAAATTTTCAGGCTCGATTCCTTTTAAAAATTTTTCTTTATATGTGTTTTTGATCCAGAATCTGGATGAATCGGGGGTATGAATTTCATCTATCAAAATGAGTTTGTTATTGTAAATTCCAAATTCATATTTTGTGTCAACCAGAATAATCCCTGATTTTTCACAAATTCTAGTTCCTCTTTCAAAAAGCTGTAAAGTTGCTTTCTCCATTTGTCTATAAATTCTTTCAGAAATTATTTTTTGTTTTATAATTTCGTTATTTGTTAATCTTTGGTCATGCCCTGATTTTGCTTTTGTAGTTGGTGTAATAATTGGTTTTGGAAGTTTTTGATTTTTACTTAAACCTTCTGAAAATTTTATACCGTAAATTATTCTTTCTCCTTTTTCGTAAGATCCCCAAATAGAAGTTCCTGTTACGCCAGTAATATAACCCCTTATGACCATTTCAATTGGAATTAATTCTGCATTTTTAACAATCATCACATTTGGATCAGGAACAGAGATTAAATGATTCTCAATAATATCTTTTGTTTTATCAAACCAAAAAGCAGAAAGTTGATTTAAAACCTGTCCTTTATGGGGAATATATCCTAAATTTTTATCAAAAGCAGAAATTCTGTCTGTTGAAATAATAGTTCTTTTATCCTTGACAATATAAAAATCCCGTGTTTTACCACTGAGTTTTTTACCATAGTCTTCTAAATTAACAGTTTTTTGTATGTTCATTTATCATTACAAAGTATGCTACTATGTAGCGCTATACTTTAGACAAATACTTTTTATAACCAAACTTTCCTAACTTTTTTGCTTTTTTAATCACTTGCTTTTTTAACGAGTTTTTATATTTAGATATTTTTTTCTGCATGGCAGAGTCTTGTGTTCCTAAAATACTAACAGCAAGAATAGCTGCATTCTTTGCTCCGTTTATAGCAACGGTTGCGACCGGAACCCCAGGGGGCATTTGAACTATTGACAAAAGAGAATCAAGGCCATCTAGATTCTTTGTTTTCATAGGAACTCCAATTACTGGAAGCGGTGTAATTGATGCTACCATTCCGGGCAAATGCGCAGATCCTCCTGCCCCTGCGATAATAACTTTAATCCCTTTCTGCAGAGCAGAACTCGCATATTCATAAAGCCTTTTTGGTGTCCGGTGGGCTGAAACAATAGTAAGTTCGTAGGGAATCTTAAACTCATCCAAAACTTTTGCTGCCTCCTGCATTATCGGAAGATCTGAGTCAGAACCCATGATTATTCCTATGATTGGTTTTTTCATACTCTAAAGTTGAATCATGAATCACGAATTATGAATTATGTTTTTCCATGATTCTTGATTCATACTTCATAATTCATCTAAATTATCAATACTTTCCTTGCTCGATTTGCTTTATTTAAACACTCTTCAATACTATTCCCCATAACTGTAATATGGCCCATTTTTCTTTGGGGCCTTGACTCTTTCTTTCCATAAATATGCAAAGAAACACCACTGATGGCGAGCGCTTTTTCAATTCCTTTTGGAAATCCGTTTCCATGATTTTCACCTAAAATATTTTTCATTACCGCTGCTTTTGGAATTAAATCGGTTGAGCCAAGGGGAAGTCCGGAAATTGCTCGGATATGTTGTTCAAACTGAGAAGTAATAGACGCTTCAATAGTGAAGTGTCCTGAATTATGAACACGTGGAGCTATCTCATTCACAAGTATTTTGTTGTCCTTAGTCAAAAACATTTCTATGCCAAAAACACCTGCGCCCTTTAATTTACTAACAGTTCTTTCCGCTAATTTTTTTGCCATTTTTTGAATTTTCAAAGATACTCTTCCTGGGACTAATACAGTATCGCATATATTATTTTTGTGGATTGTTTCGACAACAGGATATGATTTTATTTCTTCATTTATGCCTCTCGCAACCATTATCGCTAATTCTTTGATAAATGGAACAAACTTTTCAATATATAATTTTCTTCCTTTTAATTTTTCAAGACCTTTTTTAAAATCCCCCTTTTTTCTCACCAAGAAATTTCCTCGGCCGTCATAGGCGTCTGTTCTCGCTTTAAGCATTAATGGATAACCAAATTCTTCCGCATTTTTTTCAATATCGTTTACAGATAGAACTTCTTTGAATTTTGCAGTTGGAATTTTGTTTTCTTTTAAAAAATTCTTTTGTGTTAATTTATCTCTTATGATGCTAAGTGTTTTGGGATGAGGGTTCACTTTTTTTCCCCGGCTCAAAATGTTAAAAAGCGCAGAATCATTGGCAAGCTCAATTTCAAAAGTTATAAAATCAGAACTTTGGGCTAATTCCTCTATTGACTTTTCGTCTTTATAATCCGCAATTATTTGCTTATCTGCCACTTGTCCTGCTGGACTCTGAATCGTAGGATCGATAACTGTAACATAAAAACCCAATTTTTTGGCAGCAATTGTGAGCATTTTTCCAAGTTGCCCTCCGCCCACAATACCAATTCTAATTGGATATTTCATTTTCTATTTTTTTAAGAAGGGTAACACATCTTTTGGGGGCAAGTCCAATGTGTTTATTTGGATTAAGTAATCCTGTCATTTCCTCTTTTTTTATAAATTTATTTATTAAGTTATCTTTTTTCATGAATTCTATTAGTCTGTTTTTCCCGTTTTCTTGTAATTCTTCCCATGCCTTCATTGAGAGGAGTCTTAAATGTTCGTGCATTTCTTGTCTATCTGCCCCATTTTTTACTGCTTTCATTAAAACTATTTCTGTTGTCGCAAATGGACCGTATTTATCCAAATTTTTTTTGATTTGGTCTTTGTTTATTAACAATCCTTCCAATATGGTAGACGCGGTTATGAGAATTTCATCTGCTGCCAAAAAAATTTCAGGTAAATAAATTCTTCTATTCGCTGAATCGTCAAGTGTTCTTTCCAAGAGCATATTTGAAGCGTTATCTTTTGAAATATTAGAAAGATTAAAAATAACTCTTGCAAGAGAGCAGACCTTCTCAGATATAATTGGATTTCTCTTAAACGGCATGGCAGAGGAGCCTACTTGTTTTTGGGAAAACTGCTCTTGCCATTCAGAGAATCCCGGAGATTGCATTATGCGGACATCAAACGCGAATTTATGCAAGCTTTGTGCTACTCCAGAAAGAAAGCTCGCAATAAAATATTCAATTTTTCGAGGTGCTACTTGACTTGCTATTTCAATGCTTTCAATCTTTAGATTTTCCATGACTGTTTTCTCCATTTCTTCTGTTTTTTTTTCATCAAGTAACCTTACGAAGCTTGCGCTTGTTCCAACAGCGCCTTTTATTCCTTTCCCTTTTAAATTTATTTTTACAAATTCTAAAAGCTTCATATCTAATAAAATGTCTTGAGCATAAAGAGCAAATCTGTATCCTAGTGTTGTTGGTTCAGCGGGCTGAAGATGTGTGTACGCCATGCAGACTAAATCTTTATAAATATTAATTTTTTTCCCAAATTCTTCTAAAAGTTTTTTTAATTTTTCTTCAATTAAGCTAAGTGATTCTTTGAAGCGAATAGTATCCGCGTTATCTTCGATGTCCATACTGGTTGCTCCAAGATGAATTTTTCCGCCGCCTATTTTTGCAAGGGAAGCATAAGTTTTTATTTCTGCCATTAGATCGTGATTTATTTCTTTTTCAAATTCAAAGGATTTTTCAATATTTATTTTGTCTTTGTTTTTTATAAGATCATCAAGGTCGGACCTTGTTAAGAGGCCGTATTTATGTTGTGCTTTTGCCAGTTCTACCCAAATTTTTCTCCATAGTTTTCTTTTGTAGGTTTCGGACCATATCTCTCGCATCTCTTTAGATCCATAACGCCATGTAAAAGGAGAAAGATAGGTAGAATAATCAAAATTCTTCATAAGATAAATTTATTAATTACATCCGCGACCCCATCATTATCTACGGATGGAGCTACATAATGAGAGATTGCCTTCAATTCTGAAACAGCATTTCCCATGGCAATTTTTAGTCCGCAAGCCATTAAGAAAGGTAAGTCATTATGTCCATCGCCAACGCCAATAATTTCGTGAGTTTCTATTTTTAGTATCTTAGCAAGTTCCAAAAGAGCGTGTTGTTTTGTTGCGGATTTGTGAGTTATAGAAATTGTTATCTGACCTTTCTTCCAAGAGGGAACTTTGTGGGCGGAAATTGCTGAAATAGTCGAAACTTCTTTTACAATATAGTCTATATATTTAGGACTAACGGATATAACAAATATTGTTAATGGTTTTTTGGGAATATATTTTTTTGAAAATCCTATGTCGCGTCCGTTATCATTTACCATAACAGAAAGTTTATATTTTTCTAGAATCCTACAAACGTCTATCACAGCATGTTGATTAATGCATTGTTCCCAAAGAATTTTTTTTGTTGAAATATCAATAACCCTAGCCCCGGCGCTTGTAATTGAAGGGCCGGAGAGTTCCAAGCGATCAGTTATATGATTAATTAATCCATAGAGCCTGGAAGTTGCGAGCCCTACATGAATTCGTTTGGTTATTTTTCTTATCGCATCTGTTACTCCTTTGGATGGTATTCCATCAATCTCATTTGGAATAAGCGTACCATCGACATCCAGAATTAACGCTTTATATTTTTTTTTAGGTTTTGATAATTTCATTTCGTTTTACTCCTGTTGAAATATATTTTATTTTGATTCCCACTAACTTCTCTATTTCTTTTAAATAATTTTTTGCATTAAGAGGTAAGTCTTTATATTTCTTAATTCCTTTTATACTCTCTTTCCAGCCTTTTAATGTTTTATATACGGGTTTTACTTTAGATAAAAAATTACTATCTCCATCAAAATAGTTAACTTTTTTTCCATTCAAAGTATAGTGAGTAGCGATTTTAATTTCAGGAAATGAATCAAGAATATCTAATTTAGTAATAGCAATTTCTGTAAAGCCATTGATTTTTGCTGCAAATTTCAATAGCTCAATGTCAAACCATCCGCAGCGGCGCGGTCTTCCTGTTGTTGCGCCAAATTCCGAACCCTCAGTTCTTATTTTTTCTCCGGTGCTATCTAAAAGTTCTGTTGGGAAAGGTCCTTCTCCCACGCGCGTTGTGTATGCCTTAGCAACTCCTATAATTTTACTTAGTTGGTTGGGATGAATGCCTGCGCCCGCATTCGTTCCGCCTGTTAAAGTAGTAGATGCTGTAACAAATGGATAAGTTCCCCAATCGTTATCCAAAAAAGTTCCCTGCGCACCTTCCAAGAGAATATTTTTTTTATTTTGCAAAGCAGAATAGATAATTGAGAAAGGTTCTATGACAAAGGGTCTTACCTTGTCTAATAAACTAAATAACTCTTTTTCTATATCTTTTTGAGAAAGCATAGTTGCTCCAAGCGCCTGAAGAATTTTGTTCTTTATAGTAAGCTGGATTTTAAGTTTTTCTGAAAAAACTTTTTTATCCAATAAATCTCCTATTCTTATGCCGTTATAGCTGACTTTGTCGGCATAGCAAGGCCCAATCCCGCGTCCTGTTGTTCCAATTTTTGCGCTGCCTTTTTCCTTTTCCAAAAGTAGATCTAGGATTTTGTGATAAGACATTATAAGATGGCAGCGTGGAGAAATAAACAATCTATTTTTAACTTTTATTCCGTGTTCTTCTAAAGTATTAATTTCCTCAACCAAAACCTCCAAGTCTACAACAACCCCATTTGCAATGATTGCCTTTGAAGACTTATTAAAAATTCCAGATGGGATAAGATGCATTGTGAATTTTCCGTATGAGTTTATTACAGTATGTCCTGCGTTATTGCCTCCGTGGAATCGGATTACATATTCTGATTTTTTCGAGAGGTAGTCAATTATCTTACCTTTTCCTTCGTCTCCCCACTGGGCTCCAATAATTATGATAAGAGCCATAATAAATTGCCAAGAGTTATTGTAAAACAGGAAAACAGGAAAAGCAATGGATGAAATGGTAAAATAGAGTTGACGGTAGATGGTAGAAAATAGAAAACAGAATACTACTTTCTATCCCCTATCTTCTATTGTCAACAAAAATCCTATGGATGAAATAGCGAGAATAAGGGAAAGAACTGATCTTGTCTCCTTTATATCCGAGTATATTTCTCTTAAGAAAATGGGAAGGAATTTTAAGGCAATTTGCCCTTTTCATCAAGAGAAAACCCCATCTTTTATCGTTTCGCCGGAGCGACAGATATGGCACTGCTTTGGAGGGTGCGGCAAAGGAGGAGATGTATTCACATTTTTGATGGAGTATGAAAATTTGGAGTTTGTGGAAGCATTGAGAATCCTGGCAAAAAGGGCAGGAGTTGAGCTTCGCGAGTCAGGTTTTGAAAGAGGAATTTCATCCAAAAAAGAAAGAATTTACATATTAAATAAGATTGCAATGGATTTTTACCATTTCGTATTAACAAAACATAAGGCCGGAGAGGAAGCGCTTAAATATCTTATAGACATACGTAAAATTGACAGCAAGCTTATAGAGACTTTTATGATTGGGCTTTCTCCAAAGGATGGCACTTCGTTGTCAAATTATCTAATTCAGAAGAAGAAATTTAAGAAGGAAGATTTAATAGAGGCGGGTCTTGCATTTTATAGAGGCCTTTCGACAGGGCAGGTACGCGTGCTTGATTTTTTTAGGAATAGAATCATGTTTCCTCTTTTGGATCAGAGGGGAAACGTTGTGGGATTTTCCGGAAGAGCAATAGAAGAATCTTTATCCTCGGGGAAATATATAAATACAAGAGACACAATTGTATATCATAAAGGAAGTATGTTTTTTGGGCTAAATATTGCAAAGGATGAAATAAAAAAAATGGATAAAGCAATTATTATGGAGGGAGAATTTGACGTGATTTCTTCATATGGCATTGGTGTTAAAAATGTGATTGCAGTTAAGGGAACAGCGTTAACAGATAATCAGGCGTCATTAATATCCCGATTTACAGATAATGTTTGTCTTTGTTTTGATCAGGATGATGCGGGATATGAGGCGACAAAAAGAAGTTTATCCTCTTTGGAAAAAAAAGGGTTGAATATAACAGTTGCTGAAGTCAAAAATGGCAAGGACGCGGATGAGGCAATTAAAAACGACCCTATATCGTTTAAGAAATCGATTAAGCAGGATGTTGCTGTTTATGATTATCTCTTATCTAGAATTCTATCTATATACGATAAAGATACAATTGATGGAAAAAGAAAAATAAGCGTTAACTTCCTGCCGATAATTTCAAGAATCGGAAATGAAATAGTAAAAGAGCATTACCTAAGAAAGCTAAGTACCAAGTTAGATATATCTTTGGACGCACTTGTAAAAGAAATGGAAAAAATAGAGAAGAAAGAGGCTATAAATATAAAAGAAAATATTGTCTCTGTTAAGAAGCAAAGTTTAACAAGACGTGAGGTCTTGGAGGAATATCTCACATCTCTTGTCATTCAGTATGAGAATCCTAAAATCGTCTTAGAAAAGGCGAACCATACTTTATCTAATTATGAATTTGAAACTCTCTCTTACGGAAAAGTATTGAATCACTTGTTAATTTTTTTAAAAAAAAGCCCTGTTTTTAATAGCCGCAATTTCTTAGAAACGCTTCCCAAAGAACTTTTGGCAACCTATGATACATGCTTCTTGTATCCCTTGCCCAAATTTTCAGACACAAAACATTCCGAAATGGAAGCAGTAAAGATCGCGACCGAACTTAGGGTGTTATTCCTAAAAGATAAGATAAAAGAAATTTCCTCAAACCTTAGATCGAGAGAAAAAGAAGAGGATATTAAAAAAATAGAGGTTTTGGAAAAGGAACTCAGTTCCATAATAAATCTTTTGTCAGAAGGATGATATTTGTGGTAAAATAAAAAATTAAAGGCATTTTAAAAATGAAGAAAAAATCAGTAGATATTCTTTCCGATATTGTAACGTCTGCAAAAAAAAGAGGATATATTACTCAGGATGAGATTTTGTCGATTTTCCAAAGACCCGAAAATCATTTGGCTGAGCTTGATAAACTTTACGATAAACTCCAAAAGTCTGATATTGATGTTTTTGAATCTGTTGTCAAAGATCAGGAAGGAGAAAAACCAATTGAAGCATTGGAAAAAGAACTGGAGGCATTGACAGTTTTGGCTGAAGGTACGGTTTCAGATCCTGTCAGAATGTATCTTAAGGAAATTGGTAGAATTCCTCTTTTGAATTTTGAGCAAGAAATTAAATTGGCAAAAAAATTTGAAAAAGGAGATTTGAATGCAAAAAAAACTCTGACAACATCCAACCTTCGTCTTGTTGTCTCAATTGCTAAAAAATATGTTGGTCGGGGATTAACCCTGTTGGATCTTATTCAAGAAGGAAATCAGGGTTTAATAAGAGCAGTTGAGAAATACGACTGGAGAAGAGGCTACAAATTCTCAACCTACGCAACGTGGTGGATTAGACAATCCATTACCCGCGCTATTGCGGATCAGGCTCGGACAATAAGAATTCCGGTCCACATGGTTGAGAATATAAATAGATTTTTGAGGACTTCCCGAAAGCTTATGCAGGAATTGGGACGAGAACCAACTCCTGACGAGGTGGCAAAAGTTCTAGGCATTGATCCTGACAAGGCTTTGGAAATTATTAAAATTTCTCAAGAACCGGCAAGTTTGGAAACTCCTGTTGGAGATGAAGATGATTCACGACTTGGAGATTTTGTTCACGATACTGTTGCCCCAACTCTTTTTGATTCAGCCAGTCGTGAACTTTTGAAAGAGCAAGTCGAAAGGGTCCTTCTTACTTTGTCAGACAGGGAGCGTCGAGTATTGGAGGAAAGATTTGGTCTTAAAGATGGTAAGCCCAAGACTCTTGAGGAAGTGGGCAGAATGTTTGCGGTGACAAGAGAGAGAATTCGCCAAATTGAAGCAAAAGCTCTTCGTAAACTTCGCCACCCCTCCCGAGGAAACAAGCTCAAGGATTATGTAAGCGATTAGTTAACTTGCGGCAAGATGATAACAAAAATCAATGCATCAATGTGCGGGCCAGCAAATTTTTTTGCATTGCTTCGTTAGCGTAATTAAGCAAGTTTTACATTTTTTGCTCTTGGACCCTTTTCACTTTCTACAATATCGAAAGCAACCGCTGCTCCTTCTTGAAGAGCATCAAAGGTAACTCCGACCAAATCTGTAGAATGAAAAAAAAGATCTTTTGTTTCTCCATCACGAGATATAAATCCGAATCCTTTATCTGTTTTTGTTTTAATTGTACCTGTCATAAACTAATCTTTCCTCCTTTCGTTCTATATTATACTATTTTGTGGGCTAATTTGTTAGCGAATGTAAAGTGGCGAACTATGTTATAATGCAGTATGGCTTTTAATAGAGGCAATAGATCAGGCGGCGGACGCAACTTCGGCATAAGAAGCTTTGATGCCCAACGAGGAGCAGATAGGCAGATGTTTAAAGCAACCTGCAGTAAATGCGGGAAAGAATGCGAAGTACCCTTTAGGCCCACAGGAAGTAAGCCTGTTTATTGCAGAGACTGTTTTAGAACTATCGGAGGTCCTTATTCAGGGCGCACTAACGACAGAGGCTTAAGAAAACCAAATTTTGACAATGGAGGCAGAGGTTCAGCCCACCCGCAGTATAGAGAACAGTTTGATGTACTTAATGCCAAGCTTGATAATATCTTAAAATTACTAAATCCAGAAAAGTCTATGGAGGCACCGAAAATAGTTGCGGGGTCTCAAGCTGAGGACGCAACGAAGAGCGTAGGAAATATCAAGCCTTTAAAAAAGAAAATAAGAGCTAAAAAGCTTGCTTCAGCAAAAGCTATGCTGGAAGCTCCGGCAGTAATTGAAACACTACCGAAACCGACATCCCCGTAAAGTAAAACGTTCCCTGATGGCTTCCCGGCTGTAGCGCACTTCGAACATATAACGGGCTGGATTTACACAATATTTAGTGATAAAAAATTCAACTTTAATTTTTTTTAAAGTGAAGATGGAAATGGTTTATTTTTTTTCTTTCGCACTTTCTCTATTCTCTAGCTCTCTTCGTAGCTTCCTCTCAGTCCTTATATTAATTATTGTATGTCCAGCCAGAACAACAGCAATTCCACCAGAAACAAACGCGAGAGGATTTCCGCTTACTGCTTCCCATGCAGTGAGACCAGTGGCTAATGGGGTAAGGGCAAAACCCACCTTTTTAAGTTTCTCGGCTTTTGAATGCAAAATAGATATTTCTCTTTATCGATCCATAAGAGTAATTATATAAAAAAAAGACTCTATGTCAACCGATAGTTTATTTGCTCCGCGGCGAGGACTCGGACCTCGAACCTTATCCTTACAGATTTCCTTTTGTTGCCAAAAGGTCTGGACTATCTCATCCCCACTCCGTTGAAACTTCGAGGGGTCGGGTATATAGTCTCTACACATTTTCCTTCGACTTCGCTCAGGATTTAGCTCGGGATTATCCTTCAATAAATTCAGGACTTCCCCGAATTAGCCCGATTTTCCATCCCAACTTTCATCGGAACGCTGCCTCTCTTCGACAGGGATCTGCTCTACCATTGAGCTACCGCGGAATGTCAAACAATTCTATCATCAAATGCCGCAGAAATCCAGCCCATGATTTTTCACTCCACCCGTAGTTGCTGATCATCGGAGAGCCCCTGTGAACGCTCTCGGCTACCTGCGAGTGATGTTTGCCGTCACTGATATAAATGACACCATTGCACGACTTAAAAAACACGGAGCAGAACTTATCGGAGAGGTGGTGAACTATGAGGATATATATTTACTCTGCTATCTTCGTGGCCCTGAAGGAATCATGATTGCCCTCGCCGAACAGCTTGGGGAAAAATCGGTGAAGGATGTTTTGGAAAATTCTTGACGAAAGAATTTACCGCCAAAGAAAAACTTGAAATCGCAACTGTGACTCCTACGGAAAACTTTATTTAGTCAGTATTGTAGCAGGTGCGCCATCCTGTAATCCTCCTTTCAATAGCTTCTTTAATTCAATCCATCTTTGTCGTAACTCGCCCATATAACTGACGTTTTCAAAGGCTTCGATAATCCTCTCAAAACCATCGATTATAGGAACTGGATTTCCCTGCATACTGTGTTGAGGCGTGGGGAGCAAACTGGTTTTAGATTAAGCTATCCCCAACACTACCGATACAGAAAGAATTATTAATGCTCCTGAGGCTATTTCTTTTCTGAATCTTATCTGATTGATTTGTCTGCTGAAATAAATCACCAGCACAATTTACGTTAAAGCTGCCAGGTAAACCCCTATTAAAAAGAGAAATTTAGAACCATTATTGCATTTATTTCTTCTTGATTAATCCTTCAAAAGCGCGCAGTATTTCTAGAGGCGTAACAAATACCACAGTATTGCTTTTGTCAGATGACAATTCTGAGAGAGTTTGCAAGGTACGAACGTGAAGTCCTCCTCTAGTAGCGGCCAGCTTCCCCGCAGCTTTAGCTATATTCTCCGCAGCTGCCTTTTCTCCCTCTGCCCGAATAACGATCGCGCGTCTTTCGCGTTCCGCCTCAGCCTGTCTCGCTATTACCCGTTTCATTTCATCAGGAAGAATAATATCTTTGAGTTCTACCGACTCAACTTTTACTCCCCATGGGTCAGTTGCTTTGTCAATAATTATCTGAATTTTATCGGCAACCTGATTTCTTTTGGATAGAAGATCATCAAGAGATGTTTCACCGATAACGTTTCTCATTGTAGTTTGAGCAAGCTGAGAAACCGCGTAATAAAAATCTTCTACTTCCAAAATCGCTTTTTTAGCTATACCAACACGATAGTATATAACCGCATTGACGCGAGCCGAGACATTGTCGCGGGTAATTGCTTCCTGGTCGGGAACGTCAACTGCTTTAACCCGTATGTCTATTTTTTGCCAGCTCTCGATAATCGGCCAGACAATTCTCCAGCCGGGAACCATTTCATCGCGGAATTTACCAAAACGAAATCTTACTCCGCGCTCATACTGGTTAACTTGTTTAATGGATGAAAACACAACAAAAACCAGTAAAATAAGAAACGTTGGGACCCCAAATAAAAATTCCATAGATTTATTATATCAAACCACCCCTCAATTCGATATCTTAACAATTGGACAATGATTTGTTAGAATGGACAAAATGCAAGACCTTACAAATCTGATCGGCTCGCAAATTATGTTCCCAGTTATAAAAATACTGGGCGTTGTTTTGGCTGCTTATATAGTCAAAAAAACAAGCAACCACTTTATCGAAAAAGTAATCAGGAAAATCGTAGTCCGCGATCATTTTCTTTCCAGAGAAGACGAGAAAAAAAGAGAAAATACCTTGATACAAATTTTTTCCAATGCAATAGGCGTTTTGATATGGGTATTAACGGTTTTGATTGTTTTGTCGGAATTAGGTGTTGAAATAGGACCGCTTTTGGCAGCAGCAGGAATAGCCGGAATTGCCTTGGGCTTTGGAGGACAATACCTGATACGTGATATAATTTCCGGTCTTTTTATTATTCTTGAAAATCAGTATAGGATAGGAGACGTTGTGTGTTTTGATAACACCTGCGGTCTGGTTGAGAGCATAAGTCTTAGAATGACAACTCTTCGGGATCTGGACGGAACAGTACATCATGTTCCTCATGGAGAGATTAAAAAAGTTTCAAATCTGACCAAACAATTTTCAAGAGTTAATCTGAATATCGGTATTTCTTACAATTCCAATCTGGAAAAAGTTATAAAAGTTGTCAATAAAGTCGGCAGCGATTTGGCAAAAGATAAAGACTGGAAAGAGTTTATTACAACCCCACCGCAATTCTTAAGAGTTAATGATTTTGCGGATTCTGCTATTATCATAAAAATATTGGGGGAAACTCAACCCATCAAGCAATGGGATGTAACAGGAGAATTAAGGAAGAGACTCAAAATTGCTTTTGATAAAGAAGGGATAGAAATTCCCTTTCCGCAGCGGGTTATTCATCAAGCAAAATAGACTTTAACATTTTGCTTCTTGACAAAGGGATAAAAAAGTAACTATTATCAAAATAAGCATGAATAAAAATCTTCTTATTGGAGCAGTCCTTCTGGCAATTGTTGTGATAGGATATTTCATGTTTAGTCAATCAGCAACTCAACCTGTTGAGCCAACACAAGTTCCCACAGAGGAAGCTATGGAGGGTTCTAAGCAAGAATTTACTGTGGCACTTTCCGAACAAAATGCCTCAGGTGAATCAGGGACAGCAATACTTATGGAAGAAGATGGGAAGGTAAAAGTTACACTTGATCTAACAGGAACACCAGAAGCCGTTTCGCAACCCGCACATATTCATGTCGGAGCTTGTCCGGATGTAGGAGCAGTAAAATATCCGTTAACATCTTCTGTAAATGGAATATCTGAAACCACACTTGATGTTACTTTGGATCAATTGCGTTCTGAACTGCCTCTTGGGATAAATGTCCATAAATCAGCAGATGAGGCAGGAGTCTATGTCTCTTGCGGCAACCTCGTTCTATAGTCTTCTTAGATAGCGTCCTTTGCTATAATTAAGTTGTGACTCTAGAGATCAAGACACTCGACCCGCTCAAAATCTTAACTACTACAAAATCAGTTGTTGAGAAAGCTCAATTTGTACACCTAAATGAAGATGGTTTAGAACAAATTTCAATGCGAGTTGAAAAAAGGTTAGCTCAGGGACTGGGGACAGCAGAAGAAGGCTTTGGTGCTACAGGTGATTTTGTGACTGATGTCCAGTTAATTTTTTTGCAAGAAGCGACTAATTTCTGTTTCTGAGCTGAAAAAGATAAACCAAGATGGCAAGTTGAATGGAAAGGCAAAAGCATCAGCGGATTTTATGCTTTGGTTGCCTCATTTAAAAAAGCATTAGCTGAAACTCCTCAAATTTTAGATGTAAATTATCTAGGAGATATTGATAGGGCTAATGTTGAACAACTTTTTAAAAGTAATAATGGTACTGAAATTCCTTTATTGGATAAAAGAACAGACAATTTAAGAGAAGCAGGGCAAGTTTTAAAAAAGAAATATAATGGTCAATTTATTAATGCCTTAGAAGCTGCTGGTTTTGATGCGATAGAGATAGTAAAGTTACTTTATCAAGATTTTCCTTCATTTAGAGATATTGCTCGATTAGACGGAAACAATATCTTTATTTTAAAACGAGCCCAAATATGCCCTAATGATTTGTCTTATTTATTAAAGTTGGGAGGCAGGGAAATTACTAATTTAGAAAATCTGACAGCATTTGCAGACTATAAAATTCCTCAGATGCTAAGAGAAGCTGGTATGATAAAGTATTCTTACGATTTAGCTAAGCGAATAGATAACTATATTTTGATTCCCTCTGGAAGTAGAGAAGAAGTAGAAATTCGCGCAGCAACTATCTGGGGAGTTGAGCTTATAAGACGAAGAATACAAAAGCATAAATCCAATGAAATAGATAATGCCTTATGGCTTCTTAGCCAAGATCAAAAAGGCTTAAGACCTTATCATCGTACTTATACTATTTATTATTAATCTTGAGTGATCTCAACTATCTAGGAGGTTCCCCTTTCCTTAAAACATAATTTTCCTCATGTTACATTCCGGATTTTGGTTCAAGCATTCCTACGCAGTTACCTTCTGTGTCTTTAAAGGAAACATATGTCCCAATTCCTGGAATATCCATTTTCGTGCTAGTTACTCTTCCTCCACTCCCATTTACAGCTTTAATACCCTCATCAATATTATTAACAGAAATAACTATGTGGGGAACATTAAAACCTTCTTCATCTTTAAAATCAAAGAAACCACCATTAATAGCTCCTGGAGTTTTTACCATGCCATTGTTATCAGTTTCTGCAGTTGTAGCCAAAAGATATTGACCCATTTCTTGCCCTAGCTGATTCAGTTTCCATCCAAAAACTTTTGAGTAAAAATCTGCAGTTCTCTTTTTATCTTTAGCCGGCATTTCAAAATGTACAACTGGATTCATGGATTCATAGTTCGACTCATTTCATTCGTTCACTATAAATTTTCTTTATGCTAGTTTTTGCTTGAGCAATTAAACATCCACTTAACGCCAAATTTATCTACACAGGATCCAAAATAATCTCCCCAAAACATCTCCTGTAAAGGCATCTCAACTTTTCCACTCTCGGAAAGTGCTTCAAATAATTTATCAGTTTCAGCTCTAGTATCAGGCTCAAGATTTATGTATATATTGTTTCCAAAATTAACTTTAAAACCCATTGACTCAGGAGCATCGGTTCCCATAAGCATATGACCTCCTAAAATAGGAAGTCCGACATGCATAACTAAATTTTTATCCTCTTCTTTTATTGGGGGTTGGCCTTCTTGAGGTGGGATCGTTGAAAAACGCACAATCCCTTCACCACTAAATTCTGTTCCAAAAACTTTTTTATAAAAATTAAAAGCTTCTTCTGTGTTACGAGGAAAATTAAGATAGGTACTTACTTTTGCCATTTGTACAGTTTAGCAAAAATTTGTTGATTGTAAAGAAGCATCTTTGATTACTTTTTATTTTCGACGTATTTTTTGAAATTGTCTAAAATCGCCTGCCAGCCGGAACGCTGGAACTCCTCGGTGTTTTCGGTTTCGGGGTCAAATGTCTCCATCACTCGCACGCCTTCAGGAGTTTCCTCAAATTCCATCTTTACATGCCGGCCGTCGTCCATGTCATATTCAATAAGTTCATGTTCCTTTACGCTGGTGTACACGCCGGTAAAATCAAAGCTTTCACTTTTGTCTTTTGCCGCCATGACGGTTTTGAATTTTCCACCTTCCCGCACGTCATTTTCAGCCGTCGGAGCTTCCCAGTCATCCGAAGCAAAAGCCCAGCCCGTAATATGCTCCGGTTTATTCCAGTACTCCCATACTTTCGCTATGGGAGCATTTACTACAGTTTGTACGGTAATTTTTTGCATAGTTATTTTTCTATCGAATTATAACTCATTAAATTTCTGCTTGAATAAGATTCTATTTAATAATTTTCTCCATCGTTATTTCTCTCAATGTATCTACAACTACGTCTGCTTTTCGGAAGGTCTCATCACCCTTAACGTATGGACTTGGAACCGCGATGACTTTCATTCCCGCGTTCTTGCCAGCAAGAATTCCACTCGGAGCGTCTTCAAAGACGACGCACTCTTCGGAAGACACACCTAACTTTTGAGCGGCGATAAGATAGCACTCCGGATCAGGCTTGCCGTGAGAAACCATGTCGCCAGTTACAAGAGCGTCAAAGTGTTCTCCAATTTTTGTTTTTTCAAATACCACGTCAACATAGCTTCTTTCAGTAGATGTAACTAAAGCGGTTTTAAAATTTTTATGAAGCATTATGAGTAAATCACGCGCTCCATCCAGCAACTCAAGTTTTTGTTGGACTAAATCCATAAAAACCAGATTTCGTTCTTTGAGAATTTCCTCGCCAGATTTATCAGTTGGGAAAACTGTGGTTATCCATTTGTTAAATTTCTTGCCCGTTCCCTGGCGATGAAGTTCTTCGGTAAAATCAAAATCGAATTTCCTGAAGTATATTTTGTTGGCTTCCAAATACAGATGTTCTGAATTTATCAGAAAGCCGTCCATATCTACAAGAGCTGCTTTGAACATAATCAGATGATTGTATCTTTCATATTTTTCTCTCTTTTACAAATCCTATTCGTTTGTTTTGCGCGGTCATTTTCACAAAATAATCGAGCGCTCTTTTATACATCCACACGCCGTGCCTTTTCCTGCTTTCAATATATGCTATGCGGATGCGTTTGTACGCTTCGGGCATCTCTTGAAAATTTCCCCACGCCTCCTTATTTTCTTTTAACGCTTTTAAAATGCCGGGAGAAATCGCAAACTTTTCTTTTGTGTCTTTTTTAGGATCATACACATGCGCGATTGCCTCAAGCCCCGCTTTCGTCATCAATCCTTTCTTTATAAGTTCTCTCACTCTTTCTTTGTTCATTTGAGAGAGACTGCTTGTTTTTCTTCTTGGGGAAAAACGCTGGGCAAATCTTTTGTCGTCAATCTTTTTAGCTGTGGAATCTATCCAGCCAAACGCCAAAGCTTCCAACACAGCGTCGTCATAGGATATGCGCGGCTTGCCGGTTTCCTTGCGATAGTACACAAGCCAAATCTCTGGCTTTGTTTTATGGTGCTTTCGAAGCCATGCCCGCCACGCTTTCCGGTTTTTTATATAAAGCGTTTTGCCTAAAACCATTTATTATCCTTCAACTTCGACGAGAAAACCGCCGTATGCCATGCGCTTCAT